>UQLW01000001.1 GCA_900542005.1 uncultured Eubacteriales bacterium
AAGAACAATAAAGGGCGGCTGACGCGCCGGCTATAGCCGGCGCGTCAGCCGTCCTTGTCCCTTTATCCCGTTTTATTCCCATCCTAAGGATCATTTTGCGGCATAAGCCGCCCTCAGGGTTACGGATCCCCACAGCCGGTTTCAAGAGCCCGCTGCAAAATGCGGTGGATCTCCGGCTCAGCGCGCTGCAGGGCGATAACCCTGTTGTCCCGAAGAAAGCAGTGCTTGGAGGTGGCCGTTGCCGCAGCGGCACCGGTTCCGGCATGCTTTATCCGATAGCCAACCTCCAGCTGGACGCCGGTATATTTTGTTACCGCGACTTCAACCAGCACCGTATCCCCAAAGGTTGTCGGCCTTTTATAGGCGATGGATAGTTCCATTACGGGAGAGACGATGCCGCGCTCCTCTATGGCCTGAAAGGGCAGCCCTACGCTGTCCAGAAAGGCGATCCGGGCCTCCTCCATCCATTTGACATAGTTTGAATGATGCGATATCCCCATTTTATCCGTCTCGTGATACTGGATTTTTCTTTCATATTGAAACATGGCTCTTCCCCGTCCTAGTTGCCCTCTGGGTTAATAATTGAAAAATGCGTCCCCGCCGCCGGCGGTCATATGCCTGCCGATCTCCTGGATGTCGTTGGCATCGTTCAGGTTAAGCCTATAGAGGATTCCATCGTTGTTCTCATAGGCGGTCATATAGGCGTACCCATCATATATGGCAAATAGGCTCTGCACCCCCTCAATATAGCCCTTCATCCCCTGATAGCTCACGTCCGCATGGCCGCTTTCATCCACCGTAACCAGGCTGTAGCTCAGCGATTCCGCGTCCTCATTGTTCCGCAGCCGCCGGTAAAGCGTCCAGGTTCCATCGCCGTTTTCCTCCAGGATCACAGAGCTATGGTCATAGCCGCCCAATACAAGCTCCGTCAGCGGCCCTAAAGCGCTCTGGCTGTCGATCATTTTCCCCTCGGAGATGCTGTAGGTCTGGTATAAGGTGGATTTTGTCTCATAGTCATATTGGCTCCATGTAATCAGCCCGTCCTCGATCACGAAATAAAGTCCGGACCAGCTGATCATACCGCTGTCCACCAGTACGGTCCGCCCGCTCCCATCCTTGTCGCAGCAGCACAGCCTGAAGCTCACCGTATCGTCCGTTCCCGGGGTTTTCTCCACATAGTAGATTTTGCCTCCGTAGTATGCGAACTTTGCCACATAAAAGCCGTCTGCTTCATCAGCAGGCACGTTCAGCTGCTGGATGCCCGCATCCTCCTGGATATATCGCATGGTCACAGAATACAGCGTTCCGTCGATCGCGCCCAGATTGCTCGCCATGGCAAACCCACCGTCTTCCAGATACGCCGTTTCCACGGGATCCACCCCGGCGCCCGGAGCGCCCCCGGCCTTCACCGTATCCTCACCGTCCACGGTCGGCGAGCTAAAATGCAGATCGACTGACGCCACCAGCTCCCCCTCATAGGGAATACAGCCTGCCGGCCTATAGGCTGGAACATAAAGCTGCTGGTATTTCCCGCCCGGCGTCCCATCGAAAATGCCGCATAGTTCACCATCCTGGTTGGTGATCTCGCAATGGGCATCCTCTACCGGAGATTCATCCGCGGCCTTTCGCACCTCGCCTGAAACCTGCAGGTACATTTTTTCAGTAAAAGAATCGATCAGGACCGAATCGTCAATCTCCTGCAGCCGGTAGGCCTTGCTATAGGCGTTCTCCGGTGCAGTCTCATAATTCACCGATAAAATCGCCATTTTTTCCAGCAGAAAGTCCATCTGCCTCTGCTGCTGTACAAGGGCATCGCCGCTGAGGCCCAGCGCCGCGGTCGCCTGGTTCCGTGCAATGTAGCAGGTTTTTAGGTAAATATACGCTGTTTCGGACAGGGCCTTGAATTCCTTTTGGTTCGCCTTCCGGGCCGGATAGGCCTTCAGCTCCGCCTGGAGGACCCTCTCGACATCGCTCTGCAGGGGGATTGCCAGCACGCTGATCTGAAAGCTATGGGTTGCGTTGATCCCCTCAGACAGGGCCGGTAGCAGATGCGTCGCCAGCTGCATCAGCTTAAAGACAGGGCATGAGGCTGTAAGCCCATCCAGCACCCAGCTTCCGGCGTTCTTGGATACATAATCGTACAACGAATAATTGACGGCGCCGCTCTGCATGAATGCCGCGTATTTTTCGATCTCCTCCAATACGATGGGGTCTGAATAGGTCAGATAGTCCCGGTTGACGCAGATCGCGTGGACCCCGCCGATGCTTATCTCGTCGACCGCCGCATAGGTTGCCGCTGTCTGCAGCATCCCCAGGACCGTCGTCACGCCGGTCCATGCATGGTCGGTCGATGCCGGAGTTGAGCTTCTTGAGCGTATCCTTCTGCTTTGTGAGCGCATCAATCTTGTCCAGCGCCTCGCTGAACCAGCGCGGGTCGTTCACCTGGCTGCTGCTGCTCACCCGGGCCTCCAGCACCGCGTCCATCAGATCCATATCCACCGCGGCGTTGGTGCCCAGATCAACCTCCGTCTGTATGGCGCTCACCACGTCGGATATCTTATTGACCGACGCCTTCGCCACCGCCACAGATTCGTCGGGAATGACGCACATTAAATCGACCGTAAGGTCGTCGGCCAGCTGTTCCAATAGAAGCTCATAGCTCTTTTCGTCAAACCCAAAGGCCGACAGCGCGACCGCCGCCCATGCGGTAGCGTCGCCGTCAATCATCTTTGCGGCAATCTGGGCCGCGGCGCTCGACCCGCTTAATAGCGCCATGTTCCCGCTGGTATAGGCCGTCATACACTCGCCGCTGTTATTATACAGATAAGCCAGCACGTCGATGACCGTCTCGTCCGGATCATATACGGTGATAAAGGTGTCCTCCCCCTCCGTCTCCTGATGGAGGCCCAGGTCAAAGAGGATGCACAGATCCTGCAGCGGCACCCATACCGACGCATGATGATAGACCGGCGCAGCAGAAAGAGGCATGGTCAGCGAAATATAGGAATCTGCAAAATCGCCCGCAAAAAACTGCGCGTCCGAATTACCGCTGCTCAGGGCCAGATGCCGTTCATAGGCGCTGACCAGAAGCGTCGAACCGCCCCTTTTCACCGTCAGCCCCAGGACGCTTTCTATCTCGCTGTCCGCAATATACAGATGCCCTCCGCTTACCAGCACCGGCATATAGACCTTTTCCATCGTCTTGAGGCCATCGTCGGCCTGCGCCTTTTCATATTGGACGGGAAGAAGCCCATAGTAGCCGTCCTGTTCCGGCTTATAGGCGCTTATGTCCTCTCCATAGGGAATGTTTACCGTCTCCGGCCCCTCCGCCGTTGCCGGCGCGGCCCAGGCCCTTCCCTTTCCCGCCCGCGCGCCGGAGAGCAGCACACAAGCCGTCATGGCAAGCGCCGCTATGCGTATGCTTATCTGCTTCAAAGCCATCCCCCCTTATTCTTCTTTAGGCAGCGCATCGCTGACTACGCTGATCAGGCCGCCGTACAATCCGTCCATCAGCTCATAGTCGTTCCGCAACCGGAATCCGTCATCCAGCGCCTCAATCCCGGCCCGCGCTGAAACGGTCCTCGTCTCATAGTTTCCCGCCGCAAGGATTGCCTCCAGCTCGCTGAAAAGCGCCTCCTGCCCATCGTTTTCATCCAAACGCGCGATGATCTTCGTCATATCCGGCCCGGTGATTTCAAAGCTCACCCATTGGCCCGCCTCCACGTTTTGCGGCAGCGTATAGGAAACGG
This sequence comes from uncultured Eubacteriales bacterium, assembly GCA_900542005.1. Classification (GTDB taxonomy): domain Bacteria; phylum Bacillota; class Clostridia; order Christensenellales; family UMGS416; genus Parachristensenella. The sequence goes on from UQLW01000001.1 coordinate 3,750, forward strand.
ACGTATATTGCATCAGGATCGGGAATACACCGTCCGCCGCTTCCGTTTCCGCCGGCGCCTCGATCAGCTCGCTATACTGCTCCTCCATGATCTTTTTAAGATCCCCGGCGCTCAGCGCTCCGTCCTCCGTTTCGTCCGGCTCCGCATGCTCCCGGTCCGATACGCCGAAAACCATACCTGCCGAAAGGGAGCTGGCGTCGCCCCTTTGCCATTCATCCGTCCACTGCTCCAGCGCGGCGGATAAAGCCGCTGCCGATGATCTGCCTTTCCCTATGAGGCCAAAGTGATAAAGCCCTGCGACCGCCGCTGCCGCGATGACAGCCACAGCCCCCAGGATGGCAATCCATCTGCCTGCGCTTCTTCCACCCCTTCTTTTCTTGCCCATTTGATCTACCCCCTTCTTCTCTCTTTCCCCTGCCGCCCATGGCGCGTATATCAGCGCAGCCGAAGCTCGCCGTCGTCATCCCGTTCGATCTCATGGCCTTCGTGATCGCGCAGAACACCATTGAGGCTTTCCGTAAAGGAGCCGTCCTCGGTATCCAGCAGGTTTCCGTTGTCATCATAAATAAACCGGGTACGGTCGACATGCACCCGCCCCTCGTATCCGCCGCTGTGCGCGTCACCGCTGCTTCCGGATTTGCTCTTTCCCTTGGGTACCGGCATGATATGGCATCCCCAAAGAATAAATCCGATGCCAAAGGCAACATACATGGGCGAGTTGACGGCGAACGGGAAGCATAAAATGCCTAATAGGATCAAAATTACACCCAATGGTTTGATCTCCTCTCTCGCCCGCGGCACAGCAAAGGCGCCGTCTGGCGGCCCAATACGGCAAACTTTTTCATTTTATCAGTGTCTATATTATAACCCTCCAGAAGCGCCGCCACAAGGGTTCATCATCGACGAAATACCAGACGAAACAAACCGTACACGCGGTAAAGACAAGGGTATTCGCCATCAGCTTACCTAGCGCTAGAAAAAGCCGTCCTGGATCAAGGGGGATCAGCTATCCAAAAAACAAAATCTAAAAAAACGCCGAAGTTCTAACAGAACCCGGCGATCGGTTAAACAAACCAGAAATTTCATAGCGCGTTCAGGGCGATTCCCTTCCTGGGGCTCATACGCTTAAGATCATATCGAAAGCTCAGATGCGGCCTGTGGCAGCAATGGCAAGGCAGGAACCATTAACCTCATAGACAGCTCTTCCCTTGCCTGAAAGGATTTTTTATAGTGGACCGCCTTGTTACCAGGCAATGTGATGATGGAATGAAACTTTGGGGTCTCCCGCCTGAATGGCGCCTATTTCGTAGCAGTCGAAAAACTTGGATATATGGGCTTTGATCCACTGTGCCGACGATTCTTCTACGACGATCACCAGCCCGATTCCGCAGTTAAACGTGGCGAGCATCTCCCGTTCTTCGATGTTTCCGATCTCTTTAATGAATTGAAACAAGGGAAGGACTCTCCATTTGCCAAGGTCAATTTTCGCCTGTAATCCTTTGGGCATAATACGGCTCAGATTTCCTTCCATGCCGCCGCCTGTGATGTGCGCCATGCCATGGACAGCAGGATTGGAAGCTATCTGCTTGATCGCTTGGTAGTATGCTGTGTGAGGCTTCATGATCTGCTCCAGGAAAGTCTCCCCGTGAATCTTTTCAAATTTGATTTGGGGCATTTTTTCCAGGAGCATCCGGACAAGGGAGTAGCCGTTGGTGTGCAGGCCGTTGGAAGCTACCCCCAGAATCAGATCCCCCGGTTGAATGGCGCGGCCGTCGACGACATGATGGCGGGAAACAATCCCTGCAATGCTGGAAGAAAGGATGTACGTCCCTTTTTCCACCACCTGCGGCTGGATGGAGGTTTCCCCGCCGACCAAACTGCACTCGTTTTCCTTACAAGCCTGGGAGAGCCCCTTCAATAAGGTTTTGATCGTCTCCTTTTCTGCGGAGGAACACACAATGCAATCCAGAACGGCCAAGGGCCTTGCTCCCATTACCGCTATATCGTTGACCAAGTGGTTGATCATATCATGGCAGATGGATTCAGAGTATCCATATTGCATAGCCAGTTTTTGCTTGGAGCCGGGCTCCTCTGTTTTTAAGACCAGGACTGGATCCTTTATTTCAGGAAAACTAAGATCGTACAAAGAGGCGAAAGGCCCCAAGCCGTTGAGCACCCGGGGATCTTCTGCCTGAAGATATGCGGCGAGTTCCTTCTTGATGGCATCCGTATAGGCTATATCCACTCCAGCCCTGCTATAGGACAATGGCTCTGCTCCTTTTTTGCGTCCAGAAAGGATTTCATCCACTGTAACGTGGAAGATCTGAGCCAATTCTACCAGGAGTTCTACATTGGGTAAGGCGCCATTTTCCCATTTTGAAACGGCCTGATAGGATACATTCAGCTTACCTGCTACGTCGGCTTGCGTCATACCCAACTTGCGTCGCTGTTCCACAAGGAAAGCGGCGATCTTCTGCACATCTAGCACGGCAAAAACCTCATTCTATGATGGTAATTTTTGATGATAGTACTATAGCGCAGAAAGAAGGGAAAAGGCAATCAACACTTCTTTGATGCAAACGGCCCAAACTCAACCAGCAGTGGAACGAGCAACAAACATGCGTATCCATCTTGCCCGCGCGTCAGCAGCCCTTATCCGGAAAGCTGCCATCTCCATCCTTTCTTGCCAAGGCGGCTTTCCTGTCTCTATTGGGTATGGGGAAACCCACGCAAAACGGGGGAACTTGCTATGACGGGTAGGCAAAAAATCATAGGAAACCGTGTGAAGGGGGAAAAATCGGTTATGCCAAAACCGGGCAGCCCCTGGGGGGCCGGAAACATGGCGAGCGCATCCCGCCGCCTAACCGACCGGGCAATCGGGCAAAGAGGCCCCAACCTTTCCCGAAAGGCATTACAAGAAAAAGACAAACAGGCTCCGGAGGACCGCTTTCCAGTCCTCTCAGAGCCTGCTATCGTGCAACAGTATGGGGGAACCCGCAAAATGCAGCTTTCTGCAAAAAGAACCTGCACACTGTTTCGATACACCATGGTATCCAAAAGGTGTGCAGGTTTGGTGCAGTTGAGCAATCCAAATCCGAACCTGTGTTTTCCTTGTCCAGCACCGCTTTCAGGTCATCAAAAGTGATGGTGTCCGTCCCGTCTTTATAGTTGAAGGTAATCACCATTTTGTCATCATACAGGAAAATGGCGTTGACAAAGGTATTAATCAACATCTTCCGGTGGGACTTCTGCCGCACATCCAGCTTGCGGAAGCGGTAGAGCCAGAAGGTCATAAACTTGGCGCTGACCTTGGGCTTTTCCAGCTTCTCACAGGCAATTTTCGTTTCCAATTCCTCTTTCGCCGCTTCCAGTTCTTCCAGACGGGTTTTCGTGGACTTGGTTAAAATTCCCTGCTGGATGGCGTTCAGAAGGTTTTGAATGGCCGTGTCCGCCTCCCGCAACTGCTGTTCATAGAGGGGCAGGTTGACATTCTCCCTGTCCTGCAAATCCATCAGCATGGAAACTATGAACGGCATACGCCGCCGTTGACTGCAACTGACTGTTTTGCTGTCAGGCAGACAAGGCGGACAGGACATAAAATGCCTGTCCGCCTGATTCCATTATGAACCGGAAACATACTTGGCAAGCAGGGCACGGCGGTACCCACTCGTGCGCTTTGCAAAATTCCGGCCATACCGTCATTTCGCAAAGGCTTGCTTGGCAATACTCCATATGCTTTAACAATTTCGATAAAATTGGCTGCACTCCGTTGGAGCTGAATGTTAAATTATAAATCATATAACATATGTGCTTGCTATTTTGCAAATTACCTCAACCCTCATTGACAAATAGGCACTTACTGCATACAATATAGGCAATATATTTACCTATCAAAATTAGAAGCAAGTAACGTCCCTGTGCCAATAGGTTTGGGCAAAATAATATGCGAATAAGCTTCCCGGAGTGGGTTTCGATATGAAGTTTGGAGAAAAAGTAAGATTGCTGAGAATTGAAAATAAGCTCTCCCAGACAGATCTGGGAAAGCTGTGTGGTCTCTCTCTGCGAACTATCCGCAACTATGAAGTAAACGGACGGTACCCAAAACAGCGAGAAGTGTATACCAAACTTGCTGCCGCGCTCGGTTGCAAGGTGAACTATCTGCTTTCCGAAAATGAAGAATTTACGCTGCAAGCACAACAGGCCGATGGATACAAAGGTGTAAGGGATGCAGAAGAAGTGATCGCAGATGTTTCTGCCCTCTTTGCTGGAGAACAACTTTCCGAACAAGACAAGGATGCTGTGATGCGCGCCTTGCAGGATGCCTATTGGATGGCAAAGGAACGGAATAAAAAAATAGTATACGCCGAAGAAAAATAAGAAAACATCTGAAGATTTAAATAATTGATTATGTACTCGTCAACGCGTTTTAAGCCGTGAGGAAGTGAAAAGTTATGATGGATACGCAGGAAAAAAGACATCTTTCCGAACGAATAGAATTAAAAGGGATTTTATCTGAGTTCAGAGATGCACTCGAAGAGGAAATCGATAAAATCAAAAAGAGTGGTCAGTCTTCTACCTTGCTGTTCGCCGGACGACGAATCGAAAGTCACGGGTCTGATTTATGGTATCGGTTCAATGTTGAGTATGTTCCTTCTCTGCCAGCTGATACGCCTTGTAAACTGGTAATCGGAAAAGATCAATTCGATGTTACTGTTATCAGCTTTGAGGAAAACTCCATAGTAATCTCAACCAAAACTCCATTGCCAGACACAATCGGAAAGGCCCGTCTCGAAAATGGAGCTACCGTGCTGATGGAGCGCTTGATAAAGTGCATTGAAGCGAATGCCGAAAGGGAAAATCCCGCGGGTAAGCGTATGCTCCCATCTGATGGCGAACTTTATACCGCGAAAAAGATATTTGAGTATAGCGATCTCAACTTAGATGTGAACAACACTCTAAGCCAAAGCGATGCTATAAGATCCGCACTTTCAAGCGATATTACATATATCTGGGGACCTCCTGGTACCGGAAAGACCACCGTAATTGGCCAGATTATTGATGAACTGTACAGACATGGCCGGTCTGTATTAGTTGTCTCCCACACCAATACGGCCGTTGATGGCGCAATTGAAAAAGCAGATAAAATATATTCTAAATCGGTCCAAGAGGGCGATGCCAATTATCCGATCCTGCGAATTGGCACTCCCGCAAGGCCCTTGCCGGATAGAGTCCTGCTGGCACAGCATGTTGCTGCCTTAGGTAAAGAATTATACGAGCAAAAAGCATTACTTGAAAAGCAGCAGAATGAGTTACAGTGTCGCATCAACGAAATCCACCCCTTGCTCGCCAAGGATACCTGGATCAAAGAAAGTAATTTGAATGGCATTCGGCAGACACTTCAAAGCATTGACGCCTATGAAAAACAAATTGCAGAGATCCAGTGCAGAATTGCCGAGATAAATGCTTCGGTAGCACAGGAGCGAGCAGCTCATCCCGAGTATGCAAACTATCTGATTATCTCTAAAACACTTAAAGCAAAAAAGAACGAATACGATTCTTTCTGTAGACAAGTCGAAAAAGCTGAAACCGCTATTTCTGCATTGCCTCAGAGGATTCAGACCGCTCAGGATGAGGTAAGAAAGCACAGTAGATATGCTGAACTTCGATCTCAGGAAGCGAAGTATATGTCTATTTCCTTTATCAGGAGTGAGATCGACAAGGCTAATGTCCAAATCACGCGCCTCCAAAATACCATCAATGATTTGATGGCTCAGCAAGCCATAGCCCAGCAAACGATCTCTAATTATGAAAAGAAGAGCTCTGTTGCAAAGTTCTTCGCTGGCAAGAGCGCCGTTACACAAGCACAGGCAACCTTGGATCGTATTCACAGAGATCTTCCTACCACAAAGGAGGATTTGCGGCGCCAAGAAAGCCTCGAACAGGAGTATTCTCAGCAACTGGAAAGCCTTCTTATTTTACAGGAGCAGATTCGTGCGGTCACACCTTCGCAAACACAGGATTACTGGGTCAATGCGGTTCGTGAGTTCAAATCCGAATTGGAGGCAGCCAAAAAGGAGCTGCCCGGACTGTCTGCGCAAAAAGCTTCACTATATGAGGAAGTTAGCGAGCTTGAGCGACAGCAGAACCAGTCAAAATCGTCGCTCGATCGCCTCAGTGAGCTTGGAAGAAGGATTCGACAGGAACAAGATAACTTGGCCAGCCTCAAGAAATCGCGTGATGAGGAAAGCGATTCTTGTTCTGAACGGCTTGAAAAGGAGTGCGCTCTTTGTCTTGGATTCCTATATCACCCCGTTGCCGAGGATATTGCTCCCCTTTATGACGAGCTCTCCAAACTGTTCAAGGCGGTACAGGCGGAACTGGACACCATCGATATTGATGCCCTTAAGCAGGAAAAGGATGCAGCAGATCATGAGTTGATCGAAATTTTCCGCCAGCTAAATGAGCTCAAAGAGAAAATGCAGGAACTGGAAAAGCAGGCGATCATGAGCGCTAAAATTGTGGGCGCCACGCTTGCGAAATCCTACCTGAGTGATACCCTGCGGGAGAGAAAGTTTGATACCGTGATTCTGGACGAGGCTTCCATGGCTTCGATCCCCGCGCTTTGGTGCGCCAGCTACCTTGCTGAGTCCAATATCGTGATTGTAGGCGATTTCCTCCAACTACCCCCTATCGTTATGGCAGAGACGCCCATGGCACAAAAATGGTTGGGGAAGGATATCTTCTATCATAGCGGTATGCAGGAAAAGGCTCGAAACAAAGCTACCTGCCCCGAGAACTTCGTTATGCTCAATAATCAGTTCCGCATGGAGTCCGATATTGCAGATATCGCGAATATGTATTATGGAGCATATGGCGGCCTTCGTTCTGATGACCAAAATGAGTTCAGGATCAAAGACCGCGAGCAGTTCTATAGCTGGTATTCCGGTAAGCGGACAAAAGGAAATGTCCACCTGATTGACACAGAAGGTCTCCATGCTTGGGTTACCGGTGTGCCTCAAGGAAAGAGCCACAGCCGCCTGAATTGTTTCTCAGCAGCGGTTTCCGTTGATCTTGCCTTCAAGTTCCTGGAAAACAAGCTGAAGGATCTTGATCCTGCAACTGCCGAACCCGCAAAAGATGCCTCTGTATTGATCGTTGCTCCGTATAAGCCACACATCGCACGCGTCAATCAGCTTGTGGAGTTTGAATACCGTAATCGTGGATTCAAGGAAAACCTCAATCTGATCAGAGCCGGTACGATCCACAGCTTCCAGGGCAGCGAGGCCGATATCGTGATTTTCGACCTCGTGATCGATGAGCCGCATTGGAAGGCCAATCTGTTTATGACAGATAAGGAAGTCAATGAAGATCTGCGAAAGATGTTCAATGTGGCGATCACAAGAGCAAAGTTTAAGCTGTATATTGTTGGCAACTTCGCCTATTGTCAAAAGCGGGCCAAAAACAATGCTCTTTCCGAACTGCTGGATAAGCTGATAAAGAAGGATCGCCTTGTTAAGGTGGATGCCAAAACCCTCCTGCCTGACATCGTGTTTGCCCGACAGTCCAACTTGGTTTTTGATGGGAATCTTACCGGAAAGCACATTGTTTGCCGAGAAGATGTCTTCAATGACTACTTCATGGCTGATATCCAGTCCTTCAAAAAGCGTCTGATCGTTTACTCTGCCTTTATGACAGAGGCCCGCCTGAGCACCCTTCTGCCGGCCTTCTCAGATGCCATCCGTGCCGGAAAGCAGATCATCGTTGTTACAAAAGCGCTCTCCGACCGTGGCAAATCTGAGCTTGCACAGTATGAGAAGTGCGAGCAGGAGCTGCGTGACATCGGTGTAAGTGTCCTCCACAAGAAGGGTATGCACGAAAAACTAATATTCGTGGATAGCAATGCGGTTTGGATCGGTTCTCTGAATGCGCTCAGCTTCACGGGTTTGACTGGCGAAGTTATGCAGCGACACGCAGATCGGGAGCTGACTGCTGAATACGAAAAGCTTTTCAATATCGAGCATATCTGCGGTGCAGTGGAAAACACATATGAACAGAAGTGCCCCATATGTGGAGAGGAAATGCTCGTAAAAGAAAGCGATGAAGGCGGTATCTACTGGCAGTGTGTTGCTGGCGACTATTCCAGAAATGTTGCCCAGCAATATCCTCTTGATGGCGTTCTCCGGTGCAAGTGTGGTGCGCCCTATGTATTCGCAATGAAAAAGGAGCCTCGGTGGGTCTGTTCTAAGGATCCAAGGCACTATCAAAAAATGCGAGAGAGCGATCTCAAGCTGGAAAAGATGGTCGCCTTGATTCCTACGAAAGCAGCCCGCAGCGAAGTGAATAAGTATTTCTTCGCCAAGAAGAAAGCACTTGAGGAGAAAAAGAAAGCCGCTGCACCCAAGAAAACATCCCCTGCGAAGAAGTCATCCGGTAAAACAAAAAGCAAGGATGATCCCGAACAGATGAAGATGTTCTAATCACGACCCTTCTGATGGCTTCTGTCCTCAGAGGGGTTCACCATATCACGCTACCATGCTTTGAGTTTGTGTCACGGTAAAGGGCGAAAACATGGGCTTTTCACTTTGTTGCAGTTTTGGTGGTGGTCATTTTGACCACCACCATTATCCGTAACGGTTCACAGCTATTTCTTAGAAAATAATATCGGTAGCGGCTACTAATATTATTTTCAAGGTAAAACGGCAGCATCCGAATCATAAAAGACTCGAATGCTGCCTTGCCATGTTCAATCAAGCGGCGTGTATTCCGTGATTGCTTTAAGGTATGCTTCGGGATCGCCGTTCAACACAAGGTCAGCATAGGCCAGCGGATCGTTGTAAATGAGATAATCCAGCTCCGACCGTTGATACATATTGTCGGCCACTAAATTCTCCACAGCGTTGGTGTCGATGGAGCAAATGCTCCCATCCGAAAAGCGAAGCTCCACGCAGACGGTATCCATATTGAACTGACAACTGATAAGTTTTTCATGATCATCTCCTTCTAATCCAAACTAAGTTTTTTCTTTCTTGGTCCTCTAGGTTTGGATTCAGGACGCTTGACGACACCATTCCGAAAATGCGTCTGTTCAAACTTCTCGAAATAAACAAATAATCCGAACCTATCTCCTATCGGAAACAAGTTCGGATTATATTGGTTTGGTGCGATAGATGGGACTTGAACCCATACGTGTTGCCACACACGCCCCTCAAACGTGCCTGTCTGCCGATTCCAGCACTATCGCAAAATGCATTGCATATGCAATGCATGATTGATTATACGCAAACCCTATGGGTTTGTCAAGGGTTTTTGCCGGCAGGTTATTCGCTTTGGCCGACAATCCACTGGTCGATGGAAAGAAAAGCGTTATCCTCCTCGACGCGTCCTACGCCCTTCACCTGGGCGGCGGTCAGCAGCGTATGGTTGCGGAAATACAGGCTGATGAGGGGCATATCCTCCGCCAGCTGATCCTTTACCGCCGCCAGGGCGCTGTCAAAGCCGCTGCTGCCGCTCTCCAATAGGGCCGCCAGCTTCTGGTCCATGGCCGCGCTGGCATAGCCGGTTACGTTCCCCTCGCCGGTGCTGGAGAGCGCAAAGCTCAAATCAGGCACCTCGCCCAGATACCAGCCGGCCAGCAGCAGGTCAAAGTTCCCCCCTTCCAGCTCCTGGGTAAAGGCATCGCCGCTTTTGGCCACCACCTGCACGGTGATGCCCTGCTCGCCCAACTGACGGGCGATAAGGTTGGCGGCTTCCAGGCGCAGCGGATCCTGCTTGTTGTCATAGGTCAGCAGGGTCAGCTGGATCTGGCTGTTCCAGCCCATGGCAGCCAGCAGGGACTGCGCCTGCGCAGCGTCCTGCTCCAGGGAGGCCTCCTCCTTGAGCAGCGCGTTGCCCGGGAAGAAGGGGCTGTCTGCCAGGGTAACATGGTTCATATAGACGTCGGAAGCGATCTCCTTGCGGTTCAGGCTGTAGGCTACCGCCTGCCGCAGCCGGACATCCGACACGTTGGGGCTGGCCATGTTGAAGGCCAGGAACTCAAAATACGGCGTTACATATTCGTAGGTATTGACATCCCCGGCATAGCTGTACTGGTCAGTCACCACATCGTCGGTCTGCACCACATCCAGCTGCCGCAGCATCACGCTGGTTGAGGCCGTCTGGGTGTCGGGGTAGCGGTGGGCCACGACGGTCTTGATGGAGGGCTGCTGCTTCCACCAGCTGGGGTTCGCCGTCAGGGTGAGGTTTTCCCCCTCCTGAAGCTCGCCCATCGTATAGGGCCCTGTGCCTACGCCCGGGTTAGGGGCGCTGTCGGCGGTAAAGCCGGCGTCCATCGGTACGATTGGGAAATCCAGCGCCATCTGGTTGCCCATGAAGCCATGCTTACAGCTGATGCGCACGGTCGTTTCATCGACCTTTTCCCAGTTTTCCAGGTAATCCAGCACCGAGGCATAGGCCCCGTCCTCGCCGATTTGACGGATCAGGTCCAGGGTGAAGATCACATCGTCAGCCGACAGGGGGCGGCCGCTGCCCTGCCAGCTGGCCTGGGTGCGCAGCTTCACGGTCCATACCTTCGCCGTCTCATCGGGCTCCAGGCTGGCTGCCAGCCCGCCGGTGGGGTTTCCCTCGCCGTCATAGGTCAGCAGGCTTTCATAGACAAGACCCAGCAGGCTGCGGACCTCCCGCTGGGTTGCCCGCAGTGGATGCAGCGTCTCAACGTTCTCCGGCATGACGATATGCAGCGTGGAAAGGTCTGCCTTGGGCGTCGGGGTTGCCACCACCAGCACCGGCGACGAGGCCTGGTCCCCGTCCCCCTGGCAGGCCGCCAGGGGGACGGCCAACAGCAGCAGGGCCAGCAGCGCCGCCAGCCGCCTTTTAGCCCTCATCCCCGTCCTCCAGCAGCTCCTCATAGTAGGCGGTAATGGCCCGCTGCGTCGACGCCTCGTCGCAGGAGGTATCGATCACCCGCGTGGCCTTGGCCCGGCGCTCGGCGTCGCTCATCTGGGCCTCCAGCCGTTCGATCGCCTCCTGCTGGCTGAGCTTGTCCCGCTCCATCACCCGGCGCAGCTGCTCGTCCTCCCCGCAGGAGAGCACCCACACCTGGTCACAGGCCACGTCTGCCCCGCTTTCAAACAGCAGCGGCGCATCCACAATGACCACCTTAACGCCTTCGGCCCGCCAGCCTTTCAGCTTATCCACCAGGTCCATCAGGATGATGGGGTGTAGCGTTTTGTTGAGGCGGATCACCTCCTCGGGCTTGCCGAAAACCCGCTGCGCCAGCATCCTCCTGTTCAGCCGCCCGTCCGGGCCGAAGATATCCGCGCCGAATTCCTTTTTCAGCGCGTCAAAGCCCGGCTCGCCCGGCCGGACCACCTGCCGCGCCGTTTCATCCGCGTCCCATATGGTCGCGCCCAATTGCCGCAGCGTCCTGCTGGCGGTTGACTTGCCCGTGGCAATGCCGCCGGTTAATCCGATTACTTTCATGCGTTCCTCCTATTTGGCATCCATCCAGCTGTGGGCGCGGTGTACCTCGCAGGTCAGGGGCACGTCCAGCGCCGCTACGCCCTCCATGCACTGGATCAGCAGCGCCTCCACTGCGTCCGCCTCCTCCTGGGGCGCGTCCACGATGAGCTCGTCGTGCACCTGCAGGATCAGCCGGGCCTTGAAGCCGCCTTCCTGCAGGGCCCGGTCCACCGCCACCATGGCCAGCTTGATGATATCGGCCGCGGTCCCCTGGATCGGCGCGTTCATCGCCATGCGTTCGGCGGCCGTGCGGGTATTGTGATCCTTGGCCTTCAGCTCGGGCATGGGCCGGCGCCGGTGGTAGAGGGTCTCCACATAGCCCAGCTCGCGTCCCGTCTCGATGACCTGCTCCATATAGGCCTTCACATGGTCAAAGGTGCCAAGGTACCGGTTGATATAGTCGCCGGCCTCCTTCCGTGAGATATCCAGCTGGCGGGCCAGCCCAAAATCGCTGATGCCATATACGATGCCAAAATTCACCGCCTTGGCCGCCGACCGAAGCTGGGGCGTCACCTGCTCCACCGGCACGCCGAATACCTGCGAGGCCGTGCGGGTATGGATATCGGCCTTATCCCGGAAGGCCTCGATCATCCGGGGATCCTTGGCCATGTGGGCCAGCACCCGCAGCTCAATCTGGGAATAGTCGGCGTCCACCAGCACCCGTCCGGGCCCCGACGCCACAAATACGCCGCGGATACGCCGCCCCTCCTCCATGCGCACGGGGATATTCTGCAGGTTGGGCTCGGCGCTGCTGAGCCTCCCTGTCGCCACCAGCGTCTGGTTCAGCCTTGTATGCAGCTTGTCCGCCCCATCCAAAAGGGGCACAAGGCCATCCACATAGGCCCCCTTCAGCTTGGTGAGCTGCCGATATTCCAAAATGGGGGCAATGATGGGGTGCTGGTCCAGCAGGCTTTCCAGCACGCTGGCATCGGTGGAATACCCGGTCTTGGTTTTCTTGGCCTTGGGCAGGCCCAGCTTTTCAAAGAGCACCTCGCCCAGCTGACGGGTCGAATTGATATTGAAGTTCCCGCCGGCCAGCTCATAGATGCGCTCGGTCACGCTGTCGATACGCCGCTGCATATCGGCGCCCAGCTCGGTCAGGGCCCTGCGGTCCACCTTAAAGCCTTCCCGCTCCATGCGGTAAAGGATCTCCACCAGGGGCAGCTCGCAGCTTCGGTACAGCGGTTCCATGCCGGCCTGCTGCAGACGGGGCCACATGGCGTTTTTCAGCGTCACAAGGTGGTGGGCGTCCAGCTTCTCCGGCGGCCGCCCGATGTACCGCTCATACAGCGCCGCGGGATCCAGGCGCCGGGCCGTCGCATCCAGCAGATAGCCGATCAGCGTCAAATCATACTCCAGGCCTTTAAAGCCTGCGCCTATACCAGCCGCCAGGCTCAGCCACTGGCGGCCGCCGGAGCCCACCTTGCGGGCGTCGTCGCTGGCTACGATCTTGGGCGCGGGGCCCTCCAGCAGCGGGCGCAGCGCCTCCAGCACCTCCTCCAGGGGCCATCCAGCCTCCAGCAGGTTCACCATCAGCGGCGCCTGCCAGAGCTCCTCCTCGCTCCGGGCCAGGGTCAGCCCCTCGCCCACCATCAGCGCCACCGGCGCCGCTTCGCCGGCCCAGCTGGCCGCCAGGCCTGAAAGCTCCTCCAGGCTTCCCAGCTGGTGCACCGCAGCAGGCCGCGCCTCGGCTTGGCGGGGCAGGCGTTCCTCCAGCCGCTTGGCAATGCTGTTAAGGGCGTATTTTTTCAGCGTTTCCAGCCCCTGGCCCATGCGGGCGTCGCTGGGCAGCTCCAGCTGGCCGGCCTCCACCTCAACCGGCGCCTGCCGGTCAATGGTGGCCAGGCTGCGGGAAAAGCGGGCCATATCCGCGCCCTTTTCCACCTTTTCCTTCAGCTTTCCCTTGAGCTCGCCGGTATGCGCCAGCAGGTTGTCCACCGTCTCATATTGGGCCAGCAGCGACAGCGCCGTCTTCTCCCCCACGCCGGGGATACCGGGGATGTTGTCGGAGCTGTCGCCCATCAGTCCTTTCAGGTCCGGGATCTGGTCAGGCCGCAGGGCCAGCTTCTCCGCCAGGTGTTCCACCGTGTATTCCTCGATCTGGCTCAGGCCCTTCAGCGTCAGCAGCACATGGGTATGGGGGGAGATGAGCTGCAGCGAGTCCCGGTCGCCGGTCACCACCAGGCAATCCATCCCCTGCCGCTCACCCCAGGCGGATACCGTGCCCAGCAGGTCGTCCGCCTCATAGCCCTCCTTCTCCAGAATGCACACGCCCAGCGCCGTCAGGATCTCCTTGAGCATGGGGAACTGGGGGCGAAGCTCCTCCGGCGTCGGCTTGCGGGTCCCCTTATAATCGCCGTAGGCTTCATGGCGGAAGGTGGGCCCGTGCATATCAAAGGCCACCATCAGCCCATCGGGCTTATAATCCTCCAGCGCCTTGAGCATCATGTTCAAAAAGCCGTGCACCGCGTTGGTGCATACGCCCTCCGGCGAGGTCATGGTGGTGGGCAGCGCGTAGAAAGCCCGGTAAGCCAGGGAATTTCCATCGATAAGCATTAACCGTTTCAGTCTCGTCACATCCTTTATTCCATTTAAGGACATTCTTTCCAGATGGCTTTCATTATACACCCAAATGCCGCCGGGAAAAAGGCACCTGCTGCAAAAGCCCGCCCCGCCCGCCGCAAACTGGGCAAAAGAAAAAAACCGGTCCTGAAGGAACCGGTTTCGGGAAGGCCCTATCGGGCCAGGATCGCCTCAATGGCGTCCAGCTCATCCTGGGCAAAGCGGAGGTTGCCCACAGTGGCGATGTTCTCCTTCAGCTGGCTGACCCGGGAGGCGCCGGCCAGCACGGTCGTAACCCGTCCCTCCCGCAGGCACCAGGCCAGGGCCAGCTGCGCCATGCTCTGCCCGCGGCCCGCGGCAATCTCCGAGAGCGCGCGAACCTTTTCCAGGGTTGCTTCGTCAATCTGTTGGGATTTGAGGGAGCCCTCGCGGCTGGCGCGGGAGTCCGCCGGGATGCCGCCCAGATAGCGGCCGGTCAGGATCCCCTGGGCCAGCGGGCAGAATACGGCCGTCCCGATCCCCTCGCGCTCCAGCACCGGCTGCAGGTCCTTTTCAATCCAGCGGTTCAGCATGGAATAGCTGGGCTGATGGATCAGGCAGGGCGTCCCAAGCCCCTTGAGGATCGCAACGGCCCGTTCCGTCTCGTCGGCGCTGTAGCTGGAGATGCCCACATACAGCGCCTTGCCCGCCCGCACGATCGAATCCAGCGCGCCCATGGTTTCCTCCAGGGGCGTATCCGGGTCCGGGCGGTGATGGTAGAAGATATCCACATAATCAAGCCCCATCCGGGCCAGGCTCTGATCCAGGGAAGCGATCAGGTACTTCCGGGAGCCGTAGTCCCCATAGGGCCCGGGCCACATGCCCCAGCCGGCCTTTGTAGAAATCACAAGCTCGTCGCGGTAGGCGCGCAGATCCTCCCGCAGGATGCGGCCAAAGTTCTTTTCCGCCGATCCTGGAGGCGGCCCATAGTTATTGGCCAGGTCAAAATGGGTGACGCCCATATCAAAGGCGGTCAGCGTCATCTCCCGGCTGGTTTCATACCGGTTCACATCGCCAAAGTTCTGCCAGAAGCCCAGCGACACCGCGGGAAGCTTCAGGCCGCTTCTTCCACAGCGGCGGTATTCCATGCCCTCGTAGCGGGCTGGCGCGGCAAGATATGCCATAATCGATCCCTCCTTACGCATAGCTTGTGTTTTATTCGCCCCCATGGGTTCCAATTCCTGCCGCCCGCCGCCCATGTCCCCGGAAATGTCCCCAAAGAATTGGGAATAATTTGTAAGTACTTTGAAAATTCTTTGTAACTTTTTATGCTTTGTGCATTGACAGCCGGTTCGGAACAGGTAAAATAAGAAGTAGATAACTAGACCTATTTGTCTATATGATACATTTGATTTGTCCAACCATGAAAGGAGCTTCGTCATGGCCAATGAATTTGAATTCCTCAGGTCCCGATGGCCCAAACTCGCCGCACTCGGTGCGGATGCCGCCCGGTTGGTGGATTTTAGCCCCGTTACCGCCCTGTCCTCCTTGCGTGATTATTGCGAATGGGCGGCTGATATAACCCTGGATGTGCTGGGGAATCCCATGGCTCCTGATACGCCCCAGCTGGAGCGGCTCAGCGCCCTGAAGGCGATGGGCAGCGTTCCCCCCGATATTTTACAGAAATTCCACAATATCCGCGCCACGGAGGACCGCGTATCCGGCAACCCGCTGGGCGACCCCAACGAGGCGCGCGCCCGCATGGCGGACGCTGTGGATATCGGCCGCTGGCTGATGCGCCAGGACGGCGGCGTCCGCTCCGGATACACAGGCCGGCAAACCCCGATACGGGGCGGATACGGCTCCGGCGACGATACCTATGCCACCGGCCGCAGAGCGCCGGTGCGCCGGGAGCCCAGCCAGAATACCGGCGCCTACCATACCTCCTCCTATAATCCCGGTTCCTATGCCAGCGGCAACACTGGCTCCTACAATACCGCCTCCTATCAGCGCCCGCCCCAGGACGAGGCCCCCTACGACGATGGGCAGGGCGGCTATCCTGAGGATGGCTATGATCGCGGCGGATACGCCGACGACGGCTACCAGGATGGCTATGACAACGGCCAGGACGGCTACGAGCCGCCGCGGCGCGGCCGCGGGGGATACGGCTCCTCCTCCGGCGGAGGCGGCCGGTTCGACCTCTCCCGCTATAAGCGCTTTCTGACCATGCCGGTCATCATCTCCGCCGTGCTGGTTATCGTGCTTCTGGTGGCGCTGATCCTCATCCTTTCCCGCTGCGGCGGCAAAACGACCACAGACCCCCAGGGCACTACGCCCAGCGCTACCGCGCCTTCGGAAACGCTCTCTATCCTGGTGACGCCCACGCCCTCTCCCACGGCAACGCCGGACGTGCCGGCTGACAACACCCAGATCAAGTACCTGGATGAATTCGCTGAGGGCGATATTACCAAGTCCCATACCGCCTGGGAGAACTATTACCTGGGCAAGTGGACGGCAAACTCCCACAACGCCAACTTCTCCATCTTCAACGGCGGCAGCGGAAGCGATGCCAAGGGTATCCTCTATGAGCACGGCCTTGGCTGGTTTATTAAGAGCAGCGACTTCGACAGCAACGAGGCCCGCCGCGCCCTGACCTTCAATACCAACGGCCAATACAGCGCGCTGACCTTTGATATGGGTGTGGATAAGGAATGGCTCTTTGACGACGCCAAGGACTGCGGTACTTATCAGCTCATGGTCTTTGTCGACGATAAGGAAGATCCGGTCTGGACCAGCGAGGAAGTAAACTACAACTACTACAAGACGGGCATCAGCGTAGATGTGACCGGCGCTCAGAAGGTCAAGATCCGCCTGATTGAAAAGAAGGGCTCCAAGGGCTCGCTGAACGTGGTGCTGGGCAACGCAGGCTTTGTCACTGCCGCCGGCGGCACGGCTGAGACAACCCCGGCCGGCGGTGAAACGACGACGCCTGCCGCAGGAGAGACCACGGCTGCCGATGTGACCACCACAACGCCCGCCGCAGAATAGTCCCAACAGCATACAAACCCCCTGCTGTCAGCAGACGGCAGGGGGTTTTTCGCGCCCGCCATACCGGGCCAGCGCGATGAATTGTCCAAGGGAGCAGGAATTTGGGAATTGGTATCGAAATGTGGGAGGAAGGGACTCAGCAAAAAGGAGGCTTTGTTCATGATTGACTTTACACAGGTGGACCGTACGCTGACCGGCCTTTGCTCGCAGGGCAAGGTTCCCTCGGCTACCCTATGCGTATATCACAGGGGGCGTATCGTTCACGAGGGGGCCTATGGCTATCCTGACCCTGAGGGCGGCGCGCCGGCCACCCTGGACACCCAGTACGATATGGCGTCGCTGACCAAGCTTTTCTGTTCCACCGCCTTCATGCGCCTGGTGGAGCAGGGGGTCTTTTCCCTGGAGGAAAGGGTGTGCGAAAGCTTCCCTGCCTTTACCGGTATGCGCGATATTGTACCCACGGCCAACGAGCTGGATAAGGGGCAGACCGACGCTTCCGTACACGGCCAGTGCGACGCAGGCCTTGTGACCTGGTATCATGTGCTGACCCATACCTCGGGCATGGGATGGCTCGCTATGAACAAGCGGCCCAGCCTTGAGGCCGCCCTTCAGGAGATCCTTACCATGCCCTTTGCCTATGCCACAGGCTCCACGGTGCTGTATACGGATCTGGGCCTGATCCTGATGGGGCTCGCCATGGAAAAGCGCACCGGTATCCTGCTGGACGATCTCGTCGATCAGCTGGTGGCCCAGCCGCTGGGGCTTACGCATACGGGTTATCTGCGCAACAGCGCCCACCGGGACGCGACCAACGTGGCGCCCACGGAATTCTGCGCCTGGCGCGGATACCGGGTGCGCGGCTGTGTTCACGATGAAAACGCCTTCCTTCTGGATGGCGTAGCCGGTCACGCCGGGCTTTTTTCCACTGCCCGGGACGCCGCCACCCTCTGTCAGGACTATCTGACCAGCTATCAGGGGGGCAAGGGTCTAATCAGCACCGGCATGGTCCGGCGGATGGCTTCCTTCCAGGCCCAAAATGACTGGGACCGGCGGGGGATCGCCTGGCAGCTGCGGCTTCTTGATCCGGAAGCCCATTCCTATCCGCTTTCAGCGAACGCCTTTGGCCATACGGGCTTTACCGGCACCTGCATGTGGATCGATCCGGACCGGGATATGACCTTTGCCCTGCTGACCAACGAGGTCTATAACGGCCGTGAAAACCGCGCGCTTATCGAGGTGCGCGGCAAGATGGTCCGGGCCCTGGTGGCTGCAGTGGATGCGGAGGCCGCCGGATGATCCTGATTGGCCTGATGAGCGGGACCTCTGCCGACGGGACCGACGCGGTATGCGTCCGGATTGAAGGCGCGCCGCCCGGGCTGCATTGGCAGCTGCTGTCCCATGTATCGCTCCCCCACCCCGAGTCCCTGCGGGATGCCATTTTCTCGGCCTTCCGCCCGGAGACCTCCAGGGTGGACACCCTCTGTCCCCTTCACTTTGAGCTGGGCGAGGCCTTCGCCCAGGCTGCCCTGGCTGCGTGCCGGGCGGCGGGCCTCCGGCCGGATGAGGTGGACGCCATCGGCAGCCATGGGCAGACCGTATGGCATGTCCCGCCGGGCCAGGGGGAGACGCCCTCCACCCTCCAGCTGGGCAGCCCCGCGGTGATCGCCCAGCGTACCGGCATCACCGTTGTCAGCGATTTCCGCGCCCGGGATATGGCGGCCGGCGGCCAGGGCGCTCCCCTTGTCCCCTATGTGGATTATCTGCTGCTGGCCGACGCTACCCGCTCCCGGGCGGTGCAGAATATCGGCGGCATCGGCAACGTCACCTACCTGCCCGCCGGCCGGAACCCCGACGCTGTCATCGCCTTCGACACCGGCCCCGGCAACATGCTCATGGACTATGCCGCCAGCCGGGCGACCGGCGGCCGGCTGGCCTATGACCAGGATGGCCGCCTGGCCCGGTCAGGCCGGATTGACCCAGAACTGCTGGACGCCTGGATGGCCGATCCCTATTTCTCCCTCCCGCCGCCCAAATCCACCGGCCGGGAGCGCTTCGGCGTGCAGCGGGCTGCGCGGTACTATGACGAGGCGGAGGCAGGGGGCCTCTCCGCGCCGGATATTCTGGCCACGCTGACGGCCTTTACCGCCGCTTCCATCGCTGACAGCTATCGCCGTTACCTGCCCGCGCTGCCGGATGAGGCGCTGATCTCCGGCGGCGGCGCGCACAACCCCGCCCTGCTGGAGCAGCTGGCCCTTCGCCTTGCGCCCTGCGCGGTACGCCTCACCGACGACGTGGGACTCCCCACCCAGGCCAAGGAATCGGTCGCCTTCGCGCTCTTGGCCTATGAAACGCTCCACCGCCGGCCGGGCAACCTGCCGGCCGCCACCGGCGCCCGTTTTCCGGTGGTGCTGGGCAGCGTTACCTACGCCTGAGCCATCCTGCCAGCCGCTTCTCCGCGGCGGGATGGGGGTTCGCCCGAGCCCCTGTCCCGCCGCCTTATCATGTCCGCGCCATCTCCCCACCGCGCCATTTCCCGCCATCGTCTTGCATATTTGGGCTATTTTTGCAATATTTCATGCATATTACCGGCAATATAGTTGAATTTCCGATTTTCCTTTTGAAATTTGCAAGTTTTCCTTGCATATTCGCAGGGTTAGGACTATGATTTGGGAGGAAGAAAAGGGGAGAAAGACGATCATGAAGAAACGGCTTGCGGATTTTCTGGTTATTACCTTTGGTACGCTGATCACCTCGGTGGGCATCTATTTTTTCAAATTTCCCAACCACTTTTCCTTTGGCGGCGTCAGCGGCATGTCCATCATCTTCGGCCAGCTCAGCGCCAACTGGTCGCCCGGTACCTTTAACCTGATCATCAACGCGATTTCCCTGGCGCTGGGCTTTTTGCTGCTGGACCGGCGCTTTGGCTTGAAAACCGTATACTGCAGCCTGCTCTTCTCGCTGAGCCTCAAGGCGCTGGAGCGCTGGGCGCCCATGAGCGCACCGCTCACCGACCAGAAGCTGCTGGAGCTTATCTTTGCCGTGGTTTTTCCCGCCATCGGCTCGGCGCTGCTCTTTCAGCACAGCGCCTCCACCGGCGGCACGGAAATCGTCGCCATGATTCTGAAAAAGTATACCCGGCTGAATATCTCCGTGGCCATGATCCTGACCGACGCGGCCATCGCTGTATCGGCGGTCTTCGTGTTTGGCGTTGAGACCGGCCTGTATTCGGTGCTGGGCCTGGTGACGAAATCCCTGGTGGTGGACGCGGTCATGGAGCGCATGAACCTGAAAAAGGCCGTTACCGTCATTACCGTCCATCCCCATGAGGTCTGCCGCTACATCAACGATGCGCTGAATCGCGGCGCTACCCTATGGCAGGCTGAGGGCGCCTTCACCCAGCAGGAAAAATCCGTCATCCTCACGGCCCTGAACAGCGCGCAGGCCTTCGCCCTGCGGCGCCATGTCAAATCCATGGATCCCGAGGCCTTCATCCTCATCAGCAATACCAGCGAAATCTTTGGCGCCGGCTTTATCCAACCCTGATCCCGCCTTCAGGGGCGGCTTCGTTTCCAACCAAGGGCCCTCATGGGCCCTTTTTGTTTGGGTGAAATCAGTTCCGTCCATGGAGGGCCGGCTCCCGCCGTCGTATAATAGGGGCATCAACCGGGCAAGCCCCGGATATGTGAGGCGCACAATGCACAAGGAGCACACCAATTTTCATAAAGACCTGCCCACCCTGCTGGAGGCCTTCGAGCATCCCGGGCGGGCATACCGGGGCAAGCCCTTCTGGGCCTGGAACGGGGAGCTGGAAAAGGACGAGCTGATCCGCCAGGCCCGCATCATGAAGGAGATGGGGCTGGGCGGGTTCTTCATGCACGCCCGCGCCGGACTTATCACCGAGTACCTGGGCCGGGAATGGTTCGAGCTGACCAACGCCGTGGCCGACGAAGCAAAGCGGCTGGATATGGAGGCCTGGCTTTATGACGAGGACCGCTGGCCCAGCGGCAGCGCCGGGGGCAAGGTTACGGCGGATCCGCAGTACCGCATGAAATCCCTGGTAATGGCCGATATGCCGGCGGAGCGCTTTCGCTGGACGCCGGAGGTGATCTGCGCCTTCCTGGCCCGCTGCCAGGGCGTGAAGCTGGACGAATACAGCCCCCTGGAGCCCGACGACCCGATCCCCCAGGGGGAGGGCTTCCGGGTGCTGCAGTTCTCCATCGTGCCCGACCCCTGCTCCAGCGGCTTTAACGGCGCCACCTACCTTGACACCATGAGCCGCGCCGCTACCGACCGGTTTATCGAGCTGACCCATGAGGCCTACCGTGAGCGCTGCGGCGGCCGGCTGGGCGATTCCATCGAAGGGATCTTCACCGACGAGCCCCACCGCGGCCACGGCCTGGACGATTATCGGGAAGAGGACGGCGTATGGCGCTGCTCCATGGCCTGGACGGACGACCTCTTTGAGCAGTTCCGCCTGCGCTATGGCTATGACCCCAAGCCCCTGCTGCCGGAGGTCTTTTACCGGTATCGGGGCGAAAAGGTTTCCCGGGTAAGGATCCACTATTTCGACCTGGCCGATAACCTCTTCCTGGAGCGCTTTGCCATGCCCATCCACCAGTGGTGCCAGGCCCACAACATGCGCTTCACCGGCCATGTGCTGCACGAGGACGCGCTGTCCAACCAGACGGTGGCCCACGGCTCGCTGATGCGGTTCTACGCCCATATGGACGATCCCGGCGTGGATGTGCTGGCCGGCGGCGACAAATGCTATTGGATCGTCAAGCAGCTTTCCTCCGCCGCCCGTCAGCTGGGGAAGCGCTGGCTGCTCTCCGAGCTTTACGGCTGTACCGGCTGGCAGATGAGCTTCAACGATTACAAGGCCGTGGGCGACTGGCAGGCGCTCTTTGGCATCAACCTGCGCTGCCCCCACCTGTCCTGGTACACCATGGAGGGCGAATCCAAGCGCGACTACCCGGCCAGCATCCTGCATCAGTCCTCCTGGTATAAGGATTTCGCCCGGCTGGAAACCTATTTCGCCCGCTTTGGCACGGTCATCTCCGAGGGCGACCCGGTCTGCGGCGTGCTGGTGGTCAACCCCATCGAAAGCGCCTGGGCGCTGGCCCATGCCGGCTGGAGCAAATGGCTCTTCGCCACGGATCCCGATGTGCTGGCCTTGGAGGATCATTACGCCCGGCTGTTCCATATGCTGGCCGGCCGTCAAATCGACTTTGACTATGGCGAGGAGCAGATGATGGCCGCCGACTGGTCCATCGAGCCCGGGGACGGGGCGCCTCAGCTGCGCATCGGCCAGGCCCGCTACCGCTGCGTGGTGGTATCCGGAGCCATTACCCTGCGCCCCAGCACGCTGGATATGCTGCGCGCCTTCCTAAAGGCCGGCGGCCATGTGGTCTTTTCCGGCGAGCTGCCCGCCTATGTGGACGGTTTGCCCTCCCGGGCTGCGGAGGAGCTTCTGGCCTTTGACGGCGCGCAGGCCATCCCCTTTGACGAAACCGCATTGGCGCAGGCGATCGGCGCTGTATGCCCGCCCGCGGTACAGGTAACCGGCCCGCAGGGGCATCCCCTTCCCCACATTTTCTGCCAGGTGCGCCGCTGCCCTGCCTCGGGCATGTCCTTTGCCGTGCTGCTCAATGTGGACCGGGAGCACGGCGTGGAGGATGCCCGGCTGCAGCTGCCCGCCTTCCAGGGCCAGCAGGTGCAGCTTTGGGACCTGATGACCGGCGCCCGTCAATCCCTCGGGACGGCCGATGGTCCGCTGACGCTCTCCTTTGCCCCGGGCCAGGAGCGGGTGCTGGCCTTTACCAGCCAGCCTCAGCGGCTGCCCGCGCCCCCGCGCCTTGAAGCAGGCGCGCCAAGGCTCCTGGAGGGCCCTGTGGATTACGCCCTGGACGAGCCCAATGTGCTGGTGCTGGATTATGCCGGTTGGCGCTGGGAAAAGGGCCCCTGGCATGACCGCCAGGAAATCCTCAAGGCCGACCAGCAGGTGCGCGATGAGCTGGGCCTGGAGCACCGGGGCGGCGAAATGCTGCAGCCCTGGTTCGCCAAGCTCCACGACGCCCAGCGCTATGGGCGGCTCCAGCTATCCTATCGCTTTACCGTGGAGGATGCGCCCCGGGAAGCGCTCTGGCTGTGCTGCGAGCGGCCGGAGCAGTGGTCGGTCGCCGTCAACGGCGTCCCCCTGGCCTATGAACCCGCCAGCGGATTCTGGATCGATATCTGCCTGAAGCGGCTGCGGCTGCCCGCCCACCTGCTGAGGGAGGGCGAGAATGAAATCCTGCTGACCGGGGACTTTATGCGGACGACCAACCTGGAAGCCCTGTATCTGACCGGCGCCTTCGGCGTGCGGCTGGATGGGGGCCGCGCCGCGCTCTGCCGCCTGCCGGAGCAGGCCAGCCTGGGTAATCTTGCCGATAACCGGCTGCCCTTCTACAGCGGCCGGGTTACCTATCGCTTCACCCTGCCCGAATGCTTCGCGCCCGGCCAGCCGCTGCGGCTTGCGCTGGAGGATTTTCATGGCGCGTTGGCTCTGGTTCAGGCCGGCGATGATCCTGAGCAGGCGGTCTTTACCGCCCCCTATACGGCCGACCTTGTATGCCCGCCGGACCGCAGGCTGGCCGTTACGCTGGTCGCCACCCGCCGCAATACCTTCGGGCCCTTGCACCAGCTGCCCGTACTCACCGAATCCTACGGCCCCGGCAGCTTCATCACCGAGGGTGATGCCTGGAGCGACCGCTACGAGCTGGTGGATTGCCGCCTGGGGCCGGTCCGCATCAGCCCGCTGGCCCATCCGTAAGCTTCCAAAATTCGTCAGCCGCCGTCCGCATCATACACGCGGACGGCGGCTGATTCTATTCCCCAATGAATTCTTCTGTGATTCGACTTGCCCAGCCATTGCGGCGCTATACCTATACATTCTCCGTTAGGATATAGCGATGACGCAGTAATATCCCGGCTGTATGAAGCATTTCTCCATAGGCAGCTAATGCTGCCGCTTTCTTTCAGCGCTGTTTATAGCGGTGGGAAACGGTTATCATTCCATTCATCCAGGACTCCGGCAACAGCGCATTTTATACGTTCCCCATATAGCAATTCTGGATTGCCTGATTATGCTTCACGGCGACTTTCCTGTTGGTGATAACCCTGTAATGAATCTCTGTAATTTTTGCCCATCCTCTGGCTATTGGCAAAAGCTCAGCCACATAGTCTTTTTTGCCGTCCGTATTTCCCGGTGGAAGCCGTGATGGCCCAGCCAGGCAAAGAGGAACCCCGGCCGGTTCCGCTTATGGTCTTTTCCGGCTTACGCCGCAATGCCCAGCATCACATACACCACCGCCGAGGACAGGCAGAACAGGGCCGCCAGCCCGCCGGCCGCAATACGAATCAAGCGCCCAGCCTTTGCGTTAAGCAGCGTGCCCTGCCAAAGGCTGCCCAGGAAATAGCCCGCAACGATTACCAGCGGCATCACATACCGCATGTTGGCCGTGCAGGTCTGCGGATAGCGCAGGTTCAGCTGGATGTAAGAGAAAAGCAGCGTGACCGGCAGCAGGATCCAGAAGCCCCTGAGCGCCCCGGGCAGGGCTTCGTCCCGCCGGAGGAGCCGCCGCAGCGCCGCCAGCAGGCAGGCCGGCACCAGCGCGATGCTGGCCGAAAACAGGGCCCGGCTGGGGCCGTAGATCAGCGGCTGGATATCCGTAAAGGTCTGCTCGTCGAACACGCCCGTCTTGAGCAGGCCCACGAACATATTGAACTCCTGATAGGGCTGGCCCCAGGCCTCGTAAAGCTGGCGGAACTGATAGGCGGAAAAATCGAACATCCGCTTTACCGCGTCGATATGGCCGATATACTGGCCGCTGTCCTTGCCAATTTCGGCCACATAGTTCAGCGGCATGCCGAAAACTGCCCAATTGCGCAGCGGCCACCAAAGCCCCAGCGGCGCGCAAAGGGCAAAGAAGGCGGCAAACTCAAGCCATATCCCCCTCCGCTGGGCGGCTGGCGCCCGGAAAAGCCCGGCCAGGAATACCCAGGCCATGGCCGGAGCCAGCAGGGCGGCCGAGAGCTTCGTCATCATTCCCAGGCCCATAAAGAGCGCCGCACAGAGGATATGGCGCAGGGTATGCTCCTTGTACCAGCGCAGCGTATAAAGCACGGCAGCCAGCATGAAGGTAATGGACAGGATATCGTTGTTAAGCCCGCCGGCCAACTGGATAAACATGGGATAAAAGCAGACCAGGGCCAGCGCGGTGACCAGCCCCCACCGCTCCAGGCCCATCTGGCGGAAAATGCGATAGGCCAGCACTATACAGGCGGAGGAGTAAAACAGCGTCACAAACTGCAGGCTTTCCCCGATGCGCGGCGTCTCCATGTCAATCCAGGCCAAAGCGCTGTATACCACCGCCGACAGGATATGATAAAGGGGCGGATGGTAAAACTGCCAATGGCTGCGGGGGTCAAAATCCGGCAAACGGCGGTACTGCACAAAATACTCAATATACCCCATATGCCCGGTACCCGCTCCCATCCAGGCCACGTCATGCTGCCGGGTCTGGATATCCGTGTACAGCACATAGCCCAACCGCAGCACAAAACCCGCCGCCAGCAAAAGGCATGCCGCCCGGCGCCAGGTAAGCCGGCGCCGCACCGCCAGGCAGGCGGCTATAGCCCCCAGGGCCAGCAGGGCGATGAGCGTAAACCAGGCCGCGGCATTGGCTGACCGCCCCAGCAGCGCGGCCAGCGCCAGGGCCAACGCTGCGCCCACCGCTGCGGCGGCCGTCTTCAGCCGCGCCTCCAGCCTGTGGCCGGCCCTCCGCCAGCAGATCAGCGCGCCGGCCACAATAACCGCCGCGCCCAGCATGAGTCCCTCCGGCGTCAGCAAAGCCCCTGCCGTCTGGTCGGTCATAAAAGCGGCCGCCAGGCAGGCCAGCGCCAGGCTGACATAGGGATGCGCCCTCATAAGCTGTATCCAGCCCGCCCACCGGGCTGCGGTTTCTTCCCTCATCCTTCCATCCCCCTCCATATGGGGTTATCATATCATACTTCTGCCCCCATAACCACAACAAAGCGGGCCGCCCCGAGGGGAAGCCCGCTTCATGCAAATACCCTATGAAGGAGGAAGGGCTCCGCAGGTAAGCCCGCTATGGGTTCCGCTTCAGCCTTGCCAGCCGCTCCCGCGCCTGACGGCGCAGCCGCTCCGTCCGCTCCGGGTCCACCCGCCACTGGCCGTCCGCTTCCTCCAGCGCCTCGCCCTCGCTGACCTGGGGAAGCGTGTCCCGGGCCACCTTGAGCATGCGCCCGTCCTCATCCTCCAGGATCGCCCAATCGCCCTCGTACCGGTCCAGCACATACCTGGCCATCGGCTAATCCCCCATGCAGACGCCCATGCTGCGGGCCACCGTAACCATCTGATGATCCTTGGGCACTGGCTTGGCCTTCCCGGCGATATCGCTGAGCAGGTTATGCCCCACCACATTCCCCAGCATGGCCACCGTGGTGCCATAGCGTTCTTCTTTAATGAGCTGGGCCGCGTGCGCGCCAAACTGGGTGGACAGCACCCGGTCCCTGGCCGAGGGGCTTCCGCCCCGCTGGATATGGCCGGGAACCACGGCGCGGGTTTCCAGCCCCGTCATCGCCTCCAGCTCCTTGGCCACACGGTGGGCGATGGAGGTAAAGCCCTCCTCGGCCCGCTTGGCGGCCAACTCTTTTTTCTTCATCTCGGCTTCCTTCTCGCTCAAGGCCCCCTCGGCCACGGCGATAATGGAGAACTGCTTGCCCATCTTGCCGCGCTTTTCGATGGCCTTGACCACGCTTTTCATATTGTAGGGGATCTCCGGCAGCAGGATCACATCCGCCCCTCCGGCAATGCCGGCGTGCAGCGTCAGCCAGCCCACCTTGTTGCCCATGATCTCCACCACCATAATGCGCCCATGGCTGGCGGCCGTGGTATGCAGCCGGTCAATCGCCTCGGTCGCAATGCCCATAGCCGTATCAAAGCCGAAGGTCACATCGGTGCCGAAGATGTCGTTATCAATGGTCTTGGGCAGGCCGATCACCGATAGGCCCTCCTGGGAAAGCAGGTTAGCCGTCTTGTGGGTGCCGTTCCCGCCCAGCGTCACCAGGCAGTCGAGGCCCATTTTCTTATAGTTGGCCTTCATGGCGGCCACCTTGTCCACCTGATCTTCCTCGATCTTGCGCATGTTGCGGTAGGGTTGGCGGGAGGTGCCCAAAATCGTGCCGCCCAGCGTCAGGATGCTGGAGAAATCCCGCTGCTTCATCTCATGGTATTCGCCCTGAATCAGGCCCCGGTAGCCGTCGGAGATTCCAATGATCTCCGCATCGAACATCTCATAGGCCGCTTTGGCCACGCCGCGGATGGCCGCGTTGAGGCCGGGGCAATCCCCGCCGCTTGTTAAAATTCCGATTCTCCTTTTCATCTTGCTCCTCTTTTCCGGGCTGCCTGTCCCATAGTGAAATTAAAAAGCCGCTTGGCTATAGTATACCATCGCCGCGGCGTTTTTTCTATGCATTTCGTGCGGATATCTTTACAAAGCCCATACCCGGCCGATACGGTCGGGCCAGGTCAGGGCCATCTCCAGGTCCCGGCCCGGCCGGATATCCGCCTGCACCAGCGCCTCGGCTACCGTATCGAAGGCCAGCTCCGGCGTGTTGTTGTGCTGGGAAAGATGGCCCAGCGCCAGCCGGGGCACGCCCAGCCGCGTCAGCTCCACCGCGGCCTGGCCGGCCGCCGCATTGGAAAGGTGGCCCTTCTTGCCCAGAATGCGCCGCTTAAGCTGGGCCGGGTACTGGGGATTGCACATGACAAGCTCCTCGTCATGGTTGGCCTCCAGCAGCACGGCCTCCGCTGTGGCCAGCGCATTCAGCACGGCCTGCGGCAGCACCCCCGTATCGGTCGCAATCCCCACCCGGTGCATGCCCTGGTCCAGCAGGTAGCCGGAGGGATCCGCCGCGTCGTGGGAGATGGGCAGCGGCGTTACCCGGAGATCGCCCAGGGCAAAGTCGCGGCCGGATTCATATTGAATCCGGCACCGGTCGGGGATCGTGCCCAGCTTGCCGCTGACGTCCATGGCGATCCAGGTCAGCTCGTTGGCATAGATCCGTACGCCATAGCGCCGGGCCATCACCCCGACGCCCTTGATGTGGTCGATATGCTCGTGGGTAATCAGGATCCCATCCAGGTCGCCAGGCGCGCAGCCCACCTGTTCCAGGCCCCGGCATAGCTGCGAAGCGGTCACGCCCGCGTCCACCAAAATGCGCGTCCCCGCCGTAGCCACAAAGCAGGCATTGCCCGTGCTGCCAGAAAAAAGCGGGCAAAAAACCATCGTCATGACTCGTCCTCCCTTTCCGTATCTCGCGCGTTCCCGCCTCCGCCCTGGCCCGGGGCCGCCGCGCAGAGGGCCAGCCTCGATTATACCCATCTGCGCCGCCGGATGCAACCGCTCTTTCTTCCCGGCCCTGGCCGTGGTATACTATAGGGTAGCCAATAGCCCGCTATTCCCACGCCTGGTAGGCCACCCGGCCCTGTCCGGCCCGTACATTGGCATCGCGGCGGATGCCCTCCATGCGGCCTTCCCGTTCATAGGAGTAGGACTCCGTTTCACCCACCACGATGTGGTCGGAGACCGCCACCTCCATAAAGCGCATGGCCATCAGCAGCTGCCGGGTGCCGTGGTCATCCTGATAGGAGGGCTCGGCATTGCCCCCGGGATGGTTATGGACCAGGATCAGGCTGGCGGGTTTCACCCGCACCACCCATTCCACTATCCTGGGGATGGGCATTTCCACGCTGCAGGCCGTACCCTCCGCGACGGTGGGCGTGCGGACGACCTTGCCCTTGGCATCCATCATGATGAGCGCGACCCGCTCCACCTTGGCGTCCTGCATCAGCTGGCGCGCCAGCTGCGCCGCCTCCTTGACGCCCCGGATCACCCGGACCTCCTGCTGGCTGAGCCGCTTGACAGCCGAGGCCAGCGGCATCATGAGCGTAAGCAGGCTGGCGGTATGGGCGCCTACGCCCTGCACCTGCCGGAGCTCCTCGGGGCTTGCCTCCAGCACCGCCGGCAGGGAGCCGAATTCCTCGATGAGCCGGTGGGCCAGCGGGTTGGTGTCGCCCTGCGGGATGGCATAATACAGCAAGAGCTCCAGCACCTCGTGGGGCTCAAACCCCTCCAGATTCCCCTCCCGGGCAAAGCGCCGCTTGAGCCGCTCCCGGTGCCCGGTATGCTCGCTGCCCTTGCCCATACGCATTCCCCCCTTTTGCCGTCGTCGATTCTTTATTATACACCATGATTCGACAATATTGGAAGGAGTCTATCCATGGATCAGATGCTTGACAAGAAAATAACCGAATTCCTGGCCAGCCACCGCGAGGAAATGGTCGCCGACCTGCAGCGGCTGGTGCGTATCGCCTCCTACAAGGAGCCCGCCCAGCCCGGCGCGCCCTTTGGCCCCGGCCCCACGGCCTGCATGCGCGAGGCGCTGAAGCTCTGCCAGGGCTATGGGCTTACCGTCCACGATGTGGATGGCTACTGCGGCTATGCCCAATGGGGCGAGAGCCCCGAGCATGTGGCGACGCTCAGCCACATGGATACCGTGCCTATCGGCGACGGCTGGGTGCACGATCCCCTGGGCGCCGCCTATGAGGACGGCGTCATTTACGGCCGCGGCGTGGCCGACAACAAGGCGGGCGCCATCAGCTCCCTCTACGCGGTGCGCGCCCTGATGGCCGCGGGCTTTGCGCCCAAGATGGCCATCCGGCTCATCTTCGGCTGCGACGAGGAGAGCGGTATGGGCGATATGCCCTATTACCTGGCCCATGAAAAGGCGCCCAAATACGCCTTCTCCCCTGATGCCGGCTTTCCCCTGTACTATGCGGAGAAGGGCCGGATTGACGGCCGCGTAACGGCCGCCTTCACCGCGCCTACAGCCCTTGTCCGGGTAGAGGGCGGCGTAGCGGCCAACGTGGTACCGGCCGACGCCACCGCCTGGCTGCGGGGCTATACCGCCGCCGAGCTGCCCGCGAGCGCCTATATCGACCTGCATGACGAGGACGGCCTGGCCGTGGTGCATGCCTCCGGTATCTCCTGCCACGGCGGTAGCCCTCAGGGCGGCCGCAACGCGGCGGCCCTGCTCTACGATTATCTGGCCAGGGTCCTGCCCGCCGAGGACGGGGCCTATGACGCCCTCAACAGCTTTGCCTCCCTCATCGGCATGCATCTGGACGGCAAGGGCATGGGTATCGACTGCACCGATGACGTGGCCGGCGAGCTGACGATGAATATCGGCGTCATCGGCGGCGGCAGCGACGGGATCTGGTTCCATTTCGATATCCGCCACCCTGTGACCCTGGACGCGGAGGCCACGGCCCGCCGCATGCAGCAGATCTTCAGCGCCAATGGCTGGCAGCTTCCCGAGCCCCATGTATCCAAGCCGCTGTATGTGCCGCTGGACAGCCCGCTCATCACCACGTTGATGGGCGTATATCAGGAGATCACCGGGGACATGACGCCCCCGGCCACCATGGGCGGCGGCACCTACGCCCGCACCCTGCCCTGCGCCGTGTCCTTTGGCCATGCCTTTGCCGGAGACAATTCACGCGCCCATACCTATGAGGAAAACCTGAACGTGGACCAGCTGATCAAGGCAACCCGCATCTATGCCCACGCCCTGGCTCAGCTGTCCTGCCTGGAGGAATAAGGCCATGATGGATCAAGCCCTTGACGCAAAGATTACCGCTTTTCTTGACGATCATCGTTCGGAGCTCATCGCCGATATCCGCGAGCTCGTCGCAATCCATTCGGAGGACGATTCGGCCCATGCCGCGCCCGGCGCGCCTTTTGGCCCCGGCGTAGCCCGCTGCCTCGACGCCGCCCTGGCCCAGTGCCGGAAAGCCGGGCTGGCCGTGCGCAATTTCGACGGCTTTGCCGGCGACGCTACCTGGGGCGAGGGGGAGGGCGCGGTAGCCGTGCTGACCCATCTGGATACGGTGCCCATCGGCGATGGCTGGACCCGTGACCCCTTAGGCGGCGCCCTGGAGGACGGCCGCATCTATGGCCGGGGCGCCAACGACGATAAGGGGCCCGGCGTCTCGGCCCTGTGGGCTGTCAAGGCGCTGATCGCCGCAGGCTACCAGCCCAAGCGCCCGCTCCGGCTGATCTACGGCTGCTGCGAGGAAACCAGCGGCCGCGACCTGGAGCACTATCTCGCCTCCACCGCTGCCCCGGCCTACGCCTTCACCCCCGACGCTGAGTTCCCCGTCATTCATGCTGAAAAGTCCTTTGTGGCCTGCCGCGCCCGCTATGATTTTGCCGCGCCCACGCGCCTTGTCCAGCTCCGGGCCGGGACCCGTGTCAACGTGGTCCCCAACCAGGCTGAGGCGCTGCTGGACGCCCATGACCTGATCCTGCCGGAGGCTGACCGCATCAGCCTTGAGGCCCAGGACGGGCTCATCCGCGTTACCGCCTCCGGCAAGGCCTCCCATGCCTCCATGCCCCAGGATGGTCTTAATGCGATCGGGATCCTAATGGCCTATCTGGCTCAGGTCCTGCCCGAGGGTGATGGGGCCCGGCTCCCCGTGTCCGTCATCGCCAGCCGCATCGGCACAGGCTATGATGGAGCCGGCTGCCACATCGCCTGCCGCGACGGGGTATCCGGCCCCCTGACCTTTAACCTGGGCCTGTTGGAAGGGGATGCCGGCTATCTGACCATCCAGATCGATATCCGCCATCCCGTCACCCTGGACGAGCAGGATACGGCCCGCCGCCTGGGCGACTTCTTTTCAGGCCACGGCTTTACGCTGGAGAACCTGTCCGCCCGGCCCGGCCTCTACTATCCCATGGAGCATCCTCTGGTGGCCACGCTGCAGGGGGTATACAACGAGGTGACCGGCGAGCAGGGCGCCCCCATCGCCATCGGGGGCGGAACCTATGCCAAGGGCATGCCCTGCCCGACGGTCGCCTTCGGCCCCTGCTTCCCCTGGGATCAGGAGACGGCCCATATTGCCGACGAATATATGTCGGTGGATTCGCTCGTCATGGCTGCCCGCATTTACGCCCACGCCCTGATGCTGCTCAGCGGGCTTGAGGGATAAAAACAGGATACATACGCCCGGGACCGCCCCTTTGGGCCGTGGCTCCGGGCGTTTTTGCAGGAAAAGCTGCATTTTGCAGAAAAATCGGCAAAATCATCTTGCATTTTGCAGGCTGATATGATAGCTTAACCAGGGAAATTGCAGCAAATGGGAGGATTGACTATGAAACCGATTGTAATCGCTACCTGGCCCTTTGCCAAGGCGGCTGTGCCGGCTGGCGGCGCAGTCCTTGCCGCCGGCGGCTGCGCCGCCGACGCGGTGGTCGAGACCATTGTGCGCATCGAGGACAATCCGGAGGTGGACTCGGTAGGCTTTGGCGCGCTGCCCAATATCCGGGGCGAGATGCAGTTCGACGCTGCCATGATGATGGGCGACAGCCTGCGCCTGGGCGCGGTGATGGGCCTTTCCGGCTTCAAGAATCCCATTAAGGTGGCCCGCGACCTGGTGAACGAATACCGCAACAATGTACTCTGCGGCCAGGGGGCCGACGACTACGCCCTGGAAAAGGGGCATCAGCAGGCCATTATGCTCAACGACAACGCCCGCCAGCGCTGGGAGGCCGCTATGGCCGCCGGGCAGAAGAAGCCTGTGGGCCATGACACCGTCGGCTGCCTGGCGCTGGACGCCTCCGGGCAGATGGTGGCGGGGGTTTCCACCAGCGGCCTGGGCTATAAGCACCGCGGCCGGGTGGGCGATTCGCCCCTGGTGGGCAGCGGTTTCTATGTGGACAATGAGGTGGGCGGCGCCGCCGCCACCGGCGTGGGCGAGGATATCATGAAGGGCTGCGTCTGCTTCGCCGCGGTGGAGGCCATGCGCAGCGGCCTGACGCCCCAGGCCGCGCTGGAAAAGGCCATCTCGATCCATCTGGGCCGTATGCTGCGCGGCGGCGACACCTGCGGCAACTTCGCCATGGTTGCGCTGGATAAGGAGGGCAACTACGGCGGCGCCTGCTGCTGCGAGTTTGAATACTCCCTCTGGCAGGACGGTCAGGTCCTCACCTTTACGCCCGCCATCATCCGGTAATTCGGTGCCAATTGTGCCGGGATGGAGCCCATCATACCGGTCATAAAGAACGCCCCCCAACGCGGTTTCCTCTCGCGTTGGGGGGCGTTATGTCTTTCCCTTCCTGGCCCCGGCTCTACAGCACCATGCTCAGGAAGGCCCGGGTGCGTTCCTGGGCCGGCGCAGCAAAGAGCTGCTCCGGCGGCGCTTCCTCGGCGATCACGCCCTCATCCATAAAGAGCACGCGGTCGGAGATCTCCCGGGCAAAGCTCATCTCATGGGTCACGATGGCCATGGTCATCCCCTCGTGGGCCAGGTCTTTGATGACGTTCAGCACTTCCTTGACCATTTCCGGATCCAGCGCCGAGGTGGGCTCGTCAAACAGCATCATATCGGGCTTCATGGCCAGGCTCCGGGCAATGGCGATCCGCTGCTTCTGGCCGCCGGAAAGCTGGGGCGGGTATGCGTCCCGCTTATCGGCCAGGCCGACGCGCCGGAGCAGCCCGGCAGCCGTCTCCTCCGCCTGTTCGCGGCTTTGCCCCAGCACCCTTCGCGGCGCAATGGTAATATTGTCCATCACCGTCAGGTGCGGGAAAAGGTTGAAGTGCTGAAACACCATGCCCATCCGCTGCCGCACGCGGAAAATATCGACGGACGGGTCGTTGATCTTCTCTCCGTTGATGATGATATCGCCGCTGGTCGGCGTTTCCAGCAGGTTGATGCAGCGCAGGAAGGTGCTTTTCCCTGACCCGGAGGGCCCGATGATCGTCACCACCTCGCCCTTTTCAATGTGGGCGTTCACCCCCTTGAGCACCTCAAGCTTGCCAAAGGATTTATGAAGCTCCCTAACGACTATCATTCTTCTTCAATCTCCTCTCGTAAACATTGAGCAGCTTGGAAAGGGTAAAGGTCATGATAAAATACATCAGCGCCACCGTGAGAAGCGGCTCAAAGGAGCGGTAGGTGATGCTTCGGATGATGTCGCTTTTGCGCATCAGGTCGGTCATGCCGATCACCGAGACGATCGAGGAACTCTTCAGCAGGGCGATGAACTCATTGCCCAGGGCCGGCAGGATATTCTTCACCGCCTGCGGCAGGATGATATAGCGCATGGTCAGGCCGGGCTTCATGCCCAGCGAATAGGCGCCCTCCGTCTGGCCATAGTCCACCGCCTGGATGCCGGCCCGCACAATTTCGGCCACATAGGCGCCGGAATTGATGCCCAGGGCCAGTATGGCGGCAAAGTATTCGGGTATATTGACGCCAATGAGCTGGGGCAGGCCATAGAAAAGCAAGAACAGCTGCACCAGCTGCGGCGTACCCCGCACCAGCTCAATATAGACATTGGCAAGCCAGCGAAGCGGTAAAAACCGGCACATCTTCATCAGCGCGGCGATCAGCCCCAGGACAATACCCAGGCCGACGGCGCCCGCCGTCAGCACCAGCGTCGTCCACGCGCCCTGCAGCAGCATGGGGATATAGCGCGGGATGATGGAAAAGTCAAGATTCATGGCGTTCTCCTCCCGTCATCTGGTTCAGATACTGGTCCAGGCAGGCCAGCCCGGCCTTGAAGTGCTCCGGATCGCCGCCGATCCCCAGCCGCAGGGTTCCCTCCATATCGAAGCAGCTGCCCGGCATGATGAAGGTTCCCGTGGACTCGAAAAGGCCGCTGCAAAGCGCCTCCGAGCTGGACGCAAGGCGATACCGCAGAAGCACAAAGGTGCCCGCAGGGGGAATATCGCAGGCGACTTCTGGCGTTTTTTCCAGCCACGCCTGCAGATAGGCCAGGTTACACTCCACGATGGCCCTGTTGCGCGCCATGAGCTTGTCAAAGCTCTTCATGGCCAGCGACGCCACGGTATCGCCCAGCTGCCCGCAGCAGATGGCCGTGTAGTTGCGGTAGGGGGCAAGCGTCTCCATGACCTCCTTGGAAGCGGCGATCCAGCCCACGCGGGCTCCCGAAAGGCCGTAGACCTTGGAAAAGCTGCCGGTGGAAATGCCTTTTTCATACAGATCGGCCACCCGCGCCAGCTCCACACCGCCGCGGGGGTAGCCCAGATAGATCTCGTCGCACAATAGATACGCGCCGGCTTCCCGCGCCGCCTCCACCACCTTTTCAAGGTAGGCCCGATCCATCACGCTGCTGGTGGGGTTGTTGGGATTGGACAGGATCAGCATGCGGCAGCCGCCCTCCATGGCCCGGCGCAGCGCCTCCAGGTTGGGCAGATAGCCATCCTCCCGGCGCAGCTCCAGCAGGGTCATCTCAGCGCCGAAGGCCTGGGGCACCGCATAAAGCTGCTGATAGTTGGGGTGGGTGGTTACAACCCGGTCGCCCGGGGACAGCAGGCCAAACAAGGCGATATAGTTGGAGGCAATGGCTCCGTGCGTAAGCATGATGTTCCCGGCATCCTTCTGCCGGTAGAAGGATGCGATGGCGCTGCGCAGCTCCCATGAGCCGTCAATCTCGCCATAATCAAGCTTCGTATCCAGCAAGGCCGAAAGGAAGGCCTCCGAATCATGCCCGTCCGATAGCGCCATCAGCTCGCGGATGCTCAGCGGCTCCACATAGCTTTCGGCGATGTTATGCTTGGCCTGCGGCCCATAGGTATCCAGCCACTTGGCCGCGCGCGGCTTGATAATTTCCATCCGTTTTCCCTTTTCTCCTGTCTTGTCCTTCGCGGGCCCCGGCGGTCATCCCGCCAGGCCCATCCGGTCGGAAACTGCACAACTCTTCAGACCCTCCCGATGGCGGAAGGGATCCAAAGAGTTGTGTCAATATAGGCTTATTTCCAGCGGTTACTTAAAGATATTCCACTTGGTCATGAGCTTGTCCATCTCGCCGCTGTCCTCCAGCCGCTTGATGGTCGCGTTGATGGCCTCGATCATCTCCGTATCGCCCTTACGCGCGATGCAGGCAAGGCCGTCCACGCCCTCGTTGAGCTCGGGAATCTCAATCACCTTCAGGCCGCCCATGGTGGCCGCGTAATTGTTGCCCACCGAGCCGTCCAGCACATGGGCGTCAATGACGCCGTTCTTCACGGCCAGGATCGCCTCATCGTGCTTGTTATAGCCCTTGGGCGAGGTGCCCAGCACAGCCGTCAGCTGCTTGTCAGCCAACGAACCCAGCTGTGCGGCAACGTTCTTGGTCTTAAGGTCCTCCACCGTCTGGATGGAATCATCGTCCTCCCGGACAACCACACCCAGCTTGCTGGCGCAATATTCGTTGGAGAAATCCACAATTTCCTTGCGCTCCTCGGTGGGGGTAATGCCGGGGGCAATATCAATCTTGCCCGTCTGCACCGAGGGGACAATGCCGGAAAACTCCATATCCTTAACCGTCAGCTTGACGCCCAGATCCTTAGCCACCTCGGCCATCACGTCGATATCAAAGCCCACGATGGTGGTGCCGTCGTTGGGGTCAAAGCTCTCAAAGGGCGGGAAGGTGGCCTCCACGCCGACAATGAGCTCGCCGCGCGCTTTAATCGCCTCAAGGGTGCTCTGGGAGGAAGCCTCCGCCGGCGTGGTTGCGGCCTCCGAGGCGGCCGTCGTCGAAGCGGCCGGCGCGCCGGTCTGCGCGCAGGCGCAGAGCGAAATGGCCATTACCAGGCACAGGGCAAAACTTATGCATTTTTTCATGGAAATCGCTCCTTATATTCACCCATATTCATATAAATGGATGTTTATACAGATTATTATACCACTTGGCCCCGATTGTGTAAAAGGGATTTGAGGAAAATGCAAAAAATCTGCTATTTCGCCAAAATTTCTTGACGCTTGTCTGGCGGTTGCGATACAATGACTACCAAATTCCAACCAATAACATAGCGCGGGGCCGCCATGGGCGCCGCGCAGAGCAAGGGGAGATGCAGGATGTTTGACGTAACCGTACTCAGCGCCCAGCAGGTGGAGGCGCTTTTAGACATGCCCATGGCGCTTGACGCCGTCGAGCAGGCCTACCGGCTTAAGAGCACCGGCCAGGGGGGCCTCTTTCCGGTGGTCACCCATGTATTCGAGGAGGGGGTGGCCGACCTTGATATCAAATCCGGCGAGCTCAGCGGCGCCGGGATCTTCGGGCTGAAGCTGGTCAGCTGGTTCGGCGGCAATCCTCAGCGCCAGCTTCCGGCGCTGATCGGGACCATCCTGGTCTTTGACAGCGAAACGGGCGCGCCGGCCGGATTGATCAGCGCCAGCCAGATTACCGGCATGCGCACGGGAGCCGCTTCGGCCATTGGCTCCAAATACCTGGCCCGGCCCGACAGCCGCACCCTGCTGCTTGTGGGCTGCGGCGCTCAGGCGCCCTTTCAGGTGATGGCCCATCTGGAGGTCTTCTCCGGTCTTAAGCAGGTGCTGGTCTACAATCCGCTTGCCTTCGATGATGCGCGTTCCTTCTGTGATGAGATCCCCGGCGTGCTGCAGCGGCGCTTTATCGGCCGTATTGAGGATCCGCAGCGCCGCGCGGAGATCCAGCGGCGGGCCGGCATCCCCTTTCGGCCGGTGGAGAGCCTGCCATCCGCCTTGCAGCAGGCCGATATTGTCATCACCATTACGCCGTCGCGCAAGCCCATCATCGAAAGCGCCTGGGTG
Organism: uncultured Eubacteriales bacterium; assembly: GCA_900542005.1. Lineage (GTDB taxonomy): Bacteria > Bacillota > Clostridia > Christensenellales > UMGS416 > Parachristensenella. The sequence continues at coordinate 41,560 of UQLW01000001.1, forward strand.
CGCCCCGGCACCCATCTGTCCTGCATGGGGGCCGACATGGCCGGCAAGCAGGAGACGGAGGCGGAGCTCCTTCCCCGCTGCCGCGTTTATGCCGATGACATCACCCAGTCCATGGAGATCGGCGAATGTGAGCAGGCGGTTTCCCGCGGCCTCTTGACCCGTGAAGCTTACTGTGGCGAAATCGGTCAGGTTATCGCAGGAATCAAACCCGGCCGGCAGAGCGGCCAGGATATCACGCTCTTTGACTCTACCGGGATCGCCCTTCAGGATCTAAGCACGGCTAGCGCGCTGCTTCAGTTGGCGAAAAGGCGCGGTGTCGGCACGACGATCGCTTTATAGCCTTTCCTGCCGCCTTATGATGAAAGGGCCGCGGTTGATTTTGTCAACCGCGGCCCTTTCATCATGTCAAGTCTTTTGTCTAATCGTCCTCCAACGCACAACCAAATCGGTTCAGCCATGCCCTCTCCCGGTCTGGGCGTTTCTTCGTCCGCCGCAGGGGCTCCGCAGCCTTACCCACCGGCAGGAAGCAGACCAGCTCATAATCCTCCGGCACGCCCAGGATACCGGCCATTTGGCGGCCGATGGCGTCCTCGTCGGTGATGTGGCCCTCAATCCAGCAGCTTTGATAGCCCAGCGCCACAATAGCCAGCAGCATATTCTCGATGGCCGCCGCATAGTCCTGCACCGCAAAGCAGCGTCCGCGGTAGGCGGGAATCCGCTGCGTAAGCACGCAGATCATGGCCGGGGCCGTCTCCCCGATGGGCGGCTGGATCACCGCCCGCAGCCGTGCCAGCGTATCCGGATCATCCACCGCGATCAGGCTGGCCGTCTGCTTGTTGCATCCCGACGGCGCCGCAAGGCCCGCCTTCAGGATGGCCAGCAGGTCATCCCGCGGCACCACTTCCGCCTTATACTGCCCCCGGTAGCTTGTCCTGGCCTCAATGGCCTTTAAGGTATCCATTGCGCTTCCCCCTTCTTCTCATTAAGCCTTTTTCCCTGCAAAGCGGTCCATAAAGGCCATAAAGTCTATCATAAGGCTTACCCGCTCCGGATCGAGCCGGTCCCAGCTGAAGGTGTACCCCGGAAAATAGGGGCACAGCTTATGGGACGCGCCCCGGTGGGACACGGGCACGGCGGCCAGCGGCCGCCTTCCTGTCTTATCGGTCTGGGCGCAGTACCGGCAGCCGTCGCAGGCCTTCGTGCGCCCCAGCACGAAATCCTGCAGGCCCTGATCCATGGCGCTGAAGCGTTCCAGGAAAAACTTCAGCCCGCCGGGGATACAGAGCCCCACCGACACGGGGTTACGGACGCAGATATCATACTGCGCCGCAATACCTGTATGCCGGATCTTATATTCAAAGCCCTGGTTAGGGCGCGCCGCGTCCCATGCCGGATTGGCATAGGTCAGGGTCAGCCAGAAATCGACATAATCTGTATGATACAGGTCGTAGGCCCGGTAGCCCTGGGACAGCATCCACGCCTCCAGCTGGCGGAAGGCTCCGGCGCCCAGCAGCCGACCATAAACTTCGGCCGAGTATACATGGCTTGGGTCAAAGCGGCAATACGCAAAGGCTACGGGGTCAGCCCCGGGCCGGGCAGCCATCCAGCGCCAGGCCGGAGGCAGGCCTGCCGCATCCCCCACGCCCAGGGCCGATAGGATATGGCGCTGCCTCCGGCTCAGCCTGACCGCCTCGCCCCGGCCCATTTGGTACATGCACGCCAGCAGGCTGTTGATCGCCCGCCGTCCCTTGCTTACGTTCGCCTGCAGCTCCGGCTTACCATAGCCCGTCTTATACCGGGTGGGAAAGGCGTCGTCCCCATGCAGCGCCGGCGCGAACAGGGCCGGGTCATCCCTTAAAAGCTGATACAGGCTTTTCATCAGCTCATAAAAGGCCCGCTGCTCTCCGGCGCTGACCGGAGCGTCCCCGGCGGGAACAAAGGCGGGGAACTGCTCCAGATAACCGGCGGCGATGCGCTGCTCCAGGCTTGAACAGGTCGTCATCTGCGGATTTCTCCTCTCTGCTATGGGATGGGGCTTGGGCGGCTTAAAAGGCCCGCCCGGCAAAGCAGCCGGCAGGCCTTCTATCGCTTATTTGGTCATCGAATCCATCAGATCCAGGATCTCCTGAATCTTGGCTTCCTCCTCGGCGCGGTTGCCTGCGGCGAAGGCAGCCGCTACGCAGCCCTCCATGTGCCCCTTCAGGATCTCCCGGTTCGCCTTGCGAAGGATCGCCTGGGCGGCCAGGATCTGGTTGGCGATGTCCATACAGTATTTGCCCTCGTCCATCATCTTCAGCACGCCGTCAATCTGGCCGCGGGCCGTCTTCAGCAGCCGTTCGATGGCGGCCCGGTCTGTCTTGGCGCTCAGCTGCTTAGTCAAGGGAGGCTACCTCGTATCCGGCTTCCACCACCGCCGCCTTCAGCTGCTCGTCCGTGACCGCGCCTGTTGTTTCAATCGCCGCTGTCTTGCTTTCCAGATCTACCGTGGCCTTCACGCCCTCCAGGGCGTTCAGCGCCTTTTCCACGCGGGCCGAACAGTGGCCGCAGGACATACCTTCCACAATCATGGTCTTTTTCATGTTTTTTTCTCCTTCCAGTTTTTGCGTTACCGTCTCCAGGGAATCCTCCCGGCCCGCTGGGGAAGCGGCGGGAAATTTAGGCTTGAACAGCTTCAGCCGCAGGGCGTTGCTCACCACGCATACCGAGCTCAGGCTCATCGCGGCTGCGCCGAACATAGGGTTCAGCTTCCAGCCCAGCAGCCCGTAAAACACGCCGGCTGCCAGCGGGATACCGACAGAGTTATAGAAGAAGGCCCAGAACAGGTTCTGCTTGATGTTCCGGATGGTGGCCCGGGACAGCTGAACCGCCGTGACCGCGTCCATCAGGTCGCTCTTCATCAGCACAATATCCGCAGACTCAATGGCCACATCGGTGCCAGCGCCGATGGCGATACCCACGTCGGCCCGCGCCAGGGCCGGGGCGTCGTTGATGCCGTCTCCGATCATCGCCACCTTATGGCCTTCGGCCTGCAGGCGGCGCACCTCCTCCTCCTTATCCTGGGGCATGACCTCCGCCACCACGCGGCTGATGCCCATGCGCCGCTGGATTGCGGCGGCCGTCGCCTTGTTGTCCCCCGTCAGCATGACGACCTTCATCCCCATGGCCTTCATGGCGTCAATGGCGGCGCGGCTGGTGGGCTTTACTTCATCCTCCAGGGCGATTAACCCCAGCATACGCCCCTCACGGCTAAAGTACAAGGGGGTTTTCCCCTGATTGGCCCATTCGGCCGCCGCGCTGTCAAGGCCCTCCAGGGGCACGCCGGCCTCGCGCATCATCTTCAGGTTCCCAGCCAGGATACGCTGGCCGTCCACCACCGCCGATACGCCCTGGCCGGCCGTAGCGGCAAATTCCGCCGCATCCCGCAGGGGCAGGCCCTCCTGCTTTGCCCGCTCCACGATCGCCACAGCCAGCGGGTGCTCCGAGCGCGCCTCCACCGACGCCGCCAGGGTCATGAGCTCTGCGGGATCGACGCCGCCAGCCGGCATCAGGCCGGTCACAGCGGGACGGCCCATCGTAACGGTACCCGTCTTATCCAGCACCACCGTATCCACCTGATGGGCGACCTCCAGGCTTTCGGCCGATTTAATAAGGATCCCGTTTTCCGCGCCCTTGCCCGTGCCCACCATGATGGCCGTGGGCGTGGCCAGCCCCAGCGCGCAGGGGCAGGAGATGACCAGCACGGCGATGCCGATGGACAGCGCGAAGTCAACCGGATAGCCCAGCAGCAGCCATACGGCCGCCGCCACGATAGCGATGGCGATCACGGTGGGCACGAAGATGCCGCTGACCCTGTCGGCCAGCTTGGCGATGGGCGCCTTGGAGCTGTTGGCCTCCTCCACCAGGCGGATAATCTGGGCCAGCGTGGTATCATCACCCACCTTGGAGGCCCGGAAGGTGAAATAGCCTGAGCGGTTGACCGTCGCGCCGATCACCCTATCGCCGGGGCCCTTCTCTACCGGGATGCTCTCGCCGGTCAGGGCCGACTCATCCACCGCCGAGCTGCCCTCCAGCACCACGCCGTCCACCGGCACGCTTTGGCCGGGGCGCACCACCACGGTATCGCCTACCTGCACCTGGTCCAGCGGGATGGAAACCTCTTCCCCCTCCCGGAGGACCACCGCTGTCTTGGGCGCCAGGTTCATAAGCTTGCTAATGGCGTCGGAGGTGCGGCCCTTGGAGCGCGCCTCCAGGTATTTGCCCACGGTGATCAGCGTCACGATGGTGCCGGCCGACTCAAAATACAGATCCATGCTGTACTGCTCCACCAGCTGCATATCGCCATGGCCCAGGCCCCAGCCGATGGCATAAATGGCTACCAGCCCATAGACAACCGCCGCCGAGGAACCGATAGCAATCAGCGAATCCATGTTGGGCGCGCCGCGCAGCAGCGTCTTGAAGCCCACCTGGTAATATTTCCGGTTTACATACAAAATCGGCAGCGTCAGCAAAAGCTGCGTGAAGGCCAAGGTAACGGCGTTGGCCGCGCCATGGAAAAATCCCGGCAGCGGCAGGCCCATCATATGCCCCATGGAGATGTACATCAGCGGGATCAGAAATGCGATGCTGACCCACAGCCTCCGGCGCATGGACGCCAACTCCTGGTCCAGGGCGCCGCTCTGCCGGCGCGCCTCCTTGGCCTTGCCCTGGCTGGCCGGCTCCAGCGGGCAGGCGCCATAGCCCGCCTTCTCCACCGCCTCCATGATCGCCGCCTCCGTGAGGGCTTTATCGTCATACTCCACCTGCATCCGGTTTTGGAGCAGGTTGACCGACACCTCCGCCACCCCCTGGAGCTTGCGCACGCTTTTTTCCACATGGGAGCTGCAGGCCGAGCAGGTCATACCGGTTACTTCAAAGCTCTTCTTCATGTTGCCTCCTATACCCCACCCCTGGGGGGTGTCTTTATTGTATCGCTGGCGCGCCGCTCTGTCAAGAGCCGGTTTGCGCCATTGCAATTTTTCCCCGATTGGTTATAATAAATCCAGGCATTACCCGAAAAAAGGACGGTTTCCATGAAAAAAAACCAGTATGCCGCTTTAATGGCCTTCTATGCTGCGCGGCCGGCACGGCGGCGGCTTCTTTGCAGCCTGTGCCGGGGCCTGCCCCTGCTGGTGGCGGCCGTGTATTGTATGATGGTGGCGGTTCTTTTTTGGACCCGGAGGGCTGTACCCTGGGATCTCATTGGCTATCCGGCGCTCACGCTCGGGGCGGTAGAGGTGCTCCGCCATCTTTTCCCACGCGAGCGGCCCTACACCCGTTACGGCTTTGAGCCGCTGATCGGCCATGGCCGCAGCAGCTCCTTTCCCAGCCGCCACAGCGCCAGCGCGGCCATCATCGCGCTGGCCGCCGGCAGCCTGGCCCCTTCCCTGGGCTTTGCCCTGGGGGGCGCCGCGCTGCTCATCGGCGCGACCCGCGTGCTGGCGGGCGTCCATTTCCCCCGCGATATCGCGGCGGGCTTTCTGCTGGCCTTGGCCATCGGGCTGCCCGGCTTTCATTTTTTCCTATAGCCCAGGATCGGACCGGACAAGGAGGAAGCGATGACCAAAAAGCGGTTCAGCCGCATTGCGCTGGCGGTTTGTCTGCTGATGTGCGTAGCAGCCGTCCTACTGGCGACGCCGGAGGCGGCCAAGCCCACGCCGCCCCTCCAGCGGGGGCGGCCCAGCGATACCGCCCAGACCGCAGCATCTACCCCCTGCGCCACCACGGTTACCGCCGCGGCAGAGCCAGCCGCGCCGCAAAATTATACGGCTGTAATCGCCAGCACCGGCGACCTGATGTGCCACCTGAAAAATCTCAAGGCCGGCTATGACGCCCAAAGCGGCAGCTTTGATTTTACCCGCTTTTTTCGTCTGGTGAAGCCCTATCTCTCCCAGGCCGACTATACGCTGGGCAACCTGGAAACTACCCTGGCCGAGGGCGACAGCCTGGAGGATTTCAGCGGCTTTCCCCTTTTCAAAACGCCGGACGCCTTTGCCGAGGCCCTGGAGGACGCTGGTTTTGACCTTTTGACCACCGCCAACAACCATATGCTGGATAACGGCTTTACCGGCCTTTCCCGCACCCTGGACGTGCTGGATCAGCTGGGCCTGGCGCACACCGGCTCCGCCCGCACCCAGCAGGAGGCCCAGCAATATACCCTTGTGGACATTCAGGGGATCCGCTTCGGCTTTCTGGCCTACACCTATCCCATCAGCATTAAACGCACCCCGGCGGAGATGAAGAGCGCCGCCCTTAACCTCTTCGACCTGGAAAAGGCGAAGGCGGATATCGCCGCTATCCGCGCCAGCGGCGCAGAGGTGGTGCTGGTCAGCCTCCACTGGGGCCCGCAGGAGAACAATCCTGAACCTTCCCATGATTTCCGCCAGGCGGTGGAATCGCTGCTCGAGGCCGGGGCCGACGGGATCCTGGGGCATCACCCCCATGTACTGCAGCCCATGGAATGGGTGGAGGTAGAGCGCGGCGGCGAGACTGTACGCTGCCCGGTGCTCTACTCGCAGGGGAATTTCCACTGCAACCCCGCCAACGAGGGCAACGCTGAAAGCTGCATCAGCTATCTGACCTTTGAGAAGGATGGGGCAACCGGCCGCGTCCTCTGCACGGATATGGCCGCCCTCCCCGTCTATATTTACCGCATTAAGACCGATCCCCGGGATTTTGTGCTTATCCCCATCGGGCTGGCCCTGGATAACGCCTCCGTATATGATGAACTGGGCCTGGATAACCGCAAAACCCTCCAGCGCGGCTGGACGCATATTCTGGCCAGCCTTGGCGACCAGGTGCGCATCATCCGCCAGTGAACCCAACCAAATCAGCGTCCCTTCCCGGGCGCTTTTTCTTTACCTTCCGCAGTGAAAAGGCGCGAAATACGATGAAATCGAAAGGATACGCAAGATATAGCGAGAGACAGCGCATTGGTTTGACCTTTGTTGACCAATACTGACTTTCTTTGACTTTGATCTTTCCTGACCTTTACGGTATACTGTAGGCACAGTCAAGGGAAGGAGCCGGCAGAAAGGCTCCGGTCCCCGGACAAAAAAATATCGTTCAGGAGGTTGCTTGTTATGTCAATGAATTTGGTTCCTTTCCGCCGTCGTCATTCCCTTTCCCATCCGGCAGCCACCAGCCTGTTTGATGATGAATTCTTCCGCCCCTTCTTCGACATGGGCGAGCTGCTTGGCTCCTCCGGCTTCCGGGTAGACATCAAGGATAAAAAGGATCACTACGAGCTGGACGCCGAGCTGCCCGGCGTAAACCAGGAGCAGATTGAGCTGACCTGCGATAAGGGCGTACTCACCATTTCGGCCAACATAAACGCTGAAACCCGCGAGGAGCAAAAGGATTACATTTATTCGGAGCGCCGCATGGGCCGCTTCCAGCGTTCCTTTGACCTGGAAGGCGTCCGGGAGGAGGACATCACCGCCCGCTATCACGACGGCGTCCTGACCGTGAACCTGCCCAAAAAGGAGGACGCCAAAGAGGTCTGCGCCCGGCGCATCCCCATCGGGGAATAAGCCCTCATCCGTCTCCTTCTCCCCTTTTAATGTATGAAAGCCAGCCGCCCGGCAAAAGCCGGGCGGCTGGCTTTTGTTCTTCGCCTGGTTTTCCTGAAAAGGCAACGCCTTTGCCTACTGCTCCTTTACCCTCGGGAAAAGCCGCTTGACAAGTACAGCGTTAAAGTGTACTATGCATAATAGTACGGTTAGTACGCAAAACACAATGCCCCATAGACCCGTCCCCCATGAAAGGATAAAATCATATGATCGAATTATGGATACCTGCCGCGGCGCTTTTCTTAACGCTGCTGCCTTGCCTGATCGTGGATCAGGTGATCCGCCTGATGGCCTGCCGCCAGCGCCGCGAAAGCATGCGCACGCTGGAGCGTCTGGTCCGTCAGGGCGACCTGCCGGAAGCTGTGCCTCCCGCAGAGACAGTAACCCTCCTTAACCGCGACGGGAACCGGCTTACCGGCCGGCTGCTATCCGAAGGGCCCGTACGCCGCCTGGTCATCTTCACCCATGGCCTCAACGCCAGCGGTGCCAGCGGCCTTCCCTTCTGGCCTCTGCTTCGCTCCATGGGCTATGCCCTGCTGCTGGCCGATGGCCGGGGCCATGGCGGCAGCCAGGGCCGGTATACCACCTATGGCTATTATGAACGGGAAGATCTGGCCTGTTGGGTAAGCTATGCCCGGCAGCGCTGGGGAAGCAGCCTGCCCATTGGTTTGATGGGGCAGTCCATGGGGGCCGCTACCGCCATGGAATACGCAGCCGTGGATCCCGCCATCCGCTTCGTCATCGCTGATTCCGGCTTTACCCGGGCCTGCGACGTGCTGAAATTCCGGCTGCGCAGCGCCCGTTGCTGCCCTAATGCGCTGTACCGCCTTATCCGCGCCCGGCTTTGGGCGCTGTGCCGCTTTCCCTTAGAGCAGCTCAACCCCGTGGAGGATATCCCGCTGGCGGAGGCGCCCATGCTTTTTATCCGCGGCGGCCGTGACCGGATCGTACCGCCGGAGATGTCTGCGCTGCTGCTTCAGGCCCGGCATCACCCTGCCGACCGGCTCTACGAGGTGCCCTGGGCCGCCCATGTGGGCTGCTACCACGCTTCACCTCAGGCCTATCTTCATGAGCTGCGCCGGTTTATCCAATCCGCTGAGTCCGGCCGCCTGGCGGGATAGGCGAATCCCCCCATGGAGGAATATACCGATGATTTTAGGCTACCTGGTTCTTCTGTTCCCGCTGGCTGCCCTTGTGTCGCTGATTTGTTATCTGCCCTATTGCCTGCTTCGCCGCCGGCAGGGCATCCGTGTCCCGCTGGTCCGCCATCTGGTTTGTTACGCCCTGATCGGGGTCATCTGGAGCATCCTCTTTGTCACCCTGCTAATCGGCGGCGTCACCCTTCAGCCCGGCTACCGCCTGCTGAACCTGACGCCCTTCGTCTGGCTGCGGGAAACCTATGCCATGGGCTTTGCGCAAATGGTCCAACAGCTGGCCATGAATGTGGCCATGCTCATCCCCATGGGCTTGCTGCTTCCGGCCGCTTGCCGCCGGATGCGCGTCTGGTGGAGGACCGCAGCCGCCATTGCCCTATTTATGCTGGCGGTGGAAACGATCCAATACTTTATCGGACGGTCGGCCGACATCGACGACCTCATCATGAATACCGCCGGCGGGATCATCGGGTATGGCCTTTTCTGGCTAGCCGGCCGCGGCTTCGCTGGACGGCGCTGGTTTAGGGATGCCCTTGGGGAACCCTAGCCGCCGGGCCATCGCCACCGGCTTTCCTTGCTCCATCCGGTGTGCTATACTACCTATGGAAGATATGGAGGAAAGCAAAGGAGGCGATGCCCCATGGGCTCCAGACGGCGCCTTGCCGTTGCCTGCCTGCTGGCGCTGGCGCTATTGCTTTCCTGCTGCGCCCGGCCCGCGCCGGCTGAACCCTCCACGCCGGCCGTAACGCCGCCGGCCGAAGCCCGTCAGCCGGACTCCCCCCTGCCGGATACCTCGCCCATCGGCAGCCTGCGGTCCGTCATCCGCTGCCGTGAGTGGGTCACCCTGCGCGAGCAGCCCTCCACCTCCGCAAGGGCCCTTACCACCATCCCCCTGGATCAAAGCGTGACCTATATCGGTCCTGCCGGATCGGGCTTCGCCTATGTGGGCTATCAGGGCTTCAGCGGCTATGTGCTGGAGCAATATCTGGGGCTTGCCCGCACGCCTTACCAGTTAAGGTGGATCGCCATTGAGCCCCAGGCCCGCCAGGCGTCCAACCTTTTTATCAGTAATTTCACCGAGCTGTCCCTGCCGGGCTGCTTTGAGCCGCAGACGGCTTCGGATTCCGCGCTGATCGGCTTCGCGGTGGAGCATATCTGCCGCAACCAGCCGGACGCCGTGGAATACGGCCCGTGGCCGGAGGGGGACGCCAGGGTGCCGGGTAACCTTATCGACGCCGTCCTGGCGGCGTATCTTGATACCGCGCTGCGGGGAGAAGCCGATACGGCGCCCTATATCGCCCGGGATGGATACGCTTACTGGACCGGCGCCGGGGAGCCGGAAAACGGCGGCTTTGCCTGCGTCACCAGCATGGCCAGCGCTGGCGACGGGCTTTATATGGCGCTTTTCGACGTATATGGAGCCGGCGCAGCCTGGGACAGCGAGGCGCACCGCCTTACCAGGGCCCAGGCGCGGCAGGCCTATGGCCCGGCCCAATGCCGGGGCATGGCCCTCTTTACGGCAGCCGACCTTGCCGACCGCAGCGGCTACCGGCTGGTACAGTGCGTCATACAGCGTTAGCCGCATCAAGCGACCGTTAAAATGCCCGTCCGATTCAACGGACGGGCATTTTTTGCAGGGCTGAAGGCTACAGCCCCGGGGCTATTCCTCCCACTCCAGGCTGTCCGGCGCGTCCACCTCGATATCCTTACCCTCATCGTCGCAGCGGACGGTCACATAGATATCGCCGGCGGGCGTGGGCACAGCGCCTGAAACCTCGCTGAACACCGCTACCGGATCCACCTCAAAGCGGGTAAAGCCCGGCTCCAGGGGACGGACGCCCAGCACATAGCGCATATACAGATACAGCGGTACCGCCGACCAGCCATGGCAGAGGCTGCCGGCATAGCCGAAATCCTTCTGTCCCAGGATCGTCTCCCAGAAGGAGGTGGAATCCTGATAGAGCATCATGCCCCAATCCCGGGCGATCTGGTCAAAGACCGCCTTGGCGTAGGCCTCGCCGCCCATGAGAATCGCCTCGTATTTGAAGATGGAGTAGCTCAGCGTGCAGGTCACAAGCCCCTCGCCGTCCACCAGCCGCTCCCGCAGCGGCGCTTCCTCGGCCGGGGGCACGATACCGTCGTACAGGGCCAGGGCCTGGGTCAGCTCCGCCTCGTGCCACTGGCGGCCGTTCTCATAAAAGGTGGCATACAGGCCGCGCTGGGGCTGCCAGAACACCTCGTTCACCCGCTGGGCCAGGGCCTGGGCCGCCTGCCCATAGCGCTGGGCCGTCTCGCCGTCATCCAGGGCCTGGGCCATCTTGGCGGCGCACTGCAGCGACCGGATCAGGAACAGCTGAAGCGGCGCCTCAAAGCGGCTGATCTCCCGGGCGGTATCCTTGGTAATCTCGTCGGCCATGCCGTCGGACCACTCGTAGAAATTCCACATGCCCGGGTCGCCGGGCGTTTTCATCAGCCCGTCCTCCATACGGCTCAGGGCCTCGTCAAGGGCCGCCGTAACCCGGTCCCAGCAGCGCTCCATCAGGGTGCGGCTGCCGGAATACATCCAGTGCTCATAGATGGCCACCGGCCAGTTGAGCGTAAAGGCGGGGATGCACAGCCCGCTGTGGCAGGGCGCGCAGATATCCGAGTACAGCGGGCCCTCAAAGGCGTCCCTGTACAGGCCAAAGCTGGCCTCCGGGAAGGCGTATTCACCGAAGGCATAATAGCCGCACAAGGCCTGATTGCGGGAATCCGCCACATAGAAGGCCTGCTCCCGCCAGGGCGTATCCTCGTAATGCTCATGCATGCACAGCTCCAGGGTACGGCGGGATACCTCCCAGATGCGGTTATGCAGGCTGTCGGGACAGGTGAAGCGCCCAGCCAGGGTTACCGGATATTCCCAGGGGGCCATGCCGGCATAATGCAGCGTCACCGGCGCGCCGGCGCGGGCGAAGTGCAGCTGCATATAGCGCCCGCCCATGCGGCGGAAGGGGCAGAAGAAACGCTGCCGGCCGGCCCGGGTCACATAGCGGCAGCCAAAATTGCGCCCACCCACATAGGCGCGCACCCTAAGATCCGTCAGGTGCTGGCCCCAGGCCACCTCCACCTCTACGCCTTCCGGCGCCTCCAGGTCCAGCTCAAAGAGCCCGGCTTCCTCGCGGCCCATATCCAGCACCAGGTAGAACCCGTCGCTGCCCTGGTAGGCCTCAGGCTTCACCGTCACCGGGCCGCGGCCCAGATAGACCTCCGTGGCAAAGGGCAGCGCCTCGACCCCGCTGGCAAAGAGCGCCTGAGGGGCAAGCGGCGAAAGATAATCCGTATAGATCCGGCGGGCGGCCGTCGGCTCCAAGGGCTGCTTATGGATGAACTGCCCCTGGGCGACCACCTCCGGCTGGATCCGCTCCTTGAGCACCAGCTTCTCCACCGGGCGGGGCTCCGTGTCGCGGCGATACAGCTCGCCCGTCATGACCTGGGCCTTCTTCCAGCCCTTGGGCCGGTAGCCCTCCTCCAGCCAGCCGTCCTCCTGCCGCCCGTCGGCCTCAAAGGCGAAGCCAAGCTGCCCGGTTATCAGCGGCGACACGCCGCTGGCATAGACCGGATTGACCCGGCACAGCGTATCCGGCCCGCTGGCGGCCAGCACACCCTCCCGGTCGTAGAGCGCATAGATGACGCCCGGCGCGCCGGTGATATACTGATGGCTGCCCTTGCCCTGGTAATAGGCTGTAACGGCGATACGGTTCACGCCGGCCTGCAGGTATTCAGCCACATCCAGGATATCGTGGGTGCGATGGGCGGGGAAGTCGTCATAATGCCCGGCATCCACCCATCTGCCGTTGATCCATACCGAATAATCGCTGTCCACCGAGATCATAAGCTGTGCGGTGGCGGGCGCCGTTTTCAGCGTCAGCTCCGTCAGGAAGTCGGCGTACTGGTCATCCCCCTGTGCCTTGGGGACCCATATCCACTGGGCCCGTGCCTTTTCAAAATCCATCACTGAATCCCTCCTATGATCCTACCCATATCCTCCGCCAGCGCGTCGGCCAGCGCTCCGCTCGTGGCGGAAACGTAGTATTTAATCTTCGGCTCCGTACCCGAAGGGCGCAGCGCAACCCAGCCATCCTCCACAAAAAGCTTCAGCACGTCGCTTTTAGGCAGATCAAGGGGGCTTTGGCTGCCGTCCGCTTCGGTCACGACGGACAGCAGGTAATCCTCCCGCCGCAGCACCGGGCGCCCGGCTATCGTGTCCACGCCCTGCTGGCGCAGCGCCGTCATGATGGCGCGGATGCGCTGGGCAAAGCCCAGGGGCGGAAGCTGCTGCGTCACCAGGCGCTCCCGGTAATCGCCCGTCTCACGCCGGAGCTCCTCCAGCCGGTCAGCCAGGGTTTTGCCCTGAAGGCTCAGCTCCAGCGCCATGCGGGCGATGGCGCCGGCCGCCCACACCGCATCCTTATCCCGGGCCAGCGCACCGGAAAGATAGCCATAGCTCTCCTCATAGCCCAGCAGGAAGTGAATCCCCTCAGCCTCCAGCTGGTCGGCCAGGTCAGCGATGAACTTAAAGCCCGTCAGCACCCGTCTGACCTGCACCCCGCGCCGCCGGGCGATGGCCTCGCCCATATCGCCGGATACGATGGTGGTGATGATGGCGGCCCGCGCCGGATCGCCGCCGGAGGCCAGGTATTGGCCGATCTGGTAATCGGTCAAAAGCGCGCCGATTTCATTGCCGGTCAGGGCGATAAAGCGCCCGTCCCGCTCCACCTGCACGCCCACCCGGTCGCTGTCCGGGTCGGTGGCCAGCAGCATCCGCGCGCCGGCGGCCTTCGCCGCCGCCAGCGCCTGCCCATAGACCTCGGGCAGCTCGGGATTCGGCGCCCGCAGCCCGCCGAAGTCCGGATCCGGCTCCAGCTCCACCGCTGTAAGCTGCGTAAAGCCCAGCATGGCCAGCGCTTCGGTCACCCATCCCGCGCCGCTGCCATGCAGCGCCGAATAGACCAGCGGGAACCCGGCGGCCGCCTTCGCCAGCGCAGGCGTGCGAAGCATGCTTGCCAGCCCCTCCAGGTAAGCGGCCTTCAGCCCCTGGCCATGCGCGGTAATCCCCGCGTCGTCCTGCTGGGATTGAGCGGAAAAGAATTCGGTCAGCTGCATCCGGCCATAAATACGGGCCGCCGCCTCCGGCCCCAGCTGCACGCCCCGGCTGTCGTAAACCTTATAGCCATTATACTGCGGCGGGTTGTGGCTGGCCGTAATCACCACACCCCAATCGCAGCCCAGCAGCCGCACGGCAAAGGACAGCGCCGGCGTAGGCGCGGCGTCGTCATAAATATGCGCCCGGCAGCCGTTGGCCGCCAGCACCCGCGCGGCCTGCCAGGCCAGCTCCCGGCTTTGCCGCCGGGTATCATAGGCAACGGCCACCTGCGGCGTAGGCTTGTCCTCCAGCGCCACCTCGGCCAGCGCCTGGGTAGCGCGCTCCACCGTATACCGGTTCATGCGCCCCGGCCCCATACCCAGCACGCCCCGCAGGCCTCCGGTGCCAAAGGTAAGCTCCAGGGTAAAGGCCTCCCGGCGCGCGTCATCGTCCATCGCGGCCAGCTCCCCTTCGCCCTCGGCGTCGTGCGCATGCAGATAACGCGCCCAAGTTTCCATTGCATCCTGCCAGTCCATGAAAGCCTCCTTTCGCGCGGCCCGCCCCTCGCCGGGCGCGGCCTTTTATTTATTCACCGTCCATGGTCTACTCTCCTGCCTACAAGGTCAAATCATCCCATGTTCTTCCGCCCGGCCAGGCGGTATGATGGGGCTGTACCGTCGGGGCGCGCCGCGCTCCCTGAAAAAGGAGGAATTCATTCCGTGCTGTATCCCAAAAATGAGGAAACGACGCTCAAGGCCGGCCTTTTCGCCGACCCAACGTGCGAATACCGTGGCACGCCCTTCTGGGCCTGGAACGCCCGGCTGGACGCCGGCGAGCTCAAGCGTCAGATCGACGTGATGAAAAAGATGGGCCTGGGCGGCTTCCATATGCATGTGCGCTCCGGCATGGCCACGCCCTACCTCTCCCCGGAATTTATGGAACTCATCCATACCTGCGTAGAGAAGGCCCGGGAGAACCAGATGCTGGCCTGGCTCTACGACGAGGACCGCTGGCCCTCCGGCGCGGCCGGCGGCATTGTCACCCGCGATAAGGCCTACCGCTCCCGCTACCTGCTCTTCACCCCTGTGCCCTATGGCCAGGGCAGCACCAACGCGGAAACCGATTCCTCGGCAAGGGCCTCCCGCCAGGAGAACGGCGTGCTGCTGGCCCGTTACCGGGTAACCCTCAGGGATGGCCTGCTGGCCGGCTATGAGCTGCTGGCCCCCGATGCGCCCGACGAGTCCGGCCTGTGGTATGCCTACCGGGAGACCCAGGGCGAGAATCCCTGGTATAATAACCAGGCCTACCTCGACACCCTGAATCCCAAGGCCGTGCAGCGCTTTATCGAGGTAACCCACGAGGCCTATGCCCGCGAGGTGGGCGGCGATTTTGGCGGCGTGGTGCCGGCCATCTTCACCGACGAGCCCCAGTTCACCCGCAAGAGCACACTGGGCTTCGCCGAGGCCCAGGAGGACGTCACCCTGCCCTATACCGACGACTTCCCCGAAACCTACCGGGCCGCCTACGGCGAGGACTTCTTCGCTACGCTGCCGGAGCTGATCTGGGATCTGCCCGAGGGCAAAATTTCTGTACCCCGTTACCGCTATCATGACCATGTGGCCGAGCGCTTCTCCAGCGCCTTTGCCGACCAGATCGGCGGCTGGTGCAAGGCCCATGGCCTGATGCTGACCGGGCACATGATGGAGGAGCCCACCCTGGAGAGCCAGACTGCCGCCCTGGGCGAGGCCATGCGCTCCTACCGCTCCTTCCAGCTTCCCGGCATCGACATGCTCTGCGACCGCAGGGAGTTTACCACCGCCAAGCAGGCCGCCTCGGCCACCCATCAGTATGGATACCCCGGCGTGCTGTCGGAGCTTTACGGCGTGACCAACTGGGACTTCGACTGGCGGGGCCATAAGCTGCAGGGCGACTGGCAGGCGGCGCTGGGCGTCACCGTCCGGGTCCATCATCTGGCCTGGGTCTCCATGAACGGCGAGGCCAAGCGCGACTATCCCGCCTCCATCAACTACCAGTCCCCCTGGTACGACCGCTACAGCTATGTGGAGGATTATTTCTCCCGGCTCAACACCGCCCTGACCCGGGGCAAGCCCCTCGTCTCTGTGGGCGTTGTGCACCCTGTCGAGAGCTATTGGCTCCACTGGGGCCCGCGGGAGCAGACTGCCGCCATCCGCGATGAAATGGACCGTCATTTCCAGGATATGTGCTCCTGGCTTGTGACGGGCATGATCGACTTTGACTACATCAGCGAATCGCTGCTGCCCAGCCAGTGCCCCAAGGCCGGCGCCCCCCTGGCCGTGGGGCAGATGGCCTATGAAACCCTGATCGTTCCCGGCTGCGAGACGCTGCGCTCCAGCACGGTCGAGCGCCTGGAGGCCTTTGCCGATGCCGGGGGCAAGCTCATCTTCGCCGGCCGTATTCCCTCCCTGGTGGACGCTATCCCCTCCGACCGTGTCCAGCGGCTGGCCTGCCGCGCCCAGTGCGTGGCCTTCTCCCAGGAGGCGCTGCTGGAGGCGCTGGAGGACCGCCGGCAGGTGGACGTGCGCACCACCGACGGCGCCCGCACCGGGAAGTATCTCCATCAGCTGCGGCAGGATGGCGAGTCGCGCTGGTTCTTCCTGGCCCATACGGATAATCCCGACAATCCCGACGTCACCCGTCCCGACCAGCTGCGCCTCTGCTTCAAGGGCCGCCATGTCCCGGTGCAGTATGACGCGCTGACCGGGCGCATCGCCGCGCTGCCCTACCGCTACGAGGGCGGGAACACCCTGCTGGACTGGTCCATGGACGTCCATGATTCGCTGCTCATCCAGCTGCGGCCCGAGGGCGCCTGCCTGGGCGACCTGGACGCGGCGGAGCCGGCCGGCGCCTTTGGCGTGCTGGGCAACAAGCCCCGCGAGCCCATGTGCAGCGGCACCCTGGAAACGCCCGAGGTCATCGACCGCGAGGGCATACCGGTAGCCCCCTGGGCGGACGCCGGGCTGGAAGAGGACAATGTACTGCTCCTGGATATGGCCTGCTGGAAGCTGGATGGCGGCGAGTGGCAGCCCCGCGAGGAAATCCTCCGCCTGGATAATGCCTGCCGGGCGCTGGTAGGCTGGCCTTCGCGCTTCTCCGCCTTTGCCCAGCCCTGGGTAACCGCCGAGGAGAAGCATGTGGATCCCAAGCACACGCTGACGCTGAGGTTCCCCTTTGAGAGCGATATCGCCGTATCGGGCAGCGCGCTGGCGCTGGAGAACCGCGCCCGCACCGAAATCTACTTTGACGGGGTAAAGCTGGATAACCGGGCCGATGGATGGTATGTGGATAAGTGCATGGAGCGGGTCAACCTGCCTGATTTTGACGCCGGCGCCCACGAGATCACCCTGGTCATCGACTACACCCGCGACGCCGATGTGGAGGCCTGCTATCTGGTGGGCCGCTTCGGCGTGGACGCCCTGGGCAGCCAGAGCCGCATCGTGTCCGCGCCCGATAAGCTCTATTTCACCGATATCACCCGCCAACATCTGGCCTTCTACGGCGGCAATGTGCGCTACAGCTTTGCCGTACCCGGCGGCGGCGTCCTGGAGATCCCCCATTGGCGCGGCGCGGCCCTCACCGTGGAGGCAGATGGCCGCGACCTGGGCGTCGTCGCCTATGCGCCCTACCGGATCCGCATCCCCGAGGGCGCCCGCCAGGTGACCGTTACCTGCATGGGCAACCGGTTCAACACCTTTGGCCAGCTGCACTATTGGGAGGTCGACAAGCTTTGGTACGGCCCCGACAGCTGGCGCACCAAGGGCAAGAACTGGTCCTATGAATACCTGCTGCGGCCCGCCGGCATCCTGAGCGCCCCCGTATTCTACCCCGACGCCTCGAAATAACGCACGGACCGGCCTAAACCGTCCGGGAGAGGAGCCGACCATCATGAGAACCATCGACGCCGCGGCCCATAATCCACGCCAGCAGAAGCTATGGGAGGATTTTGAAGCGGGCTGCCCCAGCCGCACCCCGGTCATCCTGGGCATTAACCCCCGCTATTACGCAGGCCTGCCCGAGGTCAACGTACACGGGATATCCTTCAAGGAATATACCGAGGATCCCGCCGTGATGATGGACTATCAGTGCCGCTGCGAGGAATACCGCCGCCTCTATATCCCCTTTGACGAGGAAAAAGGCATGCCCGAATTCTGGTCGCCCTATGTGGACTGGCAGAATTTTTATGATGCCGCCTGGTGGGGGGCCGAGGTGGTCTTTATCGCCGGCAATGTGCCCGATACCCACCCCTTTCTGACCGATGATAACAAATATGCCGTCCTGGACGCCGGGGCTCCCGCCCCGGACGCCCGGTGGATGGGCAAGGCCCTGGAATACTATGAGCGCATGCTGAAGCTGGCCAAGGGCTTCACCTATCAGGGGATTCCCGCAAAGGTTCAGCTGCCCCATGTGCTGATGAGCTTTGACGGGCCCTTTACCGTGGCCTGCAACATCCGCGGCGCGTCTCAGATCTGTCTGGATCTGTACGAGGACCCGGACTATGCCCACCAGCTGCTGGAGCTGATCACGGAAGCGACCATTGCCCGTATCCTCTATTGGCGCAGGGCCTTCGGCCTGCCCGAGCGGTCCCCGGGGCACGGCTTTGCCGATGACAGCATCGCGCTTCTTTCCCCCGCCATGTATAAGAAGTTCGTGCTGCCCTGCCATAAGCGGATGATGGAGGCCCTGGGCGATGGCGTACACAGCAACGCCGTCCATCTCTGCGGCGATGCCTCCCGCCATTTCCTCACCATCCGCGATGAACTCAACGTCAAGAGCTTTGATACCGGCTATCCCATCGACCATGCCAAGATGGCCGAGGCGCTGGGGCCCGACGTCCGCATCAACGGGGGCCCCCATGTGGAGCTGCTGCGGCTCTCCACGCCCGCAGCCGTCAAGGCCGAGTGCCGGCGTATCCTGGAATCGGTGAAGCCCTTCACCCGGCGCTTCGTGCTGCGCGAGGGCAACAACCTGCCGCCGGGCGTACCGCTGGAAAACCTGTGGGCCATGTATGAGGCCGCTGAGGAGTACGGCGCCTATCCCTGCTGACCTGCATAGCGTGCCAAAGGCCGCCTTCCTGCCGAACGTGACAGGAAGGCGGCCTTTGCTTGTCCGCTGCAGGCTCTCCTACGCCTGTTTAGCCTGCTTTTTGTCGAGATACATGGCCGCGTCGGCCCGCGCATAGAGCTCCCGCAGCGTATGCTGCATATCCCCTGCCGCATAGGCGCCGCCGCAGGCCATGTCCAGCACCGGGCCCTCAGGACGCCCGGCGTTGTAGCGCCGCTCCAGCTCCCGCAGGCTCTCCAGATATTCCTCCATCGCGGCAGCGGTGCATCGGGGGAGCAGGACGGCAAATTCATCCCCGCCGATGCGGTAGCAGCTGCCATAGGGGCCGAAGGCCCGCTGGATGCAGTGGGCGGCCTGGCACAGCAGCTCATCCCCCGCCTGGTGGCCATAGCGGTCGTTTACCTGCTTAAAGCAGTTGATGTCAAAGATCGCCATGGCCTCTTCACCGGTCCTCGCCCCCATGAGGGCCTCTTCAAAGGCGGTACGGTTCATGACCTGCGTAAGCCCGTCGGTATAGGCCAGCCGCGTCAGCTCCCGCGAGCGCTGCCCCAGCTCCATGGCCCGCAGGATGCTCCGGATGGAATAGCCGCCCAGAATAAGCACATATAAGGCCAGGCCCATGCGGAAAAAGAACGCGCTGTCCGCAAGCGTTCCCCGATAGAACCGAAAAAGGTCCATCAGGGAAAAAACGGCAAGAAGCGAAATGCTGGACGCATAAAACACGCCATGGGGATTCTTGAACCGCGCCATTTCCAAAAAGGCTGAAACGGTCACAAAGACCACGCATAGAAAGATGACCCCATGCACCAGTGGCAGGGTCTGGATGTAATCAGCCGTGCCGGTCAGCTGCAGGGCCATGCACAGGCAGGCCGTAGCCAGGCACAGCCAGCTCAGCCCATGATAAGCCGGAATAAAGCGGGGCCGGTAAACCTCCCGCACAAACTGCAGCATGGGGATCGGGCACAGCATCAGCGCCAGGAAGGTCAGGTGCCGCTCCAGCGCCGGCGGCACGGCGAAAAGCTGGAGCATCCGCGTCTCACAGGCGGACCATAGGGAGATCACCACGGCAAAGACGCCCAGATACAGCAGCGCGGGATAGCGCTTCCCGCCGAAAGAGGCGGCCAGGTAGATTCCCATCATGATCAGCCCCATCAGGCAGATCCCGGCGCATAGCATCAGATTGGGCAGGCCCCATCGGATGATCGCATGGATGCAGGCGGTTTTGCTTCCAATCAGCGCCGTGTTCACCACGCCTGCAAAGCGCCCATAGGCGGACCGCAGCACCACCGTCAGCGTTTTGCCCCGGTCCTCTGGCGACAGCGGGACAAGATGGTAGGCGCTGCCCGGGCTTTGGCCATGGATGGCACCTCCATCCAGGCCATAGCGATAGACCTCCACCCCGTCTACCATAACCCGCAGCGACTGCTGGGATGAACGCAGGCACAGGGTCGTGCCCTCTACAACATCCTCGGGAACCGTATGGGTCAAAACGAGCTCTGTCCCGGCTGGCAAGCTTATGCTGGCCGGCAGCGTCAGGGGCTGCTGCTGCCCCCGCTCATCCGCATAACGCCATCCCTGGTTGTAGTCCGAGACGCTCTCATCGAAAAGGGGAACCGTGCTCCCACCTATGGACAGCGCCAAAAAGACCACCATCGCAATAACAGCGGCCAGCACAAGGAAATAAACTCTCATCACCGGCGATATGCGCATCATCCCGCTCCATAGCTGCTAAAATATGTACCATTAAACCACATTCCCCTCCATCGCGCAAGTTGGGCCGGGTAAAATTGCAGATAAAGGAAAAGGCCGCCTTTATGCGGCCTTTTATCCGTTGCCGGCCCCGCTGCTAGATCGGCCCGCCAAAGAGCACGGCTACCGGCATGCTGGTCCCGATCGCCGTAGGCGTCAGCGCGGCGCTGCCGGTAGCGGGATCCAGCTTCAAAATGGTCACCTCGTCGCTGTCCTGGTGGGCGCAGAGGATAAAGCCCTCCCCTGGGGCCAGGGCGCAGTCCCGGGGGTTTTTCCCGCCGGTCGGCGTCAGGCCGGCCCATTGGAGCATCCCCTGGCTGTCCGCGTTGAACTGCGCCAGCGTATCGTGGAAGCGGTTGGTCAGGTACAGGCGCCGGCCGTCCGCCGTGAGCCGCAGCGCGGCGCAGGAGCTAAAGCCCTGGTAGCCCTCCGGCAGCGTGGAGGCGTCGCCTATCAGCGTCAGCGCTTCACCCTCCACCCGGTAGGTCAGGATCCGATTGCCCAGCTCGCATACCACATAGGCGCGGCTTCCGTCGGGCGAGAATACCATATGCCGCGGCCCGCTGCCGGCCGGCGCGGCGGTACGCGCCGGCTCGCCAGTCACGCGGCCCGCCTCATCCAGTGGATAGCGCAGGATTGCGTCCAGTCCCAGATCCACCACGCACAGCGTCCGGCCTCCCGGCATCAGCGCGGCGCAGTGGGCATGGGGCCCCTCCTGGCGCACCGGGATCACGCTGCGGCCCTGGTGGGCGAATACGGTACGCTGGCCCAGGCCGCCGTCTGCCTCCAGCGTGAACTGGGTTAACGATCCGGAGCCATAGTTGGCTGCATAGAGCGTCCTGCCCGAGGGATGCACCAGCACGTGGCAGGGTGCCTCGCCTCCGGCGCTCTGGCGGCCCAGCTCCTGCAGGGAACCGTCCTGTGCCCGGCGGAAGGCAGCGACGCCGCCCATGCCTTCGTACAATGGCGCCTCCAGGCAGGCGTACAGGGTCTGCCCGTCCGGGCTTAGGGCCAGATAGGAGGGGTTGGGCGCCGGAGCAGCGTCCAGCAGGGCGAAGCCGCCCGTCTCGCTGTCAAAGGCATAGTGCTCGATCCCCGTTCCGCCCTTTTGGGTGTAGGTTCCAATATACAGATGAAATCGCGCCATGGGATGCCTCCTGCAAAATAAGGATCGTTATCCATTCGACGCGGGCGCGGCGGTTTCCTGCTGCGTTTCCCCCTGAAGGCCCTTGAATTGGCTGTAATACAGCTGAGCGTAGAAGCCGCCCCGCTTCAGCAGCGCCTCATGGCCGCCCTGCTCGATAATATGGCCGTCCCGCATCACAAGGATGTTATCTGCCTCGCGGATGGTGGAAAGCCGGTGCGCCACCACGAAGCTGGTGCGCCCCTGCATCATGC
The DNA here is from genome assembly GCA_900542005.1 of uncultured Eubacteriales bacterium. Taxonomy (GTDB): domain Bacteria; phylum Bacillota; class Clostridia; order Christensenellales; family UMGS416; genus Parachristensenella. The sequence continues at coordinate 63,690 of UQLW01000001.1, forward strand.
GGTTGAAGGCCTGCTGGACACGGATCTCTGTGCGAGTATCGATGGAGCTGGTAGCTTCGTCCAAGATGAGCACCGTCGGCTGGGTCAGCATCACCCGCGCGATACAAAGCAGCTGCTTCTGGCCCTGGGAGATGTTGCTGCCCCCCTCGGCCAGGGGCGTATCGTAGCCCTGCGGCATACGCATGATGAAGCCATGGGCATGGGCGGCCCGGGCCGCCGCCTCGATCTCCTCCTGGGAGGCGCCGGGCCGGCCATAGGCGATATTTTCCCGCACGGTGCCGGAAAAGATCCAGCTTTCCTGCAGCACCATGCCATACTGGGCCCGCAGGCTGGAGCGCGTCAGGTCCCGGATATCCCAGCCGTCCAGATCGATCCGGCCTCCGGTTACGTCGTAAAAGCGCATCAGCAGGTTGATGATGGTGGTCTTGCCGCAGCCTGTAGGGCCGACGATGGCGATGCGCTGTCCACTGTCCGCCTTAAGGTTCAGCCCGTCGATCAGCGGGGTATCCTCCCGATAGCGGAAGGATACGTTCTGAAGGCTTACCTGCCCCCGGCTGCGCTCCATGCTCTGGGCGTCCGGGCGGTCCGCCGTCTCATCGGGCTCGTCGAGAATCTCAAACACCCGGGCCGCCGAGGCCAGCGCCGACTGCAGCTCGGTCACAACCCCGGAGATCTCGTTGAAGGGCTTGGTATACTGGTTGGCATAGGAGAGGAAGCAGGAGATCTGGCCCACAGTCATCACGCCGGAAAGGGCGGCCAGCGCGCCGGCCACGCCCACCGCGGCGTATACGATGCCGTTGACAAAGCGGGTGCAGGGATTCGTCATCGAGGAAAAGAACTGGCTCCTCACGCCGGAGCGGTAAAGGCGGCTGTTGATCTGCTCAAACTGCTGCTGGGCGCGCTGCTCATAGCCAAAGGCCTTGACCACCTTCTGCGACCCCAGCATCTCCTCCACATAGCCGCCCAGCTCGCCCCGGCAGGCCGACTGCTCCTGAAAGGCGGCATAGGAGCGCTTGGCTATGAAGGCGGCCACGCCCAGCGACAGCGGTGTGACCACCACCACCACGAGCGCGATGGGTACGCTGACCGACAGCATAAACAGCAGCGTCCCCAGGATGGTCACAACGCCGGTAAAAAGCTGGGAAAAGCCCTGAAGCAGCCCGTCGGAAATCACGTCGATATCGTTGATCACGCGGGAAATGAGGTCGCCATGGGGCCGGTTATCGATCACCTTCAGCGGCACCCGCTCCAGCTTGCAAAAGATATCCACCCGCAAATCCCGCACAGTGCGGTAGGCGACGGCGTTGGTACACAGGCCCATCAGCCACTGGAACAGCGCCGATCCCAGGATCACCAAGGCCAGCAACCCGATGATCCGGGCCAGCCCCTGGAAGTCCACCTGCCCAGGCCCTAAAATGAGATCCACACCCGCTCCAATGATGACCGGCGCCAGCAGGGTCAGCGCCACCGAGGCCACCGCCCCGCAGACAGCCCCGGCCAGATACAACCAATAGCGGCGGGCATAGCCCAGCACGCGGAGGATTGCTCGCTTTTTCATCTAGGACACCTCCTCGTCTGAGAGCTGAGAGGCGCAGATCTCCTGGTAGATTGGGCAGCTCTCCAGCAGCGCCTCATGGGTACCCAGTCCGGCTACCCGCCCCTCGTCCAACACCAGGATGCGGTCGCAGCCGCGGACCGTATGCACCCGCTGGGATACCATAAACACGGTCATCCCGCCGGCCTGGGCTGCCAGCGCCTGCCGCAGCGCCGCATCGGTGGCATAGTCCAGGGCGCTGGCGCTGTCGTCCAGAATCAGGATATCCGGATCGCCCACCAACGCCCGGGCAATGGTCAGCCGCTGGCGCTGGCCGCCGGAGAAGTTCCGTCCGCCCTGGTTGACCGGAGCGTCCAGCCCCTCGGGCCGCTGGCGGATAAAGCCGGCGGCCTGGGCCGTCTCCAGCGCTTTCCATATCTGCTGGTCCGTGGCCTCTGGCCTGCGCCAGCGCATGTTATCGCGGACAGTGCCGGTAAAGAGCACGGCGCTTTGGGGCACCATGCCGATCCGCGCCCGCAGCGCCTCCAGCGGCATGGCCCGCACATCAACGCCATCCACCCGCACGCAGCCATCCGTCACATCATAGAACCTGGGGATCAGGCTGACCAGCGTGCTCTTGCCTGAGCCGGTGCCGCCGATAATACCCAGGCGCTCGCCGGGCATAACCGCCAGATCAAGGCCCTCCAGCTCAGCCTCGCCCCCATAGCCAAATCGGACGTGCTCGAAGGCGACCCGCGGCGCGCCGGCCTCCGGCCGCGCTGCTGGATCCGGCTGGTCGATGACGGAATTATGGGTATCGAACACCTCATTGACCCGCGCCGCGCTGGCCGTGGCCTTGGTAAAGATCACAACCAGGTTGGCCACCACGATCAGCGCCAGCAGCACCTGGGTCATGTAGTTGATGAGAGCAATGATCTGCCCCTGGCTCAGCGCGCCTTGGCTGACCCGGTAGCCGCCAAACCAAAGGATGGCGATAACCGCCGTATTGACGGCCAGCGAGGTCGCCGGACTCAGCAGCGCCGAAAGCCGCCCTACCCGCAGCGCGTCGTCCTGCAGGCTGTCGCTGGCTGCGGCAAAGCGGTCCATCTCGCCCCGCTGCCGCGAGAAGGCGCGGATCACCCGGACACCGGAAAGGTTTTCCCGCGTGATGGCCGATACCCGGTCCAGCAGGCGCTGGATCCTCTGATAATAGGGGATCGACCGGCTCATGATCCCGTACAGGATCCCGGCGATCACCACAAAGGCCGCCACAAAGATCAGCGAAAGCCGAAGATCCAGGGTCATGGCCATCACCGTAGCGCCCACCGCCAGGAAGGGCGCCCGCACCACCAGGCGGATCAGCATGGCCACCGCCAGCTGCAGCTGATTCACGTCGTTGGTCATGCGGGTCACGAGGCTCGCCGTACCCAGCCGGTCGATCTCCCGGTGCGAGAGGCTGTTGATATGGGCGTACAGGGCGTTGCGCACCACCGTACCATAGCCCTGCGAGGCCCGGGCTGCAAAATACTGGCAGGTCAGCGAGCAGCCCAGGCCGATCAGCCCCAGTGCCACCATCAGCGCGCCCATCCGCCAGATATACCCTGCATCGGCGTTTTTCACTCCAATGTCAATGATTTTCGCCATCACCAGCGGAACGATCAGCTCGAAGACCGCCTCGATGAGCTTGAAGATTGGCCCCAGGATAACCTCCCTGCGGAACCCGCGCAGAAAACGGGCGATTTGAATCATGCTCCATCCCCATTTCTTTTTGTTTTTTTCAGTATAGCATGGCGCAATCCATATTCATAATATATAATACATATAATAACCATCAATTTTTATGATAGGAGGCGCCTGTGGATTTCAAGGACCTGACCTGCTTTGCCGCGATCGTGGAGGAGGGCACCATTTCCGGCGCGGCGCAGCGGCTGCATATCGCCCAACCGGCCCTCAGCCTGCGGCTGAAGGCCCTGGAGGAGGACATGGGCCTTGTGCTGTTGGAGCGGGGCGCCCGCAGCGTAAGCCTGACCGAGGGCGGCCGGCTTTTCTACCGCCGCGCCCTGCGGATGCTGGAGCTCGCCCGCTCCACCCGCCAGGAGCTGGCCGACGTAAGGGACGGCGCGGCCGGGACGCTGCGGCTTGGCACCGTAAGCTCCTCGGCCCCCTCCCTGCTATCCGGCAGGATCAACCGGTTCCATACCCGCTATCCCCAGGTGCGGTTTGAGCTGCACGAGGGGAATACCTTTGAGCTCATCGAGCTGCTCCATACCGGTATCATCGACCTGGCCATCGTCCGTACGCCCTTCAAGGCGGAGGGAACCGGCCAGCTGCTGCTGCCGCCCGAGCCCATGGCGGTGGCCCTCCGTGGGCCTCTGGCAGAGTCCGGGCAGGTGCCTGTGTGCTGGCTAAAGGGTAAACCGCTGATCTTTTACCGCCGCTTTGAGGGGCTGATCCAGGCCGTATGCCGGCAGGAAGGCTTCGAGCCCGAGGCCCTCTGCATCAATGACGATGCCCGCACCTGTATCATGTGGGCGCAGGCGGGTCTCGGCGCGGCCATTACTCCCTTGAGCGCGGCCAAGGTCATGGCTGGGGAGGATCTTCACCTGCTTACGCTGGAGCATCCCGATCTCTATACGAGCATCGCAGCCATCTGGAAAAAGGACGGCTACCTCTCTGCCGCAGCCCAGCGGTTCCTCGAGGTCTTTGGCGGCCCCTAGGCCCCATTGGATATCCTTACCCTTTCCCGGCGCCCGTCCGCTTATGCTGCCAAAGGCGCAGGCATGGCAAAGGGGCGGATGGTTAATCTCCATCCGCCCCTTTGCCATCGTTTATGGGGTCTATGCGCCCACGTCCTCCTGCCCAGTTCGGCGCAGCTGCTGTTCAATCGGCAGAAGCAGCTGTTCATATCCCTCGATTTTGCGGTTCAGCCTCTCCAGCGTCTGCTGCAATAGGGCCATCCGCTCAAAGAGCTGGTCGCGCTGTTCGATCAGCAGCCGCTTGCGGGCGGGCACCGTTTCGTCCCCCTGTTGGAACAGCGCCACATATTCCACCAGCGCCTCCACCTGCAGCCCTGCGCCGCGCATACACTTGGCAAACTCTACCCACCGGCAATCCGCCTCCGTATAGTCGCGGATCCCGCTTCTGTTACGGTTTACCGGGGGGATTAGCCCAATGCGTTCATAATAGCGCAGGGTATCCGCGCTGATGTCGTATTTTTTGCTCACCTCTGCAATCGTCATGGCAACCGCTCCCTTCCTTATCTATGGCGTCCAAGCCCTGTTTTTTCGCGGATCATCGGCCCTATAGCAGCGAAAAGCGCATGGGCAGCTCCAGCCGCTCAAGCTCGGCCGACAAATACCGCCGGCATTGCCCCTCCGTCAAAAGCGGCGAAGGGCAGCCGCGGCCGAGCTCCGCCAGGAATTCATGGATATCGTCCAGCCGCCGCCGGATGCCGAAAAAGGCGATGGCCGGCTCATGGGGCTCATAACCCGTCAGCTGCCGGTACAGCCGGCTAAAGCCCGGCTCGTAGCGCTGGAAAAAGAACAGATCCGCCTCCGGCGGGGCGATGGATACGCCTTCCCAGTCGATCAGCACCAGCTGTGAATCCCTTTGCATCAGGTTGCCCCGGTGAATATCGCCGTGGCATAGGACCATGGGCAGCCCGGCCGCCTTCAGCTCCCGCCCCAGCCGCACCCCCAGCGAAAGCAGCCGCAGAATCTGCTCCCGCTGCCCGGCGCTAACCAGGGTCTCCGGCCCACGGCCCAGCACAGCCCGCAGCGCGCCGTCGAAGGGAATCTGGAAGGACTCCCGCAGAAGGCCCTGAGGCGGAGGATAGGCATGCACCGCAGCCAGCAGGCCGGCCAGCTGCCGAAGCTGCCCCGCGTCCAGCAGCCCTTCTCCGGGCGTATCCCCTTCGATAAACCGGTATACAAGATACCGGTACGGCCCATCCTCGCAGTAAAAGGCCCCGTCCGTTGTCCGGACCGGCTCCGGCAGCGCGCCTATGAGCCCCGCCGTGCGGTTCATGCCCCAAAGCAGGGAGATATATTGATCCATTCCCCCCGCCCAACGTCCAAAGCCCGGCTGCCGCCGGTCATACACCTTCAGAAACAGCCGCTCGCCCGAGGCACAGTCCGCCTCATAGGCCAGCGCCGATAGGCCTCCGGCAAGGGGGCGGATTCCGGCCGCCTCGCGCCCGTAGCTGTACCGTATCCATCCGCCGATCCGCTCCATCTCCGGCCGCTGCGGCGCGTTACCTTCCCTGTCCATCCCGCTCCCCCTCTGCCGTCCTGCTTCTCAATTTTGCTTCTATTCTTATTCTATCACATAACGCCCATCTCAGGATACCGCCTGCGCCTCCCGCAGCTACCCAGCGCTCCTTCTCCAAGCGCCAGCAAGCCACCCTATGGCCAAAATGCATACAGGCTGCCGGGAGAGCCAATCGAAGCTCCCCGGCAGCCCTATGGCCCGGTATCGCTTATTTCGCAGCAGAAAAGGCCGCAGCCTCCTGGAGCCACCCCATCAGCTCATCATCGACCTCCTCCACGCTGCCAAGAGTAACATGGTGCGTCCAGCGGTTCGGATAGGGTTCGGCCGCCGCGTCAATCCGCGGCGCATCCAGCCGGTATGCCAGGCCAAAGGTCACCGTAAGGAAAGGATTCGGCCGGTCCTTCGCCCTGCGGGCCGGCTGGAACGACGCGCAGGCAAAGACCCGGCGGTTCCTAAAGGTGATCTGGGTCTTCTGCACCGTGACGCTTGCATCCGGTATGCATGCCAGAAGGCGCTCCGCCAGCCTCTCATAGAGGGGCAGCGCCTCCAGCCGCCCGCCAAAAAAGGCGGCCTCCGCCCCGCTGATTCCTGCCCTCGTATCCATGCTCCCTCCTCCTTGACCCAAAACGTGTCTGCCGCAGCCCGCTACCGCGTCCCCCTCGGATCACCGCCCCCTGGTGCAAATGGACGGATGATTGATGGGATATAAAAAAATCGGAACGAGCATCACTCGTTCCGAACTGGTGGAGAATAGGGGACTTGAACCCCTGACCTCTTGACTGCCAGTCAAGCGCTCTAGCCAACTGAGCTAATCCCCCACGGCTGCGAACAGTGTTTATTATAATGGTTCAGCGTCGTTTCGTCAAGGGCTTGTGCAGAAAAAAATAATTTTTTCCTAAAAAGGAGAGCAGCGCTATAAATCCGTCTGAAGCAGGGCACAATCTTCCTCTATTGGGCATAGGGTAAAGCGTGACAAAGGCGTCGCGGCACAATCCGCGGCGCTATTTTTATTGGACAAAGCCAAGGGAGGATCGGAAAATGTGCGGAATTGCAGGATGGCTTGAGGCGGGTGAAACGCAGCTTCATCAGCGGGCTCTGGCTGGGCGGATGGCCCGCGCTCTCGCCCACCGGGGGCCGGATCAGGAGGGAATCTTTACCGATGACGGGGTATGCCTCGTCCACCGGAGGTTGGCCGTGGTGGATCGGGCCCATGGCCGGCAGCCCATGACGCTGGAGCATGGCGGTGAACGCTTTACCCTGGTCTATAACGGCGAACTCTACAACACCGTCCAGCTGCGGGAGGAGCTGGCGGGCTTAGGCTGGCGCTTTGCCGGCCACGGGGACACGGAGGTGCTGCTCAAGGCGCTGGCGCAGTGGGGGCTCGATGCGCTTCCCCGCCTAAACGGTATCTTTGCCTTTGCCCTTTGGGAGCAAAATGAACGCCGCCTGACGCTGGCCCGGGACCGGTTGGGCGTCAAGCCCCTGTTTTTCAGCCGTCCTTCGGATACGGTGGTCTTTGCCTCCGAGCTGGGCGCTCTGCTGGAGCATCCTGGCGTCAGCCGCCGAATCGGCCCCGAAGGCCTGGCTGAGATCTTCCTGCTGGGGCCCGGACGAACCCCGGGCCAGGGCGTTTTTGACAGTGTGGAGGAGGTACTCCCCGGGCAGTGGCTGCGCTGGTCGCCTCAGGGGCATACCCGGGGCCGCTATTGGCAGCTTACGGCCCGCCCCCATGAGGACGGGCGCGCGGCTACGCTGGAGCGCACCCGCGCCCTGACACTGGACGCGATCACCCGGCAGCTGGTCAGCGACGTACCGCTGGCCGCCTTTCTCTCCGGTGGTCTGGACAGCAGCTTGATCTGCGCCCTGGCAGCCCAGCAATTCCGCAGGCAGAACCGCCAACTGGCCACCTTCTCCGTGGACTATCTCGATAACCAACGCTATTTCACCCGCAGCCTTTTTCAGCCCGGCGACGATGCCCCCTATATCGACGCCATGGTTTCAGCAACCGGCTCCGACCACCATCGCGTGGTACTGGATAATATCGAGCTGGCCAGTGCGCTGCCGGCTGCCACAGCCGCCCGCGGCCTGCCCGGCATGGCGGATGTCGACGCTTCCCTCTATCTTTTCTGCCGCGAAATCAAAAAAGGCTATACCGTTGCCCTCTCCGGCGAGTGCGCCGACGAAATATTCGGCGGCTATCCCTGGTATCATAACCGGGAAATGCTCATGGCCGACGGATTCCCCTGGTCGCGCTCCCTTCGCCTGCGCCGCAGCCTGCTGGATAGGGGCCTCATCCCCGACGGCGAGGCCTATGTCCGCCAGCGCTATCTGGATACGCTGGCCCGCACACCCCAGCTGCCCGGCGAAGATCCGCTGCAGCGCCGCATGCGGGAGATGTTCGTGCTGAATCTCGACTGGTTCATGCAAACGCTGCTGGATCGGAAGGACCGCATGTCCATGGCCCATGGCCTTGAGGTCAGGGTACCCTTCTGCGACCACCGGCTGGTGGAATACGCCTATAACATGCCCTGGAGCCTAAAGGCTCTGGACGGCCGGGAGAAAGGGATCCTCCGCCAGGCCATGGAGGGCCTGCTGCCGCCGGAGGTGCTGTGGCGCAAAAAAAGCCCCTATCCCAAAACCTTTCATCCGGCCTATACCCAGCGGGTTGTCCAAATGCTGCAGGAAATCCTGGACGATCCCCAAAGCCGGATACGGCCCCTGCTCAACCTGCCCCAAGTGCGCGCGCTTATGGTATGCCCCGAGCAGGTCAGCGAACCCTGGTATGGCCAGCTGATGCGCGGGCCGCAGATCCTGGCGTATCTTGTGCAGGCTGAAGCCTTCCTCCGCCAGACGAAGGCGGAAATCCGGTAGACGCCCGCCTATCGCAGGTGCGCCTTGACATCGGGCGGTAAATCCACTATACTAAAACCAACTTTTAGGGATAAAGGAGCGTGAAAGGGTGCATAAGTAATCTTGCTTGATCGGGCGCGGCCAAGGCGCAAGGCTTTGCTGCTGCCCAAAATGCAAGAGAGCTGCTGTATCCTTCCCGATCCGCGCCCGTAGTTTTTTTCTGCATGGCGTCCTGGGCGAGCGGCGGCTCTCCCAGGATTTTTTTGCGCCATCCACCGCTGGCGCGCTTAGGAGGCGACATAGACATATGTCCATCATACAAGTGCAGAACATGACCTTTGCCTATGACGGCAGCTATGATGCGATCTTTGAAAATGTATCCTTTACCCTGGATACCGACTGGAAAACGGGCTTTATCGGCCGCAACGGCCGGGGCAAGACCACCTTTCTCAAGCTGCTGATGGGCTGGGAGCGGCCCATCAGCGGAACCATCGCCGCGTCCGTCCATTTCGACTACTTCCCCTTTCCCGTGGAGGACGGCGGCCAACCGGCCATGGAGGCCGCCCGCTCCATGATTGCTCCCTTTACCGCCTGGGAGCGGCGCATGGATGAGCTGCTGGCCGAGGGCTCGGAGCAGGCCCTGGCGGTATATGGAGAGCTCCAGCAGCGCTACATGGAGGCCGACGGCTATATCATTGACGAGCTCATTACCCGGGAGGCCGCCAAGCTGAACATCCCTGAGGAGGCGCTTCAGCGGCCCTTCGGCACGCTGAGCCCTGGAGAGCGGACCCGCTTAACCCTGGCGGCGCTGTTCCTCAAGAAGAATAACTTTCTGCTGATCGACGAGCCCACCAACCACCTGGACATGGAGGGCCGCCGGCTGGCCGGGCAGTATCTGGCCGGCAAAAAGGGCTTCATCCTGGTCTCCCACGACCGCGACTTTCTCGACCGGGTGGTCGATCATGTCATCTCTGTGAACCGAGCGGACATTGAAGTGCAGCAGGGCAACTATTCCACCTGGAAGCTGAACCGCGACCGCCAGGACCAATTCGAGCTGGCGCGCAACGAATCCCTGAAGCGGGACATCGCCCGCCTGACCGCCTCGGCCGAGCGCGCCGGCCAGTGGTCCGACCGGGTAGAGGCCTCCAAGATTGGCGGCCACACCTATGACCGGGGTTACGTCGGCCATAAGGCCGCCAAAATGATGCAGCGCAGCAAATCCATCGAGCGCCGGCAGCTGGAGGCGGCCGAGGAAAAACGCAGCCTGCTGAAAAACCTGGAGGAATCCGAGCCGCTGAAGCTGACTTGCCTGCCCTATACCCGGGGACGGCTGATCGAGGCGCCCGATCTCACCCTGCTCTATGGGGATAAGGCCGTCCTATCCCACCTACGGCTGGAGCTGGAGCCCGGCGAACGGCTCTGTCTGGCCGGCCGGAATGGCTGCGGCAAATCCACCGTCATCCGATACCTCACCGGCGCGCCGGGCATCACAGCCGCCGGAAGCTGCCGGCTTGGGCCCGGGCTGACCTGCAGCTATGTTCCCCAGGATACGGCCTTCCTTCACGGCGGGCTGCGCGCCTTCGCCCAGCGGGAGGGGCTGGACGAAAGCCTCTTCAAGGCCATCCTGCGCAAGCTCGATTTCTCACGGCTGCAGTTTGAGAAGGATATGGAGGCGTTCAGCTCCGGTCAGAAGAAAAAGGTTTTGATCGCCGCCAGCCTCTGCCGGCCGGCCCATCTGTACCTCTGGGATGAACCGCTGAATTTTATGGATATCCTCTCGCGGCTTCAGGTGGAGGAGCTGATCCTGCGGTATAAGCCCACCATGATCTTCGTGGAGCACGACGCCGCCTTCTGCCGCAAAATCGCAACCCGCACGCTGCGCCTGGGTTAGGCGGGGAATAGCACAAAGGCCGTACCGCCCGGTTGGAGCTTCCACCGGCGCGATACGGCCTTTCCCTTTTCCCTCTTTCTTGGTACAATAGCCTGGATGCGCGCTTTAATATCTACCGCGCCGCTCGGATATAATCCGCGACCCCTTCCCCCTCGCTGAAAAGGGCCTCGCCCGCCCGGGCAATCTCCATCAGCGCCCGGTCCGTGGGGTCCAGGATCACGGCATCCAGGCCGCGCTCCATCATGCTGGGCAAAAGCGCCCGGTGGAGCGCGCGGCGGCGGGGCATCTGATAGGAAACGTTGCTCAGCCCGCATACCGCCTTAAAGCCTTCAGCCCGGATCCGGCTCAGCAGCGCCAGCATTCTCGTGATGTCCTCAGGATAGAAGGCCAGCGGCAGCACCACCGGATCCACCCATACCTGCTGCCGTGGCAGGCCGCAGGCCTCCAGCCTCCGGGCAAGCGCTTCCAGCCCTTCGCCCAGGGACCGCTCATCGGCCAGGGCCCGCCCCTTTTCCAGGGCCAGCACCACCATGCGCGCCTGGAGCCGGGCCGCCAGCGCGCTCACCGGCTCCAGGCTGGCCGGATCCAGTGTCGCTGAATTGAACACAAGCGTCCTGTGGGATAGCCGGCCGGCTATCGCCTCCATCACCCGGGGCTTCGCGCTGTCGATCCATAGGGGAACCGTCACCTCCTCCGGCAGGGCCTCGGCCATCCTAGCCAGCAGCTCGGCCTCCCGCCCGCCGAAGGCTCCCGCGTTCAGATCCAGCGCCTGGGCGCCCGCCTGCTGCTGGCGGACCGCCAGGCGGGCGACGCACGGCCAATCCCCCTCCTCCAGGGCCCTCTTGACCTGCCCGTTGGAGCTGTTGAGTTTTTCACCGACAATCAGCATATTATTCTCCTCGGAGGTTATTGGATGAAATCTACCTATGTAAAGCGCTACCCCGTGCCCGGCCTCCTGAACTGCCGGGACTTGGGCGGCTATCCGCTGCCCGGCGGGCGGACCCGCTGGGGCGCATTTCTGCGCAGCGCCTGCCCGGACCAGCTGACCCCAGAGGGCCTTGCCGCGCTGGAGCGGATGGGCCTGGCCCTTGTCATCGACCTGCGCAGCGGCTTTGAGCGCCGCCACCAACCCAGCGCCCTGGCCGGGCTTGCTTCCCTGCCTGTGATGGAGCTGCCCCTGCTGGAGCAAATCAGCGCGCCTATGCCGCACACCAGCGATATGGGAGAATTCTATATCGCCCTGCTGCATCATGGGCAGGCATGCTTCCGCAGGCTTTTCACCCGCATCGCCGGGGCTGATGGGCCTGTGCTCTTTCACTGCACGGCCGGCAAGGACCGTACCGGCGTTGTCGCGGCGCTGCTGCTGAATCTGGCCGGCGTGGGGCGCCAGGATATCATCGCCGACTATGAGATCAGCCATACGCTGATCGCCCCGCTGATCAGCCGGCTTCAGAGCGCCGCCCCGGGGCTGGATATGAACCGGCTTGAATCCCGGCCCGCCTATATGGCCCGGTTCCTGGATGAGCTGGAGCGCCTGGGCGGCGCCTACCGCTACCTGACGGAGCACTGCGGCCTGCCGGAGGCCGAGGTCAGCCGCCTGAAGCAGCGGTGTATCGAGCCCGCGCCCGCCGGGTGGGACGGATGCCGGCGCATCCCCCTTCCCGGTGTCGAGAACCTCCGGGATCTGGGCGGCATTCCCCGCGCCGGCGGCGAAGCCACCGGCTGGGGCCGCATCTATCGCGGCGCCTTCCCCCGTCCTGGCCTGGGCGAGGCCCAGCGCCAGGCCCTGCTGCAGGCCGGCGTGACCACCGTACTGGATCTGCGCAGCGCCACAGAGAACGCCGCCCTTCCCCATCCCCTGGCCGGGGACAGCCGCTTTACCCTGCTGCGCGATTCTCCCGATGACTTTGTCTCCATCGCGCCGGATCTGCCCATGCCCAAGGTCTACCAGGCGTATTTGACCCAAGGAGCGCCCCATTACCGCGCCATATTTAAAGCCATCGGCCGGGCTGAAGGGGCTGTGCTGATCCACTGCTTCTCCGGCAAGGACCGCACCGGCATGGTGTCGGCGCTGCTGCTGAATCTGGCCGGCGTGGAGGATGCTGATATTATCGCCGACTATCAGGTCAGCCTCACCTACCTGACAGGCCCGGAGGCCCACCGCATCCCCTCCAACCCCGAGAACATGGAAGCCTATCTTGAGCTGCTTGGCCAGTATGGGGGCGCAGCCCAATTCCTCAGCCAGCGCTGCGGGCTTCCCAGCGGCCTTATAGCGCGCATCCGCTCCCGCTTATGCCGATAGCCGCTCCACCAGCGCCTCCAGCGCCAGGATGTATCCGGTTTCGCCCAGGCCGCAGATCTGCCCCAGGCATACGGCCGTGATAAGGCTTGTATGCCGGAACTCCTCCCGGGCATGGATATTGCTGATATGCACCTCTACCACCGGCAGGCCGATGGCCGATATGGCGTCCCGGAGCGCATAGCTGGTATGGCTGTAGGCTCCGGGGTTGAAGATGATCCCATCCACCTCCGAGCGGCATGCATGGAGCTTGTCGATCAGCGCGCCCTCCCAGTTGGACTGATAAAACTCCACCTCCACCTTCAGCTCCCCGGCCCGCTGGGCAATGCGCCGGTGAATGTCCTCCAGCGTCCTCGAGCCATAGACGCCGGGCTCCCGCAGCCCTGTCAGGTTCAGGTTTGGCCCTTGAAGCACGCAAATTTTCATCCTCGTTCACTCCTTTCGCTTCTGCTATCTTACAATGGAACCCCGGCCGCGCGCAAGAGCTTCCCCAGCTTGCCCAACCGGAAAATATCCGCGAAAAGTGCTTGCGAAATCCTTTTCGTCTGCTATAATAAAGGTGTTTAGGGAATAAAAAGGGCGCTAGCCCGGAAAGAGGACACAAGATGAAAAAGTTTCCCGTCGCATATCAGGTCTATTCCGCCCGCGAGGAAGCCCAGCGTGATCTGAAGGGCGTGCTGACCCAGCTGAAAGCCATGGGCTACGCCGGCGTCGAGTTTGCCGGCTTCTATGGCCATTCGGCCCAGCAGGTCAAGGCCATGCTGGACGAAACCGGCCTGACCGCCATTTCCAGCCATGTCCCCTTCCAGTCCATGGTAGAGGATATGTTCGGCGTGATCTCCTACCACAAGGCCATCGGCTGCCGGTACATCGCAATCCCCTATCTGGACGAGGCGACCCGCCCCGGAAGCGAGGGCTTTGCCGACGTCATTCAGAAGATCTACACCTTCGGCCAGCTGTGCCGCACAGCGGGCATCCAGCTGTTGTATCATAACCACGACTTTGAGTTTGTCAAGCTCAGCGGCCAATATGGGCTGGATTTCCTTTATTCCGCCGTGCCCGCCTGCCTGCTGGCCACGGAGCTGGATACCTGCTGGGTCAAGTATGCCGGCGAGGACCCGGCTGCCTACATTGAAAAATACGCAGGCCGCTGCCCGGTCGTGCATTTGAAGGACTATGTCGGCGTCAAGAGCGACCGTCAGCCCTATGCGCTGATCCAGGCCGACGGCCAGGATGATGCCACCGCCGAGAACGACGCGCCCTTTGAGTTCCGCCCGGTGGGCCACGGCTGCCAGGACTTCCCCTCCATTCTCCAGGCCGCCGAAGCCTCCGGCGCCCAGTGGGTTGTGGTGGAGCAGGATCTTTCCCTGACCCGCCCGCCGCTGGAGGCCGCCAAGATGAGCATCGACTATCTGAAGTCCATCGGCGCTGCGCTGTAACCGCCGAAACGGCGTAAATAAGGACGCTCTTCCACGGAAGGGCGTCCGTTTTCATGAGGATGGGCATCGGCGATATAACCCCCACCAACGCCAAAATCATGGGAGCCACCCCGCCCACGCTAGGGGAAGATCCCCCTCTCAATGGAGGATAATCATGCTTTTCCACGCGACGGTCAACCAGCTTGCATTTCTATTTCTCCTGATTGCCATCGGCTATCTTCTCGTGAAGCTGAAACGCATTCCCGACAACGCTGAGATGGTGCTTTCCCGCCTTGAGAATGACCTTTTTCTTCCGGCCCTTGTGTTGGGTACATTTGCAACGCATTTCACTACGGAAAGGCTCGCGGACGCCGGAGCGCTTCTATTGGGCAGCCTAATGCTGGAAGTAATCGTCATTCTTGTCGCTTGGGTCTGCGTCAAGCGCTGCGCGCCGGATCCCTACACCCGGAATATCTACCTGTACGGGCTTTGCTTTTCCAACTTTGGCTTTATGGGCAACGCCATCGTCAGCGCATTATTTCCAGATATTTTTATGGAATATATGATTTTCACCCTGGTGCTATGGATCTTTATCTATGTATGGGGCGTGCCCACGCTGCTGATGGGCGACGGTCTGGCCCGTCAGAGCCTTGGGGCCAAACTGAGGAACCTTCTGAATCCTATGTTCATCTGCATGGTCGCCGGTATGGCCATCGGCCTATCGGGGCTATCCATGCCCTCCTTTGTCAATTCGCTTGTCACGCAGGCGGGAAACTGCATGTCGCCCGTAGCGATGCTGCTCACCGGCATGACCATTGCCAAAATCGATATTCGCGCCGTTCTCAAAACCAAAAGCATCTACATGATTACCGCCCTTCGCCTCCTTGTCTTTCCTCTGGCTTTTCTCGGCGCGGGGCTGCTTTTGCGCGGCCGCCTATCGGAAACCTTTGTCATTTGCGCCGTGTGCTCTCTTTCCATGCCCCTTGGGTTAAATACCATCGTCATCCCCAGCGCCCTGGGAAAGGATACAACGGTCGCCTCCGGCATGGCCCTGCTCTCTCATGCGCTCTCATGCGTCTCCATCCCGCTGGTTTTCCTCGCGCTGGAGCATATGCGATAACGCCACCGCTGGCGGGCACGGCGCTTTGATCCGCCCTCCAGCACACAGCTTAAGCCTACCACGATCAAAGGCAAGGGCGGATGCCCTTGCCTTTTCCCTTTGCCTATGGACGGTCTTTCGGCCAGCGCAAGGGGAAATATCCGATTACCGCAATCACCAATGCGCCCAGAGCGTCCACAATCAGGTCCTTCATCGTGTCCAGCAGCGCCGCCCGGCCCAGCAGGGGCGTGCCGTCCTCCACGGCAAAATGCTGCATGTTCATATGAAGCAGGCCGTCCATCAGGTACTCGTAGATCTCCCACACCGCCCCGCAGGCCAGCGCAAAGCAGAAGGCGAAAAAGGCCACGAAGCCGGGGCTCAGGCTCATTTTGACGTTGGGCGCGTCGTTGAGCAGATTGACCAGCACAAAGCCCAGCGCTCCCAGCATCGCCCCGCTGAAGCCGTGCAGGACGGTGTCCCAATGGGGTACTACATAATAAAAATTCCGCACCTCGCCCAAATAGACCGCGCAATAGAGGAACGCAAAGTAAAGCACCACCATATAGTTTGGGATCTCCAGGCGGAAGCGCTTCTCCAACGCCGAGGGCAGGAACATGACGACAATGGCCATCAGGCACTGCACCAGCATCAGCGTATAGTCGCTTTTTACCTTGGCATGGGGATCATCCGCCGGCGCCACAGAGGGGGACCGGATCATGCAGGCCACCGCATAGCCGATGGAAAACAGCAACGACAAAAAGAGGAGTACGCCGATCAGCTTTTTCCATGGGATGGAGCGTTTCTTCCCGTCTTGTTTCATTTTCTTTCTCCCTTATTTTTGATTAGCCTACCGCGCCCAAGGGAAAAAGGCGAGCCCTAACCGCGGCAAGCCGCCTGCCGGGCGCTGAAAGATACATCCCGGGCCGCAAAATGTAAACTTTTTTTGATGCTTCTTGACAGTATGGCCGAAATGTTTGTACACTAACAATTAGTTTAAAAACTAACGAATAGAAAGGATGAGACGTATATGCCCGCAAATGCAAAACGATGTTCCCGCAAGCCCACCTGTGTGATGCTGATCAACGAGATCTCCAAGCTTTTCCATGACCGGATGCGTCAAAAGGGCGAACGGGCCAACTTCAAGCCCACCTATCAGGCGATCCTGCGGGTTGTCGCCCATGAGCCCGGCCTCAGCCAGCTGGAAATCGCAGGCCGCGTCCATCTGGCCCCGCCTACCGTAAGCCTGGCGCTGCAGAAGATGGAGGCCGAGAAGCTGATCCGCCGGGAACCCGATGCCCGCGACCTGCGCCAGGTTCTCGTCCATCTCACCGACAAGGGCCGCGAAATGGACGATGTCATGCGCCATACGGCGGAAAGCACCGAAAAGCTGATCACCAAGGGGCTCAGCCGTGAAGAGCTGGAAACGATCTATCCGATCCTTCTGAAGATGCGCGATAACATCGCGGAGGGTGGGCAGGCGAAATGAAGCGAATTTTAGCTTATCTGAAGCCCTATTGGCTGCTCGCGCTTCTGACGCCCGTCACCATGGTGGTGGAGGT
The DNA here is from genome assembly GCA_900542005.1 of uncultured Eubacteriales bacterium. Lineage (GTDB taxonomy): Bacteria > Bacillota > Clostridia > Christensenellales > UMGS416 > Parachristensenella. The sequence goes on from UQLW01000001.1 coordinate 80,609, forward strand.
GCTGGTGGACCTGATGCAGCCCACGCTGATGAGCCGCATCGTCGACGCCGGGGTTCTGGCGGGCGATATGCAGGTCATCATCTCCACAGGGCTGACCATGCTCGGCCTGGTGATCGTGGGCGGACTGGGGGGCGTGGGCTCCGCAGCCTTTGGCAGCATGGCTTCCCAGCGCTTCGGGAACGACCTGCGTCAGGCGGTATTCAGCCGCGTCATGGCCCTTTCCTTCCAGCAGACCGACACCTTCACCACCGGCAGCCTGGTCACCCGGCTGACCAACGACTGCCAGATGGTGCAGGAGATGGTCAACCAGGTGCTGCGCATGTTTGTGCGCTCCTTCATGCTCTTTGCCGGCGGTATCGTTATGGCCCTGTCGCTTAACGTTCAATTCGGCCTGGTGCTGCTGGTGGGGCTGCCGCTGCAGCTTGTCATCCTCTTTATCTTCCTGAAAAAGGCCAGCCCGCTGTTCAGCAAGGTACAGTCCCGTCTGGACCGCGTAAACTCTGTGGTGCAGGAAAACGTCACCGGGGCCCGGGTGGTCAAGGCCTATGTGCGGGAGGATTATGAGATTGACCGCTTCACCCAGGCCAATGAGGCGCTGGTCGCCACCAACCTCAGGGTCCAGAAGCTGATGAGCCTGATGATGCCCATCATGATGATCATTATGAACTTTTCCGTTGTCGCTATCATCGTCATCGGCGGCTTCCAGGTAGAGGCCCGCGCCATGCAGGTAGGCCAGGTCATGGCCGCCGTCACCTATGTATCGCAGATCCTGATGAGTATGATGATGGTTGCCATGATGTTCCAGATGGTTTCCCGCGCCATGGCCTCCGCGCAGCGTATTGTGGAGGTGCTGGAAACCGACCCGGCCGTGGTATCCGGCAGCCGGACGCTGCCGGAGGGCGGCCATGGCAGCATTGCCTTCGACCATGTCAGCTTCTGCTACCCCACCTCCTCCAGCCGGCCGGTGCTTACCGATATTGACCTGACGATCCGGCCCGGTGAAAACTTCGCCATACTGGGCGCCACCGGGTCCGGCAAAACCTCTCTGGTGAACCTCATCCCCCGCTTCTATGACGCGAGTACCGGTACGATCCGCATAGACGGCGAGGATGTACGGGACCTTACCCTCCCCGGCCTGCGCGCCCGCATTGGGATGGTCCTGCAAAAAAGCGAGCTTTTCTCCGGCACCATCGCAGACAACATCCGCTGGGGCAACAGCGGCGCCACCGACGAGGAGGTGATGGAGGCCGCCCGGATCGCCCAGGCCCACGACTTCATCATGGGCTTTTCCGAAGGATATGATACCGTCATCGGGGAAAAGGGCTCCTCCCTCTCCGGCGGACAGAAGCAGCGGCTTGCCATTGCCCGCGCCATCCTCAAGCGTCCGGAGATCCTCATCTTCGACGATTCCACCTCCGCCCTGGATCTTGGCACCGAGGCCCGGCTTCAGCAGGCCCTGCGCCAGGCCCTTAAAGGCACCACCGTCATTACCATCGCCCAGCGGGTTGCCTCCGTCTCCCAGGCTGACCGGATCGCCGTGCTGGAACAGGGGCGCCTGGCCGCCTGCGGCTCCCATGAGGAGCTGATGGCTACCAGCGACATTTACCAGGATATCTACAGCTCCCAGATGCGAAAGGAGGCCGCCAATGAGTAACGCAAGGCCCGCTCCCCCCAGGGGACCTGGCGGCCCGGGCGGCCCCCGTTCCATGGCCATGGCCCGGGAAAAACCCAAGGATGTCAAGGGGACGGTCAAGCGCCTGGTGCGCTATATCGGCTCCAGCCGGTATCTGTTCTTCAGCCTGCTGGCCATCATGGTCTTTGTTACGCTGCTCTCGCTGGCCGCTCCGGCGCTGCAGGGCTATGCCATCGACGCCATTACCCTAAAGCAGGGTCAGCTGCATGTGGATTTTCCCCGCATGGCCGCTATCCTTACGCTGCTTTCGGCGGTCTATATTGCCTCCTCCCTGCTGACTTATCTTCAGGGTATCTTTTCCGCCAAGCTATCCCAGCAGACGGTACGCGTCATGCGCGGCGATCTCTTTGAGAAGATCGTCCATCTTCCCATCCGCTATCTGGATACCCATCCCCATGGGGATATCATGAGCCGCATGACAAATGATGTGGAGAATATCTCCAACACGGTATCCCAGTCCATCGGTTCGCTCTTTTCCGGCGTGCTCACGCTGATCGGCTCTGTGGCGATCATGCTGTACTACAGCCCCCTGCTCACGCTGATCAGCTTTGTTACCGTGCTGCTCAGCGCCCTGGCCACCATGGTGATGAGCAAATTCATGCGGAAATATTTCGCCGCCCAGCAGGCGCTGCTGGGGCAGCTCAACGGCCAGGTGGAGGAAATGGTCACCGGCTACAAGACTGTCGTGGCCTTCAGCCGGGAGGAAACAGCCAAGGGCGAATTCAACGAAACCAGCAACCGCCTGCGGGATACCGCCATCCGCGCCCAGATCTTCGGCGGCGCCATGGGCCCCTTGATGAACGTTATCGGCAACTTCGGCTTTCTTCTCATCGCCGGCTTCGGCGGTTGGTTCGCCTTAAGCGGCGCCATCACCATCGGCACCATCCAGGCTTTTATCCTCTATGCCCGTCAGTTCACCCGGCCGATCAACGAGATTGCCAACCTTTATGGGCAGATTCAGACGGCGCTGGCCGGAGCGGAGCGTGTTTTTTCCATCCTCGATCACGCCAGCGAGCGCCAGGAGGCCTCCGGCTCCCTGGCGGTGGAGCAGGTCAAGGGGAATCTGGATTTCCGCCATGTCCACTTCGGCTATGTCCCCGGCGAGCCGGTGCTGAAGGACTTCAACCTCACCGTCAAAAGCGGGCAAAAGGTGGCCATCGTGGGAGCAACCGGCTCCGGCAAAACCACCCTGGTCAACCTGCTGACCCGGCTGTATGATATCGACAGCGGCGAGATCCTGCTGGATGGTCAGGATATCCAGGATATCCCCCTCAGCGAGCTGCGCCGGAGCATCGCCATTGTGCTGCAGGACACGGTGCTTTTCTCCGATACCATCGCCGCCAACATCCGCTATGGCCGGCTGGACGCCGGCCAGGCGCAGGTGGAAGCGGCCGCCGCCACCGCTAACGCCGACCACTTCATCGCCCAGCTGCCCCGGGAATACGAGACGCAGCTGAGCGAATCCGGCGGCAACCTCTCCCAGGGGCAGCGGCAGCTGCTCTCCATTGCCCGGGCGGTGCTGGCTGACCCGAAGATCCTGATCCTGGACGAGGCCACCTCCAGCGTGGATACCCGCACCGAGATGCATATCCAGCAGGCCATGGTTGCGCTGATGGCCGGCCGCACCAGCCTCATTATCGCCCACCGGCTTTCCACCATCCGGGATGCTGACAATATCGTGGTCATTGAAAACGGCCGCGTGGCCGAAATGGGCAACCATGACGAGCTGCTGGCGGCCAAGGGCTGCTATTGGCGGCTCTATCAAAACCAATTCGCCGGCATTGCGACCTAAGGGCTTATCCTAATCTTTACAGATTTGTCGAATCCTTGCAACACATTCGTTACAGCATTGAAAGATTCTGCTGCTATACTAGCAGCAGATATTAGCTGACGAGGAGGAGTTTGCCATGCTGCAACGCCAGATCCGCCGGGATGCTCCGCGTCCCGCCCCGCTGGTTATGCCAATGGCTGAATGGGCCGCCGGCGCCGTCATGCTGCTGCTCTTGCTGCTTGCGCCCGCCCTGATCGGTTTGCTGCACTAGGCTCCGGCCCTTCCCACCTGGTGGGAAGGGCCTTTTTCCTTTTCCGGCAGGACTTTGGCCGGGAACAGCGAATCATAGTATCAATGCTTGAATCAGGGGGAGGACAACCCATGAACACCCACGAACGCTTTGCCCGTATGTACGCCCATCAGGAGGCGGACCGGGTCCCGATGATGGATAGCCCCTGGGATACGACCATTGAGCGCTGGCGTCGGGAAGGTATGCCCACCGGCGACTATGTCGCCTACTTTGATCTGGACCGCATCGGGCGCATTGGCATCGACTATTCGCCCCGCTATCCGGTCGAGGTGCTGGAGGAAACGCCGGAATACGTCATCCACACCACCGGCTGGGGCGCCACGCTGAAGACCTGGCGGCACATGACCTCCACGCCGGAATTCCTGGATTTCAGGATCAAGGATGAGGCCAGCTGGGAGGAGGCCAAGGCCCGGATGAAGCCCGACCCCGCCCGCATCAACTGGGACTACCTGAAAAAAAACGTGCCCCTCTGGCAGCGCGAGGGCCGCTGGATCATCGGCGATTTCTGGTTTGGCTTCGATGTCACCCACTCCTGGGCGGTGGGCACCACCCGGCTTCTCTACGCCATGGCGGACAATCCCGAATGGGTGGAGGATATGTTCAACACCTACCTGGATATCAACCTTGCCATGATGCAGATGGTGCTGGACGCCGGCTATCCGGTGGATGAGATCTACTGGCCCGACGATATGGGCTATAAGAATACCCAGTTCTTCTCCCTCAACATGTACCGTAATCTGCTTAAACCGGTGCAGAAGCGCGCGGTGGACTGGATCCACGAGCGCGGGATGAAGGCGCACCTGCACTCCTGCGGCCTGGTGGATAAATTCGTACCGGAATTCGTGGAAATCGGCATTGACGCCCTCAACCCGCTGGAGGTCAAGGCTGGCATGGATCCTGTGGCGCTGAAGGCCGCCTGGGGCGACCGGCTGGTTTTCCACGGCGGCATCAACGCCGTGCTGTGGGATCAGCCCGGGCAGATCGAGGCCGAAATGGAGCGGGTCATCCCCCTGATGAAGGAAAACGGCGGCTATATCTTTGCCTCCGACCACTCCATCCCCGATTCGGTCAGCCTGGAGGACTTCACCCATATCATCGAGACCTACAAGCGGGTCGCGCGGTATTAGCGGCGAATCCTTTGCTTGTAAAAAGGGCCCTGCCAAGCATCAGAAGGATGTCTTGGCAGGGCCTTTTGTGGGATACGGGCAGCCGGCTTATATTTCCACCGTCATGCCGTCGTAGGCCGCCCTATAGGGCGGCGCGAGGGAAGCCTCCAGATCCCGGCGGCAGGGATGAAGCGTACGGGCCAGATGCGTCAGATAGACCTGCCCCGCTGCTTTCATCTGCCCGTTTGCCCGAAGGCTGTCCACCATCATCCGCACCATGGGCAGCGAATTATGCTCAAAGACCCGATAATCGCCGTCATGGTCATCGCCAATGGTGGCGTCGATCACCAGCGCGTCAAAGGGCGCCTGGGCCCGCAGGGCCGCGACCGCTCCATAGGGCATCCACGCTCCATCGGTCGCATAGACCAGCGTCCGTCCCCCGCGGCTGATGCGGTAATGCACCGGCTGTTCATCCGGGAACCGGGGGACATGGTTGGCCGGAAGCGGCAGGACCTCATACCCCGCCGCCTGAAAGGGCTCCAGCGGCTTCAGCGGGCGCACCTGGATATGGCTGCCGCTCACCTCGCCGGCCCATCCGGCCTCCACATGCACAATAAGTGGGGACGCGCCGCGCCCCCTTCGCCGCGCAGCCAGTTCCCTGAGCGCATCCAGGCAGAAATGATCCCGGTGCCCATGGGTCAGGAGCACCGCCTGCACCAATACCTCCGGCCCGAGCAGCTCCAGCGCTGTGGCCGGAGCGTCCAGCATGAGCGCGCCATCCAGCAGCGCCGAGGAAAAGCGGCGGACCTCCCCGGAATCATCGGGTTGATCCCAATCAGCCGCGCCCGTGCCCAAAAATGTAAGCTTCATATCCGGCTCCTTCGTCAAAGGCCGAGCATATGCCCGGCCTTGGGATTATGTATGGTTAGGCAAAGGGATTTTCAGTTTTATACAGCATATGCTTCGGCTGGTTAAAGGCCACATCCTCCACGCCCAGAAGCCGCATGGCCGCAAAGAGGATCTTGCCGGCTTCGCCGAAGGCCACCGCGCCGTGATGGGGGTATCCCTTCTCGATCAGCACATGGCGGTAGAAGCGGCCCATCTCCGGGATGGCAAAGATACCGATCCCGCCGAAGGAGCGGGTCGCCACCGGCAGGATCTCACCCTGTGCCACATAGCTGTGCATGGAGGTATCGGCGGCGCTCTGCAGCCGGAAGAAGGTGATCCGTCCGCTCTTGAGGTCGCCCTCCAGGGTGCCCCGGCTGATATCCGGCTCCCCATCGGGCTCCAGGGATCGCTTCATAATCAGCTGATAGCCCATATGGGGATTCTTCAGGTAGCAGGCCGGCGTATTGCCGCAGTGGAAGCCCATGAAGGTATCCTTCTGGGTATAGGCATATTTGCCCTGGATCTCGCTTTGGTAGATGTCGGCCGGCACCGTATTGTTGATATCCAGCAGCGTGGGGGCCGCGCCCGTGGCACAGCAGGCAATATATTCGCTGACCGCGCCCCAGATATCCACCTCGCAGGCAATGGGCATGCCCCTGGCGGCAAAGCGGCTGTTGACATAACAGGGCACGAAGCCAAACTGGGTCTGGAAGGCCGGCCAACATTTATTGGCCATAACCACATACTGGGCGGCGCCCTTATGCCCCTCAATCCAATCCAGCAGCGTCAGCTCATACTGGGCCAGGCGGGGCAGCACGGCGGCATAGGGATTTTCCCCGCCCAGCTCCGCCCGCATATCGGCCATAACCGATTCGATCCGGGGATCGCCGGCATGCTTTTGATAGGCCTCGAAAAGATCCAGCTCCGAATTCTCCTCAATGGATACGCCCAGATCGTAAAGCCCCTTGATCGGGGCGTTGCAGGCGATGAAGTCCTGGGGCCTAGGGCCGAAGGAGATGACCTTCAGGCCCTTGAGGCCCAGCAGCACCCGGGCAACGGCCTCAAAATCATGGATCATATCCGCCACCTCGGCGGCTGTGCCCACCGGATACTCGGGAATGTAGGCCTTCACGCCCCGCAGCTTCAGGCTGTAGCTGGCGTTAAGCATCCCGCAGTAGGCATCGCCCCGGCCGTCCACCAGGTCCTCGCCGCTCTCCTCCGCCGCGGCTGCGAACATCACCGGCCCCCCGAAGCGCTCCGCCAGCAGGGTTTCCGGTCCTTCCGGCCCAAAGTTGCCCAGATAGACCACCAGCGCGTTGACGCCGGCGGCTTTAAGCTCCTCCAGCGCCTGCATGGCGTCCCGTTCGTTTTCAATGATGGTGGGGATCTTCTCAATGGCGCCATAGCGGGCGTTATAGGCGGCGGTCAGGCTGTCCCGGCGGCGCTGGGACAGCGAAAGGGGGAAGCAATCGCGGCTGACTGCGACCACGCCGAGCTTGACACAGGGCAGATTCTTCATGTGATTCGTCCTTTCCGTATCGTGATACTCCACTTTCATTTTCGACATGCCTCGCCGTTTCCCTGCCGGGCAGGCCGAATTCTTCTAGCGAAAACAACAGGCTTAGAGCCGGAAGCTGATGGGCTGGGGCAGCGTGATCCGTTCAAAGCTGGCCAGGCAGTAATTATCGGTCATACCGGCGATATAATCGGCGACCCGCCGGGGGCCGGGGTCGCCCAGCCGGGCATAGCAGGCCTCCAGGTCGTCCAGGTACTGGAAAAACGCCTGCTCCACCTCCCCACGGGGCTGTACCGGGCCGCGGGCGTAGCGTTCATAGCTTTCACACAGGTAGGCGTGCAGCTCTTTGACGATGCGCACGCAGTAGCCCTCATACTCCAAAAGCCTGGGGTGGCGGTAGATTCGGGCATAATTAAACCGCTGCAGCTGGGTCAGCAGCTCATACTTTTCCGGGGAGTAGCCCATCTCGCCCTGCAGGGCCGATTGCTCAATGAGGTCGATGACCAGCGCGTTGATCATCTCCCCATTGGTCGTGCCCAATACCCGGGCGATCGGATCCGGTACATCCGCGCGGGTAATGAAGCCGGCGGCCAGCGCGTCCTCAATATCCCGGCCAAGGTAGGCGATCTTATCGGCGAAGCGGACGGCGCAGCCCTCCCAGGTGGCGGGGCGGCGCGCCCTGTCCCGCTTCTCCTGGGGCGGGCGCAGGGTCTCGTCCGGTGTCAGCCGCTCGTCGATGCGCTCGCCGTTATGGCACACGATGGCGTCGCGTACCGCCCAGGTAAGGTTTAACCCCTGCCCATTGCGCGCCAGCAGGTCCACCACCCGAAGCGAATGCAGCTCATGCTCGAAGCCTTCCTCCGGCGCGCAGGCCGCCAGCGCCCGCTCCCCCGAATGGCCGAAGGGGGCGTGGCCCAGGTCGTGGCCCAGGCCGGCGGCATAGGCCAGCTCCGTGTCCAGCTGCCAGCCGTGATGGTTCAGGCCCCGGCATATGGTGGCCGCAATGGTGGCCACATGCAGCACATGCTCGATCCGCGTACAGATATGGTCGTTCTCCGGGGCAAAAAAGACCTGCGTCTTATGCTTCAGCCGCCGGAAAGGCGTTGAATGGATAATCGCTGTCTGGTCACGAAAATAGTCGCCCCGCACGTCGCCCGCCCGGGGCCGCATACGCTGCCTCGCCAGCTGTGCCGGTAATCCCTTCATGCCGCTCGCCCCCTTTTCTCTTCTATTATAATCGTTTTGCGCGCTATATGGAACAGGTTGACGGCTCCGGCGCGCCCTGTCCCGAAGCTTCCTCGGCAAACCAAAGCGCCAAGGCGCGCATCCGGCGCCGCCCGGTAAAGGCGCAGGGTTTCCTTCATTGTCCCACCTGGGCCGCCCATTGTCCATGGCCAATTACGCGAGGCGGCAAATGATTTTCACAACTTGATCAAAGGCAGTGCCCCCGCGCCCGTCAATATGGTATAATCATGGCAAATCCCAGCTATCTGCCGGGATAAAGGGAGGGCAATACCATGCTGCATGATGCATCCCCCGAATCGCAGGGGATCCCCAGCGCTCAGATCGCCGCTTACCTGGAGATGCTTGACAAGCATCATCTCGCCATGCACGACGTGCTTATTTCCCGGGGGGACAGGATCCTGCTGGAGGCCTACTATGCCCCCTTCCGCCCGGGCGAGGCACACCGCCTCTATTCCGTAACCAAAAGCTTTGTTGCCCTGGCTGTCGGCTTTGCCCTGGAGGATGGGCTTCTTTCCCTCGACGATCCCATGTCCAAATATTTTGGCCGCGAGCTGGAAGGCCAGCCTGACCGTCATCTGCGCGGTCAGACGGTCCGCCACATGATGATGATGAGCACGGCCAAGCCCGGGGAGAACTGGTTTGCCGCCCGCACCTCCGACCGGGTGCGCCTTTATTTCCAGAACAAGCGCCCGGAAACGCGGGAGCCCGGCAAGGCCTTTGAATACGATTCCAGCGGCACCTTTGTCATTGGCGCGCTGGTGGAGCGGCTCACCGGCAAGAAGCTTTTGGATTATCTTCGGGAAAAGCTTTTCGACCGGATCGGCGTTTCCACGAGGGTCAGGGCGCTGTCCTGCCCCGGCGGCCATACCTGGAGCGACTCCGCCTTCCTCATGCCGCCGGACGACCTTTGGCGTGTCGCGCGCTTTGTCCTCAACGGCGGCCGCTGGGATGGGAAGCAGCTGCTTTCTCCCGAATATATCCGCGAGGCGACCTCTAAGCTTATTTCCACCGGCGATGGTTACGGCATCGAACGGCAGGGCTACGGCTTCTACATCTGGAAGGCCTATGGGGAGGGCTTTTTCTTCAACGGCATGGGTTGTCAGTTGGCGCTTTGCGTGCCAGAAAAGGACCTTATTTTGATCTGCAATGCCGATAACCAGGGCAATGAGGCGGCTAAGGATATCATCCTCGACGGATTTTATCAGATGATTGTCGCCCATGCCGGCGATCCGCTGCCCGAGGATCCGCCGGCCGCGCAGGCGCTGGCCCGGATAACCGGCGACCTGCAGCTTTTCTCCGCCTATGGAAGCCCCTGCCAACCGATGGCGGAAAAGATCAACGGCGCCGTCTATGGCCTCGGCCCCAACCCCATGGGCATCTCCCGCCTCTCGCTGGCCTTCTCCGGCAGCGAGGGCGTCCTTACCTATACCAACGCCCAGGGCGAAAAGCGGCTCCCCTTCGGCCTATGCGGGAACCGTTTCTGCGATTTCCCCCAGCAGGGCTATGCCGATCAGGTGGGCTCCGTCCCCGGCGGCCGGCTGTACCGCTGCGCCGCCTCCGCCGCCTGGAAGGACACCCGCACCCTATGGCTCAAGGTGCAGGTCATTGACGACTATCTGGGCAACATGGACGCGCTTTTCACCTTCTCCGAGGATGGGCGGGAGCTTTCCCTTACCATGCGCAAAACCGCCGAGGATTTCCTGGATGAATATGAGGGCGACGCTGCCGGCCGCCGTCAATAGGGATCTTGGATCATGCAATGAAGATACAGAAAGGGCGCGCTGCCTGGCAGCGCGCCCTTTGCTTTGCCTTTGTCCATTCCCGGGGCCTCAGCCCTTGGCCGTTGCCGCCCTCTTTTCCAGATATGCCCGGCACATCTGTACCCAGTCGGTCTGGATAATATCATATCCCGCATCGGCCAGCCAGCCCCAGCCCTCATCCGGGTTTCCCATAAGGGAGCGGTCGTCGCTGTGCCCCGCGGCCAGCACGGCCCGGAAATCATATACGATGGCGTTGACCCAAAGCAGCAGGCCCCGGTCATGCATCCATGCCCGGTAGTCCGCCTGCGCCGTTGGGCTTTGCCCGGTGGTAAAGAGCACTTCCGCTCCGATGTAGCGCAGCCTCCGCTTCAGCAGCAGCTCGCAGCAGGTATCCCTTTCGGAAACAATGGGCATATAGGGCAAATCCGGTGCATACGCCTCCACCTGGTCAAACCAAAAGGGCTCGGCAGCCGTTTTGACGATCACCTGATCCTGCATGCCCAGGCGGCGCACCACCGCTGTGATCTCCGGCATACAGGTCCAGAACTTATCGATATTCACGAAGCAACGCCCCTTCAGGAGGGCAAGCGTCTCCTCCAGGCGGCCGACGCGGTGCTCGGTGGCCGTGCCATCCTGGTTCAGGAAGCGCAGCGCCTCCACCTCCTGGGCCGTCATATCCTGGATCAGCCGTTCGCTGCCAAGGTGGGGGCGCTCCATGCCCGGATGAAAGACGAACAGCGCGCCGTCCGCGCTTCGGGCCACATCCAGCTCCACGATATCTGCGCCCTGGCGCAGGGCGATCTCATAGGCAGCCAGGGTATTGCAGGGGATATTGCCCCCGGCTGTGCCCCGGTGGGCCGCCAGCAGCGGGCGGCCGCCTCTCTCATTGATCCTATCCCACAGGGCCTTCATGCTCTTTCCCTCCTTTTATCATCCCGTCCCCGGCTTATCCATCCCTAGCGGATCACAATATCCCGGGCGAAATCCATGACCTTTACCCTCGCCGCCTCAAGGGTAGTCACCGCTTTGCCGTTCAGCCGCAGGTTTTCGATGAGGATATCCCGGGTATCGTGTTCGTCGTCAAAGCCCTGAAAGGTAGACGGCGGCATTTCCGGCGCGGTCACATCGATATTGCGGAACACAATATGCCGGTTCCGGCCCCGCCGGTTCAGCCCTCCGGAATACTCCGGATGCTGGTAAACGATGGCGCACATCAGCTCGGGCATGTAGCTGTCATCCGCCCGCTCCGGGTAGGCCTCGCCGTCCCGGACCTGCAGGTAGGGCCTGCGGCTGGCGCCGTCGTATTCCACCCGAATGTCCTCAAATAGCACGTCGTGCACATGGGCATAATCCACGTTCTGCACATCCATCACGATGTGGCAGGCCCGGATGATATCACAATTGCGGAAAACAATATGGTCGATCTCCTCCACCCGGGTTTCCGCGCCGATCTCCAGGCAGCGGCCCCAGTCGCACCAGATCACGCAGTTTTCCGCCAGGTAATCGCGGCAATCCTGGCTGTATACGGGCTTTTCATCCTTCCCCTCCGGCGTTACGACGCCGAAGTTCCCTTTTATGCACAGGGCGTCGTCATAGGTGCGGATAAAGCAGTTCTCAATATGGATACGCTGGCAGTTGTGCAGGTCAATGCCGTCGGAATTATAACGCCAGCAGCCGATAATCTTCACCCGGTCGATGTGCACGTCTACGCAGCCCAGCAGGGCAATGTTGTATACCAGCGAATCCCGGATGGTGATTCCCTCGATGGTCAGTCCCCGGCAGTCCCGGATATCGATGGTGTTGGCCCGCCGGGCGTTGCCCACGTCAAAGCTGCCCACCTTGCCCATGCAGATATCGTCGCCATCCTCTACCACGCCGGACAAAGCCCCGCCCTCTGCCGGCGGGGGCTCCACCTGGAAAAGGATCTCCTCCTTATTGTGGGAATTATCCAGGATTCCGCGGCCCATAATGCGCACATGCTCCACGTCCTTGGCCTCGACCGTGGCGTAAAGCACCGCCCCCTCATCCAGATACAGCGTCTGGTTGCTGGTCAGGGTGATGACCCCGCGCTCATGGATGCCGGGGCCAAAATAGAGGACATTGGGATCCTCCGGGGAAACGGCATCTTGCTCCGGAGGATCCGCCAGGATATGCAGCGCGTGATGGTGGCCGTCAAGCTCCAACGTATATCCGCCCGGCTCGGTCAGCGCAAAGCTCAGCCTGCGCCCCTGCCGCGTAAGTTTTACCCCCTTGGACAAGGGCCGGATCACCGCCCTCTCAAAATCGCGGTCCGCCTCTACCGTAATCATGGCCTGCCCCGCCATGGAGAAGGAGACAAAGCCCGCCAGCTCCGACTGTGCAATTTCCCGCTGGTGGCCCGGCCAGCGCCGGTTGATGGGCGCGGCAGATACCCGCATCTGCCGCAGCGGCGCAGGCTTTCCGTCAATCAACACGCTATAACCTGCAGCCAGGGATTCGCCCTGTGGAATCGGATAAATATGGGATGCCATTGAAACACGCCTTTCTTTTATTGCTTTACTGGTTGACACTTGGGGCAGTAATAGATATTCCCGCCAAGATACGCCTGCCGGACGAGCCCACCGCCGCAATGGGGGCAGGGAAGCTGATACGTTTTACTGGACAGCATGGTTGGGTACCGCCGCGGGCGCCCGAAAAGATCCCTTTCCGTGCTGCGTCCGCCCTCGTCCGTCATGGCCCGCAGCGTGTCCTTCACACTGTGGTACAGCCCCTTGAGCTCCCCATCGGTCAGCAGGCCCAGCTTTGTTTTGGGGTTCACGCCCGCCATAAAGAGGATGTCCTGCAAAACGCCGTTGCCCAGCCCGGGAATGCGCTGCTCTGTGGCGAGAAAGGCCTTTACGCTGATTGACGGCTTGCTCACGCCGCGGCGCAGGCTGTCGAAATACGCTTCATCGAAGGCCTCGGACAGCGGGGACGGCTTTGCTCTGGCCCCCTGAAGGTATTCGTTATCCCTCATGCCGCCTTCGGGGAAAACCCATATCCCCCCATACATCTGAATGGTGCACAGAAGGCTGCACCCATCATCCAGCTCTATATGCAGCTGGTGCTTGGCCGGATGCTTTTCTCCGGGGCCATAGAGGCGGAGGTTCGCGCCATCGCTCACCGCCAGGCGCGTCTGCCCGATATGAAGCTGAGCGAATCCCCCGAAGGATGAGGCCCCGTCGATCCTCCTCCCCTCAAGCTGCGGCGCATATTGGGCCGGGTCGCCATAATAAAAGGCAAACCTATGGGGCGACGCTGCCGCAGCCACCCGCACAATGCGCCGCCCAACCAGGCTCGTCCGCATCTCCTGGGCCAAATTCGCCGCTTCCGGTATTTCAATCATGGCGTACCCTCCTGCGGCGTCAGCTCAAAGACGCACCCCTTTTTTCCCGCTGTGCTCAAGGCTGTGCTAATCGCCCGCACCCTCAGCTTCCTGCCCAGCGCGGTTTGGACATGGTGCTTGATATGGCCGGCGCAGCAGTAGCAATAGCTGACCGGCATAGCCTGCTCCGTCACCGGCAGGCATGGGCAGCCGTGCTCCTCCCCCTCACCGGCAAAGGCTACGATGACCCGTCCATCTTCCGTCAGCCGCGCCGAATGGCCCACAATGTAAGGCGTCCGGCTCAGCGCCTCCACCCGTGCTTCAAGGGAATCGTGGTCCTGGTAAATAGCCCGCGCCAGCGTGTGCCGCTTGCCGCCTGTGCAGCAGGCGCACATCTCCCGCAGCGGCTGCCAGCGCTGCTGCGGCAGGCGCGCTTCCATCCGCTCCATTGCGCCCTGCATCCACCGGCGCACCGCCATTGCGTCCCTGGGGTCAACAGCTTCACCGCCGGCCAGAATCGCCTCCGCCTCCGGCGCGTCAACATTCATCCGCTGAAGCGCCGCCGCCAGCTCCCTGACCTTCCCCTCAAATTGCTGAAACTGCTCCCGCTCGTTCGCCGTCAATGATCGGATCATCCTATACCCTCCTCCCCGGCATCCCCATGCCGGCTGCTGATAGGATCAATTTCGACGCAAACCGCGCTTTCCCTTCCAGGAAAAAGCCGCCGTATGCATTCCGGCGGCTTGTACAAATTTTTCATCCCATTACCGGGGGCGAAGCCAAAGCTGGCCAATCCCCCACCCAAAGGTGCCGATCGCCAGGCAGCGAGGGACCAACACATCCAGCACATAGCCTTCCGGCGCCATCCCCGTCAGCGAATAAATAAAATTTAGCTGTGGCAGGTCCCGGTAAAGCATCAGCTGCAGGCAGACGAAAGCCGCCACCAGCACAAGGCCCATACTCACCTTCCGCGTGGCGCACAGGGCCAGAAAGCCTATGCCCATGACTGCATAGCCCTGCAGCAGCGTCAGTGTGAAGAGATTGACCCAAGGGATCCGCATGATGGCCGCTATGGCGGCGCATACCAGCGCAGCCGCAGCCCCATAGAGCCCGAAGAAGCGCGCCTGCCGGATAAGGCCCCAGTATAGCGGGGTACGGGCGTAGGTAAAGCCCAGTTCACCGCCCTCGGTATCTAAAAGGGCCTGCATCAGCATCAGCGTACCATAGGCGCCCAACGACGGAATCAGCGCCTCCAGCGCCGGCAGCGTTACGGTGTTGGGCAGGTCCTGCCGGTCCAGATTGACCTGCACAAAATAGGCCGTCACCACAAAAAGGATTCCGATGATCCCGGCGGCTGCCAGGTGCCCGCTGATTTCCCGAAGGTCATGACGGAATTCCCGCAGCACACGCTTCATAGCGCCCGATCCCTCCCCAATAGATAGGTATAGCTATCCTCCAGCGTGGGAATGGCCGCGCCGTCGGCCTGCTCGTCCAAATAGCGCACCCGGTATCCCTGTGCCGTGGGCGCAAAGGATATAACCGTATGATCCTTTTCCAGCCGCCGGAAGGCCGCCTCCTCCATGACCTGCTCCTTCACATGGCCGCCGGCCTCCGCCTGGATGGCCAGCGTGGAGCCGCTTGTCACGATCCGTCCGTGGTTCATGATGGTCACCTGGTCGCAGAGGCTTTCCACATCATCCACAATATGGCTGGAAATGAGGATGATCCGCTGGCCGTCGGCATAATCCCGGATCAGCTTACGAAGATGGATGCGCTCCGCCGGGTCCAGGCCCACCGAGGGCTCATCCAGGATCAATAGCGGCGGTTCGCCCAGCACGGCCTGTGCGATCCCCAGCCGCCGCAGCATACCGCCTGACAGCTGCCCTACCCGCCGGTTGGCGTATTCCGTCAGGTTCGCCCGCTCCAGCGCCAGCTCCACCTGCCCCTTCTCCTGTTTGGCCGGCACATCCTTCAAGAGCGCCACATCCCGCAGCGCTTCGGCTACCTTGAGGTATCTATACATGCTGAACTGCTGGGGCAGGTAGCCGACCTTCCCCTTAATGCCGCGGGGATGGCTCCAGTTCAGCTCGCCCCATACGATTTCGCCCCTGTTGGCGTCCAGGATGGTGGCCAGAATACGCATCAGCGTCGTTTTGCCCGCTCCATTGGGTCCAAGAAGCCCCACAATCCCCGGGGCAAAGGCGGCGTCCACCTCGTTCAGCGCGTCCACCCGGCCAAACTGCTTGCATAAGCCCTTGATGACAATATCCATGCTACGCCTCCTTATTCTCATACAGCATCTGGATCACCTCGCTGATTGGGATCACTTCCCGCTCCAGCAGCCGCTGATACCAGGAGCGGAAGGTGTCTTCAAAGCTTTCCCCCGCACGCATGCGCTCCAGAATGGTGCGAATCTGCTGCTTTTCCGTCTTTGTCAGGCGATGTCTATCCTCTTCCGGGGTAGGGACGCCCATGTAGGTATCATAGACAGTGTCCAAATCGTAATTGATAAGATCACCGACTTTTAGGTCAAAGGTTTCATCATCCCACATTCTAGCTGTTAAACTATATTGATAAAACATTCCAAATAGGTAATGGCCGCTATGAGGACTATCCACCGGATATCCAGTACAGGGATTGACCAGATAACCAGCCACAAGATCGGCGTTTACATTAGAAACAAAATCCTCCGGGCTTTCGGAACTCCGCCACAGCCACCAGGAAGTTATCGCGTACACATTCTGTTGTCGAATCTCCCAGCGACTGCCCCGGCTGTACAGTTCCTGGAAACCGACGTCCGAGGGATAGGGGATCTGAACAATAACGATTTCCTCAGGCGCTTCCGGCATGCGCAATACGCCCATCTTTTGGCTATGCTCGGCCAGGATCGGATAGGCCTCTGCTACGGTAGCGCCGCAATCCTGAGCCACGTCGAACACGTTGGCCGGCGCATAAACCGTAACCTCCCGCTCTTCGTCCTCATAGCACACCATGCCGCTGTAAAGGGACACGCCGTCACGGGAAAGGCCGCTGTAGCCGCCCTCGTCCGCCGTCAGATTCGTATACAGATAACCCGGCCCCCGATAGCGCAGCGTATAGGCAACCTCGTCCTCCCGCTGCCAATCCTCGATGAAGAAATCCTCAGAAAGGTAATAATCATAAATATTGCGATACCTGGTATAGGTCTTTATGCCCGGCCATGGGATCCAGGGGAAGGAGGCGTTCAGCTGCACGGTGGTCTCATTGGCCGGATAGATGGGCAGGCTATAGCCGTGGTAAGCGAATTCCACGGTAATGGCGTCCCCAGCCGCCTTCTCCGCCGGGAAATCAACCATCAGGCCGTCGTGGCTGCGCTCAAAGGCAGCCGGCTGTCCATCCACCATCACCTCATCCACCTGAAAGTCGGAATATAAGGTAAATGACTGGCCGGCGGCTGCTTCCGTCATCTCGCCCTGGAGGGTGACCCGGCAGCGGATGCCCTGGGTGGAGCTGGCAAAGTCAATGTCCGTCTTCTGGAGCTTAATCCGCTTTTCCAGCGGGAAAGCGTCGGTCAGGCTCACCGGTTCGCCGGGCCGGTACAGCGTCTGCTGATCCATGGCATATTCTTTAGCAAGGTCCGGAGCAGCAAAGCGTTCATAGAACACATGATACCGGGCGCACATGCCACCGGCAAAAACAACCGTCAATACGGCGGCGGCGGAAACCGCCAGGCCTTTTCTCCTCTCCCGTCTAAGGCCGGCCCGGCTCAGGCTCCCGCCTACATAGGCGATCCCCGCCAGCGTCAACAGCCCCAACCGCGCCAGCCACCGGGGCAACTCCAGCGCCGGCCCGGTCAGGAAATTGCCCGGATACCGGAAGCTCTCAATGCCCATGTTGAAAAAGCCCTTCCAAAATCCGCTGTTGGGTATGCCCGCCGTCTCCAGCATGCTGTATATATCGCCGCCGATGCTGGCCGTCAGCAGCCAGACGGCCATAGCCGGAAGATAGACGATTTTCCCCTGGATCCATTGACTCAGCAGCAGGCCGGTCAGGCCCAAGATCCAGCAGGGCAGGCAGTACTGCAGCAGGATATCCCCGGTTAGCTGGAGCAGCCAAAGCCCTGGCGCACCCTGGATGACTGGCCCCGCCAAACAGCCCGCCAGCATCACAGCGCTTACCAGTATGGCCATGGCGCCCATCGCCAGCACCTGGCCCAGGGCCCATAGTAGCGGCCCCTGCCGTAGCGTCGGGATGACGGCCCGAAAGCCCATGCTATCCTGCTCCCGCTTGGTCTCAATGCCCATCATCAAGAAGGTCAGCGTCAGCATCATCTGGCCATAGGCCGCCATATGCAAAGCCATGTATTTGGTACCGGGCTCCTTATAGACAAAGTAGTAGCACCCCAGGCTGCCCGCCAGCCCAATAGCCAACAGCAGCATCCATTTGACGCTCCGGAAAAAGGATTTGAGCACGAGGCAGGAGATGCATAATAGCCTGCGCATTTGATACGCCCCCTTCATCTCAATTATTCTAATATTGTTTATGTATAAGTTAGGCGGAAAAATTTGAACATTTCATTTTTATCGAAGGAATTAATACTATGATATTATCTTTATCGTATCACTGTTTATCCAAAATAGTATGGATGCTTTTTACATTTTTCATATATCCTTCTTCTACACAAGTACCCCGGCATTCAGGGAATGCCGGGGTACTCATAGACAGCCTACTGGTTCTTATTGTATCTGCTCATAGCCGCGGTGCGGCTCGTTTCAGTTTACCGACACGTTAACTCGCTCCCCATCGGGGTAAGCAGCCCATCGCTGTAGGCTCAGCCGCTCCACAGGCAATATGATCCGCTTTCGCTTCTATAGCGACTTCTTCACCTGCCGTTGCAATTTGATCCCTACCGCCCAGGCCAGCACCAGCCCATGAAAGCCAATCAGCCCCTCAAAGGGCAGCTGCACCGCCAAGGACATGCCGAAAGAAAACCCGCCGGGATGCAGCGCCAGGCCATAGCTGGCCAGCAGGATGACAAGCTCTGCCAGGGTTAATCCCAGCGGGAGCAGCAGCAGGCGCCTGTAGGGCAGGGGCCTAGCGTGCAGCAGGGCGCAGGCTGTCCATATGGCGCAGGCCAGCCCCATCGTCTGCCCCAGCAGGCTGACGCCCACCCAGCCAAGGCAGGGCAGCACCTGGTATTCCCCCGCATAGATCGCCTCCTGCAGCGGGAACATGCAGGCCGAATGGGCCAATGCGGCGGCCACTGCCACCAGGGCCGCCGGCCAGCAGCGCCAAAAATCCCGCTGCGAAAGCGGCCGGCCCAGCCGCCGCGCAGCGCAAAGGGCGGCAAAGAGCCACAGGGCGGCCGCCTGCACCACGTCGCCCATAAGATCCAAAGGCATCAGGGCCCAGTCCCGGGCCGACCCGTAATCTGCCACCGCCTCCAGCATCCGCAGGGCAAAGCCATACCGGGTAAAAAACCACACCGCCGGCGCCCACAGCAGGGCGAGCAGGCCCGGCCAGCGGCCCGATATCTCCGCCTGAGAAAGCGGCGGCAGGCAGGCCGCCATATCCGCCAGCAGCAGCGCAGGGCCCGCCAGGGCCAGGCCATCCAGCACAAGCGCCGCCAGGCATGCGTCCGACAGACCCAGCGCGTCAGCCGCCACCCGCAGCCCCCAAAGCGCCAGCGCCCAGATAAGCGCGCCAAGCGCCGCCCGCGCCCAGCACCGGCCCGGAACCCGTCCGCCCCTGAGCCGGTACCACAGCGCCGCTGCCAGCAGGGCCGGCAGCCAGCCGGCCAGCGAGAACGCCGTCCAGATCAGCTGGCCATGGGGATAGACCGCCTCCAACCAGGGCTCTCCGGCCCATAGCTCCGCCGCCAGCGGCATCAGGCTGCCCAGCGCCGCGATGCACTGGATTGTGACCAGCCAGGTCAGCGCCAGGGGCGTCAGCCTGCGCAGGCTCTTCCCCTTCTCCAGCAGCCCCGGATCCAGCGCCCGCGCCCACAGCGCGGCCGCCAGATAGCAGCGGACCAACGCCCAAAGCAGCGCCAGGACGCCGTCCACCACCATCGCCCCCTCATAGCTGCCGCCCCACTGGGGGCCCGTCAGGCAAAGGGCGCCGAAGAATCCTGCCGCCAGCGGCAACCTTTTCTTTAGCCAAATCCTCATGGGCGCGACTCCAGGATCATCACGCCCCGTCCCGGCAGCTCCACCGTGCCCGACAGGGCGCGCCCGGAGACAAGGTCCAGCCCGCCTGCGCCCACATCCAAAGAGGCGGGACGGCCAAAATGGTTCAGATAGAACCGGTAAGTGATCCCGTCGGCCTCCCGTACCGTGGCCTCGCAGCCCAGCGGCAGCCGCTCAGCCGCCCGGGGGATGCGCAGCTCCTCGGCCAGGTCCCGGTAAAAGTCATCCAGGAAATCCTGCCCGGTCCGGGCGGCTATGAAATAGGCTTTGCCTTGTCCGTATGGGTTCACCGTCACCGCCGGCTCTCCGGCATAGAAATCCTCCTCATAAGCGCCCAGCACCCGGGCGCCCTCGGCATGGATCCGTTCGGCCATCTCCCGCACGGCATACCGCCTGCCCCGGTAGGTAATCGCATTGCCCTGTCCCGGGTAATAGGCGTCCATCTCCTCCGCCCAAATCCCCATCGTTTCCCGCAGCGGCCCGGGGAAGCCGTTCTGGAAGCACAGGTCATGCTCTTCGACCCAGCCGGTCATATAGGTGGCCGCCAGCGCGCCGCCCTTACGGACATATTCCGCCAGGTGCGCGCCGAAATCGCCCCGAATCATGTACAGCATAGGCGCCACCACCAGGCTGTAGCCCTCCAGGGGGCAGGTAGAGTCGATGATGTCCACATTGATCCCCTGATGGAAAAAGGCCCGGTAATGCTCCACTACGGTGCGTTCATAGTTCTTTTCCTTCATCACGCCCTGCATCTCGTCCAGCGCCCAGCGGTTTTCCCAGTCATAGACCAGGGCTACCCGGCTGGGGACGCCGGTGCCGGCGATGCCATCCAGCTTTTCCAGCAGCCGGCCGGTTTGGGCGACCTCCTGGAACACCCGGGTCTTGTCGGTGGCATAATGATCCACCACCGCGCCGTGGAATTTCTCATAGCCGCCGCGCCCCTTGCGGAACTGGAAATATTGCACCGAATCTGAGCCATGGGCCACAGCCTGCAGGCTGGTCAGCTGATGAACGCCCGGACGGCGCAGCTTGGCCACCGGCTGCCAGTTGGTAGCCGAGGGGGAGGATTCCATCAGAAGGAAGGGCCGCCCGCCGCCCAGCCCCCGGTGCAGGTCATGGCGGAAGGCCGTATCAGCAGCCACCCAATCGTCGCCCTCGTCATCGCGCCACAGGGGATAGTTGTCCCAGGAGACCACATCCAGGTCGCGGGCCAGCTCAAAATAGTTAATCCCCGGATAGGTGCTCATCAGGTTATGGGTGATGGGGATATCCGGCGTATACCGGCGCAGGGGCTCCGCCTCCAGCCGCACATAATCCCGATATTGCTGGGTGGTAAAGCGCATCCAGTCCAGCTTCAGGGCGTGCAGCACGCCGTCGCCGCGGCTGGAGGGGGACTCCACCTGATCAAAATCGGTATACCCATGGCTCCAGAATCCGGACCAGTAGGCTTCGTTCAGCGCCTGGAGCGTGCCATATTTCGCCCTGATATAGTCCCGGAAGGCCGCCTGGCACAGCGGGCAGTGGCATTCCCCGCTGTATTCATTGGATATGTGCCACATTTTCAGGGCCGGATGGCCGGCATAGCGTTGGGCTAAGCGCCCGTTTATCTCCTGTACCTTGGCCCGGTACACGGGCGAGGTCAGGCAGTGGTTCTCCCGGCCGCCATAGAGCTCCCGCACCCGGTCCTCCGATACCCGCAGGATCTCCGGGTATTTCTGCGCCATCCAGCGGGGCTTGGCCCCTGAGGGCGTAGCCAGGATGGCCGCCATATGGTTTTGGGCCAGCATGTCCATCACCTCGTCCAGCCATTCAAAGGTATAGACGCCCTCCTCCGGTTCCAGCGCCGTCCAGCTGAAGATGCCCACGGTCAGCGAATTCATATGGGCCTCCCGGGCCAGGCGCATATCTTCCTTCCAGATTTTATCCTTATCCTTCATCCATTGGTCCGGGTTGTAATCGCCCCCGTGGATCATATGGGCAATGCCCGGCAGGGCCGGTGGGAAACGCTTCATGGCAAATACCTCCTATCCGTTATTCCGTCTTGGCTGCCGCGCTTTCCAGGGCGCCGATGATATCCCGCACGCACCGGAGCACAGCCTCGTCGTTTTCCTTGAGCTGCCGGAGGATCACCTCCAGCATATCGCCGTAATAATGGGATTTCCAGTCATCCCAGCGGATGCATTCCGAAAGCCCGATCAAGGACCAGGCCAGATCGTGGGTATACCCATAGCGCCAGCTTATCGTGCGAAGCGCCTCTTCCAGCGATGCCTGGCCCAGCAGGGCCATATCGCCCATACCGTCAAAGGCATGGGCAAAGGGGCCGCCGTCCAGATAGCCCCGGAATACCTCCGCAAAATTATGGCAGTTAAAGGTATACCACATGGTTTCCGCCAGCCGCGCCATGCGTCCCTGCCTGCCCGCGGGGCCGTCCTGGCCCAGGCTGTCCTCGCCATAGGTGCCCATCTTCTGCCTATACCCGTCCCACAGGCCCGCTTTCTCGTTTTCCTCCATCACGCGCTCGATCCTTTTCAGGCCGTCCAGGAGCCCGTACCGGGGCGTGCGCCTCCCATCCACGATGTAGGCGGCTTCGAGCTCCTCCTTCCGCGGCGGGCGTTCCGGCCACGCCTGGGCAGCCCTGAAGTCCGGCATAAGATACCCGTCATCGCCATAGCCAATCAGGACGCAGAAGGGTACGCCGTGCCCCCGGAGCTTTACGATCACCGGCCGGCCCGCGTCGATGGATCCGGCAACCGCCCGATGCATATCGCAGGGCGCTGTAACGGTATGGTAATCATATCCCGCTAGGCCGAACAAAAAATCGATGTTTTCCGCCCCGCCCCCATCATAAAGGGCCTGCGCTTCTCCACAAGAGCCGTTGATCCTGCAGTCCGCCTCCGTCCTCACCCCGTCATAACGCAGCCGCAGGGCGCTGCGCCCGCATAGGGTGTCAAAGAGGAAGAAATAGCGCTCCTGCAGGGCCTGGGGCTTATGGGCGCAGTTGCCGCAGCTGTTGCACTGTCCATGGAGCCACTGATTGCAGAGGGCGGCGGGGCCCTTTGGGGGCGCGATCTTTTCCAAATACATATAGACCGAGGCGAAGCAGTTCACAAAGGTCGTGGAAGCAAACCCGGAAAAGGGGACGGTGAAGTCCAGTTTCTTCATGGTTTTCTCCTTCTGGCGCTCATCTTGGCGCCGTTTTGACCGGGCCGGATCCATTGTTTGCCTGCCCGCCCAGCGTCCTGTCTGCAAAGCGCAGCAGGCCGATGATATGCCCAACCCGCTCCTGATCCAGGCTGTGGCAGAAGAACTGGAAGCCGCACATCATCGGGCAGATCGGGTACCTTTTCCCTCCGTGCTCCACTGGGATAGCGGCCTTGGGCCGGCGGCCTGTTTGATCGGTCTGCACGCAGTAGCCGCAGCCGTCGCACTTTTTTGCCGTGGCGCATACATAGCTCCTGGTCGGTTCATCCATGCTGCCCGCCGCAGCCAGCAGCGCCTTGAAGCGGGGGATCCGCAGGCCCAGGTAAAAGGGGGTCTGCAAAGAATACCGGTATTCCAGGCTGATGCCGCCATGCTCCCGCTCCGCCCAGTTGTCCTTCAGCGGCGTGTCCTTTTTGCCATAGTTTTTGGTATAGTCGAGCGTCACGCGGTCATCGCGGAAGCATTGCCTCTGGTACCCCTCCGCCTCCAGGAAGCCGACAAGCCGGTCGAAGGCCGCCGGCTCCCCGCTGATCTGCCGGAATACGGCCGTCATGGGACGCGCCCGCCCGTTCAGGATGCACCGGGAAAAGGTCAGGGGGCTTTTGCCGTCCCGCCGCGCCGATTCCTGCGCCAGATACGCCATAGCCGGCAGCATATCCGGAAAATCCGGCGCGGCAAACAGCGTCCCTTCCGGCGCAGGGCGGCCAACCAGCCCCAGGCCCTCCAGCAGCGCCTGCTTGCGCCGGGTCAGCGTAAACTGCCCGGCCGGAAGCCGTATCCCCTCCGGCGTCAGCTCTCCCTCCAGCGCAATATCCCGGATCATCCGGAAGGCGTCGTCCAGCTTGCCCAGGGCCGCCCGCATCCATACCGCCGTCTGCTGCCGCCCTTCGTTCCACCAGGCGTGGGTGTAGCAGTCGTCAGGCCTGAGCTTGAGGCCCAGCAGCTCCGGATTACGGCAGATCCTTTCGTACACCTGCCGGATAAAGCCGTATAGCTGGCGCTGGGCGGCTTCATCCGCCGGAGCCTCCGGCGCGGGCCCAAAGCCGGGCATGGTCGCCAGGCATGCGTCCGCCATCCGTTGGGTCAGCGTTTCAAAGGCGCCTCGGGGTTTTTCATACATTGCGTGCTCCTCCTTAGATTGGTAGCTCTACCATACCATGCCAACTGGACAACAGCGCGTCATATTCCTGAGGCTATACCAGCGAAACTGCCGCCTTTAATCCTTCCATACCCATCATACCATGGCCGCGGCGGGAGTTGAAGCGCAGGGGGCCATCCTTTACATTTATTTGTTTTTCTCCGCTGCTGTGCGCAAGTCAGGCGGCTAAATGCGGCGATGGCGCCCTTGGCCTTGACAGGCGGGGGCCGCTATCCCCTATAATGGCGCTGGAAAGAAAAAGGAGGCGGTACCATGAAAACAGCGCTGGTACTGGAGGGCGGCGGCCTTCGCGGCGTCTATACCGAGGGCGTCCTGGATGCGCTGATGCAAGCGGGCTGGAGGGCCGACTATGTGGTCGGCGTATCTGCCGGCGCCAACAATGGCATCTATTATGTGGCCGGCCAGCCCGGCGCGGCCCTGGGTTCTGTGTTGGATTATGTGGGGGACAGGCGCTACCTGTCTCTGGAAAATTATATTCGTACCCATTCGGTCTTTGGTATGGACTTTATCTTCCATGATATTCCCGAGCGGCTGGCCCCGCTGGATTTTGACCGGGCCCTCGCCTCGCCCGTCCAGTTTGAGGCCGGCGCGACCGACGTGGCCACCGGCCGCGCCGTATACTTTGACAAGGCCCATCTGTCCGGCCATGATACCACCATCCTGCGTGCCTCCTGCTCCATGCCGGGTTTCGCGCCGATGGTACCCTATCAGGGCGGGCTGTATCTGGATGGCGGGACAGCCGACCCCATACCCCTGGAGCGCGCCCTGGCCGTGGGCTGCGACCGGTTCGTTATCGTCCGGACCCGGCCCCTGGCCTACCGCAAGAAGCCTGAACGGGGGCGGAGGCTCTATACGCTGCTTTTCCGCCAGTACCCCGCCCTTGTCGCCTGCCTGAACCGCCGTCACCACGTCTATAACGCCAGCGTCCGGCTGTGCGGCGCCCTGGCATCCCAGGGCCGGGCCGTTGTCATTGCGCCGGGCGCCCATCTGGAGATGGCCCGCTTTGAAAAGGACCGGGACAAGCTGCTGACTGCCTACCGCCAGGGCCGGGCCGACGGGGAAAGGGCCCTGCCGCAGATCCAGCGCCTCAGCGCCCCCGGCGGGGCGGTATAACCGGCATATACAAAGGCCCCGGCCTGTTCGGCAGCTCACCGAACAGGCCGGGGCCTTACGATTACTCCATGGGTTGGCAGGATTCATGCCGCCTTACTCTGATTCCTCCTGCTGCCAAAGCCCCTCAAAATAGGCTGTCAGCCGCTGGGCCAGCGATTCGATCATGCCCTCCTCAAAGGGGCTGGACAGGCCGCATGCCTCCAATGTCGCCTGGAAGGGCTCATAGGTGCTGTATTGCTGCACCAGCAGGTATTTGTCCACCGCCGCCTGGGGGTCGTCCTCGGAAATCTCCCATATCCCCAGCGCCGCAGCCAGGCTGGTAGCATAGCTGATATAGTACAGCGGCGCCTGGAAGGTATGGTGGATGGCTACCCAGGTCTTGGCCCAAAAGCTGTTGGGAATATAATACCCGTCGTACAGATGGTATTCGTCCAGAAGCTCCTCATAGATCGCGTTGAGCTTCTCCAGGGTCAGGTTCTCCTCGGCATAGAGCCGCTGCTGGAACTCATCCTCCATGCAGCCGCTGATCACCGTGCTGATCATCGTCTGCAGGTTGGA
Organism: uncultured Eubacteriales bacterium; assembly: GCA_900542005.1. Lineage (GTDB taxonomy): Bacteria > Bacillota > Clostridia > Christensenellales > UMGS416 > Parachristensenella. The sequence continues at coordinate 106,439 of UQLW01000001.1, forward strand.
GGCCTTCACGCCCTCGGCCATGTCCTCGCCATAAAGCTCATCGTAATACAGCTGCAGCAGTAGCTCCAGTCCCTGGGAATGAATTTCAGCCAGATCCAGGTCTGTCGTCTTGTTCCAGGCGCTTTCCGGGAAGCAATAGCTGTTGTAAAAATGGCCGAATTCATGGAAAATGGTCGTCACGTTGTTATAGCCGTCGATGGACTTATAGTTGATAAAAGGCACGCCGTAATAGGCGATATCGGTTGTATAGCCGCCATCCATCTTGGAGGCGCCGTTGGTAAAATCATAGAGATTGTACTGGAGCATAAAGTCGGCGGCCTGCGCCATGTCCTCTGAAATTTGAGGCAAAATCTGCTTAAGCGCCTCGATGCTCTGCTCCGTGGTGGTCGTGGCCATGGCCCCCTGGTAGGTAATGGCCGGCGGCTGAAAGCCGAGCTTGGAATGCAGCGGCACCAGATACTTTTTCACCTTCTCCGCCATATTGGCCGCGTCCTCCGGCGTATAGTCGCGGTTATAGCCGGCGTAGCTGTATTCCACATAGTTCTCATACCCCAGCGTCCGGGCCATCTCGTTGCGCAGCTCTACAAGCTCCAGGAAGATTTTCCCTGCCTTCTCGTTGAGGGTATCATAATAGGTTTCCAGGTATCCATAGTAATCCAGGCCCAGGTCAGGGCGCTGCATGAGCTCGTCCAGGGTGAGCGCCTCATCCTCCACCTGCACCGTATGGTTCACCAGCACCTGCTGGTATTCGTCGGTCAGGACGCTGATCTCTTTAATAAGCGGCTGAACCGATTCGTCGGTCAGCGCCGCCTCCCGCCGGGCGTCGTCGGCGTATTCCTGGCCCCATCGCTCGACCGCCGCGCCGCCCAGGTCGGATTCCAGAATCGTGGTGGTGATCGTCCCCAGCTTTTCGTAGTATTCGTTCAGCTTGCCTTCCAGCTCAATTTTATCCTGGCTGGCCGTCTTGTCGTTGACATCCAGGTCGCTGGCAATGCTGGCCAGCGTCAGCTGTGTCGCAGCCATGCCATAATCCACCAGCACCTGGTCATACAGGGTGAAAAGCGCCTCCTGATCGGAGGCCTGCTGCGCCAGCTTATCAAGCTGCTCGAAGCGCTGGTCCAGGGCCTCAAGATCGGGCATGGTATAGGCCATCTCGCTAAAGTCCACCAGCGCATGGCCGGTTGCGTCCCGCTCCAGCGGGCCGCCCGAGGCCCACAGCCCCTGGGTGATCCAGCTGGGTTCCCGCTCCGAGGGTGGCAACGTCTCGCCCGAAGCGGCGGCCGCCGTGGTGGCGGCAGGCGTTGCGGCCGAAGAAGAAGCGGGCGTTGTGGTCCCGGTGGCCGCCGGCGTAGCCGCCGCGGCTGTGTCGGCCGGCGTGGCAGCCGGCGTACTCAAATACCCCGGGGGAGGCGCGCAGCTTGTCAGCGCCAGGATAAGGGCCAGCAGCACCGCGGGCCACAGGGTCTTTGTGAGCTTATTCTTCATGCTATAATATCCTTTCCTTCCCGGTCAACCGCCCGCCAGCTCTCCGCCTCCAGCGTCGTGCCGTCGGGCAGCGTCCGTCCTATGCCGTCAAAGTTGGCCGTTACCTGCGTCCCATCCGCAAAGACGGTCTGCTGCAGGCAGCCATCCCCGGATAGGAAGCTAAAATCCGTCATGGCCAGCGGCCCGATGCGGCGGTGCAGCCGCGCCACCGGCAGCGCTGCCTTCAGGGCTTCCTGCACCGCCTCGTCCTCTACCCGCATGGTGAACAGGCAGGTTTCGCTGCCCCGGCCCGTCCAGGCATACTGCGCGCCGCAGGGCATCACATCCGGGGGCGCGCCCATCAGCGCGTCCATGGCCGCCATCAGCCGCGGGCGGCCGCCTCCATACTGGTAATAACCCGCCGGTTCTCCTTCCCGGAAGAAGTGGGGGTTATTGTAGTTATGCACCTCCCACCAGGTGTGCATGATGCTGTCATGGTAGACCAGGGCGGTCAACGGCACCGGCCAGAAGGGCCACCGGCCATATTGCGGCAGGGCCTTGACTGAGCCCATATCGTATTCCATGGAAAAAAGGTCGTTGAAGCCCTCGCTGCTCACCGGCCCTCTGCCCCGGGAACCCATCACCAGCAGCCGGCGCAGCAGCGCCAAATCCTCCTGGCGGCTCATGGGCCTTCCGGGGTGGGCGGCATGGTCCAGGGCATAGCATTCCCCCAGCATGGCGCAGGCCACCACGTCGAAATGATCCCAATCCATATCGGCCCAGCGGCCTTCCACCGCCTGCCGCTCCAGCTCCAGCATACGTCCCGCGCAGTTAAGGTACCATTTGAAGTCGTCAATCTGCCACTGCATACGCCGTTGGCCGTCGCGGCCGGCATAATATCCGCCCCGGGTCGCCTCCAGCCCGTCATCCATGCTTTCGTTGATCCAGCTCCAGGGAGCCAGCCGGTACCCCAGCGCCCGGATTGCATCCTTTTCCCTCCCGGACAGGGCAATGGGGGGCCGTCCGCCCATCAGGAATTGGTCGTAGGCCATATTAAAGCCCACCGGATACACCAGCGCCCGGTCAAAGCCCATGGCCTTCACCTGGGCCAGCTGGCCTGCGTAATCCACATCATCCTGGCAATAGCCGATAAAGCACATCAGCGCGCCGAACAGCCCTTCCAGCTCCGGCCGGGCCTTCATCTTCTCCTGCCAGCTGGCAAAGCGTCCCCGCTCCATCACAAAGGCCCGATAGGCGCGGGCCGCGGCCGCCACCGTAGGCTCCACGGGGATAAAGCGAACGGTGCGCGCGCTGCTGAAGCCGCCCAGGCTCGCCAGCGCCATCGGGCAGACAAAGGGGGCCTCCAGCTCGCCGGCCTGCTTCCCATACCGCCAGGCCGCGTCGGCCAAGCCCTCGTCCGCAGCCATCAGCAGGCCGCCCCGTTCGCCCAGCACCGCCGCCATGGCCATCGAAAAGCCGTCATGGTGGCGGCTCGTTACCCGCTTGTCGCAGGGCGCGCCGCCGCCCTGCCAAAGCATCCCCTGCATGATGGGAAGAAGCAGCTTCTCTGCGTCAGCCTGCCCGTGAAAGGCGCCCGGCAGGCTCACGCATTCCACCGCCCGGCCCTTTATGGGCATCAGCGTCGCCGTCATGGCGCCTTGCGAAAGCCGGTATTCCAGGCATACCTCCGCCTCCCCGGCCCGGTAGCTTTGATACAGGCAATCCGCCCGCTGTCCCGCGCTTTCAAAGGTCATCCGGCGGAGGGGGCCTGCGCCCTCCACGGCGTCCGCTCCACCCCATACGGCGCTGGCCGGATCCAGCGTCCATCGCTGGCCCCGCCGGCTGTCCTCCAGCCAAAGCCGCGGGCCCTCCGCGCACAGCGTGAGCCCCTCCTGTGACAACGTATACATCGCTCCTCCTTACGCCAGGCAAATCCGCGCTTTCACCAGCCGGCGCGCCTTCAGATCCATAAAGGCTTGAGGCAGCTCGGCAAAGCCATAGGACGAATCCCCCATAAAGGGTTCGCTGCGCAGCCGCCCCATCCGCATCATATCGATCACCGCCTGGTGGGTCTCCTCTTCCCGGTAGCCGCCCTGGTAGAAACGGAAGCTGCCCGGCGCCGCCAAGGGCTTCATCCGGTACTGCCCCATCGCCTCGATCCCATAGACCGCCACCGTACCGCCCGGAGCCAGCAGCCCAAGGTAGGGATCCATCGCCCCGTCCGAGCCCACCGCATCCAGGATAAAGTCAAAGGGGCCCGGCATCGCCTCCCGCAGCTTGGCAGCCGCGTCCGTATCCCGGTAATCCACTGCCGCCGCCGCGCCCAGGGCCTGCGCCTGGCGAAGCCGGGAGGCGCTGCCGGCCACGGCTACCCAGCCCGCTCCCAGGTTCACCGCATGGCGGGCAAAGGAAAGGCCATTTCCCCCGGAGCCCACCACCAGCACGCGGCTTCCAGGGCCCACGCCCATCCGCCGGATGAAGGAAAGCGTTTCCCGCCAGGTTGTCAGCATGGCGCACTCCTGCAGCGGTATGTCGCCCGGGATGATCTGGTTCACCAGGGCGGCGCGGTACTGGCCCGGCTCGATCCCATCCCGCGCCATAGCCCAGTGGTCCACAGCAATGCCCCACTGGCTGTAACCGCCCCAGGCAATACCGAGTCCTTCGGCCAACCCCGCCGGCGCGCCGACTCGGCTGACATGGTCGCCCACCCGGTAGGTTGTCGTCCCGGGCCCCAGCTCTACCACCTCGCCGACGCTTTCATGCCCTAGAATGCAGGGATAGGGCACTTCAAAGGGCATCCGTCCCTCGATAATGTGCTGATCCGTCGCCGTACAGGTCCCGGCCCACTTCAGCCGGCACAGCGCCTCGTACCGTCCCGGAACCGGAATGGGCACCTCCCGCAGGGCCAGCCGGCCCGGTGCCTCCACAACGTAACATTGCATCGTTTGCCTCATAGGTTACGCTCCTTATCCTCCGCCGGCCGCCGCGCTCTGGCCCGCAGGACGAGCTCGCCGCTTCCATCCGCATGCTGCACCCAGGAGAGGGGCAGCCATCCCACATCCTGCTCGTCCAGGCTGCGGCAAATGCGGGCCACCGCCCGATCCTCGGCCAGGGCCGCCACCCGAAGGCTGGGGCACAGCGCCAGCAGCCGCCCGATCATGCCCCGGCGGTATTCCAGCGCGGCCGCGCTGCCGTCCCGGCCCACCAGCAGCAGTGCAACCCGGCAGCGGTCCATCGCCATATCCCCAGGGGCCAGCGCCACAAAGTCCACCTCGGCCCAGTCAAGTCCGCCCCGGCTGCCCCGCCAGGGGATATGGAAATCAAAGCCCTGGTCTGAAAACCGAAACCAGCCCGCCTGGAACAGCGCCGCCGCTCCGTCCACCGCGCCGGTAAGCGCCAGCACCGCCGCAAGGTTGCCTGCCAGCCGCCCATGGGGCACGCTGCCCAGGGCGGCCCTCTCGCACAGCACGATGGCCCCGGCCGCCGCGGCCGCCACGGCCCAAATCACCAGCATCCGCCGGAAAATGAGCCAGCCGCGGCGGGCCAGCACCCACCGCCTTTTCCCCGGCAACCTGTCCATATCCGCCTCCGATCCCGCCGGATACGCCCGCTCTCCGGGCCCGGCGCCGCTTCTTAGCCTTTGTCCTATTATACCGGGTTTTCCCAGCGCACGCAATTCCCGCCCGGCCAGGCGGGCCGCATGAAAAATGCCGGCTCCTGAAAGGAGCCGGCAGAGCGGGTTCTTCAATTATCGGCCGCTTACCAGGGCGGCGGAGCCAAAGAGGCTCTTGAACCAGTTACCCAGGTTGGCAAAGAAATTCTTGATGCTCTCCACAAAGCCCGAGGCCTTCTCGGAGGTCTGGGCCAGATCCTTGAGGCTGTCGTTAATCTTCTGCACCTGGCTGGCCAGCTGGGCCGGGTCGATGTCCAGGTTGGCAATGGAAACGATAAGGTTGGTGATGGTCTCAATCTGATCGTCCGTCAGGGTGATGTTCAGGTCGCCCGCCACCTGGATGACCACCGGGCGTACCGTATCCGGGTTATCATAGCCCAGCTCCAGGATCTTCTGCTTGATCATGGCGATCAGCTCGGCAGCCTGTTCCTGGCCGATAATCTCGCCCAGCTCGCCCGTGGTGACAAGCTCCTCAGTGGCCGTCTCCTTGGCGATGTCGCTCAGCTCGCCGCTTGTGGCCTCATATGCCTTGAAGATGCCGGCAAGGGCCGCGGTACCGGAAACCTTGACGGGGCAGGCCACCTTCACCTCGGCGTCCTTAACGCCCGCGGTGGCCAGGGCGGAGGCGTACATGGTCTCGCTCACCCAGGTGATGTTCTGGGTGCTCACCTTGATCCCGTCCCCTTCGGCCAGGGGCCGGACGCTGGCGCAGGACAGCGAACGGGTGCCGATCTTATCGGAGGGGACAAGGTCGCCCAGCAGCGCCTTCTCCTCGTCGATGGTAATGGTGAACAGCTGTACCTCGTCCTCCTTGACCCCCAGCATGCTGAAAACTTCCTCCCGCTGGCTCTGGGTCAGGTCGTTCCCCAGCGTAACCTTCCATTCTCCGTCCGCCAGGGCGGCAGGCATCATCATAAGGGCCATCATCAGCCCCAATACCAGGCATAACGCTTTCTTCTTCATGTTTTTTTCCTCCTCGTTCGGGGTGTGTTTACTGTAGCGCATTCTTTTTCCCCTGTCAACCATACAGCTGTGCATTCAGCTTATATAGCCCGGGCAATGGGCGGCTGTATAGCGGGGGTAACCGCCCGCTGGCCAAATCCCTTCTCTATTATGACGAAAAATCGCCGCCCCTGCACGTCAGCTTCGCGGAAAAAAATTGCGCCGCATCAACGCCTATGCCGGCTTTGCCTGCAAGGATGGGCCCCAAGCCGCCGGGTGAGCTATGCGCCGTCCCTTGCCGGCAGCGTTAAGGGCCGCGCCGGATGCATACCGGCGCGGCCCTTTTCCCTTGCGGCTATTCCCTCCAGCGTCCATGGGCCGCCCAGAAATCCGCCACAGCCTGGGGATCCGCCGGGCCGTGGGGGTGATGACCTGCGCCCGGCTTCATCAAGAGCCGAAAGGGCGCGCGGCTTTTTTGATAACGCGCGGCAAGCAGCGCGCCGTTCTCCTCGTAGGGCACCAGCGTATCGCTGTCTCCAGCCACCAGGATCAGGGGGATTTCCGCCTCAAGCAGATGCCGGTGGGCCGCATCCCGATGGCGGTAAAAGGGCTCCAGCCCCTCCTGCCCCAAGCCGTAGGCCGCCAGGCATTGGGCCCATTCCGCCGGGGTCCCATGTCGTCCGGGCCAGCTTTGGATATCCACCACCGGCGCGTCCAAATACAGCGCCGCAGTATGCTGGGGGTACTGCCCGGCATACTGGACGGCATAAAGCCCGCCCCGGCTCAGCCCAATGAGGCCCATCCGCGGGCTCAGGTCCAGGCGCCGCACCATGTACCGGCGGAAGCGTTCCATTTCCTCCACCGCCTCCGGCGCTCCGTATTGGTCGCTCAGGCGGATATAGGCCAGCTGATAGCCCCGCTGAAGCAGCACCTCGTCGGCATCGGCAAAGGCCCCGAAGAATTCACAGCGCAGCGCCCAGCGGCCATCCTCCGCCGGCCGCCGGGGGAACACCGTCAGCGCCTCGTACCCGTCAAAATAAAACCGGCGCATGGGGTAGCCCCGGAAGCTGTCCTCCCGGTCCATGAGATCCGGCGCCGACGCCAGCGCATGGTCGATCCGGGCCCTGAGCTTCAGCCGCTTTTCTTCCAGGCGCTCCGGCGGCAGCAGCTGCGCCTTTTGGGGCAGGCCATGGCCGATGGTTTCCTTCAGCTGCCGGTGCTCCAGCATCTCCAGGCGCATGACCTTACGCCAGAGGGAGCGGCCCGCCTCCGTACCGGTCAGCCGGTCGCCGAAATCGGTTAAGCTGCGGTTAAATAGGGCCTTAACCAGGGCGCGCGCCATGACCCAATGGCCATGGTCGTCGGGATGGATACCGTCGCCGGTCATGCAGGACGGCTCCGCCGCCCGCAGTGCCAAACGGTCTGCCTTCATGGGGCCGCGCAGGTCCACCACCAGCTCGGCCTTCCCTGGCATGGCCTCCAGGATCCACTCGCTATAGGCCGCCAATACTTTGTCATAGCCCTCATAGGCCCGGTCATAGCCATAGGCGCTCTCACCCAGCGGATAGAGCGCGCCGCGGTAGCTGGCCCGGTCAAAGGGGATGGGCGTGGCCACGGCCGCCTTGCATCCGGCCCGGTGTACCCGGCGGACCGCCTCCTCCACCCCGCCGCGGAAGGCGGCAAAGCGCCCCTCCTCCAGCGGGTAATAGATCCCGTCGTTCATGCCATAGAAGAGCAGCACCCAGTCGGGCCGCGTCAGCGCCATGGCCCGCTCCAGGCGGTCCAGCCCGCAGGGCCGGGGGAAGGGGTGGCCCGGCTCGCTCAGCCCCGACAGGGTTTCACTGCTGACGCCCGCATTCATCAGGCGGACGCGCCGCTCCAGGCCGCAGAACTTAAGATAAGCGTTGATCATGGCGATATACCGCCCGTCATCGGATATGCTGTCGCCCATCACCAGCACCCGACCCTGTACCGCGTCTTGCATGCCCGCTCCTTTCTCGTCAGCGCCCGCTCAGCGCATCCATGACCCGCTGGCGCACCGCCGTCTCCGGGCTGGCGCCGCGGGCTGCCTCCAGCGCCCACAGCACCGCGCCGGCCACCGGCGCCGCCGACAGCGGGATAAAGGTATAGGCCCGCCCTGTCAGCTCCCGCAGCCTGCGCTCAAACTGCTCCCGCATCAGGAGGCAGCGGGCTTTGAGATGCACGGAGCCTACCAGCACCACCTCCAGGGGCTCGTCCTCCGGCCAGGTCAGCCGCTTGACCACGCCGGCCACCGTATGGGCCATCACGTCCCCGGTATGCAGCAAAAGGGCCTGCGCCACCGTATCCCCCTCCTGCGCCACATCGAACAGCAGCCGGGAGAGCGCGTCCACCTGCGCCTTCCCCGAAGGCTTCAGCAGGCAGTTCAGCCACAGCGGGGCCAGCTCCTCCTCGCTCTTAAGCCCCATCATGGCAAAGAGCCGGGGCGTCAGCTCCGTGGCCGGGCCCAGGCGGTATACCTCGTCATACACCTTGCGGAATACCATCTGCCCCAGATGGGTACCGCCGGCCTCGTCGCCGGAGAAAAAGCCCAGCCCGCCCACCTGCAGCTGGCACCCCTTGATATCGCTGCCGGCGGCGATGGTGCCGGTGCCGTTGATGGAGCACAGGCCATAGCCCCGGCTGGTACCGGCTTTAATCCCCAAAAAGGCGTCGTTATTGAGCACAAATCGCTTCAGGCCCAAATAGGAAGCGATATTGGTCAGCATCTCCCGCTGCTGGGGCATATCGCAGCCGGACATCCCCAACGCCGCATAGGTCACATCCTCAAAGCCCAGCCCATTGCGCTTCAAAAGCGCGCCCAGGCTCGTCTCCAGCTCCCGCTGGACGCCGTCAAAGCCATCCTCCAGGTATTCATGGTTCCCGGGTCCGCCGGTCATAAAGTCAATCGGCGCGCCGTCGCCGTCGTGCAGGGCATAATGGGTCTTGGTGCCGCCCGCATCCACGCCAAGGAAAATTTCGGCCATCGCTCTTCCCCTCCTTTGTTTTCTTCATTATAGCCGCTGAAGGCCCGCAAGAAAAGGGGCGCTTCCAATTGCCCCCAGCGGCTATTCGCGGTATGATAAACAAAAAGCACCCACGGCCGGCCACCCCGGCCCGGAAAGGAGCCCTGATGAAAAGAAAAACCGCCGAGCCCATGCGGCTCTTTGTTGCGCTGGCCCTAAGCCAGCCCATGATCGAGGAGGCTATGGCCGTCTCCGAGGCATGGTTCCCCTATTGCCCCCGCGCCCGCTTCACACGGCCGGAAAACCTGCACATCACCCTCCGCTTTCTGGGCATGTGCGATCCGGGCAAGATAGAGCGCATCACCTCCGCCATGGCCTGGACCGCCGCCCTGGCCGAGCCGCTGTCGCTTCGCCTGGGCCGCCCCGGCTTCTTCCGCAAGGGCAACGAATCCATCCTCTGGCTGGGGCTGACAGGCGACCTGGAGCGGCTCGGCCAGCTGCGCAGCGACCTGGACATCGCCCTGGGGAATATCGGCTTTCCCCGGGAAGATGGCCCCTATCGCCCCCACATCACCATCGCCCGGGGCGTCAAGGACGCTGACCCGGCGGCCATGTGCGCGGCGGCGGCTCCCCGTCCCCTGGGCGTGAAGGCGGGCGAGCTGCTTTTGATGCATTCCACCCGGGTCGACGATGCGCTTTCCTATGTGCCCATCGCCCGCGCACCTATCGGCGGATAGGGCGGAACCTGCGGCCCCCATATAGAAAGCGCCGGCCAAGAGGCCGGCGCCTTTTCTATATGGAATCCATCCTGCTATTTCCCAAAGTGCCCCGCCACCTCCTTCAGGTGGCTGATAATCGGCAAATGCTGAGGGCAGGCGCGCTCACACTGGCCGCAGCCGACGCAATCGCTGGCCTTGCCAAAGAGGTGGGTCAGGCGGTCATAGTATTCCCCCTGGGGCGTCCAGCCCTTCTCCTTGACCTCCTGCTTATCCGCATTGTACAGGGAGAAATACTTGGGGATCGCAATGTGCTTGGGGCAGCCGTCGGTACAGTAGGCGCAGCCGGTGCAGGGGATGGCAATATTGGCGTTGATAAGATCCACTGCCTGGCGCACCAGCGCCTGCTCCTGGCTGCAAAGCGGTTCAAAGTCGGCCATATACGCCGTATTATCCAGCACCTGCTGCAGGCTGCTCATGCCCGAAAGCACCATCACCACCTGATCCAGGCTGGCCGCAAAACGCACCGCCCAGGACGCCACCGACCGTTGGGGCGCATATGCCTTGAACAGCTTATCCACCGCCTCCGGCACCTGGGCCAGCGTGCCGCCCTTGACGGGCTCCATCACGATGACGGGCTTATGATGCTTAACCGCGGCCTCATAGCATTTGCGCGACTGTACGCCCTCGCTGTCCCAGTCCAGGTAGTTGATCTGCAGCTGAACAAAATCCATCTCCGGATGCTCGCTCAGCACCTGATCCAGCAGCTCCGCGTTATCGTGGAAGGAGAAGCCGATCTTTTTCACAAGACCCTGGCGCTTTTTCTCCATCAGCCAGGAGAAGCAGTCCAGCCGGTTATAGATTTCATAATGATCCACCCCGATGTCGTGCAGCAGGTAGTAATCAAAATAGTCAACTCCGGTCTTTTTCAGCTGTTCGTTGAAGATACGGTCCCGGTCCTCCTTTTCCTTGAGAAAGCCCGCATGCAGCTTGGTCGCCAGGGTAAACTGCTCCCGCGGATAGCGGTCGACCAGCGCTTCCCTGGCCGCGTTCTCGCTGTTGAAGCCGCAGTACATCCAGGCCGTATCGAAATAGGTAAACCCTGCCGCAAGGAAGGCATCCACCATCTGCTTGACCTGCTCTATATCGATCTTGGAAGGATCGTTCGCATCTGTTGAAGGGAGCCGCATCAAGCCAAAGCCCAGTTTTTTCATCATCATTACCTCCATATGCTTCTATTTCGCCATATGTATGCAGTATAACCCCTGGAGTGGACTCCAAGTCAAGCGCTCCCTTTGCCTTGGCCGAAAGCATTCATCCGAAGCCGGAGACCCACCCCGCGAAGCGCAACCATTTTCCATGGCCTTGCGTCAATATCCTCTATAGCCGGCCAGGGGGTTTGGCGCTAGGATAAGAGCGTGAGGGATTCCCCTATCTTCAGCGATCAAAAAGGAGGCCAATATGGAAGCAACCAAATGTGCAGTCGTCACCGGCGGCTCCAGCGGCATTGGCCAGGGCATCGCCCTGGTCCTGGCCGAGCACGGCTATGACGTTGCCATCACCTATGGAAAAAACCCCGAGGGGGCGGAAAAAACCCGCCGTCAGATCGAGGCGCTGGGCCGGCGCTGCTTTGCCTACCAGGCTACCATGACCGAGCCTGAGGTGCCTGCCCGTGTGGTCAACCAGGCCCATAGGGATCTGGGGCGTATCGATACCATTGTCTGCAATGCCGGGCAGACCCGGCATTATTCGGTGCTGGACGTCACGGTCGAGGATATGGACTACCTCTATCAGCTCAACTACCGCTCCTATGTGCTCTGCGCCGGCGCCGCCGCCCGGCACATGGTGGCCGACAAGATCAAGGGCTCGATCTTCTTCATTACCTCCTCCCGGGGAACCCGGGCCTATCCGGAGGATTTCCTGTACGGCGGCCTGAAGAGCGCCCTGCAGCGCAGCTGCGAATCCATGGCCCTGGACCTATCGCCCTACGGCATCCGGGTGAACTGCGTGGCCCCCGGCCTTACCCGGGTGCGCGATTTCCCCGAGGGCGTCACCGACTTCTCCTGGGTGAACTGGATCCCCATGAAGCGCTCCGGAACCCCCAGGGAAAACGGGGAGCTCATCGCCTTTCTGGCCTCGGAGAACGCGACCTATATCACCGGCGTCACCGTGCGGGTGGACGGCGGGCTAATCCTTCCCGGGCCGCCCGAGGGCTGGACCGAGGATGTCAAGTGGCATAATCCGGCCTGGATCGAGAGCCATTATGAGGGCGCCATGAAGCGCCTGAAGGAGGAAACCGATGAGTGAAATCCGCATTACCGGCGTACGCGCCATTGAAACCGCGCCGCAGCCGGGCTGCAACCTGATCGTCGTGCGTATCGATACCAACCAGCCCGGGCTCTATGGGCTGGGCTGCGCCACCTTCACCCAGCGGCATAAGGCTGTGGTCACCGCTGTCGATACCTATATGAATCAGCTGCTGGTGGGCCGCGACGCCACCAACGTGCAGGATGCCTGGCAGGTGATGATGAACTCCTCCTACTGGCGCAACGGCCCCGTGCTCAACAACGCCATCTCCGGATGCGACATGGCCCTGTGGGACATCCTGGGCAAGAGCCTGGGCGTGCCGGTGTGGAAGCTGTGGGGCGGTAAGGTGCGCCAGGGCGCGCCGGTATACCGCCATACCGACGGCACGACCTATGACGAGCTGGATCAGCGCATCCAGGCATACCTCGACGAAGGCGTGCAGTATATCCGCATCCAGTTCGGCGGCTATGGCGGCAAGGACCGCCACCTGGCTTCGCCTGAAGGGGCGCCCGATGGGCAGTATTTCGACGCGCTGGCCTATAAGCGCTCGGTGCCCAAGCTCTTTAAGCACGTGCGCGAAACCTTCGGCGACGATGTGGAGCTGCTGCACGACGTGCACGAGCGGCTGACGCCGGTGGACGCGGTGCACCTGGCCAAGGAGCTGGAGCCATACCGTCCCTTCTTCCTGGAGGACGCGCTGCCTCCGGAGCAGGGCCACTGGTTCAAGGCCCTGCGGGAGGCTGCGGCTGTGCCGCTGGCCATGGGCGAGCTTTTCAATAACCCCATGGAGTGGATCCCCCTGGTGGAAAACCGCTGGATCGACTATATCCGCTGCCATGTCAGCCAGATTGGCGGCGTCACCGCCGCCCGGAAGCTGGCCGCCTTCTGCGAGCCCTTCGGCGTGCGCACCGCCTGGCATGGCCCCGGCGACGTATCGCCCATCGGCCATATGGCCAACGTCCACCTGGATCTGACCACGGTAAACTTCGGCATCCAGGAATGGTGCGGCATGGAGACCGATCCCCGGGTGCAGGAGGTCTTTACCGGCATGGCTGAGGTCAAAGGCGGCTTCGCCTATGCCAACGATAAGCCCGGCTGGGGCGTGGACATCGACGAGGAGGCCGCCAAGAAATATCCCACCTGCGCCGAGCAGCCCCGTTGGCTGCTCTCCCGCCTGCCTGATGGAACAAGCGTCAAGGCTTAAACGGAAAAAATCAATAACGCTGCCGATGGCAGCGTTATTTTTCTTGGCCCCTTCAGCCCATCAGAGTTCGTCCAGCTCAAACCACCGGTCGGTGATCCAGCATATTTCATCCCGGAACCGCGCGACCTTCGGGGATACAGGGCCGAACAGCTTCGGCTGCATCCACCAGGGGAATTCCAGGCACCAGACAAGGCGCAGCGCGTCGGCCAGCCCCGGCGCCTCCTTCACCTGGGCATAGCCTTCCAGGAAGGCGCGGGCCTTTTCCATCGCCAGCCCGCCCTCTGCCAGGGTAAAGGACAGCAGCGCCCGCCCCACGTCATGCCACAGGTAGCCATACTGGTTACGGTCAAAATCAAGGATCGCCGCCACGCCATTGTCATCAAAAAGCATATTGTCCGGCGTAAAGTCCTCATGGGACAGCCCCATGGGCAGCCGGTCAAAAAAGGCCGGATCCAGCGATTTCAGGATATTCTTTTGGGCGGCCATGGCCCGGGACAGGGCCTGCGGCCCGCCCTGCTCCCCCTGATAGGATTTGTGGAAGGCCCAGAGCCCGTCCCATATCCGGCGGCCGCCGGGCGGCGGATAGCCCCGCACCCCCTGGGCGGGGATCGCCTCAAAGGCCTGCTGCATCCGCCCGCAGACCACGCCCAGGCTATATAGCTGGCCGGTTGTAACCGTCTCCCAGCTTTCCTGGCGTCCTGGGGAAAAATCCATGACCATATAGCAGGTAGCGTCATCCAGCCTGCGCAGGATCGAATCCCCGGCCTTCCAGATATGGGGGCAGGGGATGCCCGCCTCCTCCAGCAAAAGCTGCCGCCCAAGGGACGCTTCGACCTCGTCAAGCCGCTGCGGCCCAAAACGCTCGACGCTATACTGCTTGACCAGCACCGGGCCCCTGGGGCCCTGGAGCTTCCATTTCCTGTTCAGCCAGCCGCCTTCCACCGGTACGGCGCCTGCCGTATCGAGCCCATAGCTTGTCCCAAGATCGCTGGCTATGGATTCGGCTATGGCTGTTTCTGCGCCCGTCATCCCAGATAGGCCTTCAGCAGTTCAAAGGTATTGCGCACGCCGTCGATATGGGCGCGCTCGTAGCCGTGGGACGCATAGACGCCAGGGCCAATCTGTCCGTGGCGCGCTTCCACCCCGGCGGCCATGGCCATATCGGCGTCCGAGCTATAGCTATAGAAAACATCCACCGCGTAGTCTATGCCGGCCGCCTGCGCGGCCGACACCAGGCCCTGCACCACATCATAGTGATAGGGGCCCCGCAGATCCTTCGCACAGATGGATACCTGCCGCTCGGTGCAGGCCAAGCCCTGCCCCACGCAGCCCATATCCACGGAAATAACCTCCTCTACCTCTGCCGGGATGCCGGAGGCCGCCCCATGCCCCACCTCCTCAAATACGGTCACATACTGATAGAGCGCGCGGCGGGGCGTGATTTGCTCCTCTTTAAGGTATTTGGCATAGGCCAGCAGGATGGCAACGCACAGCTTATCATCCAAAAAGCGGCTCTTAATATACCCGGACGAGCCGATACGGGTGCGCGGATCCAGGCACACAAAGCAGCCGTTATCGATACCCAGGGCGTGAACCGCCTCCTTGGACAGGGCGTCGCAATCCAGCACGACCTCGACCGTCGTAAAGGTGCGGGCCGTATCCTGATAGGCCAGATTCACATGGGTGGAGGCGTTGATCAGCTGAATCGTGCCCTCCACCACCCGTCCATCGCGGGCATAAACCCGGCAGTTCTCCGTCTCCACATTATTGGCGTTCAGCCCGCCCAGGGGCACAACGCGCAGGCGTCCGTCCGCCTTGACCTCCGCCACCATGGCCCCCAGCGTATCTCCATGGGCCAGCATCATGGTCCCGGCGCCCTCGCCGCCCAGATAGACGGTAACGCCGCCCTTGCGGGTTTTCACCGGATCGTAGCCCAGGCGGCGGTACTCCTCCATCACATAGCCGGTCATGGCCCCGGTCATACCCGTGGGGCTGTCGATGGCCAGCAGCCGCTGCAGCTGCTCCATCATATAGCTGAGATAATTCTCCATATGGCACCTCCTGTATTTTTTACCAGTGTATCATAAAACCAGCCGCCCGGGCAGCCCATAGAGCCAGAAAAATGGAAAACCAAAGAAGGCTGCGGGTTTGCTTTCCGTAACCGGTCATAAGCCTCCATAGCGTTCCGGGAACGGCGGGCCTATAATAAAAGCAACCTGCGAAAAGGAGGCTGCCCATGTTTGAGAATCAACCCTGGATGCGCGACAGCGACGGGCTTTGCTATGAGCTGGCCCAGTGCGCCGAGGAGGGCCGCGACGTAACCGGCCTGAAGGAAAAAATCGACGCGATCCTGGCCATGCCGGCAGGATCGGAGAAGGAGAGGGCTGCCGGCGAGCTGCTGGACGCGACGCGGGCGCTGCCGGTTGCGGCGGGCTATCCCTACCGCGAGCCCACCGGCCGGGAGGCCATCGCAGCCGAGGCCCAGGGGATTGCCGACGTGCCCTTTGAGGGCGACCTCTATGACCGCGTGTACGGCGGCTGGCTGGGCCGCTGCTGCGGCTGCCTGCTGGGCAAGCCCTATGAGGGCTGGCGGCGCAGCAAGATCTATGCCCTGCTGAAGGCAACGGAGAACTTCCCCCCCGCGGGATATACCTCCTCCCAGGGTAAGGAAGAGGTATTCGCCTCCCTGGAGGCTGACCCCAAGGCCTGCTGGATCAACAACGTGGCCTATATGCCCGAGGACGATGACACCAACTATACGCTCATCGCCCTGAAGCTGATGGAGCGCTGCGGCCGCGGCTTCACCAGTGTGGATATGGCCGATACCTGGCTGCGGGATCTTCCCTATTTTCACCTTTGCACCGCCGAGAGGGTAGGCTACCGCAACCTGGTCAACCTGCACGAGCCGCCGGAATCGGGAAGCTACCGCAATTCGTACCGGGAATGGATCGGCGCGCAGATCCGGGCCGACCTCTTTGGCTATATCAATCCCGGCCGCATGACCGAGGCCGCCGATATGGCCTGGCGGGACGCGGTGATGACCCATGTCAAGAACGGCGTCTATGGGGAAATGATGGTGGCCGCCATGATCGCCGCCGCCTTTACCACCACGGATATCCGGGCTATCGTCCGGGCCGGCCTGGCGGTTATCCCCCGCCGCTGCCGTCTGGCGGTCGCCGTGGAGGAAGCGCTGGGATGGGCCGATCAGGGCCTTACTGAAATGCAGGCGCTGGACCGCATCCATGAGAAGTGGGATGAGGCCAACGGCCATGACTGGTGCCATACCATCTCCAATGCCGTCATCTGCGTCGTCGCGCTGGTCTATGGCGGCGGCGATTTCACCCGCACGCTGTCCATCTCCCTGATGGGCGCGCTGGATACCGACTGCAACGCCGCTACAGTGGGCTCGATCCTGGGCGTCATGCTGGGAGCCGGCGCGCTGCCCGCCTCCTGGACCGAGCCCCTACAGGATACGCTGCTTTCCGGCGTCGACGGCTTCGGCCGGGTGAAAATATCCGACATGGCCCGGCGTACGCTGGCCTTCTGCCCTTAGGCCTGGTTCAGGCTTTACCCAGCGCAATGGATACAGGCGCGGCCCTGCGGGCCGCGCCTGATTTGTTATGAACCGTTTATCCAAGCCTATGGTTTATTTTTCCCATGCAGCATAATTTCTCTGCTTTTTCTATGGAAAACTGCGCAACAGGGAACTTTTGTATATACATGGAGCCGCTAAATCCTTCTATACTGAAGATGTCGAGAAATCGACAAATTCAGGATATGGAGGGATTGATATGCGAAGAACCCCGCATGCCATATTGCTGACCTGCATCCTTCTATTGTGCAGCGCCTGCCAGGGCTCCGGCGCGCCGCCGTCCGCTTCATCCCCGTCCGGGCCTCTTCTGGAGCAGATTGCACCCAGCTGGCAGACGCATACCGATCCGGTCACGCTGACGCTGGCCAGCGACCATCATTTTTCCGGGACGGATTCCGGCTATCCTCAGTGGGGGGAGGATCCCGTATCCCGACAGATCAGCGACCTGACCGGCGTAAAAATCGAGCTTCAAATTGGAGCCGACGGCTGGGCGGCGTTGGCTGCAGGCAGCCATGCTACCGCCGGGGATGCCGATGAACAAACGCAAAGCAGCTATGTGGATTTATTGCAGGCTGCCGGGAGCGTTCCCGATCTTATCTATATCAGCGGCGGGGCCGATATCCAGCGGCTTTCCGACAGCGCCTACAGCCAGCCGCTGGATGTGTTGGCCGCCGAGTATTGCTCCGAATTCTGGGACAGCCTGGACCCGCTGGAGATCCTCAATAACCAGCAGGAGGATGGGCATGTCTATGCCTTCCGGAAGGGATATATAACCGACAGCGTCTATGACGATCCCACCATGCCCATCGAGGTTCCACGTTCTCTGAGCCTGCGGCAGGATATCCTGGATAAGCTGGGCGCATCCCTTCCCACCTCCATCGAGGCCCTGGAATCCCTGCTTTACCAGGTAAAGGAGCAAGGACAGCCGCTGGGGATCCAGTATCCACTGCGCCAGCTCAACGCGGCCGCTTCGCCGCTGGCCGAATGGATGGGCGTAAAGCGCTTTGTCTATTGGGATTCGGATACCCGCTCCGTTAAAACGCCCCTGCGCCAGGATGCATGGCTGCCCTACTTTTTGCGCATGAACCAATGGTACCGAGACGGCATACTCTGCCTCCCGGAGCAGGAGCTTCCCTGGCGGAGGGGCGTTGGGGACCGTTTTGACGTAATCGGTTTCTTCTCCGACACCATTTGGGGCAGCTTTGCCACCGCCACCGATTCTTTAGCGCCCGATTATGAAGCGCTTTATCTTATGCGTCCCAATGCCGACGACGACAGCTTCGCCCACGTCCTGCTCAGCACGCCGCTCACCTATGAAGGGGAAATCCGCCTGCAGGCCGCCGACACTGCCATCGGCTATCCTGACGGGCATTCCGATCAGAGCGCGCTGTTTATCTCCACCTCCTGCGTCCAGGCCGGCCGCGCCATCTGCTTCATGCAATACCTGAAAAGCCAGCAGGGCGCTCAGCTTACCCACTGGGGCCTCCAGGATGAGCACTATACCCTGGATGACGAAGGCTTTGTCACCTTTGCGGTCGATTACGCTTACCCCCGCGAGGTTATTAATGATATCGGCCTGTTAACCAGTATGAATCGAAAAGGGCTGGATTACTGGACGCTGATGGACAACAGTATGGTCACCGGCAGGCTCAACGCCTCCCCGACCGCCTACTGCACCAATCCTGACCTGCTGGAGATCCGGAAGATGAAGATCGAGGCCGGCATTGCCTATAAGGCCTACGCCGCCCAGAACAAGGTGCCCGCCCTCTACTTTGCCGAGCCCCATGAAGGGGACGCCGGTTACGACGAATACCTGGCCCTGCTGGACGCCTGGCACCATGCCGCCTGGGAGATGGTCACCGCCCCCTCCGCCCAGCAGGTGCAGGCCCGCTGGGCCCAGCTCATGCAGGAGCTCTCCACCGCCGGTCTCGATGCCATGGAGTCCGCCATGACCGCACGCTTTGCCGACGCGCTGGAGCGCTACCACGCCGCCGGGTATTTTACCGGCATCCAGCCCTAAGCAAGTCGCCCTCCATATCTATGAATCACGATGGTAAGGGGCCCCTGCTTGGCATATATCATGTCAGGCAGGAGTCTGTTTATAGGTTTTTCTCGCTTTTTATCCATAAATCTTGTACACTAAATGTATCTAAAATGAAAGGAAGTGTCCGGTTATGTGTAAGAAGCGCCTGCAGGCCGCCCTTGGGGGTATTGCCCTGATCTTAATGACCATGACCAGCTGTACCCCCGCCACACCCCAAGATGGGACGCCGCTTGCCACAAGCGTGGAACCCGATCGGCTGTCCAGCGCCGAGCCCGTCACCCTCACGCTGTCCAGCACCCTGCAGCATACCAACGCCGACAGCCCCTATCCGGCCTGGGCCGAGGATTCCATATCCCGGCGCATCGCCGATATGACCGGCGTCCAGCTTGTGCTCCAGCTAGGCAATGAAACCGAAAGCGCCCACTTTGAAACAGGCGGGATGCTGGAGGTGATGCTTTCCTCTGGCGAGCTGTCCGATCTTGTCTTTGTGCGGCAGCAAAGGGACATCGACCGGCTTTCCGACAGCGCCTACAGCCAGCCGCTGGATGTGCTGGCTGCCGAGCATTGCCCCGAATTCTGGGACAGCCTGGATCCGCTGGAGATCCTCAATAACCAGCAGGAGGACGGGCATGTCTATGCCTTGCCCAAGGGCTATTATACCCAGCAGGTATACGATGACCCACAGATCCCCATTGCGGTTCCCCGCACCCTCTATCTCCGGCGCGACCTGCTGCAGCGGCTGGGCCGGGAAATGCCCGCCTCCGTGGAAGAGCTGGAGTCGCTGCTCTATCAGGTGAAGGAGCAGGGGCAGGCGCTGGGGATCCAGTATCCGCTGCGCCAGCTCAATGCCGTGTCCTCCCCGCTGGCCGAATGGATGGGCGTTAAGCGCTTTGTCTATTGGGATTCGGAAGCCCGCTCCGTCAAAACGCCCCTGCGTCAGGATGCATGGCTGCCCTACTTTTTGCGCATGAACCAATGGTACCGGGACGGCGTATTGGCCCTGCCTGATACGGAGGCGCCCTGGCGTTCCGGTTCTGGCGAAAGCCTGGCCTCTGTGATTGACTATTTCGAGGAAACCACCGCCTACAGCTTTGCCACGGCCGCCGACGAGATCCTGCCGGCTGCGTCCTCCATGTATGTGCTGGATGAGGACCCGGCTACGCCCTTTGCCCATGCCTATGTGACGGTTCCCCTGACCTATGAGGGCGAGGTACGGCTTCAGGCTGCCGATACCGCCATTGGGGGCCAGGGCGATCAGGGTGCGCTGTTTATCTCCACCTCCTGCATCCAGGCCGACCGCGCCATCTGCTTCATGCAATACCTGAAAAGCCAACAGGGCGCTCAGCTCACCCACTGGGGCCTCCAGGACGAGCACTATACCCTGGATGATGAAGGCTTTGTCACCTTTGCGGCCGATTACGCTTACCCCCAGCAGATGGTGGATGATATGGGCTTCATGAGCTCCGTCAAAAAGGCCGGTCTGGATTACTGGACGCTGATGGACAACAGTATGGTCACCGGCAGGCTCAACGCCTCCCCGACCGCCTACTGCACCAATCCTGACCTGCTGGAGATCCGGAAGATGAAGATCGAGGCCGGCATTGCCTATAAGGCCTACGCCGCCCAGAACAAGGTGCCCGCCCTCTACTTTGCCGAGCCCCATGAAGGGGACGCCGGTTACGACGAATACCTGGCCCTGCTGGACGCCTGGCACCATGCCGCCTGGGAGATGGTCACCGCCCCCTCCGCCCAGCAGGTGCAGGCCCGCTGGGCCCAGCTCATGCAGGAGCTCTCCACCGCCGGTCTCGATGCCATGGAGTCCGCCATGACCGCACGCTTTGCCGACGCGCTGGAGCGCTACCACGCCGCCGGGTATTTTACCAGCATCCAGCCCTAAGGGGAACCGTCCGCTGGGGGCGTCCGTCCAATCCGTGTCGGGTTTTCCCCGCAAAAGGAGAGGATTGAAGATGAAAAAAGTATCGGTTGTACTGGCGCTGCTGCTGGCCCTGACGGCCGCCGGGTGCGCGCCTGCGGTGCAAAGCCAGCAGGGCGACGGCTTCGCGGTAAAATCCAGCCTGGCCCTGACCCAAACCATGGGAAAGCTGACGGATTCGTCCGAATATCTGAAGCTCTTTACCTCCAGCGATACCATCCTATCCGAAGCCGCCGCTCTGTCCGCCATCGATCTGGCCAACCCCAGCCAGGCCGAGATCATTACCCTTTCCGAGCAGGCCGTCAGCGGGCTGATGGAGGCGCTGGCCGAGGCCACTTCCCTTCCTCAGGACGAAACGGTAAAGCAGCTCCTTGCCCACAGGCTGATGGCTTCGGCGCCGAACGTCCTCAATGGCCAGGCGGGCGCTTCCTGGCTGGCCACAACCAGCGTGCTGACGGTGAGTAAAACCTTTTCACGTATCGATCTGACCGACATTACCTATGTGATCCTTCACTATGACGGCGCGCCTGCCGCTACGCTCACCGTGCTGCTGCCCGACGGCGACTTTATCCAGGCCTCCACCACCTATGTCCAGGCCGAGAGCCTGGAGAGCGCCCAGCTGATCGCGCAGCTTATTGATTCGCTGCCAGAGGCTTCCAGCCTGGATACCAACGCCATACAAAGCCGCACGCTGACCGGCGAGGAGCTGAAGGCGCTGCTCGCCTAGCCCTGAAAAGAAGCATAAAAAACCCGGCTCCCCCGTGGGGGAGCCGGGTTTCTCTTGCGGGCAGGGTCAGCCCGCCCTATGCATCCTCCGGCTCCTGCTGGGGGCCGGCGAACTGGCTGTTATACAGCTCATAGTAGAAGCCGCCCTTTGCCAGCAGCTCGTCGTGGGTGCCCTGCTCGATGATATCGCCCTGGTTCATCACAAAGATCATATCGCTGTCGCGGATCGTGGACAGCCGGTGCGCGATGACAAAGCTGGTGCGTCCCCGGGTCAGGTTCTCCATGGCCTTTTGGATCAGGATCTCCGTGCGTGTATCCACGCTGGAGGTCGCTTCGTCCAGAATCAGGATTGCCGGGTCCGACAGAATCGCCCGGGCAATGGTCAAAAGCTGCTTCTGCCCCTGGGAGATGTTGCTGGATTCCTCGTTGAGCACGGTGTGGTATCCGTCGGCCAGGGTCGTGATAAAGTGGTGTACATGGGCCGCCTTGGCGGCGGCATATACCTCCTCATCGGTAGCGTCCAGCCGGCCATAGCGCAGGTTCTCCATGATGGTGCCGCCAAAAAGCCAGGTATCCTGCAGCACCATGCCAAACAGATCCCGAAGCCGGTCGCGCTCCATATCCCGGATATCGACCCCGTCGATGCGGATCGCGCCACCGGTCACATCGTAAAAGCGCATCAGCAGGTTGATGAGGGTCGTCTTGCCTGCGCCGGTGGGGCCTACGATCGCCACCTTCTGCCCCGCCCGGATATGGACATCCAAATCACGGATCAGCGTCTTTTCCGGCACATAGCCGAACTGGACATGGTCGAATTCTACATTGCCCTCCACATGGTCCAGATTATGGGGATGGTCGGGATCCGGTGTTTCCTCCCGCTCATCCAGGAAGGTGAAGATCCGGTCGCAGGCAGCCGCAGCCGACTGCATGACGGTGGCAAGGTTCGCCGCCTGGGAGATGGGCTGGTTGAACTGGCGCATATACTGGATAAAGGATTGGATCTTGCCTACGGCAAACCCCGAGCTAAGGGCCATCAGCGAACCGGTTACGGCGACGCCCACATACCCCAGGTTGCCGAAGAAATTGACCAGCGGCATGAGCAGCCCTGAAACAAACTGGCTTTTCCAGCCGTACTCATACAGCCCGTCATTGATCTTGTTAAAGGCTTCCGTGGCCTCTTTCTCGTGGTTGAAGGCCTTCACCACCAGGTGGCCGGAGTAGACCTCCTCGATATTGCCATTGACCGCGCCAAGGGCGTTCTGCTGCCCGGCAAAGAGCGGCTGGGCCTTCCGGGCTACCCTGGTGGATACGAAGGCGGAGAGCGGCAGGCTGATGAGCCCGATCAGGGTCAGGATGGGGCTCAGGACAAGCATCATCACCAGGATACCAATCACCTTTGTCACGGAGGTGACGATCTGCGTGACCGCCTGCTGCAGTGAATTGTTGATGGTATCCACATCGTTGGTGACGCGGCTGAGGATATCGCCAAAGGGCTTGGTATCATAATAATTGAGCGGCAGCCTGGCCATCTTGTTCTGGATGGCCTCGCGCAGGTCGAACAGGGTCTTCTGGGAGACGCCCGCCATGATATAGCTGGTCAGATAATTGAAAAACGCCTCGGCCACATACAGCAGCCCCAACCCGGACAGGATCACCGCGATCCGCCCCATGTCGATGACGCCCCGCTGGCTGCCCTCAAAGAGCTCGGTGGTCGCCATGCCCAGCACAGCCGGCGCCAGCACGCCGAACAGCGTGCCCAGCATCGCGCCGATGATGACAAAGATAAACCCCTTGCGATAGGGAGCCATATAATGCAGCAGCCGCCGGATCGAGCCCATATTGGCCTTTTGTCCGCCGGCAGCGGGCGATTGGCCCATTCTCGAATGCCTCATTTGCATGATAATTCCTCCTCTGACAGCTGGCTTGCGGCGATTTCCCGGTATACCGGGCAGCTATCCAGCAGCTGCCGGTGGGTGCCCATGCCCGCCACGCGGCCCTCATCCAGCACCACGATGGTATCCGCATCCATGATGGAGGAAACCCGCTGGCCTACAATCAGCACCGTCGCCTGCCCGGTCTGCTGCTTCAGGCGGGCCCGCAGCGCGGCGTCCGTCTTAAAGTCCAGGGCCGAGAAGCTGTCGTCAAAGATATAGATTTCCGGATCCTTGGCGACCGCCCGTGCGATGGCCAGCCGCTGGCGCTGCCCGCCGGATACGTTGGTCCCTCCCTGGGCGATGGGCTCCTCCATCCCCTTATCCTTGCGGGCGATGAATTCGCTGGCCTGGGCCACCTCCGCCGCCTGCTCCAGCCGGCGGGCCTCCGGCTGCTCCAGCCCGTAGCCGATGTTGCTGGCGATGGTGCCCGAGAAAAGCACGCCCTTCTGCGGTACATAGCCGATCTTGTCCCGCAGCTCGTGCTGGCTCATCTGCCTGACATCCACGCCGTCCACCTTGACCGATCCGCCGGTCACATCATAGAAGCGGGGCACCAGGTTAATGAGGGTGGATTTGCCCGAGCCTGTGGAGCCGATAAAGGCCGTGGTTTGGCCCGGCTTGGCTTCAAAGCTGATGTCATGGAGCACGTCCTCCTCCGCACCGGGATAGCGGAAGGACACATGGTCAAAGCGCACATACCCCTTCAGGCCGCTTCCGGTTTCGGCCTGCGCCGGATCCTGGATGGAGGGCTCACGATCCAGCACCGCGTTGATCCGGTTGGCCGATACCTGGGCCCGCGGCATCATCACGAAGATCATGCTCATCATAATCAGGGCCATCATGATCTGCATCAGGTATTGGATCATGGCGATAAGATCGCCGGTGGCCATGGCGCCGGCCTGTATCCGCCCGCCGCCCACCGCCACCAGGGTAATGGAAAGGCCGTTGAGCAGGATCATCATCGCCGGCATAAGCAGCGCCATCATCCGCTGCACCCGTACGGTGGTATCCATCAGGTCCCGGCTGGCCTGCTGGAAGCGCTCCTTTTCGTGCTGCTCGGTGATGAAAGCCCGGATCACCCGCATACCGGTCAGGTTTTCCCGGGTAACGCGGTTCAGCCGGTCCAGCTTGCCCTGCATGCTCTGGAACAGGGGGATCGCCCGGCGCGAAACCAGCACCACCAGCAGCACCAGCACCGGCATGGCCGCCACGATCAGCGTAGCAAGCCGGGCATTTTTGCCCAGCGCCATCACCAGGCCGCCGACGCACATCAGCGGAGCCATCAGCACCACCCGCAGGAACATCACCATGAAGCCCTGCACCTGCATGACGTCGTTGGTGGTGCGGGTTATGAGGCTGGACGTGCCAAAGTCATCGAATTCCGCCAGGGAGAAGGTCTCCACCTGGGTGAACAGCGCCCGCCGCAGATCCCGGCCCAGTCCTGCGCCGATACGCGAGGCAAAGTAGCTTGTGAAGATGGCGCAGGCCATGCTCAAGACCGTCAGGCCCAGCATCGCCAGCCCCGTCTGCCAGATGACGCCCCTGTCGGCCTGGGCGATGCCCACATCGATCATGCGGGACAGAAGGTTGGGCAGGTTGAGATCGGCAAAAACCTGGCCCAGGACCAGCAGCACAACCATCGCCGCCGCCCACGCATACGGTTTGACAAACCGAAGCAGTTTGATCATATCCTTGATACCTCCTAAGCTTTTCCTATGATAAGCGGCCCGGGCGCCTGGCAGAATCCCTATGGTTCAACCTGTCAGCCTGCCGCGCTCTATTGACAGCCCCTTTACCCGGAGCGTCGATCTGTGATACACTAATCCGATACTGAAAGGGGGAATACCGATGGATCGTATCATGAAAAAAGTATCCGATTCCCGGACGGAGCAGATTCAGATCCTGATGCCTGCCCACATCAACGGGTATAAGCGCCTCTTTGGCGGCAAGCTCGTGGAATGGATTGACGTGGTAGCGGCCGTTGTAGCCCGCCGCCACTCCGGCCGCAACGTCACCACGGCCTCGATCGATAACCTTATCTTTGCCGAAGCGGCGTATGTCAATTCGACCGTCGTGCTGATTGGTGAAATGACCTATGTAGGCCGCACCTCCATGGAGGTGCGGGTCGATACCTTTGTGGAGGAGCTGGACGGAACCCGCAAGCAGGTCAACCGGGCGTATCTTGTGCTGGTCGCCCTGGACGAGCAGGACAAGCCCGTGCCTGTGCCCGGCCTTATGCCGGAAACCGACGAGGAAAAGGCCGAATGGGAGGCGGGGGTCCGCCGCCATGAGCTGCGCCGCCAGCGCAGGGCCGAGAACTACTAGGCCGTCGCCCGCCTGCTATGGGGTGCTGCGCATCATCTGCTGCGCATTGCGCCATATCTTCTCAAAGACCCGCTGGAGCGCCTCATTTTCCTCCGCCGTTACGCCCTCGTAAAGCGCCTCGAAGAACCTCCGCTGAATGGCAAGGCCCTCCTCGATGACGCCCTGCGCCTCCGGCGTGGGGAAAAGCTGGATCCGCCGCCGGTCATGCGGGTCAGGCAGGCTTTGAATCATCCCCCGCCGCGAAAGCTCCTCTACCGATTTACACACATGGCTCTTGGTCAGCCCCCGAAGCTCCACAATATCCTTCGCCGTGTTGAACTTCGGGTTATTGGCCAGAAAAAGCAGCACCACAAGCTCGTTGCTGCTCATCCCCTCCCGCTGTGTCAGCCCGCGGAAGGCATGGGCATACAGCCGCTTCAGCCGGTTGCCCTGCACGATTGGGCCCAGCTCGTCATATATCTCGGATTTCATACCGCACCTCCAATAGTTTATTTTTGAACAGTTCTATATTGAACTATTATACACAGCCTCATTGGTTCTGTCAACCGTTCGCCCCAAATCCTGGGAAAATTCAAACATACGATAAAAAAACAGGAGACACCTGCAAAATGTGTCTCCTGTTTTTTTCATTCCCTCACGCCGGTCTCTTGCGCCGCGCCATAGCGTGGCATACCGGACAGCCCCCTGCCTCTCCATCAAATCCAGCCCTACTGGTTAACAAAGTAAGCTTTTGTGACCATCCTCTTCATTACCATATTCTTCCATATTATACCATTCAAAGGGCTCTATAGCAATCAATTCCCTGCAAAATCCCGGCGGGAAAAAACCTTTACTTTATGCGTCAGCCCCAGGGTATAAAGCGGGCCGAATATCGCCTTTCTTTTCATCTGCCGGATTCAAAAACATCTGCAGGAGGTCTTTTGATGAGAAGAACATGCAAACTGCTGGCTGCGCTGCTGTGCCTATGCGCGGTAGTGACGCTGACGCCGGCAGCGCCAGCCTACGGGGCCCGGAACTACGAGGTCAAGGTATGGGCCGTCGTGGTGGACGCCAACAACCAATTTATCTCCAAAAGCGAATTGCCATCCCTGAATTTCACCGGGACGAGCACCGAATCCATGTCCACAAGCGGTGTCATTGATAACAAATGGCAGTGGAACCCCACCGGAAACGACTATACGCTCACTGCCTCCGGCACCAAAACCAACGTAAACTGCGCGCCCCAGGTCAAGTGGCCCGGCAAGCTGTGGGATATGGATGGCTACACCTATAAGGGATGGCGCAGCCTGAGCTGGACGCCGTCAAAATTCGACGATTTCAGCGCCATCAACAAGCTGCCCTATGAATGGCAATACGACAAAAGCACCAATACCCTGCTGGTGGTAAACGCTACAGGCACCAACCTATGCTATGTATTCCAAAAAAACGCGCCTGTTCCGACCCCCACGCCTACCCCGACTCCCACACCCACGCCGACTCCCACGCCTACCCCGACTCCCACGCCTACCCCGACTCCCACGCCTACCCCGACTCCCACACCCACGCCTACCCCCATGCCTACCCCGACTCCCACGCCTTCTCAGACCACCGAACCCTCTCAGACCACCGAACCCTCTCAGACCACTGAACCCTCCCAGACCACTGAGCCCTCCCAGACCACTGAGCCCTCCCAGACCACCGAGCCCTCCCAACCTACTGAGCCCTCCCAACCTACTGAGCCCTCCCAACCTACTGAGCCCTCTCAGACCATAGAGACGGCGCAACCGGAGCAAACGACCGGTGATTCGGCCGCTACAACGCCCCAGCCGGCTGCCTCGGAGGACACAACTACCGTCACGCCCACTGCCAGCACGCCCAAGACCGGCGATACGGCCTCCCTGTCCGTCTGGCTTTCCCTTGCGGCGGCGACCGGCGCCGTTCTGGTCTTTGCGGTCTTTGCCGCCCGCAAGCGCCGGGCCCAATAATCCTCCCCCACGGCCGGCAAGGCAGCCCGCGGCGCGGACAGCCGCGCGGCAGCCTTGCCCATAAAAAAGCGCCGTCCCCTGCCTTGATGGGCAGGGGACGGCGTTTTCTCTCTATTCTGCGGGCTAGGCGCCGCGCTCCTCGGGGAAAAAGGTATCGCGGGCGAAAATGATCGCGCCCTCGCCTACCAGCGAGGTGGGGACATTGGGGCGGATAATCTCCACGCCCTCGCGGTACAGCGGCAGGCAAGTTTTGTCAAAGGTATCGCGGATCTTCTCAAACATACCCTCATAGGTGCTGGCGCCGCCGCCCAAAGCAATGACCTTGGGGTGGGTCGTAAGCCGTACCGTGGACATTGCCATGCCCACGAAATACCCTACCCGGTCGACAACCTCCAGCGCCTTGGGATCCTTTTCCCGCACCTTTTGGGCCAGCTCCGGCCCCTCCATGCCCGCCGCCCGCAGGATGCTGCGGCCGCCGGCAATGCTGTTGAGGTGCTTGGGGCCCTCCGGCGTATCAAAGACAATATAGCCCAGATCCATACCGCCATAGACCACCTTGCCGCTTTCACGGTCCCAGCTGCGGCTGCCATAGGCTACCCCCGAGCCCATCATCACAATGGTCACATTCACATCGTCAGGGTAGGGGTCCGCCGCAGCCAGGATAGCCGAATGCATATCGCCAAGCATCCGGATCGGAATCCCGTCCCGGGTGAAATAGCTGGCCGGCGTATAGCAGGCCATGGGCAGGCTGTCGGTCAGGGTGATGAAGGTCCCCTCTGCGTTGACGCCGCCCGGGATTGCCATGCCGATGGCCCGGGGCTTAAAGCCCAGCCGGTCGAGAAAATCATGCAGATGGTCGCGGATCGGTTCCGAGGAGCAATCGACGCCGGTGGGATAGCGCTCCTCGATCAGCTGACCCTGGTGATAGATGATGAAGTGCATTTTGCTGCCGCCCAGGTCTACGCCTAGAATATCTTCGATCATGGATCTTCTCCTTCTCCTTGACGGGCCTTGGCCCGGTTATGCAAAATAATGCTCCAGCAGCCGCCGGGTGCGCCCGCTCAGGCGCTCCAGCGCCTCCGCTGCCGTCTTCTCTCCCGCCTGGTAGGCCCGCATCAGCCGCCCCTCCTCATAGCAGAGCTCATCATGATAGGGGAAGTAATGCTCCAGCAGGAAGCGGCCGTAGCTTACCATCCGGTAGCTGCCCTGCATGCGGGGCTGCTCGCCGGGATAGTCGTCTATGGCTACGGAGTACCCCTCCATCACCGAACGGTTGATATCCTCCAGCTCCAGGGACGGGGAAAAGACAAGCGTTTTCATATGGTTAAATTCCTTGCCGTCAATTACACCATGGGAATCGCTGCTGCCGACAATGGGGATCCGCGCCCCTTCAGCCCGCAGGTCGCCATACAGGGCATACTGCATCATATTTTCCCGAAGGCTTTGGCCGCTGACAAGCTCAAAGGCGTCGAACACTTCCGCCCGCAGCAGCGCCCGGGTCATGGCGTCCGGGACATGGTAAACGTTGGCCAGCCAATGGGGATGGCAGAAGATCGCCATACCGCCGCCCCGGCGGATCTGATCAACGCACCAAAGGCAGGAGGCGTATGCAAAGCGGTTTACCCCCTCGTCAAGCGGCGGCAGCCGCCGCTCGATGGCGCGCACCGCCTCATGATAGCCGTCCTCGTCCTGCCGGAACAGCTCATTCACCGAAAAGCTGCCGCCAAAGTTAATGATATGGATCGGATTCCCCGGCGCATGAACCTCCTCGCCGTGAAACAGCCGAAGATCAATGGCCGTCTGGGCGTAGGCGTCCATCGCCTCCTGCGAGGGCTCCCACAGGCCGTGATCCGTGACCGCCATAAAGTCAAAGCCCTTCTGGCGGTACATGGCGGCCACAAAGGACGGGGCCTCCCGGCCGTCTGAGCAGGTGGTATGCACATGGAAATCCCCCCGGTAGGGCCGGCGTGCGAAAAGATCCGCCTTGACCGAATAGACCGACAGCTGGCATTCGCACATAAAGGGCCGGTCCCGGTCTGTGCGGTGCAGCCGGATGAAGTGCTCCTGTTCGCCCTCAAAGGCCCAGAAGAAGGACAGCACGCCATCCTTGGGATGCACACAGATGCGCGGATAGGCCCGCCCCGTCCCTTCCAGGCTTTCGGTCGTGGGCAGAATCTCGATTTCATAATCCTGATCCTGCCCAAAGGCCAGCGCCGGGCTCATGGGGCGAATGTGGATATCGGTCCCTTTGCCTGCCAGCACTACCTTGGGATAGATGTCATAGTCATACAGCGGCTTTTGCATTGCGTCGCCCTCCTCCTTGTTTCCCGGCGGTCATAGGTGTGCCCGCTTGTAGGGATTCCATACCTTCCGCGCCCACAGGCAGAGCAGCGCCCCGGCGACGCACATCAGGCACCAGGCCACCTGCGTTGCACCCCAGCCGCCATAATCCGAAAGCGCTCCGATCCCATAGGCGGATAGCGCGCTGCCCAGATAAACCACGGCGTTGAGCATACCCGATACAGTGGACACGCGGCGCATACGGGTAAAATACATGGGCAGCAGCGAAATAATCATGGTATTGATCGAATGCATGGCCGAAGTCGTTACTGCCAGCAAGAGCAGCGCCAGCGCCACGTTCAGCCGCTGGAAGGCCACCATCACGGCCAGGCAGGCCACCGACAGCGCAAAGAGCACCGCCGAAGAGGAAAGCTCGTCCTTCAGCACGCGGGTATTCATCCAGGAGGCGGCGTATACGCCGCCCAGGTTTACCAGCGGCAGCGCCATGGAAGCGATGATGGATACCTGGGCGCCCAGCCCATAGGCCTCTGTCAGGTAGGTCGGCATCCAGGTGGTAATGGAGTCCCGCAGCGCGCCCTGCAGCATAACCGCCAGCGCCGTAATCAAAAGCCCCGAGGGCAGCAGGATCGCCAGCATGCTGGGCCGCGGACCGGCCGGCGCCAGCTCCGGCGCCGCATTTTCCTCCGTCTCATCCACCATCCCCCGCTGCGCCCGCTTCTCCAGCGCGCCCAGCCCGGCCAGCCATACGAGCCCCATGGCGATAAGCACCGCCCCGGCGCTGTAAAAGGCCATCGCCCAACCGGACAGCGCGATCGCCGCGGCGGTCATCCCATAGCTTGCCAGCGTACCCGCCGGTATGGTTGTCGCCAGGTCAATCCCGGCCTTCAGGCAGCGCTTGCGCGGCATCGCCTCGGCCAGGATCCGCAGCAGCGGCGACCAGATCATCGACTGGGTGACGCCGTTTACCATCCATATGGCGGCCATGATCCGCCAATCGCCTGTCAGGCCCATGGCCAGGTTCATTGCCCCCGACAGCAGAAGCCCGCTTCCAACCATCCAGCGCCCGTTAAGCTTATCGCCCAGGATACCCGACAGCAGCTGGCCTGCGCCATAGGAGACAAAAAAGCAGGTGGCAATCAGCCCGCCCTGGGATTTGGTCAGCACGCCCTGCAGCACCATGTCCGCCATGGCTGCGCTCAGGTTATACCGGCCCAGATAGGTCACAGTGTAGGCGATCCAGCAATACAGGAACAGCTGGTCCATCTGCCTGCGGTTTGTCCACTTTTTTTCCATCGTACCCCTCGCCCGTCTCCCGCAGCCCTATTCCCCATCCAGCCGCTGAAGGTTATCAATCATTTTCCTTAGGTAGCGGTTCAGCCCATCCTTCTCCTGCTGGGAGAAGCCGCTGAACATCACCTCGTCCATATGGGCGAAGGCTGCGTGGCATTCTGAGGACACATGCCGCCCCTTATCGGTCAGCACGATATGGTTGCAGCGGGTATCCCGCGGGTCGGTGGTGCGGGTCAAAAGGCCCGCCCTTTCCATCCGCTGCAGGCTTGTGGTGATGGTCGCCGAGCTGATATGCAGCGCGTCGGCCAGCTCCTTCTGCGTCGCGTCGGGAATCCGCTCCAGCGCGAACAGGATCATGGGCTGCCCCATATACAGCCCGTATTCGTTGAGCACCCTTTGCAGCCGGGAGCGGTGCATGCGCTGCATCTCCCGGAAAACAAGCGGGAGCCCCGCGTCTTCGTCAAGCTTCATTTTTTTCTCCCCCATGGTTCGCCCCGCCTACCGCCTGGGCCAGGTAGGCAAAGGCATCCTGTAAGTCCCCGTGAATCACGCAGTCACAAAGCCGGTCCATCGCCGTCGGCTCCCGGTTGATCAGCACAAGCCGTCCCTGCCCCATACGCTGCAGCAGGCCGGCCGCCGGATAGACCCGCAGGCTCGTGCCTGCGACCAGCATGAGATCCGCCTCCGCTACGGCTTCCTCCGCTGCCTGCCAGGTGTCCGGCTCCAGCGGCTCGCCATACAGCACCACGTCCGGCTTGATGACGCCGCCGCACCGGCAGCGGGGCGTCCCTTCGCCCTCCAGGATCCGTTCCAGGCCATAGGCCTGGCCGCAGGCCATGCAATGGTTTCGCAGCACAGACCCGTGCAGCTCTAGCACCCGCCGGCTGCCGGCCGCCTGGTGAAGGCCGTCAATATTCTGGGTGATCACCGCCCGAAGCAGGCCGGCCCTTTCCCAGCCGGCCAGCGTGCGGTGCGCCAGATTGGGCTTTGCCTCGGGATAAACCATATGGCTTCGGTAAAAGGCGTAAAAGGCCTCTGGGCGCTCCATGAAATAATCGTGGCTCAGGATGGTCTCAAAGTCGCCTCCGATGCCTCCGGCGCTGCGGAAATCCGGGATGCCGCTTGGCACAGAGACCCCGGCGCCGCCCAGGAATACCATACGGCGCGCCTGCCCGATCCACCGCGCCGCCTGCTCCAGCGCCGTCATCACAGCGCCAGGAAGGCCTTCATCTCATCGGCAATGCGGTTGGCCTCCTCCAGCGTACCCATCTCGCAGAAGATACGGATCAGCGGCTCGGTGCCGGAGAAACGGCAGATAATCCAACCGCCGCTCTTAAAGTATACCTTGCAGCCATCCAGATAGCTGACATGATCCACCTCCGCTGAGAAGGCGGGCAGCTCCCTGCGCACCATCAGCAGGTCGTTGATCTGCTCCTTGCGCTGCTGGGTGAAGCGATAATCCCGCTCCGCCATCTCAAAGGTGCCGAATTGATCGGTGATCTCCTGATAGATCTCCGACAGCTTGCGGCCGGTAACCGCCAGCATTTCCACAAGAAGCGCCGCTGCGTAGATCCCGTCCTTGCCCTGGATATGGCCCCGCACCGTCAGGCCGCCGGAGGACTCGCCGCCAATCACCGCGTTCGTCTCGATCATCTTGGCCGATATATGCTTGAAGCCTACCGGTACCTCATAGCACTTTTCGCCATAGCTCTCCGCCACCTTATCCAGCAGGTGCGTGGTGGCAATATTGCGCACCGCCGGGCCCCGCCAGCCCTTATAGCGCACAAGGTAATAATACAGAAGCACCAGGATCTCATTGGGATGCAGGAAATTGGCCTGGTCGTCGATCACGCCGATGCGGTCGGCGTCGCCGTCGGTGGCCAGGCCGATGTCGCAGGCGTTCTCCACCACGAAGGTGCGCAGCGCCGAAAGCGTGTTGACGTTGGGCGCCGGCATGCGGCCGCCAAACAGGGTATCGTGCCGCTCATGGATCACGTCCACATCGCAGCGGGCCGTCAGAAGGATGGTCGACAGGCTGGTCTTGGACACGCCATACATGGGATCCAGCACCACATGCAGGTTCCGCGCGCGGATCGCGTCCATATTGATGGTGCTGATGATGGAGTCGATGTATTCATTAAAGGGGTTGATCTCCCGGATCATGCCGGCGCGCACGCCCTCCTGATAATCCAGGGCCGGGATCTCCTCCAGGTCGATGGCGTCAATATAGCGCTCGATCTCGCCGGTTGTGACCTCGTCGGCGTCACGACCGCCCTTGATGAATACCTTGATCCCATTGTAGGTATAGGGGTTATGGCTGGCCGTTACCGCCATGCCATACTCCATGCCATAGTTTTTCACGGTATACATAATCAGGGGCGTCGGCGCCTCCCGGGTGATGATGCTGCAGACGATCCCTTCCGCCGCCATAACCTCGGCCGCCCACATGGCCGATTGCCGGGAGAGGAAGCGCCGGTCAAACCCGATGCAAAAGCCCCGGCCCTCCACCTGCTCCGCCTTCATCTTCTGGGCCAGCGCATAGCTCATGCGCTGGACGTTGGCCTTGGTAAAGTCATCCCCGATGATCGCCCGCCATCCGCCTGTGCCAAAGTGGATCTTGCTCATGCCCGATTCTCCTTTCTATTCGGCCTGGGCCGCAGTCGTCTGGATCCCGTCCCCGCTGGGCCAAAGCTCGTCGTACAGCCGTTTCCATCCGGCAAGCTGGGTATGGCTCATCCCCAGCTTGCTGTAAACCCGGATCGCGTCGGCGGTGCCCGGCGCATATACCCGGGGCTGGTAGTCGTTTTCCCCGCTCCCGCCCGATACGGAGCCCGGGATCGCCATCCACTTTACCTTGACAACCTCGCCCTGCTGGCATTCGAGCGTGATCCGTGCCAGGGCAATATCCCAATCCGTGGGATTGGTGCTGCCTCCGTACACCACATTCCCCAGGCTGTAGAAGATAGGACGGTTCCGATAGACCTCCATGGTCTGCACCACATGGGAATGATGGCCCATGATCACGTCCGCCCCCAGGTCAATGGCCCTGCGCGCCAGCTCCTGCTGCTCCTGCGAGGGCGTCTGGGCCAGCTCCTCGCCCCAGTGCAGCGACAGCACGATAAACTTGGCCCCCTGCTGCTTCAGCCCCTCGATGGCGGCCTCCAGCGCCTCGCTGCTGATGGGATCCTTCAGGGAGGCCAGGCCGATGCGGATCCCCTGCTCCGTATCGTAGCAGAGCAGGTTTTCCCCGTCAGCCCACCGGATCCCGGCGGCCTCCAGCGCCTCCTTGGTGTCCGCATAACCCCGTTCCCCGTAGTCCATGCTGTGGCTGTTTTCCAGGCTGACCGCCTCTACCGAGCCGGCCACCAGCATATTCGCCGCATCGGGCCGCCCCTTAAAGGGATAGTCCTGATCCTCCTGGGCTGTCGAGCGTTCGGTCAGGGCGCATTCCAGGTTAAGGATGGTCAGATCATCCCGGGAAAGGATCGGCAGCAGGCCGGCAAAGGGATAGGTCGATTCATTGCCCGTCACCGCGGCAAAGCTGTCGTCCCGGTGGTCGCGGCCGGGCAGGCCGCCCAGCACCGTATCGCCGCCCAGGGTCAGTACAACCTCATAGGTTGGCTCTGTGGAGGCGGGCGTAGCAGTCAGCGTCGTAGGGGTGCGGGTGGGAAGCGCCGTATCCTGCCCCAGCGATACCGTGGCGGCCGTGCTCTGGCCGGAGCGCACCGGCCCGCCCCGGGTCAGCAGCACCACCAGGGCCATCAGCACCGCCAGCGCGGCCGCCAAAGCCACCGCCAGCGGCCAGTTCTTTCGCACGGTGCCGCTCATATCCGGCGCAGTCCATCCGGCCAGCTGCTCCGCCTGCCCGCCCAGCCGCGTCCACAGCCCCTGCACCATTTGGGGCGTCAGCGCCTCCACGTTGCGCCCGATGATCTGCTCCACCGTTTCATGGGGCCCCAGCGAGGAGGCCGCCCGGCGAACCAGGTCAGCCCGGGCCTCCTTCAGCGAGCGGACCACCCGATCCTTGCGCGAATGCATCACCTGGGCAATGATGGTATCAGGCAGATGGAGCATGTCGGCCAGCATCAGCACCAGGCGGGCCCGCAGCGGCATCGACATCAGGGCGATATAATCGGCCCCGCTTTCATCCTGCAGGAAGGCGTTGTCCGCCCGGGAGCGGCATACGTCCACCACCTGCTGCAGCATAAGATTATCCTGCTCCGCCTCTGAAAGGCCCTCCAGCTTATTCTCCACCCGGCGATAGGCTTCCTCTACAGCCTCCAGCGACCGCGACCGCCCGCCCAGAAGCCCCTGGGCCAGATAGTACGCGTCATATACCGACCGCGCATAAAGCGCCCGGTAGGCGTCCTCTCTTGTCAGGGGGCGGGAGCCGCCGGCTTTCGTATTCTGCCTCGTCATGGTATCCTTTCCCGGGGCGGAAACCCCAACCTATCATTGGATTCTCAAGGTATAAGTGTACCATACTTTTTTTCCGAATAAAAGAGGCCGGCGGCGTTCCTTGGCCTGGAACGCCGCCGGCCTCACCCCTCTTGCCTTATCCGCCAAAAAGGCCTGTCAGCCACTGCCAGAACCGCTGCCAGCCGGTCAGCTGTTCCGCCTGGGCGGCGGCCTCGGCTTCAGCCTCAGGCTTGGGAATGGCCTCGGCCTGCTGCAGGGGCGTGCGCAGGATAAAGCTTACCTCGCATTCGGTATTCTCCGGTTCCCCGGTAAAGCTCGCATAGGCCTCAGAGGCCGCCAGCAGTGCCTCCTTGCGGGCCTGGAAATCGTCGATCTCCGCCGCCGTATCGCCGGCAAGGCGATCGATGGCCTCCTCATTAAAGGTATCCAGGGCCCCGGAAAGCTGCCCCGCTGCCCGTGCCAGGCTCCAGGCTCCGGACGAAAGCTCGCTTGCGCCGGCATCCAGCTGGGCGGCGCCGCTTTTCAGTTCCCCCGCCTGGCTTTCCAGGGCATTGAGCCCATCGCTGAGCTGCCGCGCCCCGGCTACCAGCTCCTCCAGCCCGCTTACCATGGCTTCAAGCTTTTCCGGCGCGCCTTCAAGCTGCCCCAGCTGATCCCGCAGGGCGTCCAGCAGCGCGTTGAGCGTATCGCGGTTCCCTGCCGCCTGATCCCGCAGCGCCTGCATCTGGGCGATCTGCTGGCGCAGCGCGTCGACCTGCTCCTGGGGCGCCCCGGCCTCCTCCATGCTTTCAGCCGCCGCCTCCATGGCGGCAATCGCCGCGTCCAGCCGGGCAATGGTTTCCTCGGCGTCGCCCACCATCTGGACGATCCCCTCCAGCGCCTGATCCAGCTCCTGCTGGTTTGCCAGCAGCTTCTCCAGCAGGCCGTCCTCGCCGGTCAGGCCCATGGATTCGGTCTGCTCCTGGATGCTCTCCAGCCCATCGGCCAGCTTCCGGCCGCCGTCGGCCAGCTGCGGCGCGCCCTCCGCCAGGCGCGTCAGCCCGCCAGCCAGTTCGGCCACGCCCTTAGCATACTGATCCACGCCCCGGGCAAAGCTGTAGGCCCCATCCCGCAGGCTGCCCGCGCCCTCGCTGAGCGCTTCGCCGCCTTCATCCGTCTCCTCCAGGCCCGCCTTCAGCTCGTCCAGGTTCTCCATCGCTGAAAGGTCGCTCTCCTCGATCAGCTTGGGCGTCACCAGGAAGGTGATTTCCTGAAGGGTGAAATCGGTCACATCCGCCTCAAGCGTCATGGTGCCCCCGCCCATCTCCGCCGGATCCCGATTCAGGCTTTCCGCCAGGCCCGGGAAGGCCAGATCCATCACCATCGTGGCGTCGCCCTGGGTGATCGCCCGATCCGCATCGGTTTTGACCGAGGTAAAATGCTCCTGGGGCAGCGTCACCACCGTAGCCACGGTAAAGGGCGTATAAATCTCGGCCTGCCCATCGCCGATGGCCACGGTCTGTTTCACATGGTTGGTATAGGTAAACCGCATCACCAGATGGCCCGACTGGCCCAGCAGGGCCTCCGGCTCCACGGGCTTGCCGTCCAGCTCATATTCGATGGCGACGCTCACCGGCAGCGCCTGCTGGCTGACGCCCTGATAAAGCACGTCCTCGCCCCGGGCGTTCCAGGTAATCCGCCCCGACTCCACGTCCGGCGGAAGCTCGCCCGCCAGCGTTTCCAGCGACTCCAGATTCGTCACATCCTCGATCTTCTCCAGGCCCTCGGGATTGGAGAGGTATACGCTGACCGTGGTGCCCTTCAGGCTGCCGTCGGCATGGAGCTCGCCGTAGACAGTCTCCTGCTTATGGACGCCTCCGGCCGCCTGCTGCTGGGCCAGCGCGCCCGCCGGGGCCAGGCAGAGCAGCGCCGCCAGCAGCCCTCCGGCCAGGCGATGCAAAGGGTATTGTTTCATCTTTTTCTCCTATTCTATGCTCTTGAGCGATTCGACCATATCGATCGAGCGGATCTTCCGGCGCATGGTGGCGTTGACCAGCACCGAGAATACGGCCGTCATCGCCGCCGCATACAGGCAGCTGATGGGCGCCGCCCGCTTGACAAACATCATGATATCAATCTCGCAGGTGGTAATGACAAAGGAGTGCAGCAGCGCCCCCAGGCCCAGCCCAAACACGATTCCGATGGCTGTGATCAGATAATTCTCCCGGAAAATATAGCTGTACATCTCCTGGTCGTTAAAGCCCAGCACGCGCAGCGTCGCCAGCTCCCGGGAGCGCTCGGCAATGTTGATATGGGTAAGGTTATACAGCACCACAAAGGCCAGGGCCGCAGAGGACGCCACCAGCACAATGACCACCGAATCGATGGAGGCCAGGCTGTCGCCCACCTGGTCGCGCATATCGGAGAGGAAGGTGACCGCCGCAATGCGCGGGTTTGCATAGAGGACAGTCGCCGCCTGCTCCCGTCCCTGCTCGGTATTCTCCTGCAGCGCGGCATACACGACGGAAAAGGGCATCGTCTCCCCGCTCAGTCGCTCGTAGGCGTCCTGGGTGAGGTATATATAGTGATAAACGTAGTTGCGTACAATCCCTGTCACCGGTGCCCGGCAGGTCTTGCCCGAGAGGGTAAAGGTAATCTCATCCCCCACGCCGACCTTAGCCAGCCGGGCCAGCTTCTCGGTAATCACCACGCCTGTAGGGTCCAGGGCCAACTGGGACCCCTGGGGCGCGGTCAGCTCCACCATCTCATAAAAGGCGTTCTCCTGGCCGCGGCCCACCGCCATCACATAGCAATCCTTCACTGCCGCCGTCTCCGGCCGGGCAGGGTTCTCCACATCGCTGAGCTGCTGGTATCCGGTGACCCACCGGCTGAAGCGCTCCTGGGTGATCAGCTGCCCGCACATATCGTTGAAATCCTTCTCCGCCATGCCCTTGGACAGGTTGATCATCGCGTCCATATGCCATATCTCGTCGAACTGTCCCTCCACCGAGAGGGTGATGGAATCCCGCAGGCCAAAGCCGGTCATGATCAGCGCGCAGCTTCCGGCAATCCCCAGCACGCTCATGAAAAACCGCTTTTTGTACCGGAAAAGGTTCCGGGCCGTCACCTTACCATGGAAGCTGAGCCGCTTC
>UQLW01000002.1 GCA_900542005.1 uncultured Eubacteriales bacterium
GTCCCGCACGTTCAGCGTGTCCCCCGGCGTGTTCACCTGCCGGGTATACAGCGGCTCCGCCGCCTGCGCCCCCTCCAGCTTTTGGGCCACAGCCGCCCGGAAATCGTCCATGGTTTTGCCAAACTTCCCCCACCAATGATCCGGGTCCCCGTGGTTGGAGGCAATTCCCTGGTCATGACCCTCCCGGTGGCTGATGATCTGCCGCTCCGTCAGCCCATAGAGCCCGCACAGGTGGGCGGCCAGCGCCACCGCATTGTCCCAGGCCGCCATAAAATAGGCTTCGCTCCATCCCTTGTCCTCGCAGATCTCAAAGCCGATATGGGTATTGTTGGCCGCGCCGCCCGCATGCCAGCCCCGCGTCTCCCAGGGTAGGTATTGCACCGTCTCCCGGTTGTCCACAAAGGCATGCACGCACTTCGCTACGCCCGCCTTGTTCCACCGGGCATACCATCCCGCCGCCATCACCCCGGGGCTGGCCGTCGAATGCACCATTATCCCCTTGGGCGTAAGCTTCCTCCCCTGCTTGTAGCAGTCGTTTTCCGTCATATACCGGATATTCCAGTCCATGCTCTTTCTCCTTTTTGGGTAAAAAAATACCGCCCGGGTAATCCGTGCGGTATTTTCATTATAAGGGGGATTTTTCTGCCAATCAACAGCGATCTTTTATCGCATATCCCGCCTTTTGACATTCAGCTCATGTCATTCCTGCGGCGTCGCCCAGTTGGAAAATTTTCTTAGGTTCGCTCTGTCCTTTTGTGGAAGAATACCCTATAATACACGTAGACATATGTAAGGAGGCATCATGAAACATTGGCGAATTGCGCCCGTGCTGCTGGCCCTTTTGCTTTTTCTCACCAGCTGCACTGCGGCGCCTCCGCAGGCTACGTCTCCGTCCGCAGCCATCCCCTCCGCGACCGCCGCGCCCGACGGCGCGCCAGCCCTGGAACGCGCTGCCCGCGCCCTGGACGGCCTGATCCCCGCAGGTATGGAGCTCGTCCAGCAGCAGCAGGATGACCTGCTGCTGCGCCGTCTGGTACCGGCCGAGGGTTCCGGCGCCCTGGTGCTTCCCGAGCTGACCCTTCTGGACGGCGAGTGGACCGGCACGCTGACGCCCGACGCGCTGCGCGACGGCACCTTTATGGATAACGCCGTCCTGCTGTCCCGGGCTGGCCAGCGGGTGGATCTGTCCCGGTATGGCCAGCCCGCCCGTAAATCCGATGCCCTCTCGCTGCTTTTGGGGGTAATGGAGCAAACCGGTTATGAGATTGACGCCGACCGCATTGCTTCCAATGTGCGCAGCGGGCTGCTGCGCCAGGCTATGGAAATGGATCTGGAGCCCTACTGGGGCCAGGACGACGCCAATGAAAACGAACAGCTGGAACAGGAGCTGACCCTTTACCAGTTCCAGTCGCTGGTAGCTGCTACTGTCCGCGCGTTGGAAAGCCGCGTGCTGCTCAAGGCAGGGCGCAGCGCTACCCTCCAGGATGCGGCGGAGCTCTGGCCGCTGATAACCGGCATGGAGGCAGCTCCCTTTGACGGCAGCAACGGGCCCATGACCCGGCTGGATCTGGCGCTGGCCTTTAAGCAGGCCTATACCCAGCACTATGCCGTCGACCGCCTGCCAGAGGGCGCCGATCCGCTGGCCTTCTCCGATGTATCGGAGGACATAGCTGGAGACATTGCCTTTGTCAGCTACTACCAGCTGATGGGCGGCTATCCCGACTATTCCTCCTTTTCACCGGAGCAGCCCGTGCGGATCGATCTCTTGCCGGATCTGCTCAACCAGTTCTATCTTGCCTATCACGACGGCCCGGCTGCCCTCTATCCCGACTTCGGCGAGGCAGCGTCTGCCGATGCCGGAACGGTTTATACCGAACCGGCCACCTATCAGGATATGGTGGCCCGCGCGGCCCGGCTCGCAGCGCACTATGGCGGCCTTACCGCCCCGGATCCGTCCTCTGCCCGGGAGGTGCTCAACCTGCCGGCCTATTCCATCTATGTGAACCAGCAGGACGACAGCCCCTATGCCGCGGTGAACTGTATGCCTGCCATGGTTTGCATGGTGCTCAAGTGGCGCGATCCCGGTTCTACGGTCACGCCCGACGAGCTGCGAAAAAAGTATCCCCATGTCACCGAGGGATGGTATATGTACATGGTTCATGAGCAGCTGGAGGCATACGGCGTCCCCTATCATACCGCCCTTCCCACCCGCGAGAACCTCGTCAGCGCCCTGGATGCGGGAAACGTCGTCATGTGCCAATTCAGCTCCTGGGATCTCTCCTCCAGCGGCCACTGCTTCGTGGTCGTAGGCTACCGCCGCCAGGGCGGCGCGCTGTGGTTCTGTGTCGAGGATCCGGAGGGGCTGAT
Organism: uncultured Eubacteriales bacterium; assembly: GCA_900542005.1. Lineage (GTDB taxonomy): Bacteria > Bacillota > Clostridia > Christensenellales > UMGS416 > Parachristensenella. The sequence goes on from UQLW01000002.1 coordinate 2,368, forward strand.
CCCAGGTAAATATGGCCGTCCGGCCAACGATCAAGCCTGGCTCGAGGCCGAGGAGATGCTCTGGAGCATCACCCGCTTTGTCAGCGACGTAACCATCGTCGAGCCTGCTGAAAACGAGGACCGGCAAAAGCAAGCGGCATAGGCCGCCCCAAAAGCAAAAAAACGGCTGTAAAGCCGTTTTTTTCATCCAGTCCACTATGGTTCGGCAGCGGGTTCCCCCTCCGGTCCGAGGATAAAATCACAGGCCTCCCGGATGCTCAGCGCCGAAAAATACGCCTCCTCCAGCGGCACCCACTGCGTCATGAAGCGGCGGTGCATCTGGGCGCCGTTGCGGGCCAGGATCCGGCGCGACTGAAGCTGGGGATCGATGTCCAGGAACACCTTCACGTCGTAGCCTGACCGCAGCGCCGGATGAAGGCTGTAGCTGCCCTCAACTATGGTCACAGGCCTGGGCTGTGCCGTTATCGCCGGGGCCAGCCGCCCTGAGCCGCAGTCAAAGGGCCGGTAGGCAAATGCCTTACCGCTGTCCAGCCCGGCCAGAATCTCTGCGGCGAAGCGCTCCCGGTCCACGTTGCCGCCCGGCTCGGCATACCGCTGGCCGGTACGCTGTTCGGGCCGCAGGAAATAATCGTCCATGTGAAAGAGGTTTGCGTCATATACCCGGGCCAGCAGCCGGCCCAATGTGCTCTTTCCCGCAGCGGAGCGCCCGTCGATGGCCACACGGACGCGGCCCTGGCGAGCCATGCAGCGGTCCATAGCCGCCATGAGCGGCGCAGCCTTAAGGTATTCGGTCCGAACCACCCGATAGGCGGGATGATAGGCCTGGCGGTAGGCCTCGCTATGGCTGGGCGCAGGATAGCCGGCCTGGATATACCCTTCCAGATAGGCGTCCAGCCGCGCTGTGTCAAAGCCGAATATCCCCTCTGCACAGGCGGCCCGAAGGGCCTTAAGGGCCTCCGCCAGCGCTGCCATGCCGCCTTGAACCTCACGAGCTGAAAGCACAAACAGGCGGTTCGCCGTCTGCGGAGAAAGGCCCGACGCCGGCAGGGCGCCAAGGCGCATCCGCGCCAGATCGTTGCCCAGCGGCTCGGCAAGGGGCCCTTCTTCCTGGGGCACCTGCGCCAGCTCCGCCTGCAGCCGCCGAAGGCTTTCCTGTTCATCCCGCACCAGGTGCCCTCCGCCCATGGTATGCTGGTACACCAGCTTGACCGCGTCCACAGGCTCCATCAGGGGATAGCGGAGGGCGTGGGCCCGCAGGACCGCCTCCAGGCCGCTATTCATGGTCCATCAGCCTGGCGCTGCGCAGCGCCAGCACAATGACCGGGATCAGCACAAGCTGCACGGCGATACCGGGCAGCGCGTTACCAAAGGCGCCCGCCATAAAGATCTGCCAGGTAAAGGGCTGCGCTACCAGGCTCATCAGGATCATCTGCACCAGGCCCCATACCACGCGCCCGCCCAGCATCGCCAGGATCAGCGACACATATACATATACCGGCTTCTTGGGCAGCAGCTTATAGAACAGGCCAGCCAGCAGGCCATAGGCCGCCAGCTCAAAGGCCATGGCCACAGCAGTGGGATACAGCGGGGGCATGCTGAACAGCATGCTGCGCAGCAGCGGCGTAACCGCGCCCACCAGCAGGCCGTAGGGCCAACCGCAGACAAAGCCGCACAGCAGCACCGGCAGGTGCATCGGCAGCAGCATGCTGCCCACCTGGGGGATCTGCGCAGTCAGAAAGGGCAGCACCAGGCCCAGCGCCAAGAACAGCGCCGCAAAGACAAGTTTCCGCGTAGATTGCTTCTTCATTCTTTTCCTCCACAAAAAAACCATGAAGATACCGCCCTCCTCAGGAGAGCGAATACCTTCATGGTATTATGATCGTCTTGTATGTACCGGTTCAGATGAACGCCGGCTTCGGCCGCGCGATATGTGCCGACTTCAGTCAGCTTTTTTATTATATCGGGCGCGGCCTACCCTGTCAAGGGGTGCAGGCGGCAGCTAGTTCTTGCCGCGGGCGCTGATATTGGGCCCGCCCAGGCTTCCGCCGCCTACGTTGTACATCGGCCGGAAAATGCCGCCCCGGTTCTCCCTTCGCCGGAAGAAAAAGCCGCGCTCCTGGCACACCACCAGGGCCACCAGAAGGCCCAGGCCCAGCAGGATCCACAGCGGCGCCAGCATCTCCAGCGTATTTACATCGTGCCCCTTGGTCATGGCCTCCTCCGAGAACCGGTACCCCTTGGCCCGCATCGAAACCTGATCCAGGATCCGCTCTGCGCCCTGGCTGTAGCCGGACTCGGCAATCAGCTGCTGGCACTGCTCCATGGTCGGCATGCTTCCGCCATTTTTGCCAAGCCAAGCGGCCATCGCGCCGCCGGAGGCCACATAGCTCTCGCCCTCTTCCGGTGCCAGCAGCACCAGCGCGCCGCCGGAGGGGCCCTTTCGGTCCATATCCCAGTAGCGGTACAGCCGCTGCGCATACTGCGCCGCCGGCTCGCCCTTCAGCGAGTCCACCGTCACAACGGCCATATTCAGCTGGTCGCTGCCGGCCAGATCGTCCATCTGCGCCGTAAGCGCCGCCTCCGCCTCCGGATCAAGCACGCCGGCCAGATCCATGACCCGGGCCCCATTGGGCTCCGGGAGGTTGCGAGCCTGCACAGCCGGCACCACCAAAATCATGACAATCGCCAAGGCTGCCAGCAGGCCCATTGCCGTCAGCACAATACCTGTCCGTGATATACGCCTTTTCATTCCGCTTACCTCCTGTGGGGCGCTCCGCCCTGTCCCGTTACCCTGTCCTCATCCGGCGGCCTTCGCTCACCATGGCGCATCATCCTTTCCTTTTCCTAACCTCAGTATAGGGCCAAATCTCTCCGGTTGCCAAGCCTTTGGGGCTGAAACGACCGAACCGCCGTCTGAAACCGGTAAAGATTTCGCTTTTTCTCGTATTTTCATTCTATCACAGTCCGCCCATTTTTCAAATACCCCAAATCACGGAACTTTGAACCGATTTGTCCCGATACGTTGATTTTCATGCATATCTTTGTTAAGATTATCTATAAATTCCCTTACCCATACAACCGCTGCAACGCAAAAAAGGCCCCCTTCCGCTGGAAGGGGGCCGGCAGAACAGGATGGAGCTGGGGCTCAGAAGCCGCGGGAGGCGCCGCCTCCGCCGGAGCTGCCGCCTCCGCCGGAAAAGCCGCCGCCTGAGAAACCGCCGCCGAAGCCGCCTCCAAAGCCGCCGCGTCCGCCCCGGCCGCCGCGGCCACCCAGAAAGAGGAAGATACGGCCGCGGCTGAGGATGATGACCAGCAGCAGAATGATCACGCCGACGATCTCGCCCAGAGCGTTATCCTCCTGCTGCCCGGAGCTTATCCTCGAGGCCTCCGGAGCGGCCACATCGTCAGGGGTTTCCAGGCCGTATTCGGCATATACCTCGTCCAGCAGCGCATTGTAAAGCTGGTACAGCCCTTCGTCGAATTCGTCCTCAGCCAGATAGCCATAGGCGTATTCGTCGATCAGCCGCCCGGCCTTGGCGTCGTTCACACGTCCCTCCAGGCCATAGCCCACCTCTACCCGGATCTGGCGCTCGTTGGGCGCCAGCAGGATAAGCAGGCCGTTGTTCTTCTCTTGATGGCCGATTCCCCAGGCACGGAACAGGCTGTTGGCATAGCTGTCGATATCCTGCCCCTCCAGGGAGCTGACGGTGGCCACTACGATCTGGGCTCCGGTGGCCGCCTCCAGGGCGGCGGACCGGCTCACATAGTAGGCCTCCCGCTCGCTGCTGATGACATCTGCGCCGTCGGTGCAGTAGAATTGGGTAGAGGCTGCCGGCAGCGCAATGGCGGTCATGGGAAGCAGTACTGCCAGCAGCAGCGCCGCGGCAAGAACCGCTCCCGCCCCTTTGTGCATGCGGCCCATGCGCCTACGCTCCGAAGCTTACGGTCGGCGCAGTTTCGGCCCCTTCGGCGGCCTCAAAGTATTCGGCCTTCTCAAAGCCGAAAAGGTTGGCCATGATCACGCTGGGGAAGGTACGGATGCGCTGGTTATAGCTCTTCACAGCGTTGTTATAGTCCTGACGGGCTACGGAAATGCGGTTTTCTGTGCCGGCAAGCTCATCCATCAGCGCGGTGAACTGCGTATCGGCCTTCAGGTCGGGATAATTCTCCACGACCACCATCAGCCGGTTCAGGGCGCTGGTCAGCTCGCTGTTGGCCTCGCCCAGCTCCTCTATGCTGCCGCCTCCGGCAAGCTTCGCCCGCGCGTCGGCAATCTGGGTGAAGATCTCCGTTTCATGCTCCGCGTAGCCCTTCACCGTATTGACCAGGTTCGGGATCAGGTCGCTGCGCCGCTGCAGCACGGTTTCAATGTTGGCCTTATAGCCGTCCACGCTTTCACGCATGGATACCAGGCCGTTATAGCTTCCGATCAGGGTGCCGCCCAGGATTACCACGACGGCTATCACGACGATCCAGATTATGGTTGACTTTTTCATTTCTTTTTTCCTTTCTTCCCGGGATATGCATTCAGTTTACCCTATTGTACCGCTTTCCAGCAAGAAGTATTTGTTCAAAGCAGGGTTTTTGCGTATGAAAACCCATCTTCGTTCCGGCATCGCCACCCTGGCCGGCCTCAGGGCCTTTCCAGCGCGCCCTGCGCCCGGCCGCATCGTAAAGGAGAAAGCCTATGAAAAAATTTCTGTTGCTCCTGGCGGCCGCGCTGCTGGTGGCTGCCCTGGCCGCCGTCCTTATTCCCGCGCGGCGCGCCCTGGCCCCTGCGACCACTGCGCCGTCGCCCAGCCCCTCGCCGGCTGCGCCGCCCAGCCCTTCGCCCACGCCGTCCCCAACGCCGTCGCCCACGCCTACACCTACACCCACGCCTACACCTACACCCACGCCGGTGGATATCTTCGCCCTTACCATCAATCCCCCCGCCTCGCCCAACGCCGCGGCTCCCCTGGCCATTCCCACCTACGACGGCAAAGGCGAAACCACCCACCCCAAGGTGCTGTATTTCCCGGAGGGCTGGAAGGGCTACCCCTATTGGATGGTGCATACCCCCTATCCCCGCTGTCATAATAAGGTAGAAAACCCCTCCATCTGCGTCAGCTATGACGGGATCAACTGGTTCGATCCGCCGGGCGTGGAAAATCCGGTCAGCGGCCTGCCGCCCACCTTTAATAACTATGCCCACTATTCCGACGGCCACCTGCTCATGAAGGGCGATGTCATGGAGCTCTGGTTCCGCCACAATGGGGGGCAGGATCCCGCCCGCAACGCCGATAACGACGGCGCCCGCATCCTGCGGATTGTCTCCTCCGATGGCATCCATTGGTCCGAGCCCGAGGAAATGATCCCCAAGCAGGGCCGCAAGCCCCTGCTCTCTCCGGCGGTCATCTGGGAGGACGGCTTCTATACCATGTGGTATTCCTCCCACGACGGCAAGCTGTACCGGGTCACCTCGCCCGACGGCTCCGTCTGGAGCCAGCAGGAGGCTACCGACCTGGCCTATCCGGGCTATAAGGTGTGGCATCAGGACATCATCCGCACCGATTTGGGCTATGAGATCGTATTCTGTGCCAAGGATCAGGATGGGCTCAACGACAACCTGCAGCATCAGGAGCTTTTCTACGCCATGAGCGAGGACGGCATGCATTGGACAGAGCCGGTTAAAATCATCTCCGCCAACGAGGCCGAGGGCGCTCTGGACAACAACTCCATCTACCGGGCCAGCCTGGTCAAGACAAGCGACGGCTATCGGATCTATTATGGCGCGATGAGCAACCGCAAGCAGTGGCATATCTATCTCAGCCAGGGGGAAAGCATCGCCCAGCTTACCGGATACGGCATCACCGATGAAAAGGAGGACGAACCATGAGCCTGCCCGATATGGATACCCTGCAAATCCGCCTGGCGCAGCTGCAGCAGGCGCTGCGCGCCCGGAAGATCCCTGTGATCCTGCTGTTTGAAGGCTTCGGCGCCGCCGGCAAGGGCACCGTCATCTCCCACCTTATGGTCAACCTGGATCCCCGCGGCTTCAGGGTTTATTCCACACAGCCGCCCTCCGGGGATGAGCGGCACTATCCCATGATGCACCGCTATTGGAAGCGCCTGCCCGCCCAGGGGCAAATGGCCATCTTCGACCGCTCCTGGTACCGGGAGGTTACCCTGGCCCCGCTGGAAGAAAAGCTAAAGAAGGCGGAGTTGGAGCGCCGCTACCGCATCATGGAGGACTTTGAGCAGATGCTGGCCGCCGATGGTACGGTCATCCTCAAGTTCTTCCTGGATATCACAAAAAAGGAACAGAAGGCCCGCTTTAAGGCCCTGGAAAAATCCAAGGATACCCGCTGGCGGGTTACCGCGGCCGATTGGTCCCACCATGAGGAGTACGACCGCCTGCGCGGATACTTTGATGAAGCCATCGCGCGGACCGACAGGCCCTATGCGCCCTGGTACAGGATCGATGCGCAGGATAAAAAGCGGGCCCTGCAGCAGGTGTACGCCCGGGTGCTGAGCGCGCTGGAGGATGCGCTGGAAAAGAAAGCGCCCGGCCCTGTGCCGGGGCTTGCGCCCCTGCCCACGCTGCCGGCCCGCCCGCTGTCCCAGGTCGATCTGTCCGTATCCCAGGAGCCCGGGGATTACCGCAAGCAGCTTAAAGCCGCCCAGGAGCGGCTTGCCCAGCTCCATAACCGCCTCTATCTGACCCGCACGCCCCTCATTTTAGCCTTTGAAGGCTGGGACGCCGCAGGCAAGGGCGGAGCGATCAAGCGCATCGCCCGGGCCCTGGATCCCCGGGGCTATGAGGTCGTCCCCATCGCCGCGCCCACCCCGCTGGAAAAGGCCCGCCAGCACCTGTGGCGGTTCTGGACTGCCCTGCCCAAGGATGGCCATGTGGCCATCTTCGACCGCACCTGGTATGGCCGGGTGATGGTGGAGCGCATTGAGGGCTTCTGCAGCGAGGAAGCGTGGCAGCGCGCCTATGAGGAAATCAACCACTTTGAGCAGGAGCTAACGGAGCGCGGCGCCATATTGCTTAAATTCTGGCTCCACATATCGCCCGAGGAGCAGCTGCGCCGCTTTAACGAGCGGCAGAGCACACCCGAAAAGCAATGGAAAATTACCGACGAGGACTGGCGCAACCGGGAAAAATGGCCGGCCTATGAGAAAGCTGTGGACGAAATGCTCCGCCGTACCCACCGCGGCGGGGCCCCCTGGATCGTGGTGGAGGCTGAAAACAAGAAATTCGCCCGGCTCAAGGTGCTGCAAAGCGTGATTGACGCCATCGAGGAAGCCCTCCCATAGCCCAGCGCTGCCCTGGCCCGACCGGCAAGGGCGGCTTGGCTTTTCCGCCCATACGGCCCCGGCTCATTGCGGCGTTTTCCCCTGCTGTGGTAAAATGGTAAGGCCCCGGCCCGGGGATCAACCGCGCAGCGCCTACTGCCGGGCAGCACAGAGAGCAGGGAACATCCCTGCAGGAGGAATGCATGAACGAATATGAACAATCCCTCAACGGCTCCTGGCTGCTGGCCTGGGACCAGCAGGGCCAGGGGGCCCGGCCCACCACGCTGGAGGGCATCCGCGCCAGCGGGCTTCCCACCGCGCCCGGACAGGTGCCCGGCAACTTTGAACTGGACCTGGAGCGGGCCGGCGTGCTGCCGGAGCTCTTCATGGGGCAGAACATCCTGCTGGTCCAGGCCTATGAGCGCGCGACGGTTTTCTATGGCCGCAGCTTCCGTTATGACCGCCCGGTCACAGGCCGCGAGGAGCTGCTGCTGGAGGGCGTGGATACCTATGCCGACTTCTACCTCAACGGCCGGCTGATCGGTTCCACCGACAACGCCCTCATTCCCCACCGCCTTCCCCTGCCCGGCCTGCGCCAGGGGGAAAACGAGCTGGTCTGTGTGCTGCGCTCCTGCCTGGCCGAGGCCGGCAGCCACCCGGTCAGCGTGGGCGATTATGCGCTGCATTATAACTATGCCTCCCTCCGGGTGCGCAAGGCCCCCTCGGCCTATGGATGGGATATCATGCCCCGCACCGTAAGCTGCGGCCTTTGGCGCGGCGTTTCCCTCATCCTGGCGCCCGAGGCCCGCATCGAGCAGGCCTATCTCTACACTGCCTCCCTGGAGGCCGGCCGGGCGGACCTGCGGCTGTTCTATGAGCTCCGCCTTCCGCAGGGGCAGGATGGGCGCTATCGCCTGCACCTGTCCGCCCGCTGCGGGGACAGCGCCCTGGAGCATACCTTCACGCCCTTCTGGCAGGCTGGCCAGGAAAAGCTTTCGCTTCCGTCGCCCCGCCTGTGGTGGCCCCGGGGCCAGGGCGAGCCGAACCTCTACGATTGCCGCCTGACGCTGTATCATGGGGATGCGGTTGCCGATGAAAGGGCTTTCACGCTGGGCGTGCGTACGGTGGAGCTTTCCCGTACCAGCCTGACCGACGAGGCCGGCAGCGGCGACTTTTGCTTTGTCATCAATGGCCGCCGGGTCTTCCTGCTGGGGACCAATTGGGTGCCGGCCGACGCCTTCCACTCCCGGGATGAGGCGCGGATCCCCGCCATCCTCCAGCTGGCCTGGGACAGCGGGGTTAACTGCCTGCGCTGCTGGGGCGGCAACGTCTATGAGGATCACGCCTTTTTTGCCGAATGCGACCGCCGCGGTCTGGTGGTGTGGCAGGATTTCGCCATGGCCTGCGGGCTGTATCCTCAGGACGACGCCTTTGCCGCAGCCCTGCGGACCGAAGCGGTGGCCATCGTCCGCCGCCTGCGCCAGCATCCCTCCTTGATCCTGTGGAGCGGCGACAACGAATGTGACCGCGCGGCCCAGTGGAGCGGCAGCGGCCGCGATCCCAATGGCAACCGGCTGACCCGGCGCGTACTGCCCGAGGTTGTTGCGTCCGAGGACGCCTGCCGGCCCTATCTGCCCTCCTCGCCCTATATCGACGAGGCCGCGCAGGCCGCCGGCGCCCTTCATCTGCCGGAGGATCATCTCTGGGGGCCGCGGGATTATTATAAAAGCGCCTTTTATCTGGGCTCCACCGCCCACTTTGCCAGCGAAATGGGCTACCATGGCTGCCCGCATCCGGCATCCATCCGCCGCTTCATTCCCCAGGATGCGCTGTGGCCCTGGCAGGGCAACGCCGATTGGCTGGTCCATGCCGCCAGCCCCCAGGCGGATTTTGATGGGCCCTATGCCTATCGTATTGGGCTGATGGCCCGCCAGGCCGAGCTGCTGGTGGGGCCGGGCTGCCAGGCGAACCTGAACGACTTCGCTCTGGCCAGCCAGCTCTCGCAGGCTGAGGCTATGAAGTTTTTCATCGAACGCTTCCGCAGCCAGCGCGGGCGGCGCACCGGCCTGATCTGGTGGAATATTATGGACGGCTGGCCGCAGTTCTCCGATGCTGTGGTCGATTACTACGGCGCGAAAAAGCTGGCCTTTTACGCAATAGCTGCCAGCAGCCGCCCCCTGCAGCTGATGGCCGACGAGGAAGGCCGCCTCCTGGCGCTGAACGATACCGCTCAGCGCCGGCCGTTGACGTATCGGGTCAAGGATCTCTGGGCCGGCGACGAGGTATGCTCCGGTTCTGCCTGTGCTGCAGCAGATGCCGTTACGCGCTTGACCCAGCTGCCCCTGCGGGAGAAGGCCCTCTACCATATCGTCTTCACCGCCGGCGGGGAGACGGGCTCCAACCATTACCTGATGGGCCAGCCGCCCTTTGACCTGCATAAGCTCAAATGCGCCCTGCCCATCCTCTTCCCCCAATACCAATTCATGCAATAAGGAAGAAATTCAATGCAAATATCTCAGGAAAACCGTGTTCTAATGGCTGCTATGCAGCAGGGCGAAGCCACCGAGTCGCTCATCTACCGCCGGATTGCCGCACGGGTGCGGGATGACCACAACCGCGCCGTACTGCTGCGCATCGCCGAGGAGGAGGCCGCCCATGCCCAGCGCTGGCAGCGCTATACCGGCGTGGAAGCCCGCCCCCAGCGCTGGAAGGTGCTGCTCTATACCCTGCTGGCCTGGGTCTTTGGCTTTACCTTTGCCGTTAAGCACATGGAAAACGGCGAGGAGAACGCCCAGGACCGCTATGACCGCCTGGCCCTTGAGGTGCCCGAGGCTGCCCAGATCCGTGCCGACGAGCAGCGGCATGAGGCGCAGTTGCTGGCCATGCTGGACGAGGAGCGGCTGCGTTATGTCGGCTCCATGGTGCTGGGCCTGAACGACGCCCTGGTGGAGCTGACCGGAACCCTGGCCGGCCTCACCTTCGCCTTGCAGGATAACCGGCTGGTGGCCTTATCGGGCCTTATCACCGGTATTTCGGCCACCTTCTCCATGGCCTCGTCGGAGTTTCTCTCCGCCCGTTCCTCCGGCCGCAGCGACGCGCTGAAGTCCTGCGTCTATACCGGTATCGCCTATCTTATAACCGTCGCGCTCCTGGTGCTGCCCTATCTTCTGCTGCCCGCCGGAAGCTATGCCGCCAGCCTGGCCGTCATGCTGGTGATCGTGGTGGCCATCATCGCCCTGTTCAACTACTACATCGCTGTGGCCCAGGGGCTCTCCTTCCGCCGCCGTTTTGGCGAAATGGCCGCCATCTCCCTGGGCGTTGCCGCCCTTTCCTTTGCCGTGGGCCTGCTGGTCAAGGTCTTTTTAGGCGTGGATGTATAGGCTCCCGCTATAAGGCCTGCGGATGCAGCCCATCAGCCTCAGGCATAGAGAAAGCCCCCGGAAAATCCGGGGGCTTTCTCTATGCCTGATAGGAGGGCGGGTTGGCGGTCCGGCGCCGGTATACGCGGTAATAGGAGCAGGCCAACAAAAGGCCCGCTCCCAGCCAGCCCAGCGGGCTTGCCAGGTATATGCCCCAGCGCCCTATCCATCCCGGCAGCAGCAGCACCGACGCGATGCGCAGCCCCAGCTCTACAAAGCCGGAAACCGTCGGCGCGAAGGCGCTTCCCATCCCCTGCAGGCCCGAGCGGTACAGGCACAGCAGAAACATAAGCGGTGCGGCTATGGCCAGCACAACCAGATACGCATAGCCCGCCTGCAGGATTTCCTCCAGCGCCCCGGGTTCGCCGGCGACCAGCAGGCGCAGGAGCCCCTTCCCCCAAACCAATAGCGCCACGGCCACGGCCGCCGAGGTGGCCAGCATCAGCCCCACGCAGCACCGCAGGCCGGCCCGTATCCGCTCCATACGGCCCGCTCCATAGTTCTGCGCGCTGAAATTGGCATAAGCCCCGTCCAAGGCGCTGCCGGCCAGCGTAACCAGATTGAAGTACTTTTCCGCAGCCGCCATTGCCGCCACAAACAGGGTGCCGTAGCCGTTTATCGCCGACTGCACAAACAGCCCGCCTGCCGAAATCACGCCGTTGCGGAAGGCCATCGGGCCGCCCAGCCGCAGCAGCTCCCGCACAAGCCTGGCCGGCGGCGAAAACGACGCCCGGGACAGCCTGATCTCGGGAATATTCCGCAGCTTACCGATGCAGTAGGCCAGCGACGCCAGCTGAGCCGCCACCGTGGCAAGGGCCGCCCCGGCCGTCCCCCATCGAAAGGCCCCGACAAAGAGAAAATCCAGGGCGATGTTCAGCCCGCAGGAAACCACGCTGCCGGTAATGGGCGCCCGGCTGTTGCCCAGGGCCTGCAGCAGGGTGCTGGAAAGCCGGTTGAAAAGGGTCGCCGGGAGGCCGGCGAAGATCACCTGCAAATAAGCGGCGGCCTCCGGACGGATACCGGCCGGCGTGCCGGTTAACGCCAGCGCCGGGCCGACCGACCATAGCCCCAGCGCAGTCAGGGCTGCGCCAATCCCCGCCGACAGCAGGATGGACGCCGCCACCGCCTGCCGTAGCCCCTGCCATTGCCTGCGCCCAAAAAGCTGGGCGAAAACCACACCAAAGCCCTGCGTAAGCCCAAGGATGATATCTACCGCCAACCAGCTTAGGGAGCCCGCCGCCCCCACCGCTGCAAAGGCGTCCACGCCAATCAGCCGTCCGACTATCGCGCTGTCCGCCGTGGTATAAAGCAGCTGGCACAGGCCGCCCAGCAAAAGCGGGACGGCAAAACGGACCAGCAGGCCCAGGGGCTGGCCCCGGGTCATATCCGTTGTCTGGTTCATCATAATACGCCTCTTTCCCATGTTGCTTTTATGGTGGAAAAAGGCCTGAAAAGGCGCAGTCTACCCAGCCGGCTGCCGCCTATTGTCCATCCGCGGAACGCCTCCCGCTATGACCGCCTTCTCAGGCCATATGGGAGGCGTCCACGCCGGCTGGCGGTATCGAAAACGCTATGATCATCGTAGTTCCTCCAGATATGAAAAAGAGATAGGCCCCATCCACTGTAGCATGGCGCACCCTAAAAGTAAAGGCAGGCAGCCAAAACCCCTGCGTAAAGGGGAGGGAAGCGTACCCAGCGCCGCGGGCCTGTCACAAAACAAAACGATGGGGGACCGTGTCCTGCTCCCATCGTTTTGCCGGTTTTGTCCCCGTCGCCTTTTGGGGGCGATTGGGCTGTTTTATGCGTTCAGCAGCGCCTCAGCAGCATCCAGGGCGACGCAGAGGGTATCCTCCACCTCGGCCTGGCCAATGCGTCCGGTATCGGCCAGCCGGGCCTTATCCGGGTCGATGGGCAGCTGGGCAAGCAGCGGGAGGCCCGCCTCCTGGGCGGCCTGCTCCGTGTGGCTGGCGCCGAAGATCGGAATCTTCTTGCCGCAGTCGGGACATGCCAGATAGCTCATGTTCTCCACCAGGCCCAGGATCGGAACATCCATCATCCGCGCCATGTTGGTAGCCTTCTTAACGATCATGCCCACCAGCTCCTGGGGCGAGGTTACGACGATGATGCCGTCCACCGGGATGGACTGGAACACCGTCAGCGGCACATCGCCGGTTCCCGGAGGCATATCGATAAACAGCACGTCAAGATCGCCCCAGATGACGTCGGTCCAGAACTGCTTCACCACGCCGGAAAGCACCGGGCCGCGCCAAATGACCGGCTGATCCTCCTCCTCCAGCAGCAGGTTGATGCTCATCAGATCCATACCGTCGGCGCTGCGCTGGGGCAGGATACCCATCTCCGTGCCCTCCGCCTTCTCATGCACGCCGAACATCATGGGGATGGAGGGGCCCGTAATGTCCGCGTCCAGGATGGCCACCTTGTGCCCGCGCTTCTTCATGCCGGCGGCCATAAGGCCCGTAACCATGGACTTCCCTACGCCGCCCTTGCCGCTGACCACGGCAATGACCTTGCGGATGTGGTTCATGGCATTCGTCGGCACCTGCAGGCTTTCCGCCCCGCCCTGGGGGTTCTTGCTGCAACCAGCGCACTTGTCGAGCGTACCGCAAGTACCCTCTTCACATTCAAGCTCTTCACGCTTGTCCATTGCTTTTCTCCTTTGTAAGATGATAAACGGAACAGATTTCCCTACAAAACGCAGGAATTTCCGCTGACGATTAAATTGTACGGCGCGGCTGACGCTTTGTCAACCGCGCCTGCACGAATTCTGTCTTTTCCGGCTAAGCCGCGCCCTCCGCTACCCCCGCCGCCTCGGCCAGCTCAGGCGTGAGCCATTGCGCCAACCGGCTCCAGGGGATCGTCAGCCGCTGCTCGCCCAGGGCCCAGGGCCCGATCTGATAGGGCGCAAAGATGATCTCCAGCCCCTCCGGCCGCACCATGAAGGCTGAGAAGTTCTCCTCAGTCGGCTCCGTGCCGGAGCTGATCCACTGTGGGTCGGCATAATCGCCCAGCTGGTCCGAATCCAGCAGCATCCAATAGGCGATCCGGGAAAGCTCCCGATAGATATCGGTCCCCGGCACGAACAGGCTGCTGAGCGCAACCGGCTCCGCGCAGCCCGCCTGATAGGTACGGGTTTCAATGGCGTAGGCCCCGTGGGCGTTGCCTGGCAGGTAGGTGTACTGTACCAGGGCCACGCTGGTAAAGCCATCGTCCAGTCCGGAAGCTTCGCCCTTGAGCACCCATGCGCCGGTTCCCTCCGTCTTGGGCAGCTCCTCCAGCCGCTGGGCCATTTCCAGGGAGAAGCTCCGCGCCATATCCTCGGCCCGCGCCTTGTTGGCTTCGTCGATCGCATCGCTTACCGCGGGAATATCCGCCTCCAGGGTATAGGTCTCCATGTCGCGGTGGGCCTCCCACCGGTCGCCGGCGCGCTGCCAGGTCAAAAGCGCTGCCTCCTGCCGGGCGCAGCCGGCCGCCGCCAGCATCAGCGCCACAATCATCATCAGGCCTATCTTCTTCATGTTTCCACCTCGCCGGCATATTTCCTACTGAGAAAATATGCCGGACAAGGCGTAAATAGACGGCCCTTTACATTTCCTGGCCGGGAAAGGTATCCAGCACCGTGACCACGCCCGCAGCCTCAAAGCCCAGCCTCCGGTACAGGGCGAGCGCCGGCAGGTTATCGGTCCGCACCGTCAGCGTCGGAAGCCGGCCCGATTCATGAATATACCGGCATAGCCGGCCGGTCACCCTCCGGCCGATGCCCAGGCCCGTATAGGCCGGCAGCGTCGCAACGCCCCCGATATGGCCATAGCGGGGCGTCCAGGCCTGAATGTGGGCCTGGGCCGCCCAAACGCCCTGATACCGGGCCAGCAGGTAAATTTCCTCCGGCAGGCGCTCGGCTATCCGCTGGGCAAAAAGCTGCTGCGACGGGGTATAGTGGAAGCAGGCCTCCAGCAGCCGGCAGGCCGCTGCAAGGTATTCCGGATCATAGGGATCTGTGCTGATATCACAAAATTCCAGCTCCCGGTCTTCCTCCGGCGGCGCAGGCTGCCGCTGCATCATCATCAAATGATCGACCACCTTCGCCTTCAGGCCCAGGGCTTCGTTGATCTGCCGGGCCGCCCCGCGCCCGCCGCCCAGAATCCACAGCGTATGGAAGGACAGCGCCTCCAGCTCCGGCACAAAGCGCGCAAGCTCCGCCTCCTGAGCGGCATGGATCATGCAGTTGCCATCGTTGAAGCGCGCCAGCAGCCCTACCACCATCCGGTCCGATACAAGGCCGCATATCCTGCCGCTGCGCAGCGAACCGCTCTGATAAAGCCAGCCGTGGGCCTGCAGGTTGCCATAGAGGGGCCCCAGCATCAGCTCATGCCGCTCCAGGTATTCGTCAGCAATCCGGTGGTTCAGCCATCCAATGCGCTTAATCATCGTCCATCTCCTCCGCCAGCGCATAGAACCGCTCCATCAGCGCCGTCCCCTCAGGCCCGCCGGAGGTTTCAAAGCGCAGCTCCCCCTGCTGCTGCCGCAGCAGCCCCTGAAGCCGGAGCACCCGCTCCAGCTGCCGCGCCGCGCCGGAGGCGCCGTCGAACAGGGGGACGCCGCCCAGCATGGCCTTCAGGTCGCCCTTCAGGTAGGAATAATGGGTGCAGCCGATGACAACGCCGTCCAGCTGATCCAGCGGCGCATGGCTGAAAAGCTCAGCCAGATAATCGGCGATCACGCCGGAGCCGGGGCCGTAGCGCTCCACCATCAGCGAGAGGCCGGGGCAGGGCAGCGGCACCAGCGCCTCCTTCGGCCCGCAGGCCTGCATCAGCCGGGCAAAGCGGGGCAGGCGCAGCGTGGCCGGCGTGGCCATGACGGCAATCTTCCCATCCCTGCGCGCCTCCATCGCCGGCTTCAGGGCCGGCTCTACGCCCACCACCGGGATATCGAACCTTTCCCGCATGGTATCCACCGCCGCGCTGGTAGCGGTGTTGCAGGCCACCAGCAGCGCCTTTGCCCCCTGATCGGCCAGGCGCTGGGCCGCCGCCAGCGAGATCCGGCGGATCTCCTCCAGCGGCCGGCTGCCATAGGGGGCGTTGCCCAGGTCGCCGTAAAATATAAAGTTCTCCCGGGGCATGAGCCGGACTGCCTGGCGCAGCACATACACGCCGCCCACGCCCGAATCCAGCACCCCGATAGGCGATATTGCTCTATCCATCCCGCATCCTGCTTTTCTTCGATGATATAGCGCTATTATACCACTCGCCCGCCATCGCCGCTAGCCCATTTCCCTATCCTGCCTGCATCACCTCCGCCAGCACCTGGGCCAGATAGGGCATGGCGTTGAGCACCTGCTCCAGCGTGTTTTCATTGTGGCCCGCCTCCACCAGGATGCAGCCGGTGGATATATGCTGGTTATACCGGCCGGTTTTCACGCGGATCGGCCGGGCCAGGTCTGGATGGATCGCCTGAAGCCCCTTGGTGATCTCGTCGGCCAGCTGGTAGTTTTTCTCCCAATCGGGTTTGACGGAAAAGCCGCTGCCCGAGGAGCCCTCGCCCGTGCCGATTACGATCATCAGCTGGGCCACCTCCTTGCCGTCCACCTCTATATATTTTGTCTGCCCCTTGGAATAGGCGTCCCGGTGCAGATCGATGAATACCTTCAGGCTGTCATGTTGCTCCGCCGCTGCCTCCAGCGTTTTAAGGGAGCGAATATAGGCGGTTCCCAGCTTGGGCGGTTCGTGATCGGTCTTGTCGTGCAGCACGGATATTCCATACTCGTCCTCCAGCAGATTGGCCAGCTCTGTGCCGACCCGGACAATATTGTAGTCCTGGTTGGCGGTGCGCCATTGCCCCGTCTCCTTGTAGTCCTGATCGCCCTTTACATAGGCTTCATGGCTATGGGTATGATAGATCATCACCTGGGGCCCCTCGCCCTGCGCCCGCACGCCCTCCAGCGCTGTGGGATCCGGCTCTACCTCCACCGTCAGCGGCATATCCTCCTGTTCGTTTTCGTCCGGCTCCGCCACGTCGGCGGTCACCGGAAGGTCAGCCTCCGCCAATGCCGCCGTCGTCGCCGCTCCGCCGCCGGCTACCGCCTGTCCAGCCCATATCTGCCCGGTCAGCCCGGCAAAGATCAAGCCCAGCAGGCATAGCAGCGCCAGCTGCCCCATATGCCTTGTCCCTTTACCCATGCGCTCACCTCCTATCCCCCATTGTATGAGCGCTGCCGGCGGTCAATGCAGGAAGGCTTCTACCTCCTGGGCGGAAAGGCCGTTATGAATCCACAGGTTCAGCCCCAGGGCCAGCCAGCGGGCGGTATCCTCCACCAGCGCGTCCACCTCCTTGGGCGTCACCACCATCTCGCTGAGGCGGTCGCTGCGCATCGCTTCCATCGCCTTGTCCACATCCAGCCCAAGGGCGCCCCGGCCCCCGGCCAGCTTTTCCAGCGCGTCGCGGATAATGGTGGCGGCGTAGACCACGGTCGGCACGCCCACCGCCACCACCGGGCAGCCCAGGGTTTCTCCGTTGAGCGCCATGCGCCGGTTCCCGACGCCGGAGCCCGGCTGGATCCCCGCGTCGGACAGCTGCAGCGTGGTGGCAATCCGGCGGCTGTCCCGGCTGGCCAGCGCGTCCACCGCCACCACGGCCGCCGGGCGCACGCGGCCGGCCACGCCCTTGACCACCTCCACAGTTTCGATGCCTGTCACGCCCAGCACGCCCGGGGCCATCGCGCAGACCGGGCGCACCCGCTTATCGACCGCCTGAGGGATCATCTCCAGCAGGTGCCGGGTCACCATGGTCCCCTTGACGACCCGGGGTCCCAGGGAATCCGGCGTAATGTTCCAATTGCCCAGGCCCACCACCAGCACCGGACCGCTGCGGGCGGGTTCCGGCATCATCCGGCCCAGCTCCTGCGCCATCAGGTGGCTGACCGCCTCCTCCAGCATCGGATCCCGCAACGCAAGGCCCGGCGCCTCCAGGGTTACATACTGTCCCTTCGCCTTTTGGAGGGCCTGCGAGGCTTCATCGCTTTCCACCGCCACCCGCGTCAGCGTTATGCCCTCCTGGGGCGTCAGGGTTTCGCTTTTCAGCCCCGGGATGCTGCGCCGTCCCAGGCCCTCCCGCGCCTCCATGGCCAGATCGGTGCGGATCGCATGATTCATAGATTTTTCCCTCCCGTTTCCCATATCGCTGTGTTTTCCCTTTCAGCTTGCCCGCAAAGCATAAAAAAATGCCGTTATCCCCGCCACATGCAAGAATTTGCGCTCTGATTGGATTCTTTCATCAAAAACCGGGCAATTTATCTTGCAATCAGCGGACATGCATGGTAGAATATTACCTGATGTCCAAGGACGAGGGGGTGAATCGTTTGCCGCAGATTAAATCCGCCAAGAAGAGGGTCGAGGTTTCCGCGAAGTACAATCTTCAGAACCGCGCCAACAAGTCCGCTATGAAGACTGCCGTGAGGAAGCTCGATGAGGCCATTGCCGAAAAGAAGGACAATACGCAGGAGATTTTCCGCGCTGCTGTCAGCACGGTTGACAAAGTAGCCGCCAAGGGTGCCATCCATAAGAAGGCCGCCAACCGCAAGAAGGCTCAGCTGGCCCGTGCTATGCAGAACGCTTAATCATCTTCAGAAAACGACTCCGTGAAAGCGGAGTTTTTTCTTTTTTGGCGCGGCAAAAGGGCGCGGCGAGGGCCGCGCCCTACCGGCTCCGGCAGGTCAGCTCCGGGGTTTATCGGGCCGTCTGCTGCACCAGGCGCATGATGAAATATTCCACGCAGGTTTCCTCGCTCATGGCGCCGCTCTTTATGGCGGTATCCGCGTCTGCGCACCATAAGAGCGCCTCGTTCCACCGGCCGCTGCCGGACGCGCCGCGCCGCAGGGCCTTACCCACCACAAAGGGTTTGGCGCCCAACGCCTTGGCCGCTTCGGCCGAGCTCATGCCCGCGCGCGATACCTCGCCTGCCCGGGCCCATACCCGCAGCTGGCCGGCCAGCAGGGCCAAAAGCCGGGCCGGCGCTTCGCCGTCCTGCACCAGGGCGCGGTAGGCCGACAGCGCCCGGTCGCCCCTGCCGGCCATCAGGTCGTCGACCATTGCGAATACCTTATGCTCCACCGCCTGCACACAGATGGCCTCCACCGCAGCCCGGTCGGCGGTCCCGCCCTGGCAGTAAGCGGCCAGCTTGCCCATCTCCGATTCGACCGGCTTCAGCAGGCCGCCTGCATATTCAAAAAGATACTCCGCCGTACCAGCCGCCAGCTCCACGCCCGCCTGCTTGGCCATCCGGCGGATCCAGGGCGCGGCCTCCCGGGCGGTCAGCGGCGCAAAGTTAACCGCAGCCAGCGGCCCGTCCAGCAGCTTCAGCCACCCCTGGGAGGCCGGCAGCGCTCCGCGCACATAAAAGACCAGCGTGGCCATATCGCCCAGGTGCTCTGCCAGCGACTGCAGCTGCGCCTTATCCTCCTTGCCGGGCTTGGCGCCAGCGCCAAAGCGCGGGTCATCCCGCACCACCACCAGGCGCCGCGGGCTCATAAAGGGCGGGGTATCGACCAGCCGCCGGTAGTCGGCCAGCGACATGCCCTGTCCCTCCACGGCCTGCTCGTCCATCATCTCCATGCCGGGGGCGAGCGTCAGCCTCCGCAGCTGCCCCAGCGCCTGCTCCTTGAGGTATTCCTCCTCGCCATAAAAAAGGTAGCCGGGCTCCACCCGCCCCTTGCCCAGGTCGGACAGGCATGTTTTCATCTGCATGGCGCGCCTCCTATCCCGGGGGCCACATCTTCACCCAAGCCCCCTGCCTGCTATTATTGTATCCGTTTACCACCGGCTCGTCCAGCCCCTGGCTGGCATAGGGGTTGGAATAGATCGCCTGCGCTGCGCCCTTTGCCTTCCGCAGGGCGCCCGCCGTAGCCCGGTCCACCACATGAAGCCCGCCCTCTTCAGCCGTCCCGCCATAGGTAGCCCGCCAGCTGCCCCGCAGCAGCTCAAGCCCGCCTTCCTGCCGGAAGGCAAAGGTAAAGCTGCCGATCGCCATCGGCTGGCCGTCCTCCAGCGCAACGAGCTCAAAGCAATACCGCTGGGCCAGCGCCGCAAGCCATCCCGGGATCCTATCCGCATATGCCGCCCGCACGATCACGCGGCTCACGCCCGCCTGATCCCCGACCGCCTCCTCCAGCTTAGCCATGCTGTCGCCCGTATAGACAAGGGTGTCGGTATATCCCCGATAGCTGGCCTGGGCCGCCTGTTCTGCGCCATACAGCGCGTCCCGGCAGATCAGGGCCGTCTCCCCACGGTCCTGCACATAAAGGGCCGTATCCAGCCCGCTGCCAAGGGCCGCCACCTGCGGGCGCTGGGCCGCGCCCGACAGGGCGGCGCACAGCAGCAGCATCGCTCCGGCTGTGCTCAGGCAGCCCCAGCGCATCCAGCGCTTTTTACCCAAAAGGCGCGGCGATGCCAGGAGAACCAGGGCGCTGGACGCCGCGCAGAAGCCCCATCCGCCCGCCAGGGGCACCCGCAGCATGGGCAGCGCGCCGCCCGCCCAGCCCACGATCCGCCCAAGGCCGCGGGCCACCCGCCCTATCATGCCGCCATACAGCGGCCTTATCCATGCCAACGGCGACACCGCCAGATACAGAAAGCTGGCGCCCACCAGCAGGGAATATCCCGGGACCAGCAGCGCGTTGGCAAGGCCCGTGGCCAGTGGGTAGCCCTGAACCCCGGCATAAGGCAGCACGACCCAGGCAATCAGCATGGCCAGCGTAACGGTTCCGGCGAACCCCTGGCGCGGGGCCAGCTCCCGCAGCAGCAAAAGCGCCAACGTCGCCAGATAGGTCAGCTGGCAGGCGGAGGTGAAAACAGACAGCGGCGACAGGATCATCTGCAGCAAAAAGGCCGCCGCCAGCGTATTGACCGGATCGCTCTCCCGTCCGCAGCATTCGGCGGCAAAGCCCAGCAGCGCCATAAAGAGCACCCGGTTAAAGGATGGCCGGACGCCGGCCAACAGGAAGTAGGCCGCAATCAAAAGCCCCTGGGCCATATAGCGCTGCATCCGCATCCACCGTCTCCGCCGGGCCAGCCAATCGACCGCAGCCATCAGCAGCGACACATGCAGGCCCGACACCGAGAGCACATGGGATATGCCAAGGTTGGCGTAGGCCTCCCGTTGCCCGGAAAGATCCGCAGTCCAGCCCATCACAAGCGCTGCCGCCAGTCCTGCGCCCTCCTCCCCCATGTCCGCCTGCATCCGGTCATATAGCCACAGGCGGAAGCTATCCAGCGCCCGGCCCAGTCCGCCGCCGGGCTGCAGCCAGATCTGCTGCGCCGTGGCATATCCGGTAAAGCGCACGCCCTGCGACGCCCAGTACAGCCGTTGGTTAAAGCTGCCCGGCAGGCCTGGTTCATCGGGAAGCTTCAGCCTGATCCCTGCCACCAGCATACGGTCGCCGACGCGAAGCTGTCCGCAGTCCTCCGCCTGCTGCCAGTCGCCCTCCGCCATATCTTCTGGCTGGGGCGTTTCCCGGCTTCCGCCCTCATCTTCCCGGGCGTCCGCCACCGTCAGCGCCAGCGAACCGGACAGCGGCCGCTGCCAGGCTCCGTCCATCACAGTAAGCGAGGTGAGCACCAGCGTATCCGCCTTCTGACCATGCCGTCGGGCCGAAACAACGCCGCTGACCCAGGTATATTCTGTATTCTCCCCCCACCAGCCATACCAGGCCGGCAGCGCCAGCGATACAGCCAGCATACCCGCCGCAAAAAAGGCCCCGCTGGACAAAAGGGCCGCCCATCCGCCCCGGTGCAGCCGGTGCAGCAGCCACGCCGCAGCCGCCAATGCCGCGGTCAGGCAAAAGAGCAGCGTGAGGCTGGTACCCGCCCGCCGCGCGCCATATCCCAGCATCGCCCCAGCCGCCAGGGCGGCCGCCCAGAAAAGCAGCGGTTGACGGCTGAAAATGGTGCTGCGCAGCTTAAAGGGCGAGGGCACGCCGCCCTCGCCCTTGCCATGGGGTTTATAGCTCATAGCTCCCAAGAGCCTCCGCGCCCTGCATTTGGGGATAAACCGCCTGGGCCTCCTGCAAAAGCGCCGCCCGCATGCCCGGAGCAAAATGCGTCAGCAGGGCCCGCTGCGGCCCAGCCTCCATGGCAACCTTTGCTGCCAGCGCTGCGCTCAGGTGCGGCTTGTCCTCCGACCAGGCTCCGGCTGCCAGCCCACCGTCGATCATAAGAAGGTCTGCGCCCCTATAAACCTCCTCCATACCGGGGAATTGGTTGGTATCGCCCGTATAGCACAGCCGCTTGCCGTCCGCCTCCAGCATGACGCCCACCGCCGGTACTGGATGCCGTGCCGGCAAAAAGCGCATCATCAACGCGCCTAGCCGCGCCGTGCTGCCCGGCTTCACCGGCTGGCACTGGAAGCATCCAAAGCCCGCCAGCAGCCCGTAAACCGGGACCGGCTGATCCGGCAGGTATACCGGCAGCCGCTTCCCGCAGCCCTGCAGCGCATAGCCCAGCAGCGGCATCTCGCCCATATGGTCAAAGTGCAGGTGGCTGAGCACCACGGCGTCCAGCGCTTCCAGGGCCATCATGCCCCCCAGCCGCGCCAGGCAGCCGCTTCCCGCCTCCATCAGCACCCTTTTGCCCCCTGCCTCCACCAGGTAGGCGGAGCAAGCGCCTCCGGCCTCCGGATAGGGGCCCTGGCAGCCCAGTATGGTCAGACGCATGGAAGGTTCTCCTTGTTTCTCGAGTTTTCTTTATTTTAAATCCAAGTAAACAATCCGTCAAGCGCAGCCCTGCCCCGCTTTATGTCCTTATTGCAGCTTGTTTTACACCATCTTACCGGAATTGTGTAATGCTGCCA
Organism: uncultured Eubacteriales bacterium; assembly: GCA_900542005.1. Classification (GTDB taxonomy): domain Bacteria; phylum Bacillota; class Clostridia; order Christensenellales; family UMGS416; genus Parachristensenella. The sequence goes on from UQLW01000002.1 coordinate 24,924, forward strand.
TCCAGCGTACCTAGAACTTCCGGATCCTGGTAACTCTCCAGGGTGCCTTCAATGGTTAGGGTGCAGTTTTTCTCCACACGGATCTTAGCGTACATATTCAGGCTCACGCATTTCCCGTAAGGAATGGTTAAATCCTCATCAATGGAGATCACACTGTACGGCCCTTCTCCCGGCGTGAACATATATTCATTCACGCCATTCTCCTTAGCGAAGGCTCTTTTTAAGTCCTTCACTGCCGTGGACGTATTCATATAACAGCGCGTCTTTGTAGCCCGCCCCCTAATCATGTTACCAAACTCAATATCCGGATTAAATAGCATCACATGGCAAAATTCTCCGTCTCCCAGGATCAGCGTGCCTTTGTTGGATAGCTGCCCATATATCGTCGTAGTGTTATTAAGGAGTGTGAGCGACGCGCCTTCCTCAATAATTAAGTGCTGATCTTCGGCAATACCGACACTTCGCTCCATCAGGTCGACCGTTACATCACCCGTCACAATGATCGTATCCTGTTCCTTTGCAGCCTTTTCAAAGCTCTCTGCATCCACCGCGATGCCCCTTTGGTCCTCAGGCTTCATACCAAAGGGATCTTTCCCTTTGAACCCATCGAATTCTGCCGGCGGATGGCCGCCGCCCCATTGATAAAGCAAACCATCTTCGCCCAATGCCACAATCGTGTATTTGTCCATCGCCACTTCCGCAATGGGGGGCAATCCCTCCGGCACATCTACAATGGATCGCCCTGTTTCGTGCGTCAAATAGTTACCCCATACATACAGCTTACCGGTCTCATCGATAGCCGCCAGGTTTTCCATGCTTCCGAACAGGCGGCTCGCCTGGGTCAAACCGGTCTCCTGCTTTTTCTTATAGCGTATCATGCCGGAGAGGCGGGTAACATCACCATGAATTTCGCCTGTATTGTCCAAAATAGCTATGCCTGTCCCCGTTTCAGCTGCCATCACCGCATGCTCAATATCTGGAGCCTCCTGCTCAAGCACACCCCAGATATAAGCCTTTCCTTCTCCATCAATGGCCACTGTGGTATAGGTGCCATTATAGATCTTTTTAATGTCGCCCATATCTTCCGGTATGTATTCCTGGCTTCCCTGGTTCACTCCACCCCATTTGCAGACGCTGCCATCTGCCTTAAGGGCTGTCGTCTGATAGCCATGGGCTGTCGCGTCAATATATTGGCCTCCATCCGCCACAAAGCCCAGCTCTCCATATTCATCTGCACCCCATCCATGCAGCTTTCCCTCTGCATCCAGCGCTACCACATGCCGGTACCCGATCCCCAGTGCCGTCACCGGCGGCAAATCCTCTGGTATTTCCGTCCTCCCATAGGAATCGCTGCCCCAAAGATATACGCCGCCCTGGCTGTCAATCGCGCCAAATAGCCCTGGCCCCGCTACAACCTTCACGATTGATTTGCTGGGCTCACGAGCGGAGCTTGTTGTAGTTTGCTTTTCTGCTGTTGTCGCCGTAACCGTTGTAGTCATCGTAGTTGTGGGGACTGTTGTCGTGGTGCCCGCTGTCGTTGCCGCGGTTGTCTGCGCTTGCGGTGGCGCGCAGGCTGTCAGGAGCAGTCCCGGCAGCAGCATAGCTGCCAGCATCATCCTCTTTTTCATATCCTCGCCTCCCATATGTGACTCCCATTTTCAGTATAAATGATGGCTTGTTTCATCTCAATCCCCCTAATGATAAATTGATACAGATATAAAAAAGCTGCCGGGAATTCGTAATATATCCTGGCAGCTTCGTAATATATAATCCATATTTTGTTATAGTCTTCCGCCCAAACGGCGGCGCTTGCGCCCTTTACGCCTTCATCAGCGCTTCCATCTCGCTCACCAGCGAGTCAAAGAGCTTCAGCGCCCCGGCCACGGTTTCCGGGCGGGTCAGGTCAATGCCTGCATCCTTGAGGATATCCAGGGGGAAACGGCTGCCGCCGCTGGAAAGGAAGGCCAGATACCGGTCCCGTCCCTCGGGGCCGGAGAGCACCAGCTGGGACAGGGCGATGGCCGTCGCAAATCCGGTGGCATATTTATAGACATAGAAGGCTTCATAGAAGTGGGGGATACGCGCCCATTCCATGGTAATCTCCTCATCCACCACCATATCGGGCCCGTAATAGCGCTCGTTGAGCGACCGGTAAATCGCCTGATAGGCTTCGCAGGTCAGCGCCTCGCCCTGCTCCTGCCGCCGGTGGATGATGGCCTCGAACTCGGCAAACATCACCTGGCGGAATACGGTGGTCCGGAATTGCTCTAAGAAATAATTGATCAGGAATTTCCGTTCCGCCTTGTCCTGGGTTTTTCCCAGCAGATGCTGCATGAACAGCGCCTCGTTGCAGGTAGAGGCTACTTCGGCCAGCAGCATCGGATAAGAGGCGTTGTTGTAGTCCTGGCACCTGTTGCTGTAAAAGCTGTGCATGGCATGTCCCAGCTCATGGGCCAGTGTAAAGGCTGAATCCACCGTGCCGGCATAATTCATAAGCACATAGGGGTGCACGCCCCAGCAGCCCCAGCTATAGGCCCCGGAGGCCTTCCCCTTATTTTCATACACGTCCACCCAACGGCTTTCCAGGCCCTGCGCCAGCGCCCCGGTATAGGCCTCGCCCAGCGGCGCCAGCGCCTCAACCACGGCGGCCTTGGCCTCGTCATAGCCCATGGGCATATTTCCCTCGGTTACGATGGGCGTATACAGATCGTACATGTGCAGCTCGTCCACACCCAGCGCCCTTTTGCGCAGCGCCATATAGCGGTACATGGAGGGGAGCGCGTCATGGATGGCCTCAATCAGCGCGTCATATACGGCCACCGGCACGTTATCCCCATAGAGGCTGGCCTCCAGGCTGGAGGAAAAGCCCCTGGCCCTGGCGGAAAACACATCGCCCTTGACCGATGCGGTCAGGGTCGCGGCCAGGGTATTTTTAAGCGCCGTATAGCTTCCATAGTAGCTTTTGAATACCTTTTCGCGCACCTGCCGGTCAGCGCTTTCCATCAGGGGGATGAACCGGCCGGAGGAGATTTCAATGGTACGGCCGTCCTCCAGCACGGCCGGGGCGAACTGCATATCCGCATCCTGCAGCATGGTATGGATGGTATCTGGGCCGCTGAGCACCTCGCCGCACATGGCCAGCAGGCGCTCCTGCTCCGGGCTCAGGATATGCCCCTGCATATGCAGCACCTGGGCAAAATACTGCCGGTAGGTCGCCAGCCGCGGCTCCTGGGCCAGCCATTGGCCGACCGTTTCCCCGCCCAGGGCCAGCACCTGGGGCGTAAAGTAGCTGGCCGCTGCCTCCAGCTCCACCAGCAGCGCATAGGCGCGGTCAGCCATGGCCTGGTACTGGGCGACGCCGTTATCTTCATCCCGGTGCATCCGGGCATAGACATAGAGCCGCTCGGCCGCCAGCGACAGCCTGCTGCGCAGATCCAGCGCGTCCGCCAGCGTGGCCGCGCCCTCGCCCAGCCGGCCTTCATAGGCGGCTATCTGGGGCAGTCCGGCCTTAAGCTGTGCGAAATCCGCCTCCCAGGCCTCTGTCCCCGGCACCATATCCTCCAGGTTCCACAGGTAAGCCGGATCCATCTGGCTGCGCGCTTTTACTTTTTCCTGCTTCATCTTTTGCTCCTATCCTTTGTATTCTTCCATGTGAAAATCCACCTGGGGCAGCTGCTGCTTCAGCTCCCGCAGCATGCTCCTAGGCTTTCCGGAGCTTCCCAGCACCATGCATCCCACCGCGTGCTCCCGCGCGTATTCCGCCAGCGTTCCGGCCACATCCTCGCTCCGCAGCATCTGCATGGCCGCCCCGTACTGCTTGGCTATGGTGAACAAGTAATCCAAGGCCTCGCCCTCCTGGGGATTGCCCAATATATTCTCCCCAAAGGGCGCGACATGCACCACCATAAGGCCCTTTTCCCCTTCCCGCGCCAACTGGGCCCCGGCGCGGATCAGTTGCTCGCAGGCTTTCTGCCGCGTTACGCAAACCAACACCTGATCGGCGGACTCATTCAAGGACTTCCACTTCCTTTATAATGTTGTCAAACAGGGTAAGGCGAACCTGCTGACCCACCTGAACCGGAACCTCGCCTTTCAGCACGTCAAAGAACACGCTGCGCTCATAGCCCTCCGGCCGCTCCGGGTCCTCGGCCTTCAGCTGGATCGGGATAAAGCTGCTGCCGTCCCGGGAAATGCGCGCGCCGTCCACGGCCATAACCGTGCCCTCGGCGAAGCGGTCCCTGCCGCCGAGGATATCCCGCACCAGATGCCGGTAGCAGTGGATCCGGTAGCCCACGGCATACCACCCCACGGTACCGGTGATCGCCATCAGCACCGCGCCGGCATAGCCCAGCGGGGCGATGCGCCAGATCAGCGCCGCGGCGCACATCAGTACAGGCACAATCCAGATCAACGCCATATTGCGGTAAAACCGGTTCAAAAGGCGTGTCAGGCTCTCCAGGTTCTCTTGCTGATAGTACATCATATTCTCCTCCTGCCGGCCTTATATCCGGGCATGATCATTGATTTTTCTTTTAGTATAAGCCCTGCTGCCCGCCGCCGTCAATCGCATACGCGGCGCGCCCGCTGCAAATGCCCGGCCGCGCACTGCAAAAAAAGGGAGGCTTCCACAGCCTCCCTCCATATCCCAGACCCCCGCGGGTTGCGAATCTATTGCAGCCGCGCGGCAATCGCCTTGATGAATTCCTCGCTGGTCACCGCTTTGGCCTCCACGCCCACGCTGATGCCCGCCAGATCGCCGGTCATGGTGCCCGCCTCGATGGTATCCAGGGTGGCCTTTTCCAGCCGCCCTGCAAAGGCAGTCAGCTCGGGGATGCCGTCCAGCTCGCCCCGCTTGGCCAGCGCCTGGCTCCAGGCAAAGATGGTGGCTACCGGATTGGTGGAGGTCTTTTCCCCCTTCAGGTAGCGGTAATAGTGCCGTGTCACCGTGCCATGGGCCGCCTCGTATTCATAATAGCCCTCCGGTGAAACCAGCACGCTGGTCATCATCGAAAGGGAGCCGAAGGCCGTAGCCAGCATATCGCTCATCACGTCGCCGTCATAATTCTTGCAGGCCCAAACCATGCCGCCCTTGGAGCGGATCACGCGGGCCACCGCGTCGTCAATGAGGGTGTAGAAGTATTCGATGCCTGCCTTTTCAAAGCGCTCCTTATATTCAGCGTCGTAGATCGCCTGGAAAACATCCTTAAACCGGTGATCGTATGTCTTGGAGATGGTATCCTTGGTGGAAAACCAAAGGTCCTCGCCCCGGGAGAGGGCAAACTCAAAGCAGGAACGGGCGAAGGAGGCGATGGAGGCCTCGGTATTGTGCACACCCTGGACGATGCCCGCGCCGTCAAATTCGTGGATCACCTGGCTGTCCACCACCTGGCCGTCCTTTTCAATCACCAGCCGGGCAACGGAGCCCGCCGGGGCCGTCGCCTCCACGTTCTTATAGATGTCGCCATAGGCATGGCGGGCGATGGTGATGGGCTTTTCCCAGCAGCTCACCAGCGGCTTGACGTTCTTCACCATGATGGGCGCGCGGAACACCGTGCCGTCCAGCAGCGCGCGGATGGTGCCGTTGGGCGATTTCCACATCTTCTTGAGCTTATATTCCTCCACCCGCTGGGCGTTGGGGGTGATGGTGGCGCACTTGACCGCCACGCCGTATTTCTTGGTGGCCATGGCGGCGTCCACCGTCACCTGGTCATCGGTAGCGTCGCGGTTGGGCAGCCCCAGGTCGTAATACTCGCTCTTGAGCTCCACAAAGGGCTCGATCAGCTGGTCCTTAATCATCTTCCAGAGCACGCGGGTCATTTCGTCGCCGTCCATCTCCACCAGCGGCGTTTTCATTGGTATGCGGTTCATCGGCTCATCCTCTCCTTTTGTAAGCTTTTATCCCTTGGCGCCCTTCGCGCCTCCCGAAACCTTATCCAGGATGCTGGAGGTAAAGGCGTAATGGTTCTTATGCTTTTCAGCCTGGGCCTTCAGGGCCTGGTCAATGATCCGGTCGATCATCTCCCGGAAGGAAACCCCCTTGGGCTCCCACAGGTAGAAGGCAAAGGAGCCGGGAATCGTGTTGATCTCGTTGACATAGAGCTCGCCGGTCTCCTTCTCGATCATATAGTCGATGCGCACCACGCCCTTGGAGTCCAGCACCCGGAAGATATCGGCGGTCATCTGCTGGATGCGGGTGGTCATCTCCTCTGAAAGGGGGGCCGGCACAATGCGGGAAAGGCTCTTCATGCCCTTGCTGCCCTTGCCGCCCCGCAGGTATTTCTCGTCATAGCTCAGGAATTCCTCCCAGGTCACCGGCTGCTCGCACAGGGAAACCTCCACCTCGTCGCCGAAGCCCATGGCTGAGCAGTTGATCTCCACGCAGTCGATCCCCCGCTCCACCAGCACGCGGCGGTCATAATGATAGGCCACCTCCATGGCCTCCCGCAGGCTCTCGCGCCCTGTGGCCTTGGAAATGCCGATGGAGGAGCCCAGGTTGGCCGGCTTCACAAAGAGGGGATACTCCGGCAGCGCCGCCTCGATGGCGTCCAGGATCCCGTCGGGATCGGCATGATACTGGCCCCGTTCGGCATAGTAGCAATCCAGGACCGGAAAGCCCGCACCCTTGAAGAGAAGGCGCATGGCGATCTTATCCATACCCACCGCGGAGCCCATCACGCCCACGCTGGTATAGGGCACATCGGCCAGCTCCAGCAGGCCCTGCAGCGTGCCGTCCTCGCCGTTCATGCCATGCATGGCCGGCAGGGCCACGTCGATGGTCACCAACGGCTCCCGCCTGCGCGCCCCCAAAAGACCCGTCTTGAGCTGCACGGGGTACAGCGCGCCGCCGGTCCCATTGGCCTCCATATAGACGGCGGTAACCTCCTCGGGCTTAAAAGCCTTGAAAAAGGCCACGTCCATCAGCTTCTCCCCGGTGTACCACTGGCCTTTAGGGTCGATATAGACGGGGATCAGGTTATATTTCGCCTTATCGGCGTTCTCCATCACCTGATGGGCGCTGATGATGGAGACATCGTGCTCGCAGCTTCGTCCGCCAAAGATGACGGCCACATTTTTCTTCATGCTGTCCTCCTACATTTCATAGTGGTCCGGAAGGTCGTTCTCAAAGAGCACCACGTCGCCCGCCTGGGTCAGGTGCCCCAGGGCGGCGCTGGCCTGGGCCAGCGTGCGGGTGATGATGATGTTGTCCTTGTCAAAGCCCGCCTCCAGCAGGCCCTTTTCCAGGGCCCGGGCGTTGCGGGCTACCAGGATGGCCACGGTCGCCACCGGCGCCATGGCGCGCCCGAAGGCCTCGTTCTCCTCGGCCTCCCGTTCGCCCAGCTCCACCAGCCCCGGCGTCACCACAATGCGCCGCCCGGGGAAGGTGTCGATCACCTCCAGGGCCGCCCTGGCCCCGGCGGGGTTGGAGTTAAAGGCGTCGTCGATGACCGTTACGCCGTTCTGGGTGGGGATGATCTCCAGCCGGTGCTCCACCGGCGTCAGCTTGGCGATACCGGCGGCGATCTCGTCCATGGTCAGCCCCAGCCGCCGGGCCAGGGCCGCGCAGCCCAGGATGTTCTGGATGTTATGCTTGCCCAGCAGGCGGGTGGTGCACTCGCGCGCCTCGCCGCCGGCGTCGATAAGGGTGAAGGTGCAGCCCTGGCTGCCCACCCGCAGGTCCCGGGCCGTCATGGCCAGGTTTTCGCCGGAAAAGCCAAAGAGCGCCGCCGGGACACGGCTGGTCCTGGCATACAGCTCCCGGCATATCTCGTTATCCGAGGGGAAGAAGGCCATCCCCTCCGGCGGCAGGGCTTCCACCAGCTCATACTTGGTCGCCGCCACCCGCTCGATGGTGTGGAAGGTTTCCAGGTGCTGGGGGCCTACCGATGTAATCAATCCATAGGTGGGCCGTACCAAACGGCACATCTCGGCGATATCCCCCACATGCCGCGCCCCCATCTCCGCCACGAACACCTGGGTTTTTTCCTCCAGCTGCCCGCGGATCACCCGGGTAACGCCCATGGGCGTGTTATAGCTGGCCGGGGTAATCAGCGTGTTATACCGCTCCGACAGCAGCGTGCCCAGGATCACCTTGGAGGATGTCTTGCCATAGCTGCCGGTTATGCCGATCTTGATGACGTCCTCCCGGGCGGCCAGCCTGCGGGCGGCGTCGTGGTAATACCAGGCCTTGAAGGCGTTCTCCACCGGCAGGGCCAGAAGCCCGCCCAGCAGCACCCAGGCCGGCAGCAGCAGTACGCCCGCCGTCTGGCCCAGGGCCAGCCGGATGGCGCCGCCGGGCAGCAGCAGCACCAACGCGGCCAGCGCCAGCTCCACCAGCGCCAGCGCGCCATAGAGCCGCTTGACCCGGGCCGTAAAAACCAGCGGCTTCTTGGCCGGCTGCTTTCGCCAGGCCCGGAAGCTCAAAGCGCCCGCCAAAGCCGAGCAGCCTGCCGTAATCAGGTAGGCCGCCCAAGCCGGCAGGCCCAGCCCCGCCGCCAGCACGCCCAGCGCCATGGGCAGCGCCCAGGGGATCAATAGCCGCCCATAGAGCGCCCCGGCATTCTGGCGTACCGAGCGGATATACCCCGGCGCCTGATAGCTTTCCAGCTGATAGATATGCACCAGCGGCCCCATCAGCAGAAGATGGGGCAGCAACACCAGCGCAGAAAGAAGATACTCCATTATGCTCCCTCCAGGAATACCCGGGCGATCCGGGCGAATTCATCCCCCCGCTCCAGATAGGCGAAATGCCCCGCGCCCTTGAGCACCACCAGGCCCGCGTCGGGGATCTCCCGCTCCATGATCTGGCCAAAGTACAGGGGGGTATCGGTGTCCTGGTCGCCAAAGATAAGCAGCGTGGACGCTTTTATATCCTTTAGATAACCCTTCAGATCCTGGTTAACCACCTTGACAAAGGTGCCGCGCAGGGTCTCCGGCAGCGCGCGGTAGTCGCTGGAGCCGGCCCGGGCACGGATCTTATCCTCCACATCCCAGCCCAGCGCCTTGAGCAAGCGCTTCAGCCCGCTTTTTCGGGCAATCCACTTCATCGCCTTGTAGCTGTATACCTTCAGGTAGTATTTCGCGCCGCGCTTGGGGATAAGCCCCGCCGCGCCGGTCAGCACCATCTTGCCCACCATCTCCGGGTGGCGGGCTGCCAGCAGGATCGCTACCCGGCAGCCAAAGGAATGGGCGATGATGTCGCATCTCTCAAGGCCCATGGCCTGCATCCATGTCCGCAGGCACTCCATATAGTCGTTCACGTCCCAGCTCTCCGGCGGCAGGCCGCTCTGGCCAAAGCCGGGGAAATCGATGGCGTAGACCCGGCGGCTGCCGGAAAAGGCCAGCGCCACCGGCGCAAAGGAATCGGCCTGGCCGCCCCAACCATGCAGCAGCAGCAGCGGCTTGCCCGCCCCGGTTTGCTTATGATGGATCTTCACCGGCCCGGCCTGGGTAAAGGCTTCCTCAAACAATGAACGCTCCTCGCTTATTTTTCATATTCTCCCCGCAGCCCTGGAAAGGGCAGGGTAATCTACCGAATTCATCTAAACTATTGTACACAAAAAACCCCAAAAAAGAAACCCGGAGGGAAAATTTCTTCCTCCGGGCCCTGCTATGCCGGTATTTTGCCTACATGGACTGATCCATGATCCGGGAGATGATGTCAAAAATCTTGTCGTGACATTTGCCGCACCCCGTGGAGCAGCCCGTCTGACGCTGCACATCCTCGAAGGCCGCTTCCACATCAGAAAAAGTCTTCAGATGATGAAGCGCATCCTCAATGGCAGCCAAAGAAACCTGCTTGCAGTTACAGATCATCGTGTTTTCCGCGTTCATGCGATACCCGCCTCCATTCAGTTGATTCATTCTGCCCTATGGCATAGCCGCACTTTCCACAATAACATCCACCGGCGTACACTTTCCGCTATTGCAGCCGCTCTCTGAAACGCTGCAGGCGGCAATGCCTATGCGCATATCCATTTCCGCTTTCAGTACGATTCTGCTGCCCGCCGTAGAGAGCGGGCGCTCGACGGATATCGTGCCGTCCGGATGAATCCTTGTGTGCATAAACAGGTTTACCGGATGAATGATAGGCCTTGCTTCCCCCAAGCTTCGGTTAATATTTTCAAGGCAATTAGGATGCCCCGCCGCATTATGATAAAAGAAATCATACATTTCAGGCCGACAGCAGGGGTGCAGGAGATCATGCTCGCCTACATCGTCCTCTAGGATTTGGAACATCGGCCGATAAAGGTTGGAATACAGATGATCGCCTATTCGCAGCCGAAGCGATTCATTACAGTCGATGGTCACGCCAGTTGATAAAAATTCCTGTTTATTTTCGGCGCATTCAGCAAAAAAATCGGCAACCTGACCGCCCTCTACATCTACGACGGTGACGCGCTGGCCTGCCTGCACGGTAATCCCTATGCCAGAGCAGGCATCGATCCTATATTTCCGCTTTTTCTCTTCCATGCTATACAGCAATCCTCTCTGCCTACCAAAATCGTACTACAGATTCCCAAACCCGTCAAGACGCCTCACTGGCGGGCTGCCCCAAATGCGTTTACCGGCCGCCGGCTGCCTCTGTGCCTCCCGCCATATAGGGCCGCGTATCGTGGCACCACATGATGAGGGCGTCCTCTTTGTTGTCCTCGTAATACTTGTCCCGCTTCCCCTCGGTCACGAAGCCCAGCTTGGCATACAGCCCCTGGGCCGGCAGGTTGGAGACGCGCACCTCCAGGGTCATCTCGGTGATCTCCAGCTCCTGATAGGCCAGGGCCATCAGCGCCCGCAGCAGCCGCTCGCCATAGCCGCGCCGCCGCGCCCAGGAGGCCGTGGAGATGGAGGTGATCTCCGAGGAGCCCAGGATCATCCACATGCCGCCGTAGGCGGCTACCACCCCGTCCTCCTCCAGCACCAGATACCGGGCCAGCGCATTCTCCAGCTCGTGGGCGAAGGCATCCTTGGGCCAGGGCAGGGTGAAGCCCTCGCGCTCAATGGCCTCTACGGCGGGCAGGTCGTCCCGCGTCATAGGGCGGATTTCCACCCGGCTCATTTGATCCACGCCGCCTTCTTCGCATTGGAGGCCCGCACATACCGGGGGGTCAGCGATTGGGCCGTCTGCGTCAGCCCGGCCTGCGCCCGCTCCCACACCAGCAGCGCCGCCGAGGAGGCCCGCTGCAGCCGGTGCCCCTCCGGCGCGAAAAGAGCCTGGCTGCCCAGCCTCTGCTGGATCGCCTCCCGGTGCACCGGCACGCCGTCGCCCAGAAAGAGCGCCGGCAGGGCGCGCTTTTCAATCTCCTCCAGCAGCGCCTCCAGGGGGATGGCCAGGTCGCCGGTCTCCCGCACCATGCGCCCCTGGTGCCAGTGGAAAAGGGCGCCGTATACCTGCCCCCGCCGGGCGTCCAGGATGGGGGCCGTCACGCCCTGGAAGAAGGGCACGTTCATGGCCAGCACATCCAGGGTACCCACGCCGGTCACCGGCTTGCCCGCCGCCTGGGCCAGCCCCTTGACGGTGGCCACCCCGATGCGCAGGCCTGTGAAGGAGCCGGGGCCCTCCACCACGCCGTATACGTCCACATCCGCAGGCTCCCAGCCTGTCAGGGTAAAGGCGGCCTCCACCAGGGGCATCAGCTTTTCCGAGTGGGTCAGCCCGTGGATAAGGTTGGCCTCATAGACAAGCTTGCCCTCCTCCATCATGGCCACCGAGGCCACCTGGGTAGAGGCGTCCAGCACGCAGATTCTCATTCCATCTCCTCCAGCATCCGCTCATACCGCGCCCCCCGGGGCTTCAGGGTAAAGGTGCGCGTGCATTCCCCGGTAATGGCGATCTTGATATCCAGCCGCTCCTCGGGCAGCAGGTCGCCCGCCTGCTGGGGCCATTCGATGGCCGAAAGCCCCCGGCCATACCAGTATTCCTCCACCCCCACCGATTCCAGCTCATCCTCATCGGAAAGGCGGTACAGGTCGAAATGATAGAGCGGGATGGGCCCGTCATGCTCATGCACCAGGGCAAAGGTGGGGCTGGACACCTGGCTGTTTAGGCCCATACCCTGGCACAGGCCATGAACAAAGGCCGTCTTTCCGGCGCCCATATCGCCCCAAAGGGCCACCACCGCGCCGGGGAAGGCCTGTGCCCCCAGCCGGCGGGCCAGCGCCTGGGTTTCGGCCGCGCTGTGGGAGAGGATTTGCATTTCCATACTGGCTCCTTATTCCGATATAACCGTAAAATCTGCCTCCAGGCGCCAATCACAGCACGCCCTGCAGGACAAGAATGATCAAAACACAAGCTAGCAGCACCGCAACGGCGGCCAGCATGACCCCCACAACCCCCTTGGACGCAGGCTTTGCCTCCTGCTTCTCCGGCAGCATATGGACGGCGCGCAGCGCCCGAACCAAGGGCTTATAAAGCAACAGCGTTAAGGCTACGTTGATACCGCCTTTGAGTAGGTTAAAGGGCAAAAAGGCGGGAAGCAACATACCGGCCACCGCTTCCCGGCTCATGGAGGGCGTATACAGCGGCACCATGATGTAGTTCCATAGAAGCATTGCCGCCGCAGAGAAAAGCATACCGGTTACAAGGCCTATCACAGCGCCGCGGAGCGTCTGCTGCTTTTTGTAAATATAGGCTGCGGTGCAGGTAAAGGCGCAGGTCGATATCACGTTCATCACCATGCCGATGATGCCGGTATCGCTGACCGTAATCATCTCCGCAAAGGAAACCACAAGAGACACAGCCAACGACGACAAGGGGCCGTAAATCAGGCCTGCAAAGGCAATGATGATATCCTTGGGTTCATATTTAAGAAATAAGACCACAGGGATCCTGCAAACAGCCATCACAATATAGGCCAAGGCGGCCATCATCGCCAGGATAACCAATTTCCGTGTTCTGGTAAGGTTGATGCTTTGTTTCATGATGCTTCCTCCAAAAAATTCCCGGGGTAAAGCCCCGGGAACGCACGAAAAAACACCATGCAGCCTTTTTCCATCCAGACTATACTGTCGGCACCGGAATTTCACCGGTTCAACCCTGTTACGGGCTCGCGGGCTATACCGCCGGTGGGGAATTTCACCCCGCCCCAAAGACTTACCTCGTATATTGTGACCTTAGTATAGCGCCGCGCCGCCGCCCTTGTCAAGGGTGCAGGCCGGCTGCTTGGACCGCAGAGCGCTTACTTTTTCTCATGGCTCCGGGCCAGGATCGTAATCATATTCTGCACAAGCCGCCGTTCATCCTCGGGGAGGCTGTAGAGCATTTCCGTAAAGGCAGCGGCGCTGTAGCGGTTGCGCTTGCCGCCCGCCAGGAACATCTCCCCCTTCCCGGTGCGTAGCCATTCAGGGTTGGCGTTGAAGCGCATCTGAAGATAGCTATAAAAATCCTCCGAAGGGGATTTAATGGCGCCCGCTACCAGATTTCCTATATAGCTACGCCCTTTTCCCATGTCTGCACTTAACTTCATATAGGATATATTGTATTCTTTAAGTTCTGCAAACAAGGCTAAAATTCGTTCGCTAAATTCACTTTTCATTGGCATTCCCGCTTTTCTGATGATTCCGCATCAATATTGTAAGCATATTCTGAACCAGTATTCGTTCATCCTCAGGAAGAGAATATAGCATTTGGGTATAGGACGCTGCGCTATAGTGGTTCACTTTTCCGCCCGCCAGGAACATCTCCCCCTTCCCGGTGCGGAGCCATTCGGGGTTAGCATTGAAGCGAATTTGCAAATAACTATATAAGTCATCTGATGGTTCTTTAATTGCGCCCGACAAGATATTCCCTATATAGCTTTGTCCCTTTCCCATATCTCGGCTAAGCTTGATATACGAAATATTATATTCTTTTTTCAATTCTAACAGCATCGTCTCAAGCCGTGAACGGATCGTATTTTCTGTCATCAACGTTCGCCTCGAATCACTTTTTCCCATCTATATGATAATTTAACATTATTCGTCATATGTTGACAATATCCAATTCACATGTTTATAATGTTCCCATCATCACTCCATCTTTATGATGATATAAAATCATTTCATAGAAGGTATAGCAATATGGAAAAAACTGATGCTGCCCAAATTCATAACTATGCCAACAGCCTAAGCGCGTCCGACCGCACTGCCCTCGCCCAGCTTATCCAGTTTTCTGAACAGATCGCTGCCCTCCGCACCCGCCAGCGTCACCTGCAAACGGGAGATGCCTCCAAGGCCGCTGTATTGGAGGCGCTGGGCCTTGCGGCCGATATCGCCGCGCTCCGCCAGCAGCAGGCCAAGCTGGCCGCCCGGATCATTGCTTCCATCCCCAGCGAATGCCTGGAGCCCGATACCCTGAAGCTGCTGGAGCCACTGCTGTATCCCGCCGAGCAGCGCGCATATCCCAGGAAAGGCGCCTGCCATACCTCAAAATAAACCGGGCTATGCCGCTGCCCTTACGCATAGCCTCAGCCTTCGGGATGCCCAGGCATGCAGCAGCATATCCCGCGGCCAGCGCGAGGGCCTTTGGGTGCAGGCCGGCCGCTTTATACCCGCGCTTGCCCGCCTTTACCCGCAAGGGCGCGGTCTCGCCGCCGACTAGCCACCCCAATGGCCCAAAAACGCAAAAAAAGGCCCATACCTGGCAAAAATCAGATATGGGCCTTTCCTTTATGCTTCGGTAAAGACCGATTGACCGTTCACAAACACCTGTTTGACATGGGTCCGCACGTCAAGGGGGTCGCCGGCAAAGAGCACGATATCCGCGTCCTTGCCCGGCTCCAGGGAGCCTACCCGCTCGTCGATCCCCGTGATCTCAGCCGCCCAGATGGTGATGGCCTTGAGGGCTGACTCCGGATCCAGCCCTTCGCGCACCGCCAGGGAGGCGCATACCGGCAGATACATGGTGGGGATCACCGGATGGTCGGTCATCAGGGCGAACTTCAGGCCAGCCTTGGCGAATTCGGCCGGAGCCCGGAAGGTCAGCTTGTTGAGCTCGATCTTGCTGCGGTCAGTCAAGAGCGGCCCCAGGATGCACTTGGCGTCCTCCTCCTTGAGGTAATCCAGGATGCGGTAGCCCTCGGTGCAGTGCTCCAGGGTATATTCCACGCCGAACTCCTTGCAGATGCGGATGGCCGTCAGGATATCGTCGGCCCGGTGGGCGTGAATCTTCATATAGAGCCGGTTCTCCAGCACGTCCACCAGCACGTCCTTTTTCAGGTCCTGGTCAGGCACGTCCTCGTCGTTATCAATCTTCTTGCGGTAGGCCTGCGCCCCGGCCAGCGCCTCGCGCAGCAGGGCGGCGGTGGCCATGCGGGTGCTGGGCGTGCGCTTCAGGCCCGAATACACCCGCTTGGGGTTCTCACCGAAGGCGCATTTAAGCGCCAGAGGATTGGCGATCACCATATCGTCCACCCGGCGGCCATAGGTTTTCATGGCCACAAAGGTGCCGCCAATGACATTGGCGCTGCCGGGGCCGGTGCATACGGTGGTCACGCCGTGCTCATAGGCCTCCTGGAAGCATACGTCCTCGGGATTGATCGCATCAATGGCCCGCAGGTGGGGCGTGATGGGGTCGGTCATTTCGTTGCCGTCATCCCCCTCAAAGCCCATCCCGTTCTCGAACATGCCGATATGGCAGTGGGCATCGATGAAGCCGGGCAGCGCCGTCAGCCCCTGGGCCTCCACGCAGGGGGTCCCGTCGGGGGCAGGCAGCTGCTCGCCCACCGCGGCGATGCGCCCTTCGTCGTCAATCAGGATGTCGCCCTTCTCATAGGTTTGTCCGGCCATGGTCATGACCTTGGCGTTCCGAATCAGCAGCATGATATCCTCCTTCTTCTATCGCCCGCGCATCGCGGGGTAGGGCTAGGGCACAGGGATCTCCATGGCGCCCTCGGGCCGGATGGACAGGGCCGTGGCCGCTCCCTCGTGGAACAGCGCGTCCATCAGGCTGATGTAATCCTTCACCAGCGACTGGGGCACAAAGGCCTGGATGGTGCCGGCAAAGCCGCCGCCGTGAACCCGCCAGGCGCCTCCGTCCTCCAGGAAGGGACGGCTCATGGCCAGGGCCAGGGCCAGGCCCTGCTCGGCGCTGCCGCCGACGTACACGTTCTGCAGCAGCTTCCAGGAGCTGTCTCCCGATTCAATGACATTTTTCAGGAAGGCCTTCACGTCTCCAGCCTTCAGCGCCGCCACCTCCCGGTCCACCCGCTCGTTATCGTTGAAGAAGTGAATCGCCCGGAGGATGGCCCGGTCCGTCACCTTGCCGGGAAGCTGGGTAATGTGGTTATAGAAGGTCTCCCGGCCCACCTGGCGCAGCTTCTCCTTGCCGAAGAAGGCGGCTACCTGGGCCATGTCCTCGGTGATGGAGGCATAGGCGTCGGTCAGGTTGGCGTGGTTGCCGCCGGTATCCACCACCACCAGCGAGAGCCCGGCGGCGGCAAAGTCAAAGTCCACCCGCTCCACCGCCGGCTGGGCCGGATCGGCAAAGTCAATGGTCACCAGCGAGCCCACGGAGCTGGCCATCTGATCCATCAGGCCCGAGGGCTTGCCAAAGTGTACATTCTCCGCGTACTGCGCCACCTGGGCCCGAAGCACCGGCGACATATCGCCCTGGTTGTAGAGCCCATCCAGCACGGCGCAGGTCATCACCTCAAAGGCGGCCGAGGAGCTCAGCCCCGACCCCCGCAGCACGTCCGAGCTGATATAGGCGTCGAACCCGCCGACCCGGTAGCCCAGCTGGGCCATGCGGTCGGCCACGCCGCGGATCAGCGCATTGGTGGTGCCCACATCCTTCTCCTGGGCCGAAAGCTCGGCCAGGTCCACCCGGAACTCCCGCTCGCCGCGGTAGCCCGCCGAGCGGTAGCGCACTACGGAGCCCTCCGTGGCCCGCACAAAGGCCACGGTATCTACGCTGACCGCGCAGGCCAGCACCTTGCCATAGTTGTGGTCGGTGTGGTTGCCGCCGATCTCGCTGCGGCCAGGGGCCGAGAATACCCGGTAATCCCCCTCGCCGAAATAGCTGAAGAAGCGGCTCTCCATATCGGCATAGCGCGCGGCCGCCCGCCCGGCGGCAGCGCCGTAGAGCCGGTCAAACAACGGCCTCATCTGGTCCCCGTTCCAGTTTCTGCTCATGCTGACGCCTCCTTATCCTTAAAAAATCTCGCGGCTCTGGGCCTGGCCCTTGGCCATAGCGATAAACTCGTCCAGCTCCATATTGAGCTGCTCGCCGCCGCGCTTGCGCACGGCCACCGTGCCGCTCTCCACTTCCTTATCGCCCAGCACCAGCATGTAGGGCACCTTCTCGGCCTGAGCCTCGCGGATCTTGAAGCCGATCTTCTCGTTGCGCAGGTCGGCCTCGCCCCGCAGCCCGGCATCCTCCAGCTTGGTCATGATGGCCTGGGCGTATTCGTCCGAACGGTCGGTAATGGTCAGCACCTTGACCTGCACCGGCGAAAGCCACAGCGGGAAGGCCCCGGCAAAGTGCTCCGTCAGGATGCCGATAAAGCGCTCGATGGATCCGAAGATCACCCGATGGATCATGACCGGGCGATGCTTCTCGCCGTCGGGCCCCACATAGGTCAGGTCAAAGCGCTCGGGCATCTGCATATCCAGCTGGATCGTGCCGCACTGCCAGGTGCGGCCCAGCGAATCTTCCAGGTGGAAGTCGATCTTCGGGCCATAGAAGGCGCCGTCGCCCTCGTTGACCACATAATCCATGCCCTTCTTCTTCAGCGCCGCCTCCAGGGCCGTGGTCGCCTGCTCCCACTGCTCGTCGCTGCCCATGGAGTTCTCCGGCCGCGTGGAAAGCTCCACATGATACTTGAAGCCGAAGGTATCATACAGGTGGGTCGCCATGTTGATGACGCCAAAGATCTCTGCCTCGATCTGCTCAGGCGTCATGAAGATGTGGGCGTCGTCCTGGGTGAAGCATCGCACCCGCATCAGCCCGTGCAGCGTGCCGGAGAGCTCGTGCCGGTGCACCAGGCCCAGCTCGCCCATGCGCAGGGGCAGATCCCGGTAGGAATGGGACTGGCTTTTATACACCAGCATACCGCCGGGGCAGTTCATGGGCTTGATGGCGTAGTCCTCCTCATCGATCTGCACCGTATACATGTTGTCCTTGTAATGGTCCCAGTGTCCGGAGCGGTACCACAGCTCGCGGCTCAGGATCAGGGGCGTGGAGATCTGCTGGTAGCCGGCCTTTTTGTGCATCTGGCGCCAGTAATTCTCCAGCTCATTGCGCAGGATCATGCCCTTGGGCAGGAAGAAGGGGAAGCCCGGGCCCTCATCCATGAGGGTAAAAAGCCCCAGCTCGCGGCCCAGCTTGCGGTGGTCGCGCTTCTTGGCCTCCTCCAGCAGCTTCAGATACTCGTCCAGATCGGCCTTTTTATCAAAGGCCGTAGCGTAAATGCGCTGCAGCATCTTGTTCTTCTCGCTGCCCCGCCAATAGGCGCCTGCCACTGACAGCAGCTTGAAGGCCTTCACCCGGCCGGTAGAGGGCAGGTGGGGCCCGGCGCAAAGGTCGACAAAGTCGCCCTGCTTGTAGAAGGAGATCACCGCGTCCTCGGGCAGGTCGCGGATGAGCTCCACCTTGTAGCTCTGGCCCTGGCTCTCCATCAGGGCAATGGCCTCCTCACGGGGCAGCTCGAAGCGCTCCAGCGGCTCGTTGGCCTGCACGATCCGGGCCATCTCCTTTTCAATCTTGGCAAAGTCCTCGGTGGAGAAGGGCTCTTCCAGGTCAAAGTCGTAATAGAACCCGTTGTCAATCGCCGGGCCGATGGCCAGCTTCGCATCGGGCCGGATGCGCTTCACGGCCTGGGCCAGCACATGGCTGGCCGTGTGCCGCAGCACCTTGGCGCCGTCCGGGTCGGCAAAGGTCAGCACCTCCAGCTCCACATCCTCGTTGATGGGGGTGGTCAGATCCATCACCTTGCCGTTCAGCCGCACGGCCACAGCCTGCTTGGCCAGGGAATTGCTGATGCGCTTCACCACTTCCAGCGCCGTCATCGGGCCCTCAAACTCCCGCGCCGCGCCGTCTTTCAGCGTAATTTTCATGCCTTTCCTCCTAGAGTACAAAAATACCCGTCCCTCGTAAGGGACGGGCTTAGTGCAAACCCGCGGTTCCACCCTTGTTGTAAAACCACTCTTATGGGCGATAACGGGCCCAACCGGTGAAATCCGGAGCTGGTCTTCATCCATCCTCCCCAAAAGCGGCTCTCAGCTTCTGCCGCTCTCTCTTTTTGGTTCCGAAAGACTACTCGTCTCCATCCTCTTTCTTGGGGTCATTATCCCATAGCCGCTTTTGTTTGTCAATCCCTGTTTTTTGCAGCAATACGGGCCTACCCGCCCTATCGTGCCGGAAGCTCCACCCGGCGCTTCTCCTGCTGGGAGCGGTAGGCAGCCTCCATGATTTCCGTCAGCAGGATGCCCTCCTCCAGGCCGAATGAAATTTCACCCTGCCCCTCAATGGCTTTCGCCCATTGGGTCATGGCCTGGGGCAGCTCCTCCGGCAGGCGGTCAGGATGCAGGAAGCCCGATACCGCCCCATCGTTGCGGTACAGGCGGATCCCCTCGGGCCCGCCCACAAAGAGGCTGCCCTCGGTGCCGTATAGCTCCAGCTCGAAGGGGCTGTTCTTCGAGACAAATCCCGTCTCCGACACGCCGATTACGCCGCCTTCAAATTCCAGCAGGCTGACCGCATTGTCCTCAATGCCGGGATAGGCGCTCATCGTCTGGGTAAAGAGGGAGCTGACCGATACCGGCCGGCCCAGCAGCCAGGCCAGCAGATACATCGGGTGGGCGCCCAGATCCATCATCGCCCCGCCGCCGCAGGTGGCTTGCTCAAAGAAATGGGGCGGCAGCCAGCCAGAGGCTACACCGTCATGGGCGTTGCGCACCCGGGCCAGCGTTACCTTGCCCAGCCAACCCTCATCCACGGCCTTTTTGGCAAAGAGGTTGTGGCTCATGGTGCGGTGGGGGAAGGAGATGGCGAACTTCACCCCCGCCTGCCGAACGGCCGCCGCAATGGCCAGGCAATCCTCCGTGGTCAGGGCCATCACCTTCTCGGTAAAGATATGCTTGCCGGCCTGCGCCGCCTTGACGATCACCTCGCGGTGCATGCTGGTAGGCGTGCAGACGATTACCGCATCCACATCCTCCCGGGCCAGCGTCCGGTCCAGGCAGCTTTCATAGTCCACGCCCAGCTCCCGGGCCCACTTTGCCCCCCGCTCCGGGTCCTCGTCCCATACGCAGGTTACCTGGGCGTTCCCCAGCCGGTTGGCCTCCCGGGCATATCCCTCGGCGTGAACATGCCAGCCGCTGAGCATCGCAATCCGTATCATCCTGTTTCCTCCTTGTCCCGTTTTGTTTATTGTACCATGTCTGCCGCCGCCGTGCCATGTCCGCATCGGTCCAGCTCCAGGCAAAATGCTGCATACCGGCTTGACGATAGCTGCCGGCCGACCTTACAATGGCGCTAAAGGAACCCATAGGAGGTCTTTCCCATGAAGTATTATACGCTTACCGGGGGCGCGTTGGCCGTCCCTGCCATCATCCTGGGCACAGCCGACTTCGGTGCGGCCGTACCCCAGCCCGAGGCCTTTGCCATGCTGGACTGTTATGCCGCCTCCGGCGGAACCCTGCTGGATACCGCCCATGTCTATGGCCAGTGGATCCCCGGCGGCCGCAGCCTCAGCGAGGAGCTCATCGGGCGCTGGCTAAAGAGCCGCGGACAGGACGGAGGCATCCAGATCGCCACCAAGGGCGCGCATCCCCTCCTGGATGACGGCACCGGGCGCATGGGCCCGCCCCGGCTGGCGCCGGAGCAGATTGCCCATGACCTGGAAGAGAGCCTGACGCATTTGGGCATTGAGCGGGTCGACCTCTACTATCTGCATCGGGATGATCCCGCCCGGCCGGTGGAAGAGATCATGGATACGCTCCAGGCGCTGCGGCTTCAGGGGAAGCTCCGCTGCCTGGGCGCTTCCAATTGGCGCATCGACCGGCTCAGGGCGGCCAACGAATACGCCGCCCGCTGCGGGTTTGAGGGCTTTGTTGTCTGCGAAAACCAGTATAACGCGGCGCGTCTGAATCCTGACGCCGGCGGCGATCCCACCATCGTCACCGTATCGGAGCAGGAGCTGCCCGATTACGCCCGTTCCCAGGTGCTGCTGGCCGCCTTCACCGCCCAGGCCCGGGGCTACTTTGCCAAGCTGCATGCCATGGGGCCGTCGGGCCTTTCCCCGCTTGCCCGGCACATGTACGACAGCCCGGTAAACCGTGCCCGCCTGGCCGCCATGGAGGCCATCGCCGCTGAAACCGGTTACAGCATCACCCAGATCACCCTTGGCTATCTCTTCGGCCATGGCGCCGCCGCCATCATCGGCCCCCAGCGCATGGAGCAGCTAAGCGACAGCCTTACCGCCCAGGATATTGTCCTTCCACCGGAGCAGGTCAGGCTGATTGACCAGGCCGGGCGGTAAAAGGCCCCTCGACGCCAAAAGCCCATCCCCGATTGTATCGGGGGTGGACTTTTTTATATCAACCGGTCAAAGGGCGCTCGTCCCGCCGCTTCTTTATAGGTTGCTGACCGAAGACAGCCGGAGGGCAAGCGCCGGTTAACGGCAAAGGGGCTCCGGCAGCCGGCGCCCCTTTGCCAGGTGCTTATGCGCTTAAGGGTTCAGCCGCTTGATCAAAAGGGGCAGCGCCTCCTCGAAGTTCACGCCATAATCCCGGCGGTTCGGATCCTCCATGGTCTTACGGATGGATTCAAGGGTATAGTCCACCGCCACCTTCAGCGCATCCTGCAGCGAGAGGCCGCGCATATGGGCGCCCAAAGCCGCCGAGGCAAACACGTCGCCGGTGCCATGGTAGGCGACAGGGAGCTTCTCATTGGCATAATAATCGTATACGCCGGTCTGGCTGTCATAAAAGTACGCGCCAATCTCCCCTTCCTTCAGGCTGATGCCCGTCAGCGCGGCGCAGCGCGCGCCAAGGCCCGTCAGCTTAACCAGCACCTGGCGCACATAGGCCTCGTCATACTCTGGCTGATAGGGGATATGCAGCATAAAGGCCGCCTCCGTCAGGTTCGGCAGCACCAGGTCCGCCTTCCCGCACAGGCCCGCCATCCGGTCGGCGAATTGCTGGGTAAAGCCCTTATACAGCACGCCGTTGTCAGCCATGGCCGGATCCACAAAGACGGCGGTTTCCGCCCGGCGGAAGCGTTCCAGGAACTGCTCTACCAGCTCAATCTGCTCAAAGGAACCCAGATAGCCCGTATAGACCGCGTCAAAGGTCAGGCCCAGCTCATCCCAGGTTTCCGCAATGGGATTGATCTCGCCGGTAAGGTCGCGGAAGGTAAACTTGGAAAAGGCCGTATGGGTGGAAAGCACAGCCGTCGGCAGGATGGCCGCCTCTACCCCGGCGGCAGAAATGATGGGCAGCGCCACAGTCAGCGAGCACTTGCCGACGCAGGAAATATCCTGGATGGTTACAATCCTTTTCATGTTCCTCCTGTAAGCGATAACGCTATCATTGAATTTCTCTCGTGTTATAACACGGTTGGCCCTTCCCTGTCAACCGCAGGGGCCGCGGCGGGCTTTGCGCGCGAAAAAGCGCCCGGGGATCCGCTTGGATCCCGGGCGCTTGCAGGGAAACCTTATTTCACATACCGGGGACGGACCTGGTAGGTGGTGTGCAGCAGCTCGTGGGCCTTGTGGCTTCCGGGCTCGCCCAGGAAGTCCTTATACAGAGCCTTTATCTCGCTGTTCTCATGGCTCTTGCGGTGCACCTTCGCCTCGTCGGCGGAGTAGATGGCCGCGGCGCGCACCTGGCGGGGGTCCACATCCATCTTCACCTCGGCGGGCACGATGGGCTGGCCGCCACCGGTCACGCAGCCGCCGGGGCAGCCCATGATCTCGATGAAGTCATACTGCTTCTCGCCGCTCTTGATGGAATCCAGCAGCTTGGAGGCGTTGCCGGTGCCATGGGCCACCGCCACGCGCACCTCGCGGTCGCCTACCTTCACGCTGGCTTCCTTCACGCCCTGGATGCCGCGAACCTCGGTAAAGTTCACGTCCTCCAGCTCCTTGCCGGTAGCGACCTCGTACACAGTGCGCAGGGCGGCCTCCATTACGCCGCCGGTCACGCCGAAGATAACGGCCGCGCCGGTGCTCTCGCCCATCACCGAGTCAAAGTCCTCATCCGGCAGGGTCTCGAAGCGGATACCGCTCTGGCGGATCATCCGGCCCAGCTCGCGGGTCGTCAGCACCGCGTCGTTGTCGGCCATATCGCCCTCCGCCAGCTCGGTGCGGGAGCACTCGAACTTCTTGGCGGTGCAGGGCATGACGGCCACCGTGAAGATGTTCTTGGGATCGATGCCCATCTTCTGCGCGTAATAGGTCTTGATGATGGCGCCCTGCATGGACATGGGGGACTTGCAGGTGGACAGGTTATCGATGAATTCCGGGTAATAATGCTCGCAGTACTTAATCCAGCCCGGCGAGCAGGAGGTAATCATCGGCAGCGTGCCGCCTTCGTTCAGGCGGTGCAGGAACTCGGTTCCCTCCTCCATAATGGTCAGGTCTGCGGCAAAGTCGGTATCCAGCACCGAGTCAAAGCCCATCCGGCGCAGCGCGGCCACCATTTTGCCGGTCACGTTGGTGCCCATGGGCATACCCAGCTCCTCGCCCAGGCCCACGCGGATGGACGGCGCGGTATGCACCACCACATGCAGGTCGGGGTTGGCCAGGGCCTTCCATACCTTCTTGGTGTCGTCCACCTCGTAGATCGCGCCTACAGGGCAGGCCTGGATACACTGGCCGCAGCCAATGCAGGGCACTTCACCCACGCCCATGTGGAAGACGGGGGAAACAATCGTCTTAAAGCCGCGCTCCGTGGCGCCCAGCACGCCCACGTTCTGCACCTGCTGGCAGGTGGCAATGCAGCGGCGGCAAAGCACGCATTTATTGGGATCGCGGACGATGCACTTGCTGGACTTGTCCAGATCATAGTGGATATTCTCGCCGGGATAGTCGATATCGACAATGCCCAGCTCCTTGGCCAGGGACTGCAGCTCACAGTTCTGGCTGCGCACGCAGGTGGTGCACTCCCGGTCATGGTTGGACAGAATCAGCTCCAAAGTATTGCGGCGCGCCTCACGGATGGCGGGCGTATTGGTCCGCACGTTCATGCCGTTGGCGGCGGGGAGCGTGCAGGCCGCAATGGGGTTGCGGGCGCCGGTGTCGACAATGCACATGCGGCAGGCGCCGATCTGGTTGACACCCTTCAGATAGCAGAGGGTAGGAATATGAATATTGGCCTGATGGGCGGCTTCCAGCACCGTCGTACCCTCGGGGACGGTGACTTCCACGCCATCAATGGTCAAGGTAACCATGTTGTCCATGCGTCTTCTCCTTTGCCTTATTTCTTCGAGATGGCCTTAAAGGGGCAACGGTCCTCACAGGCGCCGCACTTGACGCACTTGGCAGGATCGATGTGGAAAGCCGTGACCTTGCGCTCGCCGGAGATGGCGCCCGCCGGGCATACGCCGGCGCACAGGCCGCACTTGCGGCACTTGGCCTCGTCCACCTGGTAGCTCAGCAGAGCCTTACAGTGGCCGGCCGGACAGCGCTTCTCATAGATATGGGCCTCATACTCGTCGCGGAAATAGCGGATGGTGCTCAGCACCGGGTTGGGTGCCGACTGGCCCAGGCCGCAGAGCGCGGACTTTTTGATGTTCTCGCCCAGGGTCTGCAGGCGTTCAATATCGCCATCCTCGCCCTTGCCTTCCACGATGCGCTTGAGGATCTCCTGCATCCGGCGGGTGCCGATGCGGCAGGGCGGGCACTTGCCGCAGCTCTCGTCCACGGTGAAGTCCAGGAAGAACTTGGCGATGTCCACCATGCAGTTGTCCTCGTCCATGACGATCAGGCCACCGGAGCCCATCATGGAGCCGATCGACATGAGGTTATCATAGTCAATCGGGATATCCAGCTTCGAGGCGGGAATGCAGCCGCCGCTGGGGCCGCCGGTCTGAGCCGCCTTGAAGGCCTTGCCGCCCGGGATACCGCCGCCAATATCATAGACGATCTCGCGCAGCGTTGTGCCCATGGGAATTTCTACAAGCCCGGTATTGACAATCTTGCCGCCCAGAGCGAATACCTTGGTTCCCTTGGACTTTTCGGTGCCCATGGAGGCAAACCAGGCCGCACCGTTATTGATGATCTGGGTAATATTGGCATAGGTCTCCACGTTGTTGAGCAGTGTGGGCTTGCCAAAGATGCCCGCTACAGCCGGATAGGGCGGACGGGGCCGGGGCTCGCCGCGATGGCCGTGGATGGAGGAGATCAGCGCGGTCTCCTCGCCGCAGACAAAGGCGCCGGCGCCAAGGCGCAGCTCAATGTCGAAGTTAAATCCGGTGCCCAGGATATTCTTGCCCAGCAGGCCGTATTCACGGGCCTGGTTGATGGCCACCTGCAGGCGGTGCACGGCGATGGGGTATTCGGCGCGGACGTAGATATAGCCCTGATCGGCGCCAATGGTATAGCCAGCAATGGCCATGGCCTCCAGCACGGAGTGGGGATCGCCCTCCAGCACCGAACGGTCCATGAAGGCACCGGGGTCGCCCTCGTCCGCGTTACAGGCCACATACTTCTGGTCGGCCTGGCTCTTATAGGTCATCTCCCATTTCAGGCCGGTGGGGAAGCCGCCGCCGCCCCTGCCGCGCAGGCCCGATTCCTTGAGGATCTTGATGACATCCTCGGGGCTCAGCTCGGTCAGGCACTTAGCCAGCGCCGTATAGCCGTCAAAGGCGATGTATTCTTCAATATTCTCCGGGTCGATCTTACCGCAGTTGCGCAGGGCGATACGGTGCTGCTTCTTGTAGAAGGCCACCTCGTTCAGGGAGGTGTGCGTCTCCGGCTCCGCGCTGTGCTCCTTGTAGATCAGCCGCTTGACAATACGGCCCTTGAGCAGGTGCTCCTCGACGATCTCGTCGACGTCGCCCGGGGTTACATGGGCATAGAAAGCGCCCTCCGGGTACACGATGACCACGGGGCCGACTTCACAGAGCCCGAAGCAGCCGGTGCGCACCACTTTGACTTCCTTATCCAGACCCTTTTCGGCAATCTGGGATTCCAGGCGGGAAATGATCTCCGCCGAACCGGAAGAGGTGCAACCGGTTCCGCCGCAGACCATTACTTGGGAACGAAACAGATCCATAGGTATCCTCCTCAGCCTAAGCTCGTTATTTACTTGCCTTCCGCGGCGTTAATGGTAAACTCCTTGACGGGATTACCGTTGACAATATGCTCGGTCACGATGCGGGATACCTTGTCGGGATCCACATGGACATAGGTTACCTTCTCCTTGCCGGGCTGCAGCACCTCCACCATGGGCTCAAAGCGGCACATGCCGATGCATCCGGTCTGGCTGACCGACACGTTCTGCAGGTGGCGGCGGTTAATCTCCTCCACAAACTTGAGCATGACCGGGCGCGCGCCGGCTGCAATGCCGCAGGTCGCCATGCCCACTACAATACGGATGCCGTCCTGGTCCTTACGCATGTTGACCGAGTCCAGGGCGCGTTCGCGAATCGCCTGCAAATCCTTGATCGATTTCATAGGGTGTTACCTCCAAATAAAGCATTTACGCCTTCATCAATATACGCTTTCATCCAGGCCTGCACCTCTGGAATATCCAGCGGTACGCCGTCGAGCTCCCGGCGGATCTGCCGCGTGTCGAATACAAAGCTTTCCTGGCCCCGCCGGAAGGTACAGGTAAAATCCAGCTCGGGATTGGCCGTTACCAGCGTAAAAAGGCTGCCGGCCAAATCGCCCAGCGGCGGCCTGTCCAGGTGGCTCAGCTGATAGCTGCCCTGGATGACCGTCCCCTTGCCCAGCTCGCTTTTCAGGGAAAAGCGGCCGCCCGCCTGCTCCGTCCCCTCCTTAAAGAGGGGGATACCGAGCCCCACCTTCCGGGTGGTACGGGTGGTGTAAAAGGGATCCTGCACCCGCCTGAGCGTCGCCTCGTCCATCCCGGAGCCGTCGTCGGCCAGCGAAAAGGACAGGCAATCCGCCTCCGGCTGGCTGTCGACCTCCACGATGAGATGCCTGGCTCCAGCCCGCACGGAATTCTGTGCCAAATCCAGCATATAAAGCGACAGATCTTTCATGGGACCTCCTAGTATTTGGCCAGGATCTCCTCGATGTCTGCCGGGGTCAGGCGGCCGTATACCTCGTTGTCAACGGTGATAACCGGCGCCAGGCCGCAGCAGCCAAGACAGCGGGTGCCCAGCAGCGTGAACTTGCCGTCGGGCGTGGTCTTGCCCTCTTCGATCTTCAGGGTCGACTTAATCTTGTCCAGCACCGCCTGGGCGCCCTTTACATAGCAGGCCGTACCCATGCAGACGCTGATGGTGTGCACGCCCTTGGGTTCCAGCGAGAACTGGGAATAAAAGGTCGCCACGCCATATACCTCGGTCAGCGGCACCTTCAGGCCGTCGGCAATGACGTTCTGCACCTCAAGGGGCAGATAGCCGAACAGCTCCTGGGCCGCCTGCATCACCGGCATCAGCGGACCCTTCTGGTCCTTGTGCTCGGCAATGATCTCTTGGAGCTTCGCGTACTTTTCCTGTTCGCTCAAGCCACTCATGTTCGTTCCTCCTTGTTCCTTTGAAAAGGGCCTTTTCGGCTGACCCGAAGCCCCGCAGTTTGGGTAACATTGACAAGCGAATGTCAATACGTATCTTATTATATCATCTTTGGCGCGTATTTGCATAATGCTCTAAAATACGAAGAAAAACAAGCCTTTTAGGTCACTTTCGACAAATAAACTTTCAAAAGACTGGTAGATTAAACCGCTAGCTCAGGACCGGAGCCATGCAATTACCGCCTCGGGATCAGGCTCTGGCAGCGGCAGGTGAAAGACCGGCTCCAGAATGGCGCCCAGCTGATGGGCGTCGGATGAGCGCAGCACTTTGCGATTAAATATCAAGCTTCCCAGATCTTCGTCTCCGAAAACCTCCACAGCAGGCGCCTGAAGCCCTCTGGGGATCATCCCCAGCACGGGGAGCAGGCTGTTTGCACCCTTGTTGATATGGGCCGGAACGGCGATTCCACCCATATTCCAGGCCATATCCGAGAGCTGCTCCAGCGAAAAGCCCGAGCTGACCAGGAGCAGGTGCTCCCGCTGGCCGGTCACTTCGTCGACTTCGTTATAAAATAACTGGTTGCCAAAGAACGCCGGCTTGTTGCGGATCTTGGGCAGCGACGCCTCCACCCTGCCGCCAAAGGCCTCCATGGCTTCTATGTGGGGAAAATAGCATAACACATGCACATCCTCCCGGGTGGTTGCCTCCATGCCTGGAAGAACGGCGACCCCGTAATTTTCAGCCGCCCGGATGACCGAGCGCAGCTGCCCGCAGCTGTTGTGATCGGTCACGGCGATCATGTCCAACCCCTTGAGCGCGGCCATGCCTGTGATGTTGTTGGGCGTCATATCGTCATCGGCGCAGGGGGACAGCGCCGAATGGATATGCAGATCCACGGCGATCATCGCCCTTAGCCGCCCACTCCCAGCCGGCACAGGGCGCAGCAGGCCTGATAGCTGCTGACCTGGCAGCTCAGCACAGCGATGCCTTCAGCCGTCGCCTTATCCAGCACCGCCTGCTCCATTTCGTTGCCCTCGGAGAGCACAATGCAGGCAAACTCATGCAGGCTGGCAATGGCCACCACGTTCATATGGGTCTGCACCGTTACCCAGGCCATACCCTCGTCCCCGGCCGCCATCACCCAGCTGAGCAGGTCGCAGCAGCAGCCGTCGGTGACCTCCCGGGGCTCCTGAAGCTCCGGATTCAGCCATTTCCATCCGGTCTTTTCCGCCAACGTCTTTACGTCCATTATGTATTGATCTCTCCTCTCACAGGTTTGTCCCTGGTTTCCTCGGACAGGGTCATCATCTCCCTGGCCAGGTCGCTGACATGGTCCTTCAGCCGGAAGATGCAATCCATTTCGGTGGCGTAGCCCAGCACAATATCCTCGGCCAGCGCCAGGCAGGTGGGCGAGCCGCAGGAGCCGCAGTCCAGGCCCGGCAGCCGCTTTACCAGCCGCTCCATCTCATCCATCTTCTGCAGCGCCACGGCCAGGTCATCGTCCAGCTGCATATCGGCCGCAGGGAGGACCGGCCGGTCCAGACCGACCGGGCCGGCCATATCCAGGTTCACAGCCTCCGGGCCCGGGTAATCGGGCACCTTTGCCAGCAGCGCCTGGATCCGCTGCTTGGCCACATAGGGATTTTCAAAGGTCAGCGCGCCGCCTACGCAGCCGCCCTTGCAGGCCATGCCTTCAAAGAAGTCCAGCCCGTCCAGCTTGCCGTTTTCGATCTCCTCCAGCACCTTTTCCACCGCTTCAAAGCCGTCGACCGCCAGGGCGTTATCCATATGCGCCGCATATCCCTCGCCGCCGGTCAGGCAGTAGGCCACGCCCGCCCGCGACTGCCCCTGCTCCGCGCCGGTCAGCCAGGCGCGCTGGTGCTTGTTGGACAGCTCGGCATAGATATCCACCATGGAGATGGCTCCATTCACCTCAGAGCGCTCGATGCCCAGGGGCGAACGGATAGCCGTCACCTTGGCCGGGCAGGGCGTGATGAAAAAGACGCCCACCTTTTCCGGCTTGACATGGTTCTCCCGGCAGAAGCGCTCGCGGGCCAGCCGCGCCGCCACCTCCATCGGGGATTTAAGGGGGATAATATTCTTAATCAGCCCCGGGAAACGCAGCTGGATAAGCCGCATGATGACCGGGCAGGAGGACGAAATCAGCGGCCGCGGCCCGGGCTTTCCCATCTGGTCCCGGATTGCCTCGCCGATGATCTGCGCCCCGCGGGATACCTCAAAGACATCGTCAAAGCCGATCTCCCGCAGCCCCTGGGGCAGGGTGTTAAGCACGTCGCTGCCGGCAAACTGTCCGAAAAAGGCCGGCGCCGGCAGGGCGATGCGATAAGAAAAAGGCTCGATGCAGCTCAGCGGGTCCGTCACCGCCGCCTTGGCATGGTGCGGGCACACGCGGATGCATTCGCCGCAGTCGATACATCGTTCATTGAGCATCCGCGCCTTTCCGTGGCGGATGCGGATGGCTTCCATGGGGCACCGCCTGAGGCAGTGGGTGCAGCCCATGCATTTATCACGATCCAGGCGGATCGAGTGGTTTCTTGCCGGCATGATGAACTCCCTCTTTTCCCGGCGCTAGGCCAGGTCAAATTCCATCATTATATGGGTCCCCTCTCCCAGCTGGGATGAAATGGAAAACCGGTTGGCGCAGCGCTTCATATTCGGCAGGCCCATGCCCGCCCCAAAGCCCAGCTCCCGGACGCTCTCCGGGGCCGTGGAGAAGCCCTCCTGCAGCGCCTTGCTCACATCGGCAATGCCCGGGCCCACATCCTCGCTCTTGAGCCGGATCAGCTGGGGCTCCACCGCTATGGACAGCTCGCCGCCCTGGGAATGGATAATCAGGTTCAGCTCCGCCTCATAGGCGGCGATGGAGATCCGGCGGATGACGCCGGGATTCACGCCAAGCTTCTTCAGCATCCCCTTCATGGATGCAGAGGCGTCGCCGGCGGAGCTGAAATCGCCGGCGGCCACCGGAAAGCGCTTAAGCAGAGAAGCATGATCAGGCATCGATCGCACAGCCTCCCTTTAAGCCGTTCTCATACAGGATGCCGCAGGACTCGAACATGGTGTTCTTCGTGCTCATAATCACCATATCCCGCTCCTCGGCCAGCTTACATACCTCCTGGGGCGGCACCTTGCCCCGCACAAACACCACCATGGCGATATCCAGCATCTCCGCCGTGCGGATCACATGGGGGCTGACCAGCCCCGTCAGCAGGATGGCCTTTTCCTTGATAAAGGCCAGCACATCGCTCATCAGGTCCGCACCGCAGGCTTCCTCCACCTGCATATCCATCTTATCCTGGCCCACCACCACTACCGCATCCAGCAGGTCACGGATCTCCGCCGCCGTCAATACCGCCATCAAGACCCCTCCTTATGTGTTATGAAGAAAGAAGATTGTTCGCATAGGTATTGTAAATATTGTGACATATAAGTACATTATATCGGAATATCGCTTCAAAATCTACCTCTTCCCCCGGCTTGAGCGCAAGAATTTCGCCCAGCGCCGCTTCGCTCTGCTCCAGCGCGCTCCGCATGCCCTTGAGTACCTCCGTCTCGTCGGGTATGCCCTCTCGCGCCTGCTTCAGCTGCTCGCTGGCAGTTTGGGCGTATTGCTGGGCTCTATCCAGGCTCGCCCCTTCCGCGGCCAGGGCCTGCTGCGCCTCAAGCAGCGAAGCCAGGGCCGCCTCCCAGGATTGCACCGCCTGGGCAATGGCATCCAGCTTCTGCTGGGAGCCGGTCAGCTTCAGCTTGACGCTGGGCGCGGTCAGCTCCGTCACATAGCTCTCCTGGCTGACGCCCTGCCGGTAAGCCTGGGCGTCTTCCTTCTGCTGCCAGAGCGAATCGATCACCCGATAGCGCTGCTGCTCAAAGAATACCGCCGTCCGCTGGCCGCCGGCCTGCTGGGCTGCCTGCTGCGTCCCGTATGCGCCCAGCTGCACGCCCCACACGGTAAAGCCCTGGAGCGTCAGCGTCATGCTCTGGGCCTCAGCGTCGCCGGCCGAGGTGCCCGGAGCCGCCGTCGTCTGCGTTTCGGGCGTGGAAACCGCTGCCGGCGATGGATTGTTGGTTGCCGTCGGGGATGATATAATAGAAGTATCTTCCGGCGTCCCTTGGCTCTTGACCCACCAGAGGGCGCCAATTGCGATCACCAGCACCACGACAGCGATCCAGCCCGCCGCGCCGCCGCCTTTTCCTGCCGGCCTTCTGCGGCGGGGAAAGGATTTCCTTGCGTATGAATAGGTCATGCTCCCACCTCCTTGTCAATCCTATGATGGGGCCGGGCGCAATATACAGGCTTGTACCAGCCGGAAAGGGAAAAACATGCAGATGCACCTGGACACCATCCCCCTGTGGGACAGCTTCCGCGCGGGCGGGGAATGCCCGTTGTGTACGCTCAGCCAATATCTGGAGGAGCAGTTCCTGGATATTACCCTGGGCGGGGCCGCTATGGAGCCGGATATCCGTATCATGAGCAACGAAAAGGGCTACTGCGCCAGGCACTTCAAGGCGCTGTTCGACCGCCAGCAGCGCCTGCCGCTGGCCCTGATCACGCATACGCACCTGACGGAAACGGTCAGCCGCCTCAAACCGCT
This sequence comes from uncultured Eubacteriales bacterium, assembly GCA_900542005.1. Classification (GTDB taxonomy): domain Bacteria; phylum Bacillota; class Clostridia; order Christensenellales; family UMGS416; genus Parachristensenella. The sequence continues at coordinate 57,156 of UQLW01000002.1, forward strand.
GATGGAGGCGGCCATGCCCGGAGCCGAGCCGGTAAAGCGCGGCCTCTTTGCCGGCAAGGGCGCGCCCGACCCCACGCTTCAGCTGCTTGATCAGCTGGAGCAGACGGCCTGCTCCTGCATGATCTGCCAGCGCGTCGCCTCCAATATGGAGCGCTATCAGCAGACCTGCGCCAGCCTTTATCACAAGGACCCCTCCTTTGCCGCGCTCTACCGCCAGGGGCAGGGCTTCTGCCTTCCCCATTTTGCCAGCCTGCTGCGGCTGGCCCGGGGCGAACTGAAGGGCAAGGCATGGGCCGGCTTTTTGTCCGATACCCTGTCCATGGAGCAGGCCGCCCTGGAGCGCCTGGAGGGGGAGCTGAAGCACTTCACCACCATGTTCGATTACCGCAACGCAGGAGCCGACTGGGGCTCCAGCCGCGACGCGCTGCCCCGGGTCATCGCCAAGCTGCGCGGCGCGCCCCGGCCCGATGAAGGATAGCGCCGCCCCTCTGCCGCCGCCTTTGGCGGCTTTTTTTACCCGCGCCGGGCGCGTTCATGAATTTTTCAAATTTTTTTCTTCGATTTCAGGCGATTGGCTATTGCAATTTCTGGCAACATCGAATATAGTATACGTGTTAGCACTCGATTGGGTTGAGTGCTAACAAAGACAGATAAGTTGATAAACGTTAAAGGAGGGTTACATATGAACATCAAACCTTTGGCTGACCGCGTGGTCCTCAAGAGCCTGGAGCAGGAAGAAACCACCAAGAGCGGCATCGTGCTGCCCGGCACCGCCAAGGAGAAGCCCCAGATGGCGGAGATCATCGCAGTGGGCCCCGGCGGCGTGGTGGAAGGCAAGGAAATCACCATGTATGTAAAGGTGGGCGATAAGGTCATCTACTCCAAGTATGCCGGCACCGAGGTTAAGCTGGACAAGGAAGAGTTCATCATCGTCCGTCAGAACGATATTCTCGCCGTTGTGGAATAACCTGTAGATTGGGAGGAATGTAAAATGGCTAAGCAGATCAAATTTGGCGAAGAGGCCCGCCGCGCGCTGGAAGCCGGCATCGACGCCGTCGCCAATACCGTAAAGGTTACCCTGGGCCCCAAGGGCCGTAACGTGGTGCTGGACAAGAAGTTCGGCGCGCCCCTCGTGACCAACGACGGCGTGACCATCGCCAAGGACATCGAGCTGGAGGATCCCTTTGAGAACATGGGCGCCCAGCTTGTGAAGGAAGTGGCCACCAAGACCAACGATGTGGCCGGCGACGGCACCACCACCGCCACCCTGCTGGGACAGGCCATCGTCCGCGAGGGTATGCGGAATCTGGCCGCCGGCTCCAATCCCATGATCCTGAACCGGGGCATCAACGCTGCCGTGGCCGCCGCGGTGGAGGGCCTGAAGGCCAACTCCAAGACCATCTCCTCCAAGAAGGAGATCGCCCAGGTGGCCGCCATTTCTGCCAACGACGAGCAGGTGGGCCAGATGATCGCCGACGCCATGGAGATCGTGGGGAATGACGGCGTTATCACCGTCGAGGAAGCCAAGACCATGGAGACCTCCGTCAAGGTGGTCGAGGGCATGCAGTTCGACCGTGGCTATGCCTCCGCCTACATGGTGACCGATACCGAGAAGATGGAGGCTGTCCTGGACAACCCCCTGATCCTCATCACCGATAAGAAGATTTCCGCCATTCAGGATCTGCTGCCCATCCTGGAGCAGATCGTGCAGCAGGGCCGCAAGCTGCTGATCATCGCCGAGGATGTCGAGGGCGAGGCCCTGGCCACCCTGGTGGTGAACCGCCTGCGCGGCACCTTCACCTGCGTAGCCGTCAAGGCGCCCGGCTTCGGCGACCGCCGCAAGGCCATGCTCCAGGATATCGCCACCCTGACCGGCGGCACCGTGATCTCCGAGGAGGTTGGCCTCGACCTGAAGGACGCCACCATGGACCTGCTGGGCACCGCCCGCCAGGTGAAGGTGGACAAGGAGAACACCACGATCGTAGAGGGCGCCGGCGATCCCGAGGGCATCAAGGCCCGCATCGCTTCCATCAAGGCCCAGATCGAGGAGACGACCTCCGATTACGACCGTGAGAAGCTTCAGGAGCGCCTGGCCAAGCTGGCTGGCGGCGTAGCCGTCATCAACGTGGGCGCCGCCACCGAGGTGGAGATGAAGGAGCGCAAGCTGCGCATTGAGGACGCCCTGGCCGCTACCCGCGCGGCCGTCGAGGAGGGCATGGTCGCCGGCGGCGGCGTGGCCCTGCTGAATGTCTGCGCCAAGATTGACGAGCTGATGAAGGACGCCACCGGCGACTACCGGACCGGCATCCAGATCGTGCGCCGCGCCCTGGAGGAGCCCGTCCGCCAGATCGCCTATAACGCCGCTGTGGAAGGCTCCGTGGTCGTGAATACCATCCTGTCCAAGGACACGGTGGGCTATGGCTACGATGCGCTCAACGATACCTATGGCGATATGATGGAGTTCGGTATCATCGATCCCACCAAGGTCACCCGTTCCGCCCTGCAGAACGCCGCTTCCATCGCTTCGATGGTGCTCACCACCGAGTCGCTGGTCACCGATATCCCCGCGCCCGAACCTGCCGCCCCCGCGGCCCCCAATCCCGGCGCCGGTATGTACTAAATCTAACCCGTAACCCTTCTAAGGGCCGGACTTGCGTCCGGCCCTTTTCTGATTTCTTTGTCTGGCTGAAGCGCTTCCGCCGGTCCATCCTGTGAAGCCAGCGCATGCCTGCATTTTACCAAATTTTTATGCAGGACAGGCCAGCCTTGCAGGATTTTTTCATTGTGGTATAATTGACGTGGTTTATTAGCCCCATATCATTGACAAAAAATATCAATAAGCAGGTGAGCATATGCCTCTAACCACACAGGAACAGGATCAGATTCAGCAGGTGGCATCCGCTTTTGGCCTTTCCAAGGCGCCCGATGGGATTTATCCTGTCGAGAACGGCCACATTAACCGCACATACCGGGTAACCGTTGACGGCAAGGCCTATATTGTGCAGCGCATCAACGGCTATGTATTTAACCGGCCGGCCGACATCATGGAAAACATCGAGCATGTCACCGCCCATATCCGCAAAAAGCTTGAGGCTGAGGGGCGGGACCCCGAGCGCGGTACCCTTAACTATCTGCACGACAGCCAGGGGAACAACTATATCGTCGATGAAGCCGGCGATTATTGGCGCGTTTGCCCCTATATCGAGGGGACGCGCAGCTATGAGCAGGTGGAGAACCTGCATATGCTGGAAAGCGCAGGCTATGCCTTTGGCGAGTTCCAGCGGATGCTGTCCGATTACCCCATGGACCAGCTGCACGAAACCATTGTCGATTTTCATAATACCAAGAAACGGCTGGACGACTTTTTTGCCATGGTGAAAGCCGATCCTGTAGGGCGCGCCGGCGAGATCCAGGAAGATATCCGGTTCTTTACTGACCGGCGGGAAAGCGCAGCACGGTTTATGGCCATGCTGCAAAAGGGGGAGCTTCCCCTGCGCGTAACCCATAACGATACCAAATACAACAATATCCTGATCGACTCCCAGACCTTTGAAGCCGTCTGCGTGATTGATCTGGATACGGTGATGCCGGGCCTGTCGGTCTACGATTTCGGCGACGCCATCCGCTTTGCCGCCAGCACGGCCCTGGAGGATGAGACCGACCTTGCCAAGGTATCCATCAACATGGATTATTTTGAGGCCTTCACCCGCGGCTTCATGGGGGCCTCCGGCGGCGCCTTTACGCCGGCGGAGATTGACAACATGGCCCAAGGCTGCATCAACATCACCATAGAGCTGGCCTCCCGCTTCCTGATGGATCATATTAACGGTGACAAGTATTTTGCCATCCACCGGCCCAATCATAACCTGGAACGCGCCCGTAACCAGATGAAGCTGGTCGTAGAGATGGAAAAGCGGCTTGATGAAATGAACGCCATCGTACACAGGTACGCCCAGCAGTCCTGACGGATTCCCGCGTGTACAAAAGGCCCGGAGCATGCTCCGGGCCTTTTCCTTTCGTTTCTTTTTCCCTTTTCTATCCTGAGCCCTGCTACCTACCTAGGCGGTCCGGTCCTCTTCCCGGCCCAGCAGCTTGAGGCTCTGCAGCACCGGCTGCGCGTCGCGCAGCGTGTCCCCGGCCAGCGCCTGCGCCTGGCGCATCAGCCCCTCCAGCATCTGCGTCTGTTCCCGGGCGCTCTGCTTGACCTGATCAATCTGCTCCCTGACCGCGCACATTTCCTGCTGCGCCTGTTCCCGGGCTGCCTCCAGCTCCTGCTGCGCCTGCTCCCGGGCCGCCTCGATGATGCGGTTGGCCTGGGCCTTAGCCTCAACCAGCGCGCCGGCAATCTGCTTTTCCATGCTTTGGTAGCTCTCCAGCTGGTGCTTCAGCTGCAGGCATTCATCCCGAAGCTCCAGGAGCCTGTCCTGCTTTTCCCGCAGCGCATTTTCAAACTGCTCCCGCTGGTCGCGCAGCCGTTCGCGCTGACCCTTCCGCATGGCAAAAGGTTCCATTGCCCGGCCTCCCTTCCCCGATTGCTTACCGCTATTATACAAAAAAAGGCAGGCCGTTTCATGTCGAACCGGCCTGTCGAAGGGTGTCAGATCTGGGGCTTTTCTAAATTCTGCGTGGGCGCGGCCGCTATGCCCTGCCGCTTTCGCACCGCCAGGTAGCTTACCACATGGCCAATGGCCGCCAGCGTCCAGGTGACCGGATAGCAGGCAAAGAGCACCGGTATGGTCGGATACCAGGCGAAGGCGGTATACAGCCACACAATCCGCAGCAGGCACGCGCCCACCAGCGTAATCAGCATAGGCACGATCGAATAGCCCATGCCGCGCATCACACCGGGCAATACGTTCATGATCCCGCAGGTAAAGTAGACCATCATCATAATATTAAGCTTCATCACGCCCAGGTCAAGCACCGCCGGGTCGGTCGAATAGATGCTCAGAAGCGGGCGGGCGAACAGCATCGAGGCTCCGCCCAGAACGACCCAGGTTATCACGATAAAAACAAGGCATACCTTTACAATGGAGTCGATCCGCTTCTTTTCGCCCGCCCCCACGCACTGGCCGGTAAAGGTGATGGCCGCGTTATAGTAGGCGTTCATCGTGGTACCCACCATCCCCTCCAGGTTGCTGGCGGCCGAGCTGGCGGCCACCAGGGAGGAGCCAAAGGAGTTCACCGCCGACTGAATCAGCACGTTGGAGATGGAGAATAGCGTGCCCTGCATACCTGCCGGCAGGCCGATCCGCGTGAGCTTGATCAGCTTTTCCTTATCGATGGCGGTCTTTTTCCAGTAATACCGGATGCAGCCCTCGCTGCGCATGAGGCAGATCATCAGCATCACCACCGACAGGTATTGGGAAATGACGGTCGCCCAGGCCACGCCGTCCACGCTCATCTTGCATACGACCACAAAGAACAGGTTCAAAATCACGTTGACGATGCCGCTGATGATTAAATAGTACATCGGGTGCCTGGAATCGCCCACCGCCCGCAGCACGGCCGCGCCGAAGTTGTAGACCATATTGGCCGGCATACCCACAAAATAAATGCGCATGTAGAGCACGGCAAGATCCATAATATCCTCCGGCGTGCCCATCACATGCAGAAGCGGCCTGCACAGCGCAAACCCCAGCACACCCACGGCGACGCCCCCGATCGCGCTGACTGCAATCGACGTATGGACAGAGCGGCTTACATCCGCCGGCTTGTTGGCGCCGTAATCCTGGGCCACAATGACACTGGTGCCCACCGACAGGCCCATAAACAGGTTGACCAGCAGATTGATCAGCGCGCCGGTCGCGCCCACGGCTCCCAATGCCTCGCTGCCGTTAAAGCGCCCTACCACCACCATGTCCGCCGCGTTGAACAATAGCTGCAGCAGGTTCATCGCAATAATGGGCAGCGCAAAAACCCACATATTCTTCAGCAGCGGCCCATGTACCATATCGATTTCTGTGTGTCGTTTCATCTTGCTTCCTGCGTCCCTCCCAAAGCTGGTATGGTAAATATCATAGCACATTTTTTCTCTTTGGGGACGTCAAAATCCGGGCAAATGTAAAATCGGCACAGCCTTATTTCTTTGAAACCCATGCTGCGGCCTCATGCCCTTTGCCGGTGCACCGCTATCCCCTTCCTTTTTTTGACCAGCATGTAGCTGGCAATATGGCCAATCGACGCCAGCGTCCAGGTGATGGGATAACAAATGTACAAGACCTCCATGGTCGGGAACCAGGCAAAAAAGGTATAAAGCCACACAATCCGCAACAGGCATCCGCCGATCAGCGTCACCAGCATCGGCGTCATCGAATAGCCCATCCCCCGCATCACGCCCGGCAGGACAATCATGACGCCGCCGCTGACGTAAAATACCATCATGATATTGAGCTTGATCACCCCCAGCCGGATCACCTCTGGATCGGCGGTATAGATACCAAGCAAGGGCTTGCCAAAGAGCATCATCGCCCCACCCAGTACAATCCAGGTGATGGTTGTAAAGGCCATGCACACCTTTACAATGGAGTCGATCCGCTTTTTCTCCCCGGCGCCCACGCACTGGCCGGTAAAGGTGATCGCCGCGCTGTAGTAGGCGTTCATCGTCGTTCCAATCAATCCCTCAAGATTGCTTTCGGCCGAGCTGGCGGCCACCATCGCGGAGCCAAAGGAGTTCACCGCCGACTGAACCAGCACATTGGAAATGGAAAAAAGCGTGCCCTGCATCCCCGCAGGCAGGCCGATCCGCACCAGAAGCCCCAGCTTTTCCCGGTCGATCGACGTCCTGCGCCAATGATACCGAATGCAGCCCTCGCTGCGCATCAGGCACAGCATGATAAGCGCCATGGACAGGTATTGGGAAATCACCGTGGCCCAGGCTACGCCGTCCACGCTCATCCTGCATACGGCCACAAAGAACAGATTCAGGACCACATTGACGATACCGCTGATGACCAGGTAATACATGGGGCGCTTGGAATCGCCCACCGCCCGCAGCACCGCCGCTGCGAAATTATAGACCATATTGGCCGGCATACCTACAAAATAGATGCGCATGTAGACCGTGGCCAGCTCCAGGATATCCTCCGGCGTACCCATCATAGTAAGAAGCGGCCTGCACAGCGCGAATCCCAGCACACCCACAGCGATGCCCCCGATAGCACTAACCGCAACGGACGTATGGACAGACTTGCTTACCTCATCAGGCCGGCCGCCGCCGTAATCCTGGGCGACGATGACGCTGGTCCCTACCGACAGCCCCAGGAACAGGTTAATCAAAAGATTGATCAGGGCGCCGGTAGCACCCACGGCCCCCAAGGCCTCGCTGCCGTTAAAGCGCCCTACCACCACCATATCCGCCGCATTGAACAGTAGCTGCAGCAGGTTCATTGCAATTATCGGTAGGGAAAAGTTCCACATGTTTTTAGCCAACGGGCCATGCACCATATCCATTTCCATTCGTCGTTTCATGCTGCCGGTTCCTTTCACCAGGGTTTTGCCCATATAAGATTATCCCACCCCATTTTACCGTATGTTGCATAATCTGACTACGGGTTTGCCTACAAAAAAAATGAAAGGGCGTATTCACGCCCTTTCATATATGGGTATCCCTATCTCCACTGCCCCTGGCGGCGCAGCAGGTTCTGCTTCAGGGTATAAAGCTCGTCGGAGAGATCCACCTTGTACCGGTGCGGCATGGTCAGGCGGCGGTATTCATCCCAGAAGGTGTCCAGGTCGTGCTTGGCATAGGCCTGGATCTCCATCAGCTCCGGGCTCTCATAGACCCGCTTGCCGCCCACATAGATGGGCTGGAGCAGCTCCCGCTGGGTAAAGTCGGTCAGCGTCATCTGCTTCCAGGGCTGATTCGGGTCAAAGATCGTCAGCGGCTTGGATGTGTCCACCGCTTCATGCTCCAGCGTAATAAGGTCGGCCACCGCCATGCCGTCCTTGCCATACAGCCGGTGCACCTGCTTGCAGCCGGGCGTGGTGATCTTCGCGGGATTTTCGGAAATTTTGATCCGGGGGACCCATTCGCCGCCGACCTTTTCCGCCGCCAGCTTGTATACCCCGCCCAGGGCCGGGTTATCGTTGCTGGTAATCAGCCGGGTACCCACGCCCCAGATGTCGATCTTGGCTCCCTGTGCCTTCAGGTCCCATATGGCATTTTCATCCAGATCGTTCGAGGCAAAGATTTTGGCCTCGGGGAAGCCAGCGTCATCCAGCATTTTACGGGCCTTCTTACTCAGATAGGCCAGGTCGCCGGAGTCCAGGCGGATGCCTGTCGGCTTATATCCCTTGGCCTTGAGCTCACGAAACACGGTGATGGCGTTGGGTACGCCGCTGCGCAGCGTATCATAGGTATCCACCAAGAGCAGCGCGTTATCGGGGAAGGTTTCGGCGTAAGCGCGGAAGGCGTCCAGCTCCGTGGGGAAGCTCATCACCCAGCTATGGGCATGGGTGCCCTTTGCCGGAATGCCGTACATCTGGCCGGTCAGCACGTTGGAGGTGCCTACGCAGCCGCCGATGATGGCGGCCCTGGCCCCATAAATGCCGGCGTCCGGGCCCTGCGCACGGCGAAGGCCAAATTCCAGGATACCGTCGCCCTGGGCCGCCTGCACCACACGGCTGGCCTTGGTGGCGATCAGCGTCTGATGGTTGATGATGTTCAAAAGGGCGGTCTCGATGAACTGCGCCTCCATAATCGGCGCCCGTACCCGCACCAGCGGCTCATAGGGGAAGGCCACCGTGCCCTCCGGCATGGCGTAGATTTCGCCGGTAAAGCGGAAGTTCCGCAGGTAATCCAGAAATCCCTCGTCAAACTGGTTCAGGGAGCGCAGATACGCAAGATCTTCCTCCGTAAACTTCAGGTTATCGATATATTCGATAAGCTGCTCCAGGCCCGCCACCATCGCATAGCAATTGGGGCCGCCCACCTCCCGGAAGAACATGTCAAAGACCGCTTCATTCTCACCCATCCCGTGCTTCTGATAGCCATACATCATCGTCAGCTGGTACAGGTCGGTCATCATCGTCAGGTTACGTTCACTCATGGCTTTTAATCCTTCTCCTTTTCGGGGGCTTGTTTCCCCCTGTTATGAAATCCCTCGTGAAGGATGATGGCCGCGCCCCAGGCTACCAGCGCAATGCCCGCCGCACCCCGGAAGGAGAGCCGGGCGTTTGTCATCATCAGAAGCGCCGCCGCAACCGCCAGCAGCACGCCAACCGCGCTCCAGGAGCCCTCCCGGCCCCGGGAGGCAATTTTCATCTCCGCAATCCCGACCGCAGGCCCCGCTACCCAGAAGCCCGACAGCCGCCACAGCCAGTGGCCGCCCAGCGCCGCTGAAACAGCCAGCAGCAGGCCATAGGTGAGAAAGAGCCCGCCCGGCACCAGCACCCCCGCTTCGCGCCGGCCTCCGGAGAAATAGAGAATATGGAAAAATACCGATAGCCCCAGGAAGATCGCCGGCAGCCACCAGCTGGCACGCCAGGGAATGACCCCGGCCTGAATGAGGATCAGCGCCACGCCTGCGATCACCAGGACAACGCCCCAGGTAATCATTCGGGCCTGTTTCATGGCCTTTTCCCGTCTTCAGCCGGCAGCTCGGGCTCCTGCGCCGTTTCGCCTTCGGGCGCGTCCGCCGCCTCCCCGCCGCTCTCTTCCTGCTCCCCGTCATCCGCCTGCGGCTCCTCGGGGCGGATGACGTTGCCATCCGCATCCACCTTTACCTTGGCGCGGTCCGGGATCAGCACTAGATCGTCCGAAAGCTCCATAACCTTCTGGGCACGCTTCGACTTGACGTACCAGGTAATCAGCACCACTGCGGCCAGCAGCGCCAGGCCCGCGGCGAAAATCTGATTCATCGGCAGGCCTGCGGTGCGCTGGATGTAGATTTCCTCCCGGAAGCCCTCCATCACAGCGCGGCACAGCCCATACCCCAGCATATATGCCCAGAAGGCCACGCCCGGGCGCTTGGCCTTGCGGGTCACAACAAAGAAAAGCAGGGCGAACAGCGCCAGATTGAACACGGATTCATAGAAAAACAGCGCATAATGATACTGGCCCGTGGCCTCGATATAGACGCTCATGGGGAACCACTGGAGGCTGGGATTGGTCACCACCGCGCCATAAACCTCCTGGTTGGCAAAGTTGCCCCAGCGGCCAATCGCCTGCCCCAGCGCCAGCGCCGGCACCAGGCAATCGCACAGCGTATAAAAGGGCACCTTCCGCCAGCGGGCATAAATCAAAAGGCCCAGCATGCCGGCCAGGATGGAACCAAAGATCGCCATGCCGCCCTCCCAGATGGCAAACACATGCCAAAAGGGGCGGCCGGCAAACTCCTGCCAGCTCCACAGCACATAGTGCACGCGGGCGCCGATAATGGCCAGAGGCACCACGATCAGCGCCAGATCCAGCACCGAATCGGGATCCATGCCCTTACGCTTGAACATGGCCATCGTAATTCCGATACCCGCCAGCAGGGCCGCGGCAATGATAATGCCGTACCATTGAATGCTCCATCCCCCGATGGTAAAAGCGGTTCCCACCGTCTGAACCGTCGCCAAGTACATCTTTCGTACCTCCTTCAACCGTTGACACCAAATTATGCTTATTATACCTTTGCATACGCTGCATTGTCAACGCGCCCAGGCCCCAGCCCCGGCCCGTTCCTGCTGAAAATCGGCCGCTTTTTCGATCCATGGGCGGCCGGGAAGAGGCAGGCGCGCCACAGAAAAAAGGCTGCCTATGGGCAGCCTCTTCCATCGGTTCCGCGCCGGCCGGGCTATGGCTCCGACTCGTACCGCGTCATGTTTTCCCCCTTATCCCAGAGACGCTCCAGGTTATAGAAGGCGCGATCCTCGCTATGGAAAATGTGTACCAGGATATCGCCGAAATCCTTGATGATCCATCGCGCCGTGGCGTAACCCTCGGTGCTGCGGGCAAAGACGCCCCGCTCCGCCATTTTCTCGTCCAGCGCGTCGGCCAGGGCCTGTACCTGGGGCGTGTTGCGCCCGCTGACCAGCAGGAAGCCATCGGCGACAATGGAGTATTTTTCAATATCGATGAGCACGATGTCCTGGCCCTTTCGTTCGTCCAGGACGGCCGCCAGCTGGTCAGCCAGGGCCCGGGATGCTTGATTCACGTTCATTCCTCCTTTTTCATGATTGTACCATTCGGCCGGCTGCTTTTCAAGGCAAGCAGCCGGTTATAGACGATCAGGCTGTTGGGGTGGACGATATGCCGCCGCCCCAGCTCATAGACCATAGGCGACGCCAGCGCCAGCAAAAAGGCCTCCTCCAGGCTCTCCTTAGCCGCCGACCGCAGCCGCCCTATGCCGGGGAAATCCCGCTCCGGCTCAATCATATCGGCGATCAGCAGCACCACAGCCAGCGGCCGGGGTTCCAGGCTGGGTACCGTATGGTAGCGGATGGCATCGAGTACCGCCTCGTCCGTCTCGCCCAGCCGGGTACGGGCCACATAGGCGCCGGCAGGGCCGTGATACAGCGCAGGAGACAGCGCGAAAAATTCATCCATCTCAAAGCCGTCAGCCCGGAGGGCCGTAAGCTGCTCGTCGATGGGCATATTCTTGGCGGCATCGTGAATCAATCCGGCCCTGGCCGCCCGCTCCGCGTCGAGGCCAAAGCGTTCCGCCAGCCGCGCCGCCTCCGCCTCGACCGCCAGGCTATGGCGGAAGCGTCCCTTTTTCAGGTGCGTTTTCAGATATTCTATCCGTTGCTCCCGATTCATTGCCTACGATACAGCCCCCTTTCCCGGATATACTGCGCCACCTTCTCCGGCGTTCCCGAAAGGTCGCCGCCGCGGATGGCCGTAGACGAAACCGCAAGCCCAGGGCAGGGCACCAGGGTAACCCTGTCGCGTCCCAGCCTTTCCCGGGCCGCCTCCATGGCCGGCATCGGCGTGCCCGGCCGGTAGGCGGCAGCCACCGGCATAGCCCGCAGGATCCGCTCCGGATAGCGCCATTTGGGCATATCCAGCAGCGAGTCTCCGCCGATGATAAAGATAAGCCGTGTGGCGGCCGGAAGCATGGCTGCCAGCGCCTCCGCCGTGCGGTAGCTGTAGCTGGGCCCCGGGCGCAGCAGCTCATAGTCGCTGTAATAGAAATCCGGCTCGCTCTCAATGGCCAGGCGCACCATATCCAGCCGTTGATCCGCCGGCGTATGGACCTGACCCGCTTTATGGGGCGGATCCCCGCTGGGCAAAAAGATCACGCCATCCAGGCTCAGCGCCGCCGCCACCTGGCGGGCCGCATAGAGATGCCCCCGGTGAATTGGGTCAAAGGTCCCCCCGTACAGCCCCCAATCGCCCGGGAGCGGCCGTTCAAAGCTGAATCGCTGGTTCATCCTGCCCTCTAAGGTATAATTTTCCTCTTTCCGCGCAGGATAAGCGCGGAGGTGTTATCATGCAACAAACTGCGACAAGGCCGCGCCGCTGCCTGTGGCATCCCGCGCTGCCCTATGCCCTGGATTACCTGGGCCTGGTGCTCATCACCGCGGCCCTCAGCATGCTATGGTTCAACAGCCGGCTGGGCAGCCTGCTGCTGGCCGTTCCCATGGGGGTCGCCTTTACTGTGTTGGCCAGCATGGTGTTCTACCGCTGGCAGCATCGCCGCTGGCTGAAGCGGAAAAGCGCCCTAGACCGCCAGGCCCTGGCCCTATGGCTGGCAGACGAGTTGCTTTCCGGCACGGCGGAGGAGCTCCGGGAGCTGACCTGCGACCTTCTTTGCAGCCAAAAGGGCTACAAGCTTACCTTTGTCTCAGGCAAACCCCTGTTGGCCACTGCCTCCGGCGCCTGGCGGCTGTATTGCCTGCGCCGCCATCCCTCCTGCCCGGTTGACGCCCAGCAGCTGATGCAGCTCAAGGCAGCCTCCGACCGCACCGGCATGGGCGCCGCCGTGTCCACCACGGCTGGCTTCACCGAACCGGCCCGGGAATATGCCCGCCGGGCTGGGCTGCTGCTGGTTGGGCTTGATGAGCTGGCCGATATGGCGCAGGCGGCCGGTATGCAGCCCCCGGCGTCAAGCCGAAGCCACTATAACCGGCTGGCCCGCCAGCAGCCGCCAGCTGCCCGCCGCTCCCTGGCCCGCCGGGCAGCCAAGCTCCTATCCGTCCGGTATATGCTGGGCGCGCTGCTGCTGGGGTTCATGGGGTGGCTTTCCCCCTGGCGCGGCTGGTACTGGGCCGCCGCCCTATTCTGCGCTGTCATGGCCGCGGCTACGGCCATAGCCTCCTTTAAAGAAAGGCGGCAAGATCCAGCCTAGGATTCTCGCGGCTGGCGCGGTAAAGCACGAAGCGCCGGCCGATGCACTGCACCGGCTCAGCGTCCACAGCCTCCGCCAGCTGCCCGCAGGCCGTGCGGGCATCCAGCTCGCAGGATTGCAGCAGCGTAATCTTGATGAGCTCCCGCTTTTCCAGGCACTCATCCACCTGTTCCACCAGGTTTTCGTTGATGCCGCCCTTGCCGATCTGAAAGACCGGTTCCAGTGTATTGGCCAGGCTGCGCAGCCCGGCCCTTTGCTTGCTTGTCATGATGCTTTTATCCTCTATTCTACAAAATCAAACTCTGTATCGCAGAAGCGGATCGTATCGCCGTCGGAGGCGCCCAGGGCCCGAAGCCGGTCCAGAATGCCCCTGTCCCGCAGCTGCCGCTGGAAGCGGCCCATGGAGTCCCGGTCAAAGAGGTTCACCGAATCCAGCATACGCTCGGCGCCAGGCCCGTCCACCAAATACACATCGTCCAGCCGCGTCACTTCAATGGTATCATCCAGCCTCGCGTCCAGCGCCACCGGCTCCAGCACCTCTGGCGCCGGGGCCGGCAGGCTTTTCAGCCGCTGCGCCACCGCCCGCATCAGCTCCTGCACCCCCCGGCGGGTTGCCGCGCTGATGGGATAGACCGGGATCTCCGCGCCCACATGCTCCCTGAGGCGCGCAAGATTTTCCTCCGCATCGGGCAGGATATCCATCTTATTGGCCGCAATGATTTGAGGCCGCGCCGCCAGCTCCGGATCGTAGGCCTCCAGCTCATGGCGGATCGCTTCATAATCCTCCACCGGATCGCGCCCCTCGCAGCCGGAAACATCCACTACATGCAGCAGCATGCGGTTTCGCTCCACATGGCGCAAAAAGTCGTGCCCAAGGCCCACGCCCAAATGCGCATCCTCAATCAAGCCCGGAATGTCGGCCATAGCAAAGCTGTAGTCATCCATCTTCACCATACCCAGATTCGGTTGCAGGGTCGTAAAGTGATAATTGGCAATTTTCGGCCGCGCCGCGGACACCACCGAGAGCAGCGTGGACTTGCCGACATTGGGGAAGCCCACCAGGCCCACGTCGGCAATGGCCTTCATCTCCAGCACGATTTCGTATTCCCGGGTCTTGACGCCAGGCTGGGCAAAGTTTGGCGCCTGGCGCGTGGGCGTGGCAAACCGCGCGTTGCCGCGCCCCCCATGCCCGCCCTTGAGCAGCACCACCCGGTCGCCGGGCTGAAAAAGGTCGGCCACCACTTCGCCGGTATCAGGCAGCTTCACCTGGGTGCCCGGCGGCACCTTGATGACCAGGTCGGCGCCGTTTTTTCCCGTACACAGGCCGCCTGAGCCATTCTGGCCCCGCTCGGCCTCGTAGCTGCGGCGGTAGCGGAAATCCAGCAGCGTGCGCATATCCGGATCGGCCATCAGCACAATATCGCCGCCTTTACCGCCGTCTCCTCCATCGGGCCCACCGTGGGAAATATATTTCTCCCGGTGAAAGCCTACGCAGCCATTGCCTCCATCGCCGGATTTCACCTTGATCTTCGCAATATCTACAAACATAACCGTTCCATTTCCGGGCCCAGGGCCCTTTTTCCTTACAGGTTCCCCTGCCGCCTTTGGTAATCCTCGCAATACAGCGCGACAGGACACCGCTCGCAGGCAGGCTTGCGCGCAGAGCATACGCGGCGGCCATGCCAGATCAGCCAGTGATGCGCCTGTGACCACTTGTCCTTGGGAATCGCCGCCATCAGCTGTTCCTCTGTCTTGAGCACATCCTTGGCGTGGGCCAGCCCCAGCCGGTTGCTTACCCGGAATACATGGGTATCCACGGCGATGCGATCCTGGCCCATGGCGTTGGCCAGCACGACGTTGGCCGTCTTGCGGCCCACACCCGGCAGCTTGGTCAGCTCCTCCAGCGTATCAGGCACCTGCCCTCCATAGTTTTGGCATAGCAGCCTGCAGGTATCCAGGATATGCTGAGCCTTGGTATGATAAAAGCCGATGCTCCGGATCATCTCCTCCAGCTCAGGCTGGGTCAGCCCCGCCATGGCCTCCGCATCCGGGCAGCGGGCAAAAAGCGCAGGCGTGACCTTGTTCACCTGTACGTCCGTGGTCTGCGCCGACAGCATCGTCGCAATCAAAAGCTCGAAGGGATTGCCATGGTTCAGCGCGCACCCTTCATTATAGTATATCTCATTGAGCTTGGAAAGCAGCGCCTTTCTCGTCTTTTCCTCCATCCGATCCCTTTCTCCCTTCTTTGCCGTAACCCGACAGTTTTCGACTTGACTATCTTTTATTATACCTGAAGGGGGAAGAAGGTTCAATGGCGGCTCCCCCACATTGGGATGACGTTTAGAAAGAAAAAAGCGCAATGCCTTCCTGCGGGAGGCTCGCGCTAAAGGGATTCTCGCTTAAAATTGGCTGTAAACAAACTCTGGGGCCTGGGATATATCTGCCTGCAGAAAATACAGCAGCAACAGCATACAAACCAAAAATGTACCCAAAGCCCATCCAACCAAGCGTGCCGTCTTATTTTGCCGTAAATTCATGATAAAGCGCTTCATTGATCCGCGTCCATCCCTTCCACCCCAAATGCATCACATCTTTAAAGAAATATTTTTCGATGCCATATTCGGTCATATCAATCAGAGAAACGTTCTCATATTCTGCTGCGATTGACCGAATATTATCGTAATAGGTATCGCATAACGATCCGCGATAAGTGTACCATTTTTCGTTTACCGGAATGCTGACCAGTATTACTTCTATATCCAGCTCGTCGGCCACCCGCAAAAAGCATCTCAAATCTTCATATTCCGGAGAACTAGTATATACTTGACGCTTCTCTTTGACCTCTCCTTCGCTATAGGTGTCCTGCACATAGGTATTCCAGTACTCATCATAGACGCCAAAATCATTGTTCGTACACTGCTGCCTGCCCTGTGCCTCAGCCAAGTTTAGGATATCAGAAAAATTAAGACTTGCCAAATCGTAATAGGGAAGATCATGGCTCATCTCGCTGAGCTGCCTATATACCTGAAATTTCCCCCGCAGATTCCAATACTGTGACATAATCTGCGTATAGAAACCGTTGATGCCAAATGTTTGATCAATACTTTGCTGATAACGCTTGACCCTGGCATATTGCGCAGGGCTTTCAGAAAGCAGATCCAATGTCCGTTCCACTACATACGTCTTATTGTCCCGGCTGATATTGGGATTGGCCAGAAATTCCAATAGTGCATCCTCGCCAAAACGAGACGGAAAGGCATCTGCCGTTATACCCGTTTCCGTAAACCATTGCGGGGAGAGAAACAAAGCCACTTTTCCGCTCTTGATGCTGCCGGCAAGCGCTCCCAGCGTCATTGTATGGCTCAAGGACTGAAAACTGCCCGCTCCAATCGTCATGATATTCATATCCGTACCGTTCAGGAAGCTGGAGACATTCGTTTGATAGTCTTCCAGCGGAACAAGCTCCGATGAACCAAAGATAGGCAGTGTATTTTCATCCATCACGAGGCTTTGAGCCTGTGTGCTCCAAAACCGCTCATAAGTCCGCCAATTTCTCACAGCTTCCTTATTTTGCCCTATTTGATAATTCATCCATCCGTTCAGGGCAAATACGGCTGCACAGAAAAGGACCAACCCAGCCAATATAGCACAAAGCTTTCTCATTTTACTGAATGCCCTTTTCCTTTAGCACGCCCTCAATTTTATGAACGCTGGAAAGCTGTGACTTATCATATTCTGTAGGCGACAGCGTTATATGGAATTCATCTTCTATCGCGACAAGCATTTCAGCAAAGGCAAGGGAATCCAACAGCCCTTCTGCAAACAGATCCATATCCAAGTCCGCACGCACCGCGTCATCATCACAGATTTCCTCTAGAATATCAAGCAGTTTTTCTTGCACCATATTTTCCTCCCTAATTATTTATTAGCCGATCAGATCGGTTAGCCGCCCAGAGAAAATAAAAAATCCAAACATGACCAAATTCAAAGTGACAAACCACGAAACCGCTTGATACCACGGCTTGTCCTTTACTTTTTTATACCATCGCTTTTTCTGCATACGCTCAGTTAAAGCTAATAAGGTTCCATGATATAAACCATAAATAAGATAGTCAATGGTTGGCCCGTGCCACAGACCCATGACCAGCATATTTATCATAAACCCGGCGGATGCGGCGTTCATCCGGTTTCTAAACCACTTATTGCGGATCGCGTTCATAATAAACCTGGAGAATAGGAAGTCCCGAAACCAATGGGACAAGGTAATATGCCAACGATCCCAAAAATCTTTTATATCACGGCTGATAAACGGTTTATTGAAGTTATCCGGTGTCTTAATGCCCAGGACATAGCTGGTACCAATCGCCATCAGGCTATAGCCGGCAAAATCAAAAAACAGATAAAATCCGTATAGATACGCATAAGCAATCAACGCGCCGATCTGCTGGCTCTGCTCCACCTGCCCCATGAGCTGAAAGGCGATAGCCGACAAAACAAACTTATACAATATGCCAAGAAGTATTTTCCATATTCCTGAGCCCAGCAGCTCCAAATACGCCTCTCGCGCCAAGGTTATGTTACAATCTGCTTCATATCTTCGGCTTCTATCAATCGGCCCTGAGCTTATCGTTGGGAAAAAGAGCAGGAAGCTCATGGTTGAATAAAAGCTACTTTTTTCAATGACCCCATCGTAGCTTTCAATAATGATCTGTATAACCTTAAAAGTAATATAGGAAACGCCAAGGAATCCAAACCAGCTATGGCCCAAAAATCCACTGAATTTTGCGATAAAAAGCGGCAAAAGGCCCAAAATCAAGGCATGATGGTAAATCGGCTTATTCTGACCGAAGCGTCTGCGGCATACCTGATAAATAGCGATTACATGCCATTCAACAAATAGATAAACAATTAAATAGAATAGCTGAATTGGTTCTTCTCTATAGATAATATATACCCAAAAAAGTGACAGGAGCATCGCATAATGCTTAATCCGCTTCCCCATTAACCCCAGTACAACAGCCGGAACAAGCGCGATCAGCAAAAGGATAAAAAACGCCAGTCCATCATAAAATGTCATACGTCCATCTCCTGCAGCCGTCGCCGGTCCGCCTTACCGTTAGCTGTCATAGGGATTTCGTCCACAAATACGATTTTTCGTGGAATCATATAATCCGGCACGAAGCTCGCCATTTGCTTCTTTACCTTTTTTTGCAGTTGGAGGTTATGATCCGCAGAACGATCATACACACAAAAGGCCTTGATATACCGTACCTTTCCCTCATCCATAATAGGAAGCGCCACTGCCTTCTGAACGCCTTCTACTTTCATAAGATTCTTTTCTACATCCTCAAGCTCCATTCGATATCCATGAAGCTTAATTTGAAGATCAATCCGTCCGCAATAGAAGAGCTGACCGTTCAGAAGATACCCCTTATCCCCCGTGCGATAGGCACGCTGCGGCTTTCCGCCAATTATTCCGCGAAAAAAACGTTTTTTCGTTTCTTCTGCATTGTGGAGGTATCCCACGCTTACAGTGTCGCCAAAGATTACTATCTCGCCCTTTTCCCCATCAGCTAGCACCTGGTCCCCATCCATAATCTGAATAGTTGTCCCTGGCTTCGCATGGCCCACAGGAATCGGATTATATGTTTCAAGCATGGTATGATCTACCAATGTTTCGGTCACTGCAACGGTGCTCTCTGTCGGTCCGTAAGTATTATAAATCTCCGCTTTCGGAAAGCGTGCCAGCAAGCCTGCAGCCGTTTTATTGGTTAGTACCTCTCCACAGAACAGGAACAGCCTAATATTCGGCATAAGCACTTCGCTAAAGCTCGGGTCAGCCAAGCATACATCTGCAAAGGAGGGCGTGGAAACCCATACCGCTGCCCCGGATTGCTCCAATGCAGCAAAGAGCCGCTTATAGTCAGATTGCGTCGCCTTATCAATCATATACAGGCTGGACTCGCTGGCCAAGCACATATACAGATCCATCACGGAGAGATCAAAAGAAAAGGGGGCTTGATTGATAAAGCAAGTGTTCGTTTTAGAGAGGCTTCCAATGGAAAGCGCCCAAGCAACAAATTGATTCAGAGCATGGTATGTAATCTGAACGCCCTTGGGGGTACCCGTGCTACCTGATGTGAAGATAATATAGAATACATCGTCATCCTTTACATAGTATTCTTTATCCATCATATGCGTTTTTTCTGGCGCAATTTGATCATACATTGAGGGAAGATGCATACTGGCAACGCCCTGGGGAGCTTCTATCGCTTCGGTTGTGATAATCACCGGCGGTTGAACGGACTGAATAATCGCATCCACTCGATTTACAGGAACGCTGATATCAATCGGGACATAAGCGTGTCCTGATTTCGCACAAGCCAGGAAAGCAACAATCATCCATGGACTTTTATGCCCATATACAACAATAGGATCCTGATTATCTACATAATTCTGACTGATCCAATAAGCCAGATTTTCTGATTTCTGCCATAGCTCGCGATAGGATAGGCTTCCTTCCGCACTGATTAACGCCGTCCGATCCGATAGCCGGTACGCCCAAAGAGTCTCAAGAATCTTCATTCCAATCATTCCTCATAAAGATAGTGACGTCGCATTTCAGCATGTAGCATGTGAGAATTCATCGTGTAGCAATCTTACTGGACGATAAGGATTACTTTTTTCGCCAGATATCTAAGCTCGCCTAATCTCACTCATACGCATCAATACAGCAATAGTTGCATTATAGATGATATGTCACAAAAAGTAAAGATTGCATTCCATGCTGCATCATTTAACCCTAAGCGCCCAATAAGCTCCCGAAGTATTCGGGAGCTTATTGGGCGCTTAGGGCATCTATCGCTTATACAACGGTACAACCTTCAGCTGCGTCCCCTGCCACACGCCCCGGTAAAAGCCCACCAGGGACCCCAGGCTGGCCCGGTAGGTCTCATAGGTACGCAGCACGCGGTCATAGTCGCCCTCGTTAAAGCGCACCGATACGCCGCAGCCGATGGCAATTTCATGGGGCGTATTGATAACGTGGGCCATAAGGCCCTGACGCACCAGAAGGGATTCAAAAAACTGGACCTGCTGCCGGGACCGGAAGGCCGCTATTGCCAAGGTTTCACTCATCGAAACATCCTCCAACTCAATATTATGAAATTTCCGGGCCTGGACACGGTTCAGTTCCCTTTCTTTCACAATATATTATATTGAGATTGAAGCTTAAAGGTGAGGAGGAACGCTCATGATCTATCTGGATAATGCCGCGACCAGCTGGCCCAAGCCCAGCGGCGTGGCCAAAACCATGCAGGAGGCGCTGACACGCTGCGGGAACCCCGGCCGCAGCGGGCACCGTATGTCGCTGGACGCGGGCCGTATCCTGCTGGGCTGCCGCGAGGCCCTGGCCCAGCTGCTGCACGTTGCCGACCCGCTGTCGGTGCTCTTTTGCCTGAACTGTACCGATGGCCTTAATATCGCCATCAAGGGGCTGCTGCCCAAGGGCGGCCATGTGGTGACGACCGCGCTGGAGCATAACGCGGTATTGCGTCCGCTGGGCACGCTGCGCCAGCGGGGGCTCGTGCAGTTCGACGCCGCCCCCTTTACCCCCAACGGGCAAGTTACCCCCAGCGCCCTTGAGGCCCTCATCCGCCCGGATACCCGCCTGGCTGTTATAACCCATGTATCCAATGTGACCGGCATGGTGCAGCCGCTGGAGGAGATTATCCCCATGTTCCACCGCCATGGGATACCGGTGGTGGTGGATGGCGCCCAGAGCGCCGGTCACATCCCCCTCGATCTCGACCGGCTGGGCGCAGACGCCTATGTGACCGCCGGGCATAAAGGGCTATTGGGCCCTCAGGGCGTAGGCATTATGGTCCTTTCTCCCAGTTGCCGCCCCCTTACCCTGCGGGAAGGCGGCACCGGTTCCGCCTCGCTGGAGCTGACCCAGCCCCAGGAGCTGCCCGACCGCTATGAATGCGGTACCGCCGCCACCCCCGCTATCGCCGGGTTATGGGCCGCCGTCGAATTCCTGCAGCGCTTTGAGACGGTACTCATGGCTCAGGAGCAGCGCCTGCGGACGCAGCTGCTGGAGGGGCTGTCATCCATTGACCACGTCCGCCTGCTTACGCCTGCGGATTCCACCCTGCCCGGCGTCGGCGTGGTCAGCTTTACGCTGGGCGACATGGACTCCTCAGCCGTAGGGGATTATCTGGAGCAGCGGTATATGATCGCCTGCCGCCCGGGGCTTCACTGCGCGCCTCTGGTGCATCGCGCCATGGGGACAGCCCAAAACGGCGCCATCCGCTTTTCCATTGGCGCCTTTACCACTGAGCGGGAAATCCAGCGGGCTGTGGCGGCCGTGGCAGCGCTGGCTGAAAGCCTGTAAAAAAGGCGGGCAGCCTGCGCTGTCCGCCGATCCTTGTCTTTTGCGGGCTTATGATATATCCTGATCCCTGCAGATCCGCTCAAAACCCAAATACCGCGCCCCCTGGAAGGTAAGCTTACCCAGGTCCGCTTCCGCCAGCAGCGCATATTGCTCGCCCGTCATGGCAAGCTCCATCCTGTCGCCGCTTTCCACCTCAAAGGTTGCATAATAGCGGGTTGAGGCCATGGTATTGCGCCCGCCGGAAACCTGTGTACGCTTCCCTGTTATCTTAGCTGGCACGGTCAGCACCGGGCTTGCGTTATCCTGCCGCCACCGCCGCACATTCCGCAGCAGCGTTGTCAGGATGACGCCGAACACCAGGATAAAAACGGCGAAAAAAAGCACGGGAAACAGGCTGAAGATCAGATCGCTGGCCCTAGACATACCATAATACCCTCCCTGTGGTCAGGATGGGCCTATGGTACCACAGCTTTGCCCTGCTGGCAAGCGCTATCTGCCCAGCCGCCCGCCGGGAACCCGCTCATGGAACCGGAGGAATACGGCCGGGTCGCTGGACAATACCGTCGTCACAACGCCTTCCTTCCCCACCAAAAGCTCAGTATTCTCCCACTTCAGCCTGGCCAGGGGCTCGGTCTGGGGCGTGTCTGCGCCCTGCCAAAGGGCGTCTGCCCCTATGATGGTGTAGAGCATGGCTTTTCCTCCTGGGCAATCAGATCCCGCAGGCATTCCATAGCCTGGTGCAGGCTTCCCATACGGTCGATCAGGCCGCAGTTCACCGCCTCCTCGCCTACAAGGATGGTGCCAATATCGTTGGCCAGCGTATCGGTCGACTGCATCAGCGCCATAAAGCGCTCCCGCTGGATACGGGAATGCTGACAGACAAAGGAGACGACCCGCTCCTGCATACGGTTGAGGTAATCATAGGTCTGGCTGACCCCCAATACGAGGCCTGTCATCCGGATCGGATGCACCGTCATGGTCGCGGTAGGCGCGATAAAGGAGCGCCGGGCGCTGACAGCCAGCGGCACGCCGATGCTGTGCCCGCCGCCCAGCACCAGGGAGACCGAGGGCTTTTGCATTCCAGCAATCATCTCGGCAATCGCCAGGCCCGCTTCCACATCGCCCCCTACCGTATTGAGCAACACCAAAAAGCCCTTGATATCCGGATTTTCCTCAATGGCGATGAGCATAGGCAGAATATGCTCATATTTTGTCGTTTTGTTGTGGGGCGGCAGCACCATATGCCCTTCGATCTGTCCCACAATGGTCAGGCAGTGAATAGGGCTGGAATCCTTGCCTACCGGCAGGATTGTCCCCAGGCTTTCGATCTGCCCCAGCTTATCCTGCTGCGGCCCGGTTTCAGGCTGCGCTTCATCATTGCGCAGCGAATTTCTATCTTGCATAGGATCACCCCGGGAATAGCTTTTCCCGGGGTGGGTTTTCTATGCGCCGGCCGAAGGGCCGTCCAATCCGAACTCATGATGCAGCGCCCGCATAGCCGTATCTGCCTGGCTGCTGGGCACCAGGCAGGATATGGTGGTATGGGAATCCGCCGTCTGCAGCAGCGTGACGCCCGCCTCCAGCAGCGTACGGGTAATGCGGCTCATCACACCCGGACGCCCCCGCATCCTCGCCCCGATGACCGACACCTTGGTGCAGTCCCGGCTGATCCAATAATCCAGGCCAAGCGCTTCGGCCGCTGTCACCGCCTGCTCGGTCCTCTCCTCCTCAATGGTAACCGAGCAATGGTCCTCGCCCAGGTTAATGAGATCTACCGATATCCCCTGGCTGGCAAGACGTTCCAGCAGCTGCGATTGCTGAACCGGCGTTGCCTGCCTCACCCGCAGTTGGGTCCGGCCGGTCATTTGAGCCACCGCGCTGAGCACATCGCCGTACAGATGGCGCTCCGGGGCCAGTACGCCTGCGCTGATCCGCGTACCAGGATGATCCGAAAAGGTGTTGCGCACAATAAGGTCGAGCCCTGCCTGCTGCGCTACCTCCACAGCCCTGGGATGCAGCACATGGGCGCCCTGATCCGCCATCTGGAAAACCTCCCCGTAGCTGATTTCCTTCAACACCTGGGCGGTTTCCACAACGCGGGGATCCGCCGTCATGATGCCGTCCACGTCGGTAAAGATCTCCACGCAGCTGGCATCCAGCGCGTGTCCCAGGAGCGCCGCGGTAATATCGCTGCCGCCGCGCCCCAGCGTCACGATCTCGCCGTCCAGCGTCGCACCCTGGAAACCCGTCACCACAGGTATGATGCCCCGCTCCAGCAGCTGCGTCAGCCGCACGGGCTGCAGCCTCAGGCAGCGCCCCTGCCCATAGCTGTCATCTGTGACAATGCCGGCCTGCGCGCCGGTCAGGGCGCAGGCCGCGTGGCCGGCTTCCCGTAGGCAATCGGCAAAAACCGCGCTGGAGATGACTTCTCCGCAGGAGATGAGCAGGTCCCGGTCCCGCAGCCAGCCATCGTCGCCCTGGGGCCGGATCAATCCCGCCAGCGTGTCGGTGGCATAGGGCGCGCCGCTGCGCCCCATAGCCGATACCACAACGACAGGCCGGGCGCCGGCATCTATGGCCTCCTGCACCTTGGCGGCCGCTGCCTGCCGGCCCTCCGGCGTACTCACCGAGGTGCCTCCGAATTTCTGAACAATAATCTTCAACTTGATCCTCCCCTTAATATGGGATAAGCAGCGGCTGTAGCTGTTTGCCCTGCAGCGCCCCTTGGCAGGTTACCACAATTTGGTCCATATGTGCAACCAAGGAATTGGGTTTCCCCTCCGCGTCATCCTGGCCAAAGGGTACAAAATAATAGTGCTTTCGGTTCAGCAGCTGCCCCAGGTTGGCAGCGCTTCCACTCAAACCGTCGTTGGTTGACACGGCAATCACAACGGGGCGGGCATTGCGCAGATGCGATTTGACTGCCATCGTTACCGGCGTATCGATAATGCCCTGGGCAAGCTTGCCCAGCGTGTTCCCTGTGCAGGGCGCAACCAGCATAAGGTCCAGACACCGCTTGGGCCCAATGGGTTCTACCTGCGTCAGGCTGTCCCAGGGTTCGTTTCCCGTTATAGCATACACCTTTTCCCGGAAATCATCAGCCCGGAAGAACCGCGTATCCTCCCGGCACACGACCGGCGAAAAAATCGGCTGCACCCATGCTCCCAGGCTGACCAGCCGGACCATTTCCGGTAGGATTTTGGAAAAGGTACAGAAGGAGCCGGTCACCGCAAAGCCAATACGCACACCCTCAAGATTCATCATGCCCCTCCTCATCCGTCCGCATAAGCCTTAGCCATGAAGACAGCATCGCTTCCGCCGCCGACAGGGGATAGAGGCGGCCAGGTATAGACGCTTCCATACGGTAATCCAGGCCCAAACGCTCTGCCTGCGCCTGGTCAATGCCATAGGGCGCCGAGGCCAGCTCCATCAGCCGGCAGCCGCCCTTTAGCAGCTCCAGCTCCCGCCTGCCCAGGACGGGGCTGGGTATGGTGTTGAAGATCCAATCCACCCTCGGCAATACAGCGTGCCAGCCCTCGAAATCCCAGGCGTCCAGGCCGGCATAAAATGCCTTCTGTAAGCTTCCGCCGCTGCGCCCTGCTACGGATACCACCGCTCCCAGGCCCGTCAGCATCTCGCACAGCGCCCGCCCCATATGGCCGTATCCCAGCACCAGGCATCGCTTGCCAAAAAGGCAACGCCCCCGGCTGCTGGCCAGCACCAGGGCGCCCTCTGCGCTGATCCGCCCGTTCTCATCCAGAAAGCCTTCATCCCGGCTGATCAGCCTAAGGCGTAAGTCAGGCCTCGCCTGCTCCCACGCCTCTTGCCTTGCTTCGCTCAGGTAGGCAGCAACCCGGACGCCCTGCGGCAGGCGGGACAAAAGCTCCCCTTCCGTGATCCGGCCCTGAGACCCTGTCAGGCATCTCTGGCTGGCGTCAAGGGTGGGTACTGGGAAAATGATATCCCCAGCCTCATCCAAATCGGGCATCACATCGCCCGGTATATAGACGGCCTCGCGGCCCGATTCCTGCAGAAGCTGGGCCAGCATCCGCATACGGCCGTCTCCGCCCCAGCATACAATCTTTTTCATCGTATCCCCCTTTATTCATGATACTGTAAATTATGCGGGGGTTTCGGGGCATGTTCCCGGCCGGCCCGGCTTTCTTGCCGTGGCGGCGCGCCGCTGCCCGGCCGCCGGGCACAAAAAAAGCCCCGGCATAGGCCGGGGCAAAATGGAGAGTTTATCCCTTGATAGAGCCGATCATGATGCCCTTCACGAAGTACTTCTGCAGGAAGGGGTAGACCACCGTAATCGGGAACACGGTAACCACCATGGTAGCCATACGGATGGTTTCAGCCGTGTAGTTCTGGGTTGCGCCTTCCACCTGACGCTGGACATTATCCAGGCTCGCTGCCGGGTTCGCAGAGGTGATAGCAGTCAGGTTGGACTGAGCAATGATTTCCTTCAGCTGGCTGGCCGCGGTCTGCAGGTTGCGGCTCTTGGTGTAGAAGGCCGTGGCATACCAGTCGTTCCAGTGGCCAACGCCGTTGAACAGGGCGATGGTGGCCAGGATCGGCATGGAGACGGGGATGATAATGCGGAAGAAGATCGTCACATCATTCGCGCCGTCAATTCGGGCCGATTCCTCCAGGGAGGCCGGAATCTCACGGAAGAAGTTCATCATTAGGATACAGTTCCATACACCGAACAGGCTTGGTATCACATATACCCAGAAGGTATCGTACAAACCGATGTTTTTATATAGCAGGAACGTTGGGATAACGCCGCCGCCTACATACATGGCGATGATCAGTATCGTAAAGTAGAAGTTACGGAAAACCAGATCCTTATGGGCCAGTGCATAGGCGATGATGCCGGTAAAGAGCACCGACGTCACGGTACCAATTAAGGTACGGGCGATCGTAACACCGAAGGCAGGCATCAATTGCTTGTTTTTGAACACCTGTTCATAGTTCTCAAGGGTGGGCTTACGGGGCCACCAGAAGATGCCGCCCAGGGAAGCGTCGTTGCCTTCGTTGAAGGAGATGACCACGCAGTAGTAGAAGGGGTACACCGTCAGAATGAATACGATCGCGCAGATAAGATATACGATGGTGTTGATAATGATATCTTCCGGCGTCTTTTTGATCTTGGTTGCTTTGTTGTGGATATTTGCAGCTTTGCTATTCGCCATTTTGTTCCCCCTCCTTTCTTAAAATAGGCCGATACCGGAAATCCACTTGGACACCTGGTTGCTGATGAGCACCAGGATAATGGAAATCACGGACTGGAACAGGCCGACGGCGGTACCATAGGAATACCGGCCCTGGGTAAGACCAACCTTCAGGGTGTAGGTCTGCAGGATCTCCGACTTGGAAGCGTTCAGGGAGTTGTACAGCAGGTAGCAGGGCTCGAACATCGCGCCGCCGATCAGGCCGCCCAGGCTCATGATCAGCATGATCGAAATCGTACCCTTGATGGACGGCAGGGTGATATGCCAGATACGCTGCATACGGCTGGCGCCGTCCACAACCGCGGCTTCGTACAGGGTGGGGTCAACGCCCGTGATGGCCGCCAGGAAGATGATGGCCGACCAGCCGGTCTCCTTCCAGATATCGGTCAGGATGTA
Source organism: uncultured Eubacteriales bacterium (assembly GCA_900542005.1). Classification (GTDB taxonomy): domain Bacteria; phylum Bacillota; class Clostridia; order Christensenellales; family UMGS416; genus Parachristensenella. Next base: position 84,458 of record UQLW01000002.1, read on the forward strand.
CATGCCCCAGAAGTACTTGGCGCTTGTCATAATCGGCACTGCTTCGTCTACCCAGCCAAAGTTCAGCATCATCTGCTGCAGCACGCCGTTCTGCATGTTCAGGAAGGACACCAGGATACCCTGGGTAACAACCCATGAAATGAAGTGCGGCAGGTAGCTGACCGTCTGCACCACGCGCTTGATACCCATGTTGCCGACTTCATTCAGCGCCAGAGCGAACAGGATGGGCGTCGGGAAGGTAAACAAGATACGCAGGGCGCTCAACGAAATCGTGTTGACCAGCAGGGGCCAGAAAGCGCTATCGTTGAACAGTTCAATAAACCATTTCAGACCGACCCATTCACTGGTGAAGAACCCCATCAAGCCGAGCTTGGGCTTGAAGTTGTTGAACGCCATGGTCAGTCCGACCATCGGGATGTAATTGAAGATGAACAGGAACACCATACAGATCAGTGCCAGAATCTGCAATGTGGTCTGTTCCTTGAATTTGCGAAATACATACTGGCGGTCTCTTTTCCGCTGAGCAGCTTTCGCGACCTGGGCTTGTGCCATACGACCTCACTCTCCATCTACTTATTTTCTCTTACCGGCCCTGAACCGGTCAAAGACATGTCAAGGGGCTTTTCCTTCACGCCCAAGGCCCACGAACCATGAAAATGAAAAATACAGCTAGCGTTCATCCTTCCTCGATGCGCCCTGCTGATCGTGGGTCTTTCACATTTCCTACAAGAGCCGTTTCCCAAGCGGTATTTCCCTTGCGGTTAAGCTTATTTTAGTTTACATCTCCGCCTTTGTCAATATGCGTATAGATTGCAGGGGCGCGCTGTGCAGTTTCACTAACCAAAAAACCAGCGCGTCATCTCGCATTTTCCCGAACATTCAATTTTCATTGGTTTTAAGCCATTTGTTATGAAAGTTCAAAGGACGTTCAATTTTTCTACATAGTTTTATTTGTCTTTTTTTGCATTGACAACCTGCCTAAATTGTTTGCGGGAAGTGTTGGGCTATTTGAATAGGTGAAATTTGAACATATAAACCTGGCGAACGAGTCAAAATCGTACATATTGGTTTTTGTCATTTTCTTTCTAAAATTGCGAAAACCCCGGCAAAATTGCCGAGGTTTTCCAGGTTTTATCGTCAAAGGTGCTAAAGGGGCTTCCACGGCCTTTTTTCCGGGAAATTCCCCCTTCTGCGCTTTATTCCCAGCGGCGCTTAAAGGGCTGCTCGATCCGCTCCCGCGCCTGCTCCATGGTGCGGCCCTCCCAGATCTCATCGATCCCAAAGCGGGCAAAATCGCCAAAGAGCGCTTCGATTGCCTCAGGGCGGCCCTCCGTCTCCACCGGCTGCATCATGATCTCAAAGTACCGGATCGGCAGGCGGGCGATCGACGCGTTCCAGGATCTCGTCATTGTCAGCCATAGCCTCCGCCTTGTCAAAGAGCGCCTTCAGCTGGGGCAGGATGGGCGTGAGATAGTCGATGCGCGGCGGGTCGTAAATGCCAAAGTGGATGTCGGGGTTCGCTTCCACCGCCTGATGGAGCATCCGGTAATAGGCCATAAGGGGCTGGGCGGCGTTTCCAAAGTAGCCGACCATAAACTCCTCCACCAGCGTATCGGTGTCCAGCGTGGGGTCCCACATAAGGTGGGTCAGCACATAGCTGCGCAGCTCCGCCAGCTCGCACTTGCCGCAGGCGGCGGTGGCGCCCTCCTCAAAGATTCCCTTCACATTGTGGTCGATGAAGAACTGGATATTCTCCTTCAGCACATGGAAGTTGGGGAAGGGCATGAAGTAATGGGAGAAGTTGACCACATAATCCCATACATACAGCCGGTCGCAAACCTTGGCCCATTCCTTGAGGTCGTGCTGGAAGGAATCGCCATGCACCTTATCGGCAAAGGAACAGATCTCGTCGCACTGGGCCAGCGGATGGGCAAAGCAGCACTCGATGGAGCACAGGCGCACGCATACATTGTGCCGCGGGCGTATATGCTTGGGAGCCGGGCGCGTATATTGATAAGCCAGCGTGTCGATGACAATATGGGGATAATCCTTTTCAATGGCCTCCGCCACCTGGTTGACGAAGTGGATCAGCGTGCCGGCGTGGCTGCCTTCCGCCTCGTCAATGGCTCGGCAGGCATCGCATTCGCAGTAGTTATACCAGTCATTCTGGGAAACGGAGATGATGCTGGCCTCGGGGTGCTCCTCGATCCACTGGCGCACCTTTTTGATCACAAGGGCAAGCACATCCGGGTTCGTCAGGCACAGCTGGGTATGGAATTTCTCGCCGCAGCGTTCCCCGTTGACCAGCGAAAAGTACTCCGGATGGCTTTCAAAATATTCGTCCACCGGCACCAGCGACTCAAAGGTATGCACAAAGGGGAAGTAGGAAATATTCCCGCCCTGCTCTGCGGTGCATTTCATGGTCTGCCCGTTGTTCTTGTTGCGGGCGGCCCAGGCGCCGTCCATGGAGTCCACCCAGAAGGATTCCCGGTATTCCAGCACCGGCACCTGCCGCTCGTCCAGGCAGGGCACCTTCAGCGTGCTGCGGGTCGGGATATGGCTGACCTTGGAGGAGAACCACCGGCAGCCCAGCTTCTCCAGGAAGGTGTATACCCCGTAAAGGGTGCCGCGCTTGGCGCCGCCGGCAATCACCAGCCGCTCGCCCTGGGTCCGGATGACAAAGCCCTCCTCGCCCAGCTGCTCGCCCGCCACGTCCACGCCCATGGCCCGGGCTGCCTCGCCTCCGCCCACGACGATGCACCGGTCAGCCAGCGTTCCGCCGGCCTGCACCGGGAAAACGGCCTCCGTCATCTGAAAGAGGAAGCTTGCCAGCTCCCTGGCGGCATACTGCTCGCTGACGGAAGCCTTTTCATCGACAATGATGACATACTCCGTCCTTTTGTCCTTGGCTGCAATAAAGCTCATGATACCTTATCTCCTTACATCCGGTTAGGGGAATCCCTTCCCCCTTACGGGAAAAATTATACCGGCTTTGTCCGCCCGGCGCAAGGCCCTGCGCCTACCGCCGCTATGCAGGATATTGCCCTGTCAATATGTATTGATTCTCCATGGACTTTCGATATTTTCGCCATGAAAATGAAGGTATAAACAAAAAGGAGGCTGTTTTATGACGCTTGCCAATACCCATACCAAGCTGGCCGCGGGCGGGGACTTTACCATCGTCTATATGGGCGGCTCCATCACCCAGGCCGGCACCATGCCGCGCAACCAGCATATGGAGCCCTGGGGGTATCGGGATCATATCACCGACTGGCTCCGCAGGCGCTATCCGGACGCGCAGATCCGCGACGTCCACGCTGCGGTCGCCGGTACCGGCTCGGAATTCGGCGTGCTACGCATGGAGAAGGACGTGCATCCCTACCGTCCCGACCTGGTCTTTGTGGAATATGCCGTCAACGACGGCGGCGGCGACCGCCTGCACCTGAAGCAAACCATGGAGGGCATCGTCCGCCAGATCTGGGGCCGCAACCCCATGGCCGATATCGTCTTTGTCTATACGCTGGGCCGCGGCATGTTCTATGATTATGCCAAGGAAAAGCTGCCCGGCTCCATCGCCGCCCATACCCAGGTCGCCCGCTATTACGGGATCCCCGAGGTCACCATGGGCTGGGAATTCTGGCTTCGGGAGCTCCGGGGCGAGATGGACTGGGCCACCTACTTCAACGACGACGTGCATCCCAACGCCGAGGGGCACGCCTTTTACGGCCAGGTGGTCGCCCGGGAGCTGACGCCGCTGCTGACCGGCGAGGCTGCTGCCCATACCCTGCCTCCGGCCATGACACCCCACCCCTGGACCGATACCCATATGACCTATGCAAAGGATATCCCTCATCCCGGCTGGACAGAAGAAAATCATGTATACTGGAACTACGATCTGACCTGGGTTTGCTGCGACCAGCCCGGCCAAACGCTCCAGTATGATTTTGAAGGGAATCTCATCGGCGTTTACTGGCACCTGGCCATGGACACCGGCGATGTGGAAATCTCCATCGACGGCGAACCCTGGCGCCGCTCCCCCACCTGGGACGGCTGGGTGCTCCAGGCGCCCGAGCGGATCAACTACAAGATCTGGGCCGACAACCTGCCCGACGGGCCCCATCAGCTCAGGCTGCGGATCGCCGACGGCAGCCAGTGGGCCAAATGCCAGGGGAACCATATCCAGCTTATCGCCTTTATGACGGCGAAGTTTTAGGAGGCAAACGATGCTAAAAAACCATATGGTGGGCATTACCCCCGCCTTTGACGGGCCGAATTATGAACTCATGCGCCAGGCCGGCTTTGAATGGGTCCGCCAGGGCTACAGCTTTCCCTTTGAGGATCGGATCGGCGGCAAGCTTTCCCAGGGCTTTCTGAAATCCGACGCCGAAATTGACCGCTATCTGGCCGAGGGCTTCGGCGTGCTGTGCAACTTCCCCGGCCCCGGTTCCATGCGCTTTGTCCCCAGCGAGGGCAAGACCGTCTATTCCCGCGGTACGCCGCTGTGGATGGGCGAGCTCGACGAGGACCGCTATTATGAGCAGCTCTTTGAAATGGCCAAATGGATGGGCGAGTACACCAAGGATAAGATTACCTACTGGCAGGTGGCCAACGAGCCGGACATCGATATCTTCTACGGCCCCCTGACCCGGGAGCAGAACGTGCGCTGGCTGCTGACGGCCGCCCGCGGCCTGAAGGCCGGCAACCCGGCCGCTCAGTGCGGCATAAACCTGGGCTATATCAACGACTATGCCCGATTCCTGCTGAAGGCCATCTATGTGATCCCGGACTCCCCCTTCGATTATCTGGGGATCGACGGCTATATGGGCAGCTGGCAGCCCGGCGGCCCCGATAGCTGGATCGGCTACATCGACGAGGTGACCGAGATCACCGGCAAGCCCGTCATCATCAATGAATGGGGCTATTCCTCGCTGCAGTGGGGCGAAAAACTCACCGACCTTGAGCGCAAGAATTTCTATAACCAGGACGTATGCCGCAACAAGTACTGGGACAAGGTATGGGGCAAGGGGCACACCCCTGAAGCCCAGGCGGAATATGTAATCCGCTGCCAGGAGATCTTCGCCCAGCATCCCAACGTCATCGGCAATTTCTTCTTCCGCTGGAGCGACGCGGAAACCTGCTGGCAATGCGGCGAGCCCGACTGCCCTGCCGAGTGCGCCTGGGGCTGCGTGGATACCCACGAAAATCCCAAGCCCGCCTATTGGGCCCTGAAGGAGGGCAACCAGCGTTACTTTAACAAGGGATAGCGCTGCGCGCTGTAAAGGCCGCCGGTCCGGAGAGATGGATTGGCGGCCTTTTCCCTATTCTACGCCTCCCTCGGCCCTTGGCGCCCGCCCGGTCAGCGGCGGTCTTGGAAGAAATTCCCGTCGCCCAGCTTCTTCGCCGTCATCCGAAAGACCACACAGCCGTCCGGGCATACGATGTCCTTGCTGTAAGCGCTGCTGCCTCCGATGTTTTCCAGGTTTCCGCCGCTTCGCACCGCTTCCATCACGGGGAACATCAGCATCATCACCTTGGAGCAGATCCCCTGGCCCTGCCCATTGACCGGGCAGCCGTAGCCGCAGGTATAGGTATCGCCGATTTCCTCCCCATTCCTGCAGTATCTCTCCGTCTGGCTGCCGTGAAGGAAGCCAATCACCTTGATTTCCCATTCATACTCTTCAGCATACCACTTTTTCATCCTTTTCCTCCCCAGGCCCCGTAGCTTTTGCCGCTATTGTACCACGGAGGGCCGGCCCCTTCAATCTGCCCCTTTCCACGGCTCCAGGCAAAATAATGGCCGGAAGAATGGAAATAAGGGCTTTCCATCGATCCGGTTTCGCTGTATGCTGAAAAGAGCTGGGGCGCCTGAACGCCGCCAGACAAAGGAGGAGCATATGCAACCGATAACCTTTGACCATACCCGCCTGAGGCCCGGCTTCTGGCAGGATAAGCAGCGCATGGTGCTGGACACCTCGATCGAGGCGGTACGGGCCCGCTTTGAGCAGACCGGGCGCTTCGCCGCCTTTGATTTCGCCTGGAAGCCCGGCGACCCGGACAAGCCCCACATCTTCTGGGATTCGGATATCGCCAAGTGGATGGAGGGGGCGGCCTACGCCCTTCAGCTCGCGCCCAATCCCGCGCTGGAGGCCCAGGTGGACGAAGTCGTGGAAAAGATTATCGCCCATCAGGAGCCCGACGGCTATTTCAACATCTATTTCACCGTGGTGGAGCCGGGCAAGCGCTTTACCCGGCGGACGGATCATGAGCTCTATGACGCCGGCCATCTCATAGAGGCTGCCGTCGCCTATGCCGCTGCCACCGGAAAGCGCGCTTTCCTGGACGCTATGATCCGCTATGCCGACCTGATCGACCGGGTTTTCCGCGTGGAGGGGTCTGCCGCCTTCATCACCCCCGGCCACGAGGAGATTGAGCTGGCCCTGGTCAAGCTGTACCGGGCCACCGGCGAACGCCGGTATTTGCAGCTGGCCCTGTTTTTCGTAGACCGGCGCGGCTGCCAGGCTGAAGAGGAATACGCCGGTTTTGCCGGCCGCGGCTATTGCCAGGACCGCCTGCCGGTACGGGAGGAGACCGACGCCATCGGGCACGCCGTCCGCGCCGTCTATCTCTATGCGGCCATGGCCGATCTCTATGCGGAAACCGGGGATGAGGCGCTGATGGAGGCCTGCCGCCGTATGTTCGACAGCATCACCCAGCGCCGCATGTACATCACCGGCGGCATCGGTTCCTCCGCCCATGGCGAGGCCTTTACGCTGGATTACGACCTGCCGAACCTCACCGCCTATGCCGAGACCTGTGCCGCCCTGGGCCTGGCCCTCTTTGCCCGCCGGATGAGCGCCCTGGAGCCCGACGGCCGCTATGCCGACGCCGCCGAACGCGCCATGTATAACGGCTTTCTTTCCGGCGTCTCCCTGGACGGCCGTTCCTTCTTCTATGAAAACCCGCTGGAGCTGCAGCCCCGGCTCCGGGCCCGCGACGAAACCATGCTTCATCAGGGCATCCATTTGCCCATCACCCAGCGGGTGGAGGTGTTTGAATGCTCCTGCTGCCCGCCCAATGTGCTGCGCTTCATCGCCTCCATTGCCGATTTCCTTTATACCCGGCAGGACGGCGCCCTCTATGTCCACCACTACATGGCCTCCGAAACGCGCACCGGCGGCGGGCTGATCTGCCAGCAGACCGATTACCCCTATGAGGGGCGTGTGGAATTGACCGTGACAGACCCGGCCTTCACCCGCCTGGCCCTCCGGATCCCCGGCTGGTGCAGCGGCTTTACCCTTTCGGTGGACGGCGCGCCGGCAGCCTATCGTCTGGAGCGCGGATACGCCTATATGGAGCTTCCCGGCGGCAGCTGCTCCGTAACGCTGGATCTGGATATGCCTCCGGTGATGATGGAGGCCAATCCCCGCGTCTCTGCCGACTGCGGCCGGTACGCGCTGTGCCGCGGCCCCCTTGTATACTGCCTGGAGGGCGTTGATAACGGCGCGGACCTTCACGACCTGCGGGTCGACGCTGGTTCCTTTGCCTGCGGATGGAGCGACGCGCTTAAAACGCCCATCATCACGGCCCAGGGCTGGCGCCGCCCGGCTACCGGCGCGCTGTACCGCCCGGCCGGAGGCGAGCGCATACCCCAGCCCGTCGTCTTTATCCCCTATTTCGCCTTTGCCAACCGGGGCGAAAGCGAAATGCTGGTCTGGTTCCTGGCCGAATAGCCGCAATGCGCTCTGTTTATGCCCTGAACCCTTGACGGGAATTCAGCAAAAGGGACTGTTCAAATTTTGAACAGCCCCTTTTGTTATGGTCGAATGATTGCGAATCAGCGGTTATTACGCGTTCTTATTCTTGAGCGCGCCAACCACATACAGCGCAGGCAATACCAAACCCAGGATCAGGTTAACCACCGGGAAGTCTGCGCCAGCTACAGCGGTCAAAACGCATCCGGCCACACTCAACACTGCAACGATAACGCCCCACACGATGCAGGCGCCAGCCTTTTCGGGCTTTTTGCTGTTTACCACGCCGACAATGCCGGCTACCAGCTCTGCCACGGCGCTGATAAGCGCCAGTATGGACGCCGTATACAGCAATCCGGACGATATAACCCCGTCAGAAAGATAGGCCAGGGCCGCTACGGCCGCTACGGCAACAAAGCCCAGAATCAATGCGATGGCTCCGCCGATGATCATAAGGATACCCGTCACCTTGAGAAATGCCGCCCCTTTAGCTGTCTGTTCCATGAATACTTCTCCCTCCAATAATTGTATTTGCTTATGCGGGACTTGCCCGCCCAATGCCCTGCCTCTTTCCTTTACTTGGCCGTCTTGATGCTTGCAAGGATCGCCTGAACGTCTACATCCTCCAAAGCGATCTTCGCGCCCTCGTTTTCCATAAGGATCGCGGCCTGAATCGTGGTATCGCCATCCACCATCTCAACGACTGTGTAGGGATAATCCAGGCTTGTTCCCGTATATCCTGTGCAGGTATAAGAGCCGATGGATCCAACCTCAATATCCTTTACATCATCATACCAATCCTTGCCGGACAGGAACTCCTCCGTCTTATAGGAGTTAATCGTAATGCCGGGCTTGGTCAGCTGATCCCATTCGCTTTCGGCTCCCTTATAGATCGACAGAGCGGTAGGATCATTGTCTCCTTCATATTCATCGAACAGGTCGGTCGCCGGGAACGCCTTCCATCCTTCCGGCACAAGAACGCTGATTTGGCCCGCGTCAAAGGTCTCACCCTTTACCTCCTCGGGGCTTGAGGGCGCAGGGGGCTTCCCGCCCGAGCATCCCGCCAGCAGCGCAGCGGCCAATATTGCCGCTACCATCAGGTAACCAAGTCTTCTCTTCATCCGTTTTCTCCTTTTTCTTTTTATCTAAGCAGCGGGAGCTTGCCCCCTTTGCTTATCTACCCCTCTCATACCCATAGGCGCTGGCATTTCCATTTCAGAATAGGTTTTGAATGAATCATCTTTGTTTTTTAAAATCCGTCCATGGTCAGGCCCGCACTTATGTCGTATAATAAGTAAATTGAAAAGGGAGACCTCTATTCGTTGGCAGCGTAGTGAGAGGTCTTTATGATAGGAATGGATATTCCTATCATAAAGGGAGTACTCCCTTTATGCGTCGGCATCACCGTTTCTCCTTTCGGCAATGCTCATAGATTATTATGCTGATTCACGCTCTTTTTTCCCCATCAATAACGCTTCATTTGATAGGATCAGGCAAAAAATATCACACTTTTTTGTATTTTTGAGGGCAAAACTGATGGGAAATCAGCAGTTGATCATGCAGCGGGCTCAAAAAGGAGGAGACCATGAAAAAGTTCGGATTGCTTATTTTTGCGGGGCTGGTTCTGTCGCTGGGGCTCACCGGTTGCGCCGGGCGGTCGCAGCTTCATCCCAAGGATCCTGTCACGCTCACCGTATGGCATGTGTACGGCGAGCAGGCAGATTCACCAATGAACCGCCTGATTGAAGAATTCAATCAAACAGTCGGTGTAGAAAAAGGTATTATTCTTGACGTTACCCTAATGTCCAGCGCATCCGATATCGGGGAAAAACTGCTGGCCGCACAGAAGGGTATGCCTGGTGTCCCGGCTATGCCTGATCTGTTCTTCTGCCATGTCAACAATGCCAAAGAGCTGGGCACGGAAAACCTGCTGGACTGGCAGGACCAGTTCGCCGAGGATGAGCTTGATGCCTATATCCCGGAATTTCTGCAGGATGGCATGGCGGATGGAAGATTGTCTGTTTTTCCCGTATCCAAATCTACCCATATGCTTTATATTTCCGGTTCGCAATTTGGGCGATTTTCCGCCGATACCGGTGTGAGTTATGACAGCCTTTCCACCTGGGATGGATTCTTTGCCGCAGCGGAAAAGTATTACAATTGGTCGGGAGGAAAACCGTTCTGTGCCTTCGATTATCCGATCCGATGCGTGGAACTGAACGCTTTGGAAAAGGGCGCCGCCGATTTTTATACGAAAGACGGGTGGTATGATTTTGAAAATGAGATTTTCAAGGCGTCCTGGATGGAATTTGCCGAGGCTCTATCAAAGGGGTATATCATCGTTTCCGACCTATATTCCAATACCCAGGTTATGACCGGCGAGGTTGCCGCAGGCATTGGCTCCTCGGCTTCGATCCTTTATTACAACGACACGGTCACATACCCCGACAATACCTCTGAACCGATTGATTTGCAGGTGCTGCCGATCCCAAAGGCTGCCGGAAAAGAATTACTTGCCACCCAGGCTGGCGTGGGGCTGTGTTCCTACAAAACAACGGTTCAAAAAGCGGAGGCCGCCGCTGTTTTCGCCCGCTGGTTAACGGAAAGCGAACGTAATCTTGACTTTTGCGTCCAAACCGGATATATTCCGGTCAATAAGGGTTCTTTTGACAAGATCGGGGAGTATGCATTCGATACTGCTGCCTATAAAAACCTATATACGGCGCTTAGCATGGTCTATGAGCAGGCTGTCGCTGTAAGCGAGCCCTCTTTTACCGGCTACTACAAGAAAATATATACGCTGTATGATGAATTAAGGCAGATGCAATCCGGGCTTGCCCAGCGTTATCAGAAAGGCGAGGATGCAGAAGCCCTTGCAGCCGAAACATGGGATTTGCTCCAGTCCATCCGGTAAGGCCATGGCTTCCATGATGAAACACTCTGCTTTCACAAAGAAAAAACAAACCCTGAACCGCAAGCTGTTCGGTTACATGTTTCTCCTGGCCCTGCTGCTTTCGCTTCTGCTAATAATTGGCCTCCTTTTAACCAATAAATATATTGGAGCTAATGAACAGCTTTTTCAGACGCTTAATTTTCAAGCCAAAATATTCAGCCGTCAGCTCGCATCCCATTATAATAATCTGGCTGTTATGGGGATCCAGCTATCCGAAAGCTCGACCAAGATCATCGATTGCTATCTTGAGGAAAACAACCTATCCTTCCCTATGCTGAACGGTTCTGAAGAGCATATTGCCGGGATACAGCAGGCGTTGTTTGAGTCTGTGTACCACAAGCTTCTGGAGGCGGACTGCACCGGCGCCTTTATCCTCTTAAACGCTCAGGTAAACACGGCGTCAGCCAACGCCGCCCCATCAAAAACAGGGCTGTATTTGCAGCGCGGCAGCCTTGACGCTACGGATACCCGTGTGTTGCTTTACCGTGGTTTGCCCCAGCTTGGCAAAAGCTACGGCTGTATGCCCCATCGAAAATGGCGTTTGGAATTCAGTCCGGATCTTTTCCCCAACTATGATGAACTGGTCGAAAGTTCATCTGTAGCTTTAAAGGACGCCTATCGTATCACCGATGTGATCGTCCTGCCCGGCACATCGGAAAGGGCCATGCTGATGGTGCTGCCGTTGCATGGCTCCGATGGAAGCTTCTATGGATTATGTGGATTTGAGATCAGCGCCAGTTACTTTAAATCCGTCTTCGCCCAGCCCTCCGAGCTGGATCGTGCCGTTTTCTGCCTGAGCAAGGGCAGCAACGGGCTTACCTGCCCCAATGATTGTTTTAGCGCCGGCATTCTAAACCGGTACTATTTGGCGCCGAGCGGAGAGTTTTGCTCCACCCCCTTGGGTAAAAGCCTAATATCCTATAAAAGCGACAAGGCATCCTATGTAGGGGTAACGTCCGATATAAAGCTCTGCCCAAATCAGGCGCCATTTTCCATAAGTGTCCTTGTCCCAGGACAGGATTATATCCACATGGTCTTAACCGATATCACCCAGATCTTGCTGCTGACCCTGCTTTTTATCGCTGCCGCCGCAGGCTGCTGTCTGTTTTTTTGCCGCCAGTATCTTATCCCTGTTAAAAGGGCCATGGCCCAGATCCGGCAAAGGGAATACGCCGATTCCGCTACGTCCATAGAAGAAATTGATGATCTTTTTGGCTTCCTGTCGGAAAAGGACCAACGCTACGAACAGGCCCTGAACACCCTAACCGCGGAAAAGCAGAACGCTGAGCAGGAGCTGAACCGGCTTCAGGCCGAATATGACAAAACCCGGCAAGTCTACCAATCAGCCCAGGCTGAAATCGCAAGGCTTGCATATTCGCGGAAGCAGGAAATTGATCCTGATCAATATCAACAATTTCTTGCAGGCATTCAAACGCTGACCCCGACGGAGCGGAAAATATTCACCCACTACCTGGAGGGTAAAAGCGTCCGGGAAATCATGGAGCTACTCTCTATAAAGGAGAGCACCCTTCGCTATCACAATCAAAACATCTATGGTAAGCTGGGGATTAATTCTCTCAAGCAGTTGCTCCGCTATGCCGCCGTGATGCATGCGCAGGGCAGGAATAGGTAAGGGGCGCAGCACGCCAAAGAAAAAAACCGGCGAGCCGCATATAAAGCCTATGCGGGCCGCCGGTTTTTCCCTATATCACACAGAAAATGCGTCCTGACCGTCAGGACGCATTTCTTTAATCTTCCAGAGCCAGCCGGCCCAGCCCTCTTTGCCGCAGGTACTCCTTCGCCTGCAGCTTCACATCGTCATCCAGGGCGCTGGTATCCTTCAGGCCCTGCATAAAGCGCTGGGTATACTCAAAGGGGAATACGCTGCGCACAGCGCTTTCGGTCTGGGAATCCTCCACGCTGTCGTCGCTGAAGCGGGCAGATCCAAGCTGCCAGATATCGCCGTCCACCCAGTCATACACCAGCTTCAGGGCCGTATGGCCCTGCCGCACGGCGGCAAACGACGTCTCCGTCAGTGTATACAGCCCATAGCTCAGCTGCACATACACCGTTACCGTGTCCTTTCCCTTTTCCAGCCCAAACAGCTCCCATTGGCCGAAGTACCCGTCGGCATACCCATACCGCTGCCGCAGCAGCGCCGGGATCTCGCGCTGCATACGCATCTCAAGCACCGCATCCGAATCCGTCTCCGGCTGATAGGTAAAGCGCCGGCTGGTAAAGGAGTGCTGCACGTTCCACAGGGCGCATTCCATGCCGTAATACACATATTCCGGCACCATCATCACCGCGCCGTCAGCCCGGGTGGCGTAGCGGCAGCCGTCGGACGCCACCATAATCTGGGCCAATACCGTGTCCTTATCGTCCAGGATCTCCACCTTCCGGTCGAAGCTGCACTGAGCCTCGTCGGTCAGCAGGTAGCCGTCGTCCTGGGCAGCCCAGAAAAGCTGGTTGGCCATCACCGGGTCGGGCACGTCGCCCACAGCCCCATCGCCCTCATAGATGCGCAGCCGCGTAGCCGGGCCGCTGAACTCGGGCACCGGCCGGGCCAACGAAGATGGCGAAACCTCCGGCACCCGGGTCGGCGCTTCATGATCCAGCAGCCGCGTCACATCAATGCCGCCGCAGCCGGAAAGCGCCAGGGCCATGCAGAGCAGCACCGGGAGAAGCCGCCGCATTACTTCTGATACTTCAGCTCGCCGCCTACCCAGGTGGCGCATACGGACAGTTCGTCATCCAGCAGCACCAGGTCAGCCTCATATCCGGGAGCGATGGTGCCGCGGACGTCGCCGCAGCCGGCCTCGCGGGCGGGCGTGGAGGTCACCATGGGCAGGATGGTCGTCAGCGGCAGGCCCACCTTCTTCACCATGTTGTATACAGCCTTGTTGAGGGTCAGCGTGGAGCCAGCCAGCGTGCCGTCGGCCAGGCGCGCAGCCCCGCCGCGCACAAAGACATCCTGGCCGCCCAGGGTGAAATCGCCGTCCTCCAGTCCCGCGGCCATCATGGCGTCGGTGATGAGGCAGATCCGGTCGGCGCCCTTCATCTTCACGGCCAGGCGGAGGATATCCGGATGCAGGTGGATCAGGTCGGCGATGAGCTCACAGGTGATGGATTCGTCCACCAGCGCGGCGCCCAGCAGGCCAGGATCGCGATGGTGCAGGGGCTTCATGGCGTTAAACAGATGGGTCACATGGGTGAAGCCCGCCTCAAAGGCGTCCCGCGCCTGCTGCCAGTTGGCCGGCGTATGGGCGCAGGTCAGCACCACCTTGCCCTTCAGGTTCCTGGCGACCTCCAGCGCGCCCTCGCGGGTGGGGTCCATGGCCAGCACCTTGATGCATTCGGGATGGCCGCCGTTCATGGTTTCCCAGTTCTCCATCGACGGGGGCACCATGTACTCTTCCTCCTGGGCGCCCTTATAGATCGGGTTCAGGTGGGGGCCCTCCATATAAAGGCCCAGGGCCTTGGCGCCCTCCTGGGGGATGCCGTTGGCAAAGCGGCGGGTGATGGAGCCCATCAGCTCCAGGGGCGCGGTCATCACCGTGGGCAAGAATCCCGTAACGCCATACTTGGGCAGGGCTGCGCTCATGGTCGAGATGGGCCGGTCAGAATCCTCCACGCAGTCCACCCGCAGCATGCCGTGCTGATGCAGGTCGATAAAGCCCGGAGAAAGGATTTTCCCCTGGGCGTCCACTGTTTCATCGGCGCACAGGTTTTCACCGACGGCCGCGATTTTGCCGCCCTCCACCTTTACGTCCAGCTCCTTGAGCTCGCGCTCGGCCGTAAAGACCCGCGCGCCTTTGATTACGAAGCTTTTCATGGGTTTTCCTCCTTGTCTTGCGCCCCGTCCCCTTCTTCCGGGCGGGCGTTGAGTTGTTGGATTGTATGGTAAAGCGCATCGGGCTCGTTGGGAACCCGCCGCTGTACAACCTGCTTCCACAGGGCCTGTTTCATCCTCCCTGTCCGGGGGCCGGGCGCCTCGCCCATGGCGCGGGCGATCTCTCCGCCCTTCAGGGCCAGTCCCTCGGGCGTAAAGGGTATGCCTTCTTCTTCCATCTCATCCAGCGCCCGCTGCCAGCGGGCGGCCATCTCCGCCCCTGCCCCGGCCGCTTGGTCGGCCTGGCGAAGGCTGACCCAATCCCCGGCCAAGGGCCGGCCCAGCCGAGCCAGGAACCAGCGGGCCTCCGCCTGGTCCTTGGCCTCATATCCGCGCAGCTGCGTCAGCCGCTCCACCCGGCGGGCCGCGGCCCGTCCATAGCCCAGCCGGAGGCAGGCGGCGCCCGCCTGCTCGCCCTTCACACCCCACATAAGGGCAGCCAGGCGCAGGCCCAGCTCCGGCGGCGTGCGGATGGCCGCCGCAATCCCCCGCTGCGCGCAGCCCGGCGCAAGCTCCGGCAGGATCCCTTCCAGCGCGCCCATCCGCTCCAGCAGCCTCAGCCCGGTTTGGGCCCCGCCCGCCTCCGACAACAGGATACGGGCCAGCTCCTGCCCGCAGCGCTCCGGCACAATGGCGCGCAGCGCGCCGGCCTGCTGGCATGCGCCCTGCCAGGTTGCACCCTCCACCGTGAAGCCAAGCTGGCAGGCAAACCGCGCCAGCCGCATCAGCCGCAGGCCATCCTCGGAAAAGACCTCTCCGCTGTCCCGCGTGGTGCGCAGCAGCCGCGCCTCAAGGTCGGCCAGGCCCGCACCCAGCGGATCCAGCACCTCGCCGTCGGTCAGCCGGGCATAGAGGGCGTTCACCGTAAAGTCGCGGCGCAGCGCGTCCTCCTCCAGGCTGGCCCCGCTCTCGACAAAAACCGGCCGGTGGCTGCCGTCCCGGCGGTAGCTCTCCCGGCGGAAGGCCGTATACTCGGCCGTCCGCCGCCCCCCCTCCCCAGGGAAGGAGAGGGTAAGCGCCGCCAGGCCGGCCGCCCTGGGCTGGGCCGTCAGGCAGGGATACCTCTGGCAGAGGGTTTCCACCTGCTCCGGCGCCGCGCCCGCCGCCACGTCCAGGTCATAAACCGCCCGTCCCAGCAGCCGGTCGCGCACAAAGCCGCCCACCGCATACAGCGTAACGCCCTGCGCGGCAAAGGCCCGGCCCAGCTGCTGCAGCTCCGGCTCCAGGGCCAGCTTCATGGCCGGTCCCGGTATTTCTCCGGCGTCGGGATAAGCGCCAGCACAGCGATGGCGATAAAGGGGATCGACTTCACTACGCCGCTAACCGCCTCATTGGAAAACAGGCCCATACGCCAATAGACGGCCACCGTCAGGATCAGCAGCAGGATCACAAGATACATGCGGTATTGGAAAAAGCTTCTCATCCATTGTACTCCTTTACGGCCCCTTTGCCCAGGGGGGGCTAGGCTCCCTTCGGTCCGGGCCGCTTTTTAAACACCACGTCGCGCTGCACCCAGTAGCTGATGCAGTATACGCACACCTCGGCAATGGGCTTGCATATCAGCACCGGAAGCGACAGCAGCCGGCTGAGCAGCTTCAGCAGCAGCACGTTCACCGCCAGCAGGGCCGCCACCAGCGCGTAATACCGCACCAAGGTCCCGATCCCCCGGCTTTCAGATTTGAAAACCATCTTCCGGTTGATCATATAGTTAAAGAAGGAGCTGATAATCCGCGCGCCGACGGTGCAGAAGGTAACGCTCTTGCTCACAAAAAGGTACAGGAGGGTAAACACGCCGTAATCAACCCCGAAGGAGGCCAAGGACGAGAGCAGAAAGCGCACCAGCGTCCACACCATGGAAAACCAGTGGATAGGCTTGAGCAGCGGGCAGCCCACCGCATAGGGCGAAAGCTCCACCTGCTTAACCGGCATATTGTCTGCCCGGGCGTGGAACACCATGTTGAGCAAATAATCCTCGCCCTCTCCCGGGGCGACGGCCAGGCGCGGCATCAGGGCCGCGGGAGCCGCCCGCAGCGCAGGCCGCACATCCGACAGCCGGGTACCGTTGATCAGGGAGAACAGCCGCGCCGCCCAGCGCCGGTCCCGCGCCTGCCTTTTGGGCGTGTCGGCGGTTAGGGGCGCAATCCCCAGGGAAAGGGTCATGGGCGATTCCCGCATCGATTGAATCATCGGCTTGATCCACTCGAGGGGGAACGCATCCTCCGTCCCGGCAAGCAGGGCGCCGGGGCAGTCGGGCCAGCGCAGCAGGCAGGCGTTCAGCCCGCTTTTCATGCACCGGCCGATACCCAGCGGCACGCTGTGGCGCACCACATGGGCGCCGGCGCGCTCCAGCGCCCCGGCATCCCCGCCAAGCCCGTCCAATACCACGACCGGCTGCACCCGCTTGGCCAGGGCCCGTATCCAGGAGAGGGCGGGCAGCCCTTGCTGCGCGGCGAGGATCATTACCGGGCGGGTCTTCGGCTCATGCCCCATAGGCGCCCTCCTTTCGTTATCGTTTAGCCTCCGCCTGCTCCACAAAGCGGTCAATATCCCGGGCAATGCTCTCCAGCGCGCTCCGCCAGAAGGCCTTATCCCGCACGTCGATCCCCATCAGCGCCGCCGTGCCGGCCACCGAATGGTTGCCCGTACCCTTGAGCAGCGCGTCGTACTGCGGCAGGAAGGCTTCGCCCTGCTGCTCATAGCGCGCATATACCCCCCGGCCAAACAGCAGCCCGAAGGCATAGGGGAAGTTATAGAAGTGGAGATCCGCCGAATAATAATGGCTCTTGCACTGCCACATATAGGGATGCAGGCTCTCGGGGTCCAGGCCGTCGCCATAGGCCGCCCGCTGGGCGTCCAGCATGGCCTGCTTCAGCTCCGCCACGCTGAGGCTGTGATCCGCCCGCCCCGCAAAGAGCGCCGTCTCAAAGAGATAGCGGCTGTAGATGTCGACAATGACCTGGGTGGCTTCCATGAGCTCGCTTTCCAGCAGGGTAAAGGCCGTATCGCCGTCCGCTTCCCGCAAGGCCGCCTGCGTTACCAGCGTCTCGTTAAAGATGGAGGCTGTTTCCGCCAGGGGCATGGGATAGCTTGTATTCAGCGCATCCTCGTCCTTGAGGCACGCGCCGTGGTAGCCATGGCCCAGCTCGTGGGCCAGCGTGCACACGCCGGAGAAGGAGCCGTCAAAGTTTGTCAGCACCCGGCTCTCGCCCAGGCTGTGGACAAAGGCGCAAAAGGCTCCCCCGCCCTTGCCCGGGGCGGGCATGGCGTCAATCCAGCGGTTTTGGAAGGCATGGTCGACAAATTCGCCCATTTTCTGAGAAAAACGCCCCAGGATATCCACCAGGTATCGGTGCGCCTCGTCATAGCTGTAGGCGGCGGCTGCGCTCCCCACCGGCGCGAAAAGATCATAGAAGGGCAGGCCGTTCTTGTGGCCCAGCAGCTTGGCCTTTGCCTTCAGATACCGCCGGAAAGCCGGCAGGTACTGGGCGATGGATTCCATCATCGCGTCCAGGGTGGCGCGGTCCATCCGTGAAATGTCCAGCACCTCGTCCAGCACGCTGTCATAGCCCTTGAGCTTTGACAGCGTGATCGCCTCGCCCTTAATGGCGTTCAGCGCTGCCGCCATGGCGTTCTCATAGGCCGGATAGGCGGCCAGCTCAGCCTCATAGGCGCTTTTGCGTACCTTGGGATCGGGATCATAGGCCATCCCCCGCACCGTAGGCAGCGGCAGCCGCTGGCCCTTGTACTCCACCATCGCGGTACCGTCCAGCACATTGCGCAGCGCCTCCCAGGCCCGTCCGCCGGTCAGCTGCATCTCAAGCACCGGGCCCTCCAGCGCTTCCGGCAGCATGTGCCGGGCGCGGGCCGCCCGCTCCTTCAGCACAAAGCGGTATTCCCGCAGGGTTTCATCGCCGTCTATGATCGCGTCCAGCCCGTCTATCGACGCAAGCCGCCGGGCAAAGGCGTTCTCCAGCAGCGTCATGCTCATGCCCAGGGCGTTGATTTTGTCCTGGCAGGCCATAGCCTTTTCATGGGTGGCCTCCACCGCCAGGGTGAGGAATACATAATTGGCCGCCTTGTCGAAGCGCACGACCACCTCGCTCAGCCGCCGCAGCATTTCCCGCAGCCACGCGGCGGCCTCTATATAGGGCGCGCCGGCCAGCGCCGTCAGCGCTTCGCATTCCGCCTGCACCCACGCCATATCCTCCGCCAGCTGCGGGTCCTCAAAGCTCTCATAGATCGCCGCCAAATTCCAATGGGTATCAAGCATGGTGACGCCTCCTTACCGGCCTTCGCCGTAGATTTGCTGATTCACGCAGATATCCGGCCGCCGCCCTTCGGCCACCGCCCGGATGTTATCCGCCAGCATCATGCCCATGGCCAGGCGCGTCTTGCCGGTGGCCGAGCCCACATGCGGCAGGATGACGGCCTGATCCATCTGGCCCAGCTCCGGCTCATAGGCCGGCTCTTCTTCAAAGACATCCAGGCCCGCCGCAGCGATCCTGCCCTCCTTCAGCGCCTGAACCAGCGCCTTTTCATCGACAACCGGGCCGCGGGCCGTATTGACCAGCACCGCATTGGGCTTCATAAGGCCGAATTCCCGGGAACCGATCATGTGGCGGGTTTTATCCGTCAGTGGGACGTGCAGAGAAATAAAGTCTGACTGGGCCAGCAGCTCATCCAGCTCCACCCGGCGCGCGCCCAGCTCGCTCTCCAGCGCCTCGTTCACCCGGGGATGGGTATAGAGCACCTTCATATTGAAGCCGCGGCTCATCCTGGCAAAGGCCGTGCCGATGCGGCCCGCGCCCACCACGCCCAGCGTGGCGCCCGTCACCTGCTGGCCCAGCAGCAGCATGGGCGCCCAGCCG
Source organism: uncultured Eubacteriales bacterium (assembly GCA_900542005.1). GTDB lineage: Bacteria > Bacillota > Clostridia > Christensenellales > UMGS416 > Parachristensenella. The sequence goes on from UQLW01000002.1 coordinate 103,922, forward strand.
GAGAACTGTCCCGCCCGCATCAGCCGCTCCCCTTCGGGCACGCGGCGCGCCGCAGCGAACAGCAGCGCCCAGGCCACCTCGGCCGTAGCGTCGGTCAGCACGCCGGGGGTATTCACCACCGCGATGCCCCGGCGGCTTGCCTCCTCAAGGTCAATATTATTGAAGCCCACCGCATAGTTGGCGATTACCTTCAGCCCCGGCCCGGCCGCGTCCATCACCGCGCCGTCAATCTTCTCGCTGAGCATACACAGAAGCCCGTTGCAGCCTTTCACCGCCTCCAGCAGCTCTGCCCGGCTCAGCTGCCGGTCCTCCGGATTGACCCGCACCTGGCAGAAAGCGCGCAGCGCGTCCATAGCCTGGGGCGCGATGGCCCGCGTCACATATACTTCAAAGGCACCCATTTGACGATTCCTTTCCTCCGGCCCCGGCCGGACAAGCTGTTTTCTTTGTCTATCATACCACCTGAATCAGCATGAAATCAATGAAGGCGCCAGAAAAAGTGCCTTTGCGCCCGGCAGCCCTTCCGCATGCCGGGTAAATCTGCTACAATAAAACACCAAAGGAAGGATTCGACATGTCCAGCATTTTTCTGCTTTACGAGGGCCAGGCCCTGCCCATCCGCTACCGGCCCAACGCCCGCGCCCGGGGCCTGAAGCTCACCTGCTCCCTGGGCGGCGACCTGCTGCTGACCGCCCCGCCCGGTACGCCCCAGCAGGCGCTGTACCGCTTTTTGGAGGCAAACCGCGACCGGATCGGCCGCCAGGTCATGGCCGCCCGCAGGCGGGCCGAGGCCCTGCCCCAGCCCGAGGAGGACGTCTTTATCTGGCTGGGCGAGCCGCTCCCTGTTGCCCGGCGGGCGGGAAGCCGCAGCCAGGCGCGGCTCAAGGACGGCCGCGTATCCCTTTCCCTGGCTCCGGGCGACTGGCCCCATGAGGCGCTGGAGCGGCTCCGCCAGCGGCTGTCGGCGCCCTTTCTCACCCAGCTGGCCCTCCAGCGGGCCGGGGAGCTTGGGCTGTCCCCTGTGACCGTCGCCGTGCGCCCCATGTTCAGCCGCTATGGCTCCTGCCAGCCCAGCGGCCGCCGCCTCTGCCTGAACAGCTACCTGACCCGCATGCCCCGGGAGGTTATCCTTGCCGTCATCGATCATGAGCTGTGCCACCTGAGCTTCCCGGGCCACGACCAGGCCTTCTACGGGGCCCTTTATGGCCTTTGCCCGGAATATCCCCGCCATCACCAGCGGCTCAAGCGGGAGCTTTCCCCCTATCTTGCCAATATCCGCCTGAACCGCCGGGCCCGCCGGCCCCACCCCGCCCTGGCGGATTTTGACGGGCCGATCCTGTAAGGAGCCTTTATGGATATCTTTGAGCATCTTTCACGCCATCATATTCGCCTGGACCCGGAGCAAAGGGCCGCCGTCTGCCATGAACGGGGTCCTCTTTTGGTCATTGCCGTCCCGGGGTCCGGCAAAACCACGGTGCTGGTATCCCGGGTGGCCCGGCTGATCGCCTCCGGCGCTGCGGAGCCCGCGAACATCATGACGCTGACCTTCAACCGCGCGGCGGCCGGCGACATGCGCCGGCGCTTTGACCAGCTTTTCCAGGATGCCTTTCCGCGGCCGCCCCGCTTCTCCACCCTGCATTCGCTGTGCTTCCAGGTCATCAAGAACGCCGGGGCCCCGCTGCCCCAGATCGACGAACGGGGACGGATGCAGCTGATCCGCGAGCTGCTGCGGACGCTCTCCGGGCGTTTCGCCCAGATCATCCCGGAGGAGGACCTGCTCAACGCCTCCAACGCCCTCAGCTACATCAAAAACCGGATGCTGCCCCCGGAGGAATACGAGGGCCATGGGCTGAGCGTCTCCTTTCCGCAGTTTGTCTCCGCCTACCAGCAGGCCATGGCGGCGCGCGGCTGGATGGACTTTGACGATATGCTGCTCAAGGCCCTGGAGCTCCTTGACCGGCCCCAGGTCCTGGCTGCCTGGCAGCGGCAGTTCACCCATATCCTGGTGGACGAGGCCCAGGACCTGTCGCTGGTGCAGCACCGGATCATCCAGCGGCTGGCCGCCCGGGCCCACAGCCTTTTTATGGTGGGCGATGAGGATCAGAGCATCTACTCCTTCCGCGGCGCCCATCCCGAGTCGCTTCTTGCTTTTACCCAGACCTATCCCGGCGGCCGGATCCAGCGCATGCAGACCAACTACCGGTCCCTGCCGGAGATCGTGCGGCGCGCCGACGAATTCATCCAGATCAACGCCGCCCGCTACCCCAAGGCCATGGTGGCCAGCCGTTCCGGCCAGGCCCGGGTCGAAAGCCACGTATTCGGCAGCAAGCAGCAGCAGTACCGCTTCGTCATGGACGAGATTGCGGCGCTTCCCGCCCCGGGAACCAGCTGCGTGCTGTACCGCAGCCATCTGTCGGTGGTGCCCTTGGCCGACCGTTTTCTGCGGGAGGGCTTGCCTTTCACCTGCCGGGAGAGCGGCAAATTCTTTTTTACCCATCCTGTCACGCAGGATCTTCGGGCCTTCTTTGAGCTGGCGCTGGATCCCTCCCGGCGGGATTGCTTTGAAGCTGTCTATTATAAGTTTAACGCCTTTATTTCCCGGCCCATCTGCCAAGAGGCTATGGCCGCTTCGCCGGAGCTCACGGTCTGGGAGGCCTTGGATCAGGCGGCCGACTGGCCGCCCTATCAGCGTGCCAGGCTATCGCGGAAGGCGCAGCTCTTTGCCGCTCTGCCCCAGCAGCCTCCGGCCCAGGCCATGGACCGGCTTTTCTACGAGGGCGAGTATCAGCTCTATCTCACCCAGTCGCCGGCCCTGGGCGTCACCAGCGCCGCCGCCCTGGCCCAGTGGGACGCGCTGCGCGCCATGGCCGAGGGGCTGACCTCGGTAGCCGGCTTTCTCGACCGGCTGGATTTCCTGGAGGCCTCCCTGCCTGATTGGGAACGGCTCGCCCAGCCCGGCGCGCCGGTGCTCTCCACCGTCCACGGGGCCAAGGGGCTGGAATTTGACCAGGTCTTTGTGCTGGATCTGGTCGAAAACCAGTTCCCCGCCTCCGGCGCCGATCTGGCCGAGGAGGCCCGGCTCTTCTATGTGGCCGTAACCCGGGCAAAACGGATCCTGCATTTGGGCTACGCTGCCCCAGGCCCAGCCTCCAGCTTTCTGACCCGCATGTTCCCGCCCGCCGCCAAGGCCCAGCCGCGCCCCGTGCGCCCGCCCATCCCCAAGCGGGCCGCGCCGCCCCCTGTGGACTTCACGCCCTATCCGCCGGGGCAGGGCGTGCGCCATGCCCAGTGGGGGCCCGGGGTCGTGGAGGCGGTGGACCCCGCCAGCGGCCGTATCCAGATCCGGTTTTCCACCGGCTCCCGCACGCTGTCGCTGGCCCATTGCCTGGCCAAGGGGCTGCTCTTTCCCGAGGAGCTCTTCGACCCATAGCAAAGCGCCCGGCGATATCCCATCCCTACCATAAGGAGGAAACCATGGAACCCACCGTCATCCGGGGCTATACCCCGCAGGATCTGCCGGCGATGCAGGCCATCTGGAACCAAGTGGTAGCATCCGGCATAGCCTTCCCCCAGGACACGCCCCTGGACAGGGAGCAGGCAGAGGGCTTCTTCGCCAGCCAGTCCTTCACCGCCGTGGCGCAGCTGCCTGGCGGGACGGTCGGCGGGCTGTATATCCTGCATCCCAACAACGTGGGCCGCTGCGGCCATATTGCCAACGCCAGCTACGCCGTGGACGAGGCCCTGCGCGGCCGGCATATCGGCGAAAAGCTGGTTGTCCACTGCCTGGACAAGGCCCGAGAGCTGGGCTTTCGTATCCTCCAGTTCAACGCCGTTGTCGCCAGCAATGAAAGCGCGCTTCATCTGTATCAGAAGCTGGGCTTCATCCGCCTGGGCGTCATCCCCGGCGGCTTCCGCCTCAAGGACGGAGGCTATGCGGATATTATCCCCCATTATAAGCTCCTGTGATGGTTTTTGTGTCAAAAAGCGGGCTGTTCAGTGAACAGCCCGCTTTTTCCTATAGGCCCGCCCCGGAGGCTTCCCATTCCCCGCCCCTTGGAAGGTCCCTTCCGCAGCGGTGGACGCAGCCTGTTACCCAATCAGCTCGACACCCGCCGCATCGTGCGCACCGATCACATAGCAGGCGCGCCCTTGTCTTTTGGCGGCGTACAGAATCTTATCTGTTTCGGCATAGAGCGTTTCCATCTTTTGCGGGTAGGTAAAGCGGCAGGCGCCAATGCTGCAGGATACGGTCTCCGGCTGCTGCAGGATATCTGAAACATCAGCCAGGAATCTATCCAGCCGCCTTTTGAGCTCCGGCAGCGGCACTTCTTGATCCAGCATCACGGCAAACTCGTCCCCGCCCATTCTTCCTACAATGCCGTCCTCCCCAAAGGCATGTTTCAGGTTCTCGGCAACTTTCTTCAGCACCACGTCTCCCACCGGATGGCCCAGCGTGTCGTTGATGGACTTAAAATAATCAATATCCACGAAAATAAACCACCCCGCGCTTCGGCCAATGGCGCTCTTTTGCCGCCTTTGGCAGGCCGCCAGGAACATTTTCCTCCCCATAATGCCGGTCGTTTCGTCGATCTGCCCCTGATATTCCCGATACGATAGGTATCTATACATCAAAAGAAGCGCAATGGCCATTATGAAATTCAGCGAGATTCCCGCAATTAAGAATTGGATCATCAAATGCAACAAATCGTATTCGATATTGGCTGTAATATGCATGCCATGGACTTCCAGCATATAGGATATCCGCTGGTCGAAATAGAGCATGGAGGCGACTGCCGCACCCAAAACGCAGCACATGAACAGGCCGCCCCAGAGGTAGCTCCGCTTATCCCCATACAGCCGGCTGTCCGCCTGCCGGATATAGGCGAATACATCCCGAACCGCCTGGATCCGGCTTATCTTCCACAGCAGCAGGATCAAGGCAATACATACCAGCGCAACCGCCACATCGTTTATCCTGATAGGAAGGACGTTCTTCAGGCTGTAGCCCAGCTCAGGGAAAAGCAGGCCCATCGCCCCATAGACCAGGGCCGAGTGCATTTTGGGGGCAAGGCCCGAAATGACGGCGATCCAAATGCACTTATGCCTTGATCTTCTGGCCAAAGCGAAAAAGACGCCCACCCCTAATCCAAACGCCGTCCGCGCACCTACGCTCAAAAGCACGCTGTACGCTGGAGAAGCGCTGAGAAGCGGGGAAAAAGCCTGGTCAAAGGGCATCACATAATAGGCAGAAGCCTTATACATGCTGGCCAAACCAAAGATGCATCCCAGCGCCGTTGATCGGGCGACGCCCAAAAAGCAGCCGGCTATGAGCACAGGAATATAGGCGAAGGTAATGGTAATGGGCGGTACATGGATATACCCCAAAGAGGTAAAGGATACCAAAAGTTCCAAGGCTGCCAATGCTACGAACCCATAGTTTTTCAGTCGGTCGCTTTCCTTTCTCCGTCGTTCCATATCGCTTATCCCTCCCAGATGCCTCCTAAATATCATTCATCCCCGGTTGAACGCGCCTAAAGGATCTTCTCCAGCTCCCGCAGCGCGCGGATCTCGTAGGTGACCGCCATGCCCACCGGGCGCGGCGCGCCCTTGGGGTTATACCAGCAGGTGGGCAGCCCCGCGGCAATACCGCCCGCCATATCGGAGGAAAGCGAATCCCCCACCACCAGGCACCGGTCCGGGTCGGGGCTGCCCAGCGCCCGGAGGCAGTGCGCAAAATATTCAGGCTGCGGCTTCTGAAAGCCGATATCCTCGGAGATAAAAATATGCTCAAAGAAGGGCTTCAGCGGCGAGCGCGCCATGCGCCCATGCTGTACCCGGGAGATCCCATTGGTCACCAGCGCCAGGCGGCAGCAGGCTGAAAGGCTCCGGCACACCTCCAGCGCCCCGGGGATGAGATCATCCCCCTGGGCTAGGTAATCCAGATACCGGCCGTTCATGGCCAGCCCATCCCCCTGCAGGTCCAGGGCCTCCAGCAGCTGGGCGAACCGCCGCTCCTGCAGCTGTTCCTTGGTGACCTCACCCCGCTCAAAGGCGTCCCACAGCCCCCGGTTGATGCCCAGATACAGCGTCCGGGCCCTTTCCACGTCGTCAATCCCCGCCCATCGGAAAACCTGCTCCAGCGCCCGGGCCTCAGCCCGGTCAAAGTCAAACAGCGTACCGTCGGCATCCAACAGCAGAAAATCAAAGCGCTTCATTTGCCTCCCTCCCTCTCTTTTATTATATCCATCCCGTCCATTCCCGCAAGTTCGCTCTAGCAATCCATCTGCGATTCAGGTATGATGGGATCATCCTACATGCTTGGAGGGAACGCCATGCGCGCACAATGGATCGCCTACCCTGGGGAATTCGAGCACTACCATCACAGCCGCATCAGCATGCTGCGCCGGGAGCGCAGCGCGCCCTATCCCACCTTCTACAAGATGGACGGCTGGTATACCAACATCTGCTTCAGCCGGGATTTCTGCCTGGAGGCGCCGGAAACCGCTGTAGTCGCCTGCGAGGGCGAGGGCTATATCCTGCTGGATGGGCAGCGCTATCCGGCGCCCAACCCTGCCCTGGCCCTGCCTGCCGGCGCCCACCGCCTGGAGATCCGGGTGGGCTGCCTGGCCGCCCCGCCCGCACTGTGGCTGGAAAGCCCGTCGCTGGCCAGCGACGGCGCCTGGTCGGCCGACTGCGGGCTGGCCCAGGCCGCGCCCGCGGCTGAGCTTCCCCTTCAGGACCCCGCTTTGCCGCCCTCGGCCTGGCGGCTGCCCACTGTGCGCTGGGACATCGCCAGCCAGCGCAGCCTGCCCCAGGGCCTCATGGTGGACCTGGGCCGCGAGGGGATGGGGATGCTGGCCTTCACGCCCCTGGCTGATGGGGAAATGACGCTGTACTATGGCGAATCCGAAGCCGAAGCCCTGGCGATGGACGAGGCGGAGGTCTACGAGACGGCCGCCTGCCGGGCGGGGGAGCCGGTGGTCATGCCTGTAGCCCGGGCCATGCGCTATTGCCTGCTCTCCGGCGTACCGGCCAAGGATCCCTATTTCCTCTATGAGGTGCTGCCCCACGAGCGTCCCGGCCGCTTTGCCTGCAGCAGCAGCCGGATCAACGCCATCTATGAGGTCGCCTACCACACCATGGAGCTGTGCACCCGTGAATTCTTCCTGGACGGCATCAAGCGGGACCGCTGGCTGTGGGCCGGCGACGCGCTGCAGAGCGTCATGATGAACCACTATACCTTCTTTGACCGCGACGTGGCCCGGCGCACGCTGCGGGCGCTGCGGGGGAAGGACCCCTTTGAAAAGCATATTAACACCATTTTGGACTATACCTTCTACTGGTATATGGCCATATGGGACGATTACCTCTATACCGGCGACGATTCCTTTATCCGTGAGATGTACCCCAAGATGACGACCGCGCTGGACTTCTGCCTGGGCCGCCGGAATGGGGACGGCTTCATGGAGGGCCAGCCCGGGGACTGGGTCTTTGTGGACTGGGCCGATCACCTGCCGGTGGACGGCGAGCTCTGCGTGGAGCAGATGCTGCTGGCCCGCGCCCTGTTCATCCAGGCCCAGGCCGCCCACATGGTTGGCGACGCCCGGGAGGAGGAATACGCGCTGCTGGCCTCCCAGACCCAGCGCCGGGTGCTGGAGGTATTCTGGGATGAAAAGGCCGGCGTACTGCGCCACTACCGCAAGGACGGCGTTGTGCAGCCGCTGGTGACCCGCTATCCCACGCTTTTCGCCCTGCAGTTCGATCTGCTGCCCCGCCCGGCGGCGCTGGATACGGCCCGCCGCGTGCTGCTGTCCGATACAGTGCAGAAGATCACCACGCCCTATATGCGCTTCTACGAGCTGGACGCGCTGGGCCGCCTGGGCCTGGTAAAGGACGTGGTGCGGGAGATGGACAGCTACTGGGGCGGCATGCTGGACGAGGGCGCCACCAGCTTCTGGGAGACCTTCGATCCCGCCGAGGCGGACCATTACGCCATGTACGGCCGCCCCTTTGGCCGCAGCCTGTGCCACTGCTGGGGCGCCGGCCCCCTGTACCTGGCCGGACGGTATCTGCTGGGGGTGCACCCCACGGAGCCCGGCTATGCCCGCTACGAGGTGGAGCCCTGCCTGGGCGGCCTGGAATGGATCGAGGGCGACGTACCCACGCCGCTGGGCAAGGTCTCCGTCCGCATGGACGGCGAAGCGGTAACCGTGACCGGCTGCGGCGGCGAGGGCCGCCTGATCCTGTCCGGCCAGCCCTGCCCCGAGGGCGCCCAGCCCCTGGAGGACGGGCGCTGGTCCCTGCCCATCGGGCCCTATGAGACGGTAACGCTGAAGCGATAAGGAGGATATCCATGAAAAAGCTGGTTGAAATCGACCATTTCAAGCATTTCCGCTTTCCCTCCAACATCCGGATGGATGGCGGCGGAAAGCTATACTTCATCCTCAAATCCGCCAACATGGAGGAAAACGGCTACGACAGCGACCTGTATACGCTGGACGCCGCCGGGTGCCTCCAGCGGCTCACCACCTCCCGCGATGTCAGCGATTATCATCTAACGGGCGACGGTATCCTTATCCGCAGCCTGCGGGAGCCGAAGGATAAGGAGGCTGTCAAGGCAGGCAAGCCGTTGACGGTGTTTTACCGGCTCAGCGAGGGCCTGGGCGAGCCCCAGGAGGCCCTCCGGCTTCCCATGACGGTAGCCAGCGCCTATTTCCTGGCCGATGGGCGTCTGCTTTTTACAGCGCAGTACGACCACCGGTATGAGCAGGCGCTTGAGCTGGCCCAGGGCGATGCCGGTCAAGCGCTGGAGGCCCTGAAGGCCGAGGAAGACTATACCGTGCTGGATGAGATCCCCTTCTGGCTAAACGGCGCAGGCCTGACCAATAAAAAACGCAGCCGCCTGTATCTTTACGATCACGGCCAAATCACCCCCCTGACCGACCCCTATACCGAAGCGCGTATCCTGGCCCTTTCCCCGGACGGAGCCTCCGCCCTGTTCACGGCCTGCGCTTATCAGGATAAGCAGCCGCTGGACAACCGTCTTTGCCGTGTGGATCTGGCAACTGCAGCAGTGGCGGATATCTCGCCCCTGCCTTCGGCCAGCTATGACATGGCGTCCTATATCGACCCGCAGCATATCGTCCTTTTCCTCAATGAGGGAAAGCGCTACGGGCTCAACGAAAACGACAGCTTCTACCGGATGGACCTGGAAAGCCGCCGCCTGACGCTGCTGTACGGCGGCGGAGCCTTTTCCACCTACAGCTCGGTGGGCAGCGATGTCAAGATGGGCGGCTCCAGCCTGCCCCAGCTGTGGGTCCGGGACGGCGCCTATTACTTTATCTCCACCCTGGACGACAGCTCCTATGTGATGCGCGGCTCCCTGGAGGGCGGCGCACCCCAGCCCCTGCATACCGCCCGCGGCGCAGTGCAGGAGGCCTTTCCCTCGCCTGAGGGCTTTACCCTGGTGGCCATCCGGGGCCTGGCGGGTTCCGAGCTCTATGCCCTTTCCCTGGACGGGCGGGAGCAGCGCCTCAGCGCGGTCAACTCCTGGCTCAGCGAGGAGTACGAGGCCGCCGCGCCCCTGGATCTCGCCTTTACCAACGAACGGGGCGACGAGATTCACGGTTTTGTCCTGCCGCCGGTCGGATACGATCCGGGCAAACAGTATCCGGTAATCCTGGACATTCACGGCGGGCCGAAGGCCGTCTTTGGCAACGGCTACTTCCATGAGATGCAGTATTGGGCGGCCTTGGGATATGGGGTCATCTTCTGCAACCCCACGGGAAGCGACGGCCGCGGCGATGCCTTTGCCGATATCCGCGGGGCCTATGGCACGGTCGACTACCGAGACATCATGACCTTTGTGGACCGGGCGCTGGAAGCCTTCCCCTTCCTGGATAGCCAGCGCATGGGCGTCACCGGGGGGTCCTACGGTGGCTTTATGACCAACTGGATCATCGGCCATACCCGCCGCTTCAAGGCCGCCGCCAGCCAGCGCAGCATCGCCAACTGGATCAGCTTCTTCAATACCACCGACATTGGCTACTATTTTGGCGAGGATCAGAACGCCGCTACGCCCTGGAGCGACCTAAAAAAGGTCTGGGATCAATCGCCCCTTCAGTTTGCCGATCAAGCCGTAACCCCCACCCTCTTTATCCATAGCGACCAGGACTACCGCTGCTGGATGGCCGAGGGGCTGCAGATGTTCTATGCGCTGAAGTACCATGGCGTGCCCGCCCGCCTCTGCCTCTTCAAGGGCGAAAACCACGAGCTCTCCCGGTCCGGCAAGCCCCTGCACCGCATCCGCCGGCTGAAGGAAATCACCCAGTGGATGGACCGGTATCTGAAGGCAGAGGAATAGGGCCGGTTGTCCTATCGGCATAACCGCAAAGAGGCCCCGCGGGGCCTCTTTTGTTATGCGACCGGTCAGGGCGTCATAGAAGGTGCGTTCCCCCTTGGCGCATGGTCAACATCCTCCATGGCGCCGAAGCATGGACAAGGGTATCATAAAACAATGGATGCCGCCCGGTGCAAGCGCCCTCATCTTAAGGCGTATGTTCCGGCGGCAGCGGAGGATTGATCGCCAGGAGGAGAAAAATGACGCGTCGGGAACGGTTTGAAGCCATTATGAAACGCCAGCCGGTGGACCGTGTGCTGTATGACCTGGCCGGCACCGGGCAGACGCAGGTGGACGCCCCGGAGCTGACCGAGGCCCTCAAAGCACTCTTGGGCATAAAGGGGCCCTATACCGGCGGCTATGCAAAGTATGACGAACGCATATTAGAGGCGCTGGACATCGATACCCGCAGGGTGGGCGAGCTCTTCGAGCCTGCCAGCCCCCTGATACGGGAAAGGGGCGGGCGCCGCTACGACTGCTGGGGCGTGGGCCGCGCATTTACCGGGCTCTACTGGGAGATCGTCGAGCATCCCCTGAAGGGCGCCACCCTGGAGGATCTAAAATCCTATCCCTGGCCCGACGCGGCCAACGTCGATCCCGCGCTCTTTGCGCGTTACCGCCGCCAGGCGCAACAGCTCTATGAGGATACCGATTACATAGTGGTGGCGGAGCATCCCTGCTATGGCGTGATGGAGATCGGCTGCTGGATGATGGGCTTTGACGAGTATCTTTACAAGATGGCTGCCGAGCCGGAATTGATCGATTACTTCACCCAGCGGGTGCTGCGTTACCAGAAGGACATCATTGCCCGGTACTATGAGGCGGTGGGGCCCTATATCCACCTGACCACCAGCGGCGACGATTTCGGCACCCAGGAAAGCTCCTTTATCAGCCGGCGCATGTTCGATGAAATGATCGCCCCGGCCATGGCCGAGCGCATCCGCTATACCCGCCAATTCACCGACGGCTACTTTTTCCACCACAGCTGCGGTTCCGTCTTTAACCTGATCCCTTCCCTGCTGGAAATCGGCGTCGATATCCTCAACCCGATCCAGCCCCTGGCCCGGAATATGGAGGCCGCCCGGCTGAAGGATGCCTATGGCGACCGGCTGACCTTCTGGGGCGGGATTGATACCCAGGAGCTTCTGGTCAAGGGCTCGCCCCGGGAGGTAGCCGCCCAGGTGCGCCGCACCATCGGCGACATGAAGGGCACCGGCTATGTGCTGGCGCCAGCCCACACCCTTCAGCGGGACGTGCCCGCCGCCAACGTCGTCGCAATCTACCGTCCCGACCTGATCGATTAACCCCTTGGCTCCACCGCCCGGCGGCCGCAACGGCTGTCGGGCGTTTTTTCTTTCAGCGGGCTTGGGCCTCTTTCCTCTTAGTTAGCTTTCAAACAAAGTAATCTCTCTCCATGGTATTTGGGCAAAAAGCGCCTATAATGGAAGGAAAGACAAACAGCAGAAAGGAGCCCCATTGTGATCCGGCGATTTCTCAAAAGGCACGGCTGGAAATACCTGCCCGGTATTTTCTTCCTGGTGCTGTGCAGCTACATCCAGACGCTGGCGCCCAAGGCGCTGGGCGAGGCCATCGACCTGCTGCGGCTGCCCGACCTGGACCGGGCGGCCATTTTTCAGCAGATCCGTTTCATCCTCTACATTGCCGTGGGCGTCTTTGCCACCCGGTTTGCCTGGCGGTATTTCATCATCGGCAACGCGCGCACCATGGAATGCTTCATGCGGCGCGAGCTCTTCGCCCATCTGCAGCGGATGCCGGTGGACTATTTCAACCATATCAAGACCGGCGACCTGATCGCCTACGCCATCAACGACGTGGGGGCGGTGCGGATGACCTTCGGGCCCGCGCTGGCCCAGACGGTCAACGCGGTAGGCACAGGGCTTTTTTCCATCCTGTCCATGGCGGGCAGCATTCATCCCCGGCTGACGCTGCTGGCGCTGGCGCCCATCCCCTTCGCCATCGCCGCCATTTTGCTCATCGGCAGCCAGGTGCGGCGCAAGTTCCGCCGGGTGCAGGAGCTTTTCGGCGATATCTCCGGCACCATTAACGAAAACATCAACGGCATGCGGGTGCTGAAGGCCTATGCCCAGGAGGACGCCCGCCTGAAGGCTTTCACCGTGCAAAGCGAGCAGATGCGCGACGCCAATCTGGATCTGACCGCCACCTCCAGCCTGCTGAACCCGCTGATCCAGATCTTTTTCGGGCTCAGCGCCATGCTCAGCCTGATCTACGGCGGCATGCTGACCCAGTCGGGCGCCATCTCCGTGGGCGACTTTACCGCCTTCTTCTCCTACCTGACGCTAATGATGGCGCCGGTGATGGCCATTGGCCGGATTGTAAACCTGCTGCAGCGAGGCCTTGCCTCCATGCGCCGGCTGAATTCGCTCCTGGAGCAGCCGACCATCCCCCTGATGGAGGAGGGAGAAGCGGAGCCGCCCCTGCAGGGCAATCTCTCTGTCCGGCATCTGACCTTCTCCTATCCCAGGGGCGACCGCAACGTGCTGACCGACGTCAGCTTTGAGCTGCCCCAGGGGAAGCTGCTGGGCGTTACCGGCGTTACCGGCTCCGGCAAATCCACCCTGCTCTATCTGCTGCTCAAGTTCTACCGCGCGCCGGAAGGCACCATCTTCATCGATGGCAGGGATATCCGCGACCTGCCCGCCCGGGCGGTCCGCGAGCTGGTCGGCTACGTCCCCCAGGACGGCTTTCTCTTTAACACCACGGTGGAAGAAAACATCCGCTTCTTCAACCGGGCGCTGAGCTATGAGGAGCTGATCGCCGCCGCCCGGGACGCGGGCCTGGCCGGGGATGTGGAAGGCTTCCCCCAGGGCTATCAGACGCCCACCGGCGAACGGGGCAACCACCTTTCCGGCGGCCAGCAGCAGCGCCTGGCCATCGCCCGCGCGCTGGCGCTGGACCCCCGGATCCTCATCCTCGATGATTCGCTCAGCGCCGTCGATACCCAGACGGAGCATGCCATCCTCTCGCGGCTGCGGGAGCGGCTTAAGGGCCGTACGGCCATCATCGTGGCCCACCGGCTTTCCGCCCTGGAGCACTGCGACGAAATCCTTGTGCTGGATGGGGGCCGCATAGCCGAAAGGGGCGACCATGCATCGCTGATCCGCCTGGACGGCCGGTATGCCCAGCTCTATCGCCAGCAGCATGAGAGAAAGGAGGCCGCTCATGAATAAATCCAAGAAGAAGGCGCCCATCCTGCGGCTGGCCGCCCTCACCCGTCCCTATCTGGGCATCATCCTGCTGTGCATGGCCTGTGTGCTGCTCATCAACGGGGCCGAACTGCTCAAGCCCCTGGTGCTGGCCCAGGTCATCAACCGCTTCCTGGTGGAGGGAGCCGCCCCCCACGGGCTTAATTCCATCTGGGGGATGGGGCTTGGCTACTTCCTCATCGTGCTGGCCGGCGGGCTGCTGTCCATCGCCCAGGTGCGGATGATTAACCGCGTGGGGCAGAACATCCTGCACTCGCTGCGGCTCAAGGTCTTCACGCACATTCACCACATGCCTCTGACCCGGCTGGATCATTACAATACCGGCCGGCTCATTACCCGCGCCACCAACGACGTGGAAACCCTGAACGAATTCTATACGGACGTGCTTATCAACCTCTTCCGCGACGTATTCCTCCTGATCGGCATCGTGGGCACCATGCTGGCGCTGGACTGGCGCCTGGCGCTGGCCGGCTTTGCCGTATTGCCTCTGACCATCCTGGTCACCGTGGCGGTACGCAAGCGGCTCAGGGAAAATTTCGTGGTGATGAAGGCGCTGATCGCCCGGATTAACGGCTTCTTCGCGGAGAATATGGCCGGCATGAAGGTGGTTCAGGCCTTTAACCGCCAGAGGGAAAAAATGGGCGAATTCGACGAGCTCAACACCCAATACTTCAGATCCACCATGATCCAGGTGCTGATGAACTCGGTGCTGCGCCCGGTGATGGAGATCATCAACTCGCTGGCTATCGCCCTGCTCATCTATTATGGCTATGCCCGCATCGCCGGCGGGCTTCTGGATATCGGCGTGCTGTATGCCTTCACCACCTACATCAAGCAGTTCTTCGAGCCCATCAACGATCTGGCTGAGAAATATACTACCATCTCCTCCGCGCTGGTATCCACCGACCGGATCTATGAGCTGCTGGACGACGCGGCCCAGGAAGCGCTGGACGAGGGCGCCTACCGCGGGCCCATCGGCGGCAAGGTTGAGTTCCGCGACGTATGGTTCGCCTACGAAGGCGAGGACTGGGTGCTCAAGGGCGTCAGCTTCGTGGTGGAAAAGGGGCAGAAGACGGCCTTTGTGGGGGCGACCGGCGCGGGGAAAACCACCATCATCAACCTCATCACCCATTTCTACCCCATTCAGAAGGGGCAGATCCTCATCGATGATATTCCCATCGAGCAATGGTCGCTGCGGGCCCTGCGGCAGGGCATCGCCGTTGTGCTACAGGATGTATTCCTCTTTACCGGCACCATCGCCGACAACATCCGCATTTCCTCGCCCATCAGCGATGAACAGGTTATGCAGGCGCTGAAGCGTTCCATGGCCGACGGCTTTGTCACCCGCCTGCCGGAAGGCATCCACGCCCCGGTCACCGAACGCGGCAGCACCTTCTCCTCCGGCGAGCGCCAGCTGCTCTCCTTTGCCCGGGCCATCGCCCACGATCCGGCGATTTTGGTGCTGGATGAAGCCACCGCCAACATCGATACGCAGACTGAGCTGCTGATTCAACGCTCCATCGCCAGCATTTCCCAGGGCCGTACCAGCCTCTTTATCGCCCACCGGCTTTCCACCATCGCCGGGTGCGACCAGATCATCGTGCTCAAGGACGGGCAGATCGCCGAACGCGGCACCCATGAAGCCCTCATGGCGGCCGGCGGCCTCTATGGACGGCTGTACACCGCCCAGTTCAGCAGTGAGCTGGGCGCATAGCCCCCGGCTGCAACAAGTCAAAAATCCGCATAGCCAAGGGCCCCCGCTTGCTGTACAATGGAAAAAAACCAAAGGAGGAAATTCTGCTCATGATTAAGCTTGGTATCATCGGCTTCGGCGGCATGGCCCACTGGCATGCCGAGAACGCGCCCAAAACCGACGTGGTGCAGGTGGTCGCCGCCTATGATGTGGATCCCAGCCGCCTGACGGAGGCCATGGAACGGGGCTGGCGGGCCTACGAGGACCTGGAAAGCTTCCTGACCGACGACGAAATCGACGTGGTGCTGGTCGCCACGCCCAACCATGTCCACCGCTATCTGGCCACCATGGCCATGCGCGCCGGCAAGCATGTGGTCTGTGAAAAGCCCGTTACCCTGTCGGTAGAGGATCTGGACGAGATGATCCGCGTATCCCGCGAAACCGGGCGCATCTTCACCATCCACCAGAACCGCCGGTGGGATAAGGATTACCGCATCGCCCGGAAGGCCATCGAGACCGGGATGATCGGCCGCCCCATCTCCATCGAGTCCCGCGTGGTCGGCTCCAACGGCATCCTCCACGGCTGGCGCTCCATCCGCGAGTACGGCGGCGGCATGGTCTACGACTGGGGCGTGCACATCATTGACCAGATTCTGGACATGTACCCCGATAAAAAAATCACCAGCGTTTTCTGCCGGACCAATTCCATCTTCAACATGGACGTGGATGACTACGATAAAATCGTCCTGACCTTTGAGGATGGCATGGTCGCTCAGCTGGAGGTCAATATGTACTCCATGGAGCCCATGCCCCGGTGGTATGTGGTGGGCGATGTGGGCACCCTGAAGATCGACGGCTGGGACTGCGCCGGGTGCGTTACCCAGTCGGCCGCCATGGCCAAAACCGTAGCTCCCGTTATCGTGCAGACGGAGGCCGGGCCCACCCGCTCCATGGCTCCTCAGCCGGAGGAGACCAAAAAGCGCCTTCCCCTGCCCGAGGTAGAGACCTCCTGGCTCGATTTCTACCGCAACCTCAACGCTGTGGTCGAGGGCCGCGAGGAGCTGATCGTCAAGCCTGAGCAGGCCCGCCGCGTGCTGCGCGTCATTGAGATGTGCTTTGAATCGGCCAAGGGCAACTGCTGCGTCAGCTGCGAGCTATAAAAAAAGGCCGGTTCGGGGCCCTGTCTCCGGCCGGCCTTCTTGTGCAGGAGGGAATATGATCCAGGCCGTACTGCTCGATATCGACGACACCCTGCTGGATTTTGGCCAGGCCTCCCGGCTTTCCATTCAGGAGGGCTTTGCCCGGCTGGGCCTTCCCTTTTCAGAGGACGTCATGGCCGTCTTCACCCAGGTGAACGACGAGCTCTGGCGGCGGCTGGAACGGGGCGAGCTCACCCGGGAGCGGCTATACTGCCTGCGGTGGACACAGATTTTCCAGCGGCTGGGGTTTTCAGCCGATGGTCCAGCCTTTGACGGCGCTTTCCGGCGGGATCTGGCGCGGCAGGTCTGCCCGGTGGAAGGGGCCCTTCCCCTGGTGCAGTATCTATCGGCGCGCTATGTGCTGTGCGCCGCCAGCAACGGGCCCTATGGCCAGCAGCTGCGGCGCCTTGGGGACGCTGGTATGCTGCCCTATTTCCATCATCTCTTTATCTCGGAGCAGATCGGCTTTTCCAAGCCGGCCCGCGCCTTTTATGACCATTGCTTTGCCGCCCTTGCGCCCATCCAGCCCAGCGAGACCATCATCGTGGGGGATTCGCTGACCGCCGATATTGCCGGCGGCCTCGCCTATGGAACCAGCGCCTGCTGGTTTAACCCAAAGGGCCTGGCCGCGCCGGACGGCTGCCGACCCGATTTTGAGATCGCCCGTTTGGACGAGCTTATGCATATCCTGTAGCGCCCAATCGTACGCGCTGCGATAAGAGGAGGAACAACCATGGAACCGATCCGCGTCGCCATCATTGGCGCCGGCGTGTGGGGACAGGTGCACGCCGGAATTTTCAGGGAGCATCCCTATGCCCAGCCCGTAGCCGTCTGCGACCTCAACGCGGACAAGGCCCAGGCCGCCGCCGGGCGCTATGGCATCCCCGCCGTATACACCGACTACCAAAAAATGCTGGCCGAATGCCCCTGCGAGGCCGTATCCATCGTCACGCCCGACTTTCTCCATGGCGACATCGCCGTGGCCTGCGCCGAGGCCGGGAAGCATATCCTCATCGAAAAGCCGCTGGCCACCACCATCGCCGATGTGGATCGTATTCAAAGGGCGGTACAGGAAAACGGCGTCCGCGCCATGGTCGATCTGCATAACCGGTGGAACCCGCCCTTCAACACGGCCCGCGCCGCCGTAGAGGCCGGGGAGATCGGCCGCCCGCTCTCCGCCTATATCCGCCTGACCGATGTGAAATGGGTGGCCACAGACATGCTTTCCTGGAGCGCCCAGTCCTCCATCCTCTGGTTCCTGGGCAGCCATAGCATCGATACCCTGGCCTGGATGTTCGGCAGCCGGGTCAAGCGGGTCTATGCCGTCGCCACCCGGGGCGTCATGGACGGGCTTGGCGTACCCACCGTGGATCAATATCTGACCACGCTGGAATTTGAAAACGGCTGCGTCGCCCAGATGGAGAACGGCTGGATCTCGCCCAATGGGAACCCCAACGTCAACGACTTCAAATTCTCCCTGCTGGGCGAAAACGGCGCCATCCATATCAATCCCTCCAGCCACGATCTGATCCAGATGTATACCGATGAAAAGGTCACCGTGCCTGACGTGCTGGTGCAGAACCGCGTATTCGGCCGGGTCAAAGGCTTTTCCTATGAAAGCATCCGCGATTTCATCGACCGCCTTATCGACGGCGAGCCCTTCCGCGTAAGCCTGCAGGACGCCGCCGATGTCACCCGCGTGGTGCTGGCCATCATGGAATCGGCCAAGGCCCGGATGCCGGTCGATGTGAACTATGGATAAGCCGTCATTGGCCGCGGGCGTGGCAGGCGGCGCCGGCATAAGTACCCTGGCCCAGGCCCTCGCGCAGGGCGCGCCGCCCGGCCCTTCTGAAGGGGCATAAAATATCCCACCCTAAGGCCACGACGCGCAAAAGCAACGCTCCCGGCAGCTTTCTCCGCCGGGAGCGTTTTTGACGTTTTTTATGCTCTGTCCCAGGCCGCCGCAGCCCGGGCTATGGCTTCCATATGACGGCCGTCCGTGCCGCAGCAGCCGCCCAGCACGGTGATCCCCTTATCCCGTTTCAGCCGCAGCATATCCTGGGCCAGCTGCTCCGGCTCCGCCGTTTTCAGCTCCGCCGCGCCGTCCAGCTGGTCGTAATCCAGGGCCGAGGTGTTGGCCTGGACGCCCCGAAACCGGGCGGCAACCCGCTCTGTCCGGTTTACCGGCTGGTCAAGGGCTTCGTATACGATCGAGGGATGCACGCAGTTGGCCATATAAAGCACTGGAGGCGTTTCTGTCCCCTGGTCGATGCAAGCGATGGCCTTATCGATGGGCGTACCGTCCACCAGCGTACCCGAACGGCAAATGGTAAAGCTGATGATGTAGGGCAGGCCCGTCTCAGCCATGGCGCGCGCCATGCCCAGGGCCTCCGGTAAGGTGGGCATGATGCCGGCAAAAAGCAAATCCAGGCCAGCCCGGGCCAGCGCCTGGGCCTGCCAGCGATGCAGGCGAAGCGCCGCGTCCGCCCCCAGGCAGCCCTCACCCGTATAGGCGTCCCCCCGGCAGCCCATCAGCCCGCCCACCAGCATGGGCGTCTTGATCTGCTGCCGCACCGAGCAAAGCAGCGCCCCATTGCGGGAAAGGAGGCCCTCATCCAGGCCGGCCTGATCCATCCGCTCCCGGTTGGCCCGCCGGGTGGGCGTGGTTGCCAGAAAGGGCAGCCCGTACCGCTGGGCAATGGAGGCATACTCGCTCCACAGGCTGGCCAGCGCCTGCCGGCCCCGGGGATCATCCGCCAGCGGCGCCATCGCCGCCGGGCCGTCTATGTGCATCCCCCATTCCCGCTTGAGCCGCTGGCCCAGCGCGCCCTCCATCAGCACGGTGGGGCTTTGCCTCAGCACCTGCTTTACTACGTCCTTAGGCGTCACCGGTGGTTCCCCCCTTCCGGCTGCACCTCCGTCACCGTCAGCCGCCCTCCCTGCACCCGGAAGCGCACCTCAAGCCCCGCGAAGGACAGGCCGTACAGGCGCTCCCCATCCTGCTGATAGGCCGGCCGCGGATCCTGAGCCAGCACCCCCAGGAGCGCATCCTGCTTTCCACGGGGCACCCGCTCCAATAGCTCCGGGGGAAAGTCCACTTCAAGCCCGTCCGCAGCGTGGGGCGCGGCAAAGCCGCCTGCCGCCTCAGGATAGCAATCGGCATGGGGCAAGTAGGGCTTGATATCGAAGATCGGCGTGCCGTCCATCAGGTCGGCGCCCCGCACATATAGCACAGGCCCCAGGCCTTCCGCCTGCCCGATGCCAGCCAAGCGCACACAGGAGAGGCCCAGGCCGTTGGGCCGGAAGGGCGAGCGGGTGGCAAACACGCCCATGCGGGCGTTCCCGCCCAGCCTGGGCGGCCGCACCGTCGGCGACCAGCCCTGATGCCCGGCATGGGAAAAGGCCCATATCAGCCAGATATGGGAAAAGCCCTCCAGGCCCCGCAGCGCCTCAGGCACCCGGTAGGCCGGCTCAAAGACAATGCGCCCCTCCAGCGCCTCCACCAGCCCGCTCTGCCGGGGGATGCCGAACTTTTCCGGGAAGTCTGTCTGGATCCGGGCAATCGGTTCCAGCGTATACTGCCTTTGCATGGGCTCCTCCTTTTGTCCTGTTCCGGTCATGCTGCCCGCAGCCTTCAGGGGTTACGCCGCCCGGGATGACCGGCTCCGGGCCTTGGCCAAGTAGGTTACGGCAAATATGCCGCCCAGGATCAGCACGATCATGGGGCCCGCCGATACGTCCCACAGATAGGACAGAACCAGGCCCAGCAGGCCGGAAAACAGCGAAAAGGCCAATGAAAGCAGGGTGTATTGCCTGGCGCTGCGGGCCACGTTCCGGGCGGAGGCCGCCGGCAGGATCAGCAGCGCGTTAATCATCAGGATCCCCACCCACTGGATGGACAGCATCACCACCACGGCGACCGCAAGGATGAAGGCCATCTCCACCCACTTGACCCGCGCGCCCCGGCTGGCCGCCAGGGAGGGGTTCACGCTGGTCAGCAGCAGCGGATTAAACAGGACGATCCACAGCACGACGACAGCGCCCAGCGTCAGCGCCAGCAGCCCCAGGTCGGCGGGGGTAATGGCCAGAATATCGCCCACCAGGTAGGATGAATACCGCGCGAAACCGCCGCCGCGGGAGAGGATGACCAGGCCCAGGGCCATAGCCAGCGAGGAAAACACCGAGATCACCGTATCTGTCGAGCTGGATCCGGCCGCCTTGACCCGGCTGATGACCACAGCCATCAGGATGCCGAAGGCCACCATGCAGATCAGCTGGTTTTCCATGCCCAGCAGCACGCCGATGGCGATACCCGTCAGCGCCGAATGGCCCAGGGCGTCGGAGAAATAGGCCATCCGATTGTTGACGGCCATGGTGCCCAGCAGGCCCAGCAGCGGGGCGATCAGCAAAAGCGCCAGCAGCGCGTTCTTCATAAAGGCAAAGCGGAACATATCAAAGGGCAGCAGCGTGTCCAGGATCCCATAGAGGATATTCATGCCTGCA
The DNA here is from genome assembly GCA_900542005.1 of uncultured Eubacteriales bacterium. Classification (GTDB taxonomy): domain Bacteria; phylum Bacillota; class Clostridia; order Christensenellales; family UMGS416; genus Parachristensenella. The sequence goes on from UQLW01000002.1 coordinate 124,961, forward strand.
CCCCCTCAAATACCGACCGGTAGGCCGGATCCTCAAAGACCGCGTCCGCCGGGCCCAGCGCCAGCAGCCTCCGGCGGATCAGGGCCACCTGGTCGGCATAGCGCCTGACCATCGCCATGTCGTGGGTCACCAGCAGGATGGTCAGATGGTGGGTCCGCCGGAGCGTATCCAGCTGCTGGTAGAACCTGTCCAGCCCGCGGATATCCACACCGGAAACCGGCTCGTCCAGAATCAAAAGGTCCGGCATAGGGTCCAGCGCCAGGGCCAGCAGCACCCGCTGCAGCTCCCCGCCGGAAAGCTCGCCCAGCTTCCGGCTTCCCAGCTCGCCCACGTCCATCTGGGCAAGCAGCTCCCCGGCCCGGCGAACGCCGGCGGCCGGGCGCGCCAGCCAGACCGGCGTACGGCTGCGGGCTGCCAGGAGGAAATCCGTCACGGTCATGGGAATGCTGCGGTCAAAATCCAGCTGCTGCGGCACATAGCCAATCCGCGGGCGGCGCATGGGCTTACCCTCATGATCCAGGTAGCTCAGCCGCCCCTGGTGGGGGATCTCGCCCAGCAGGGCCCGGACGAGCGTGGTCTTGCCGGCGCCGTTGCTGCCGATCAGCGCCGTCAGCTGCCCGCAGCACAGCGACAGCGACACATCCTCCACCAGCACATCCCGCCCCCGGCGCACGGTGAAGTGCTCCAGCCGCACATGGCTCAGGCTGCACCGGATCATTGCAGCGCCTCGCAAATGGCCTGGGCGTTCGCCAGCTGGATCCGCTCATAGGCCTGCGCGTCCAGCTCGCCGGTAGTCATGGGATCCAGGGTCACCAGCCGGGCCCCGGTCTCTCCGGCCACGGCCTCCGGGGCTGAGCCCGTGGTATCGGGCTCAATAAACACCGTATCGATCCCTTCCTGTTCCATCAGGTCGCAGATCCTGCCGAGCTCCGCCGCCGAGGGGTCGGTTTCCTCGTCCTGCTGGATGACTGCCGCCACCTCCAGGCCAAAGGCCCGGGCCAGATACGCGAAGGCGTCATGGCTTGTCACCATGCTCCGCCCCTTCACCGGCTCAAGGGCCGCTTCCATCTTTTCCTTCACCGCTTCCAGCCGCTGGCAGTAGGCCTGGGCGTTGTCCTCAAAGGCCGCCGCCTGCTGGGGCATCGCCTCCTTCAGCGCCGCTGTAATAGCCTGGGTCTGGGCTATGGCATTATCCACATCCAGCCATACATGGGGGTTGACGCCGCCCTCCTGGGCCGCCTCCAGAAGGTCAAGCCCTGCGCTGGTATCCACGGCCTTAAGCTCAGGGAAGGACGAAAGCACCCCCTCCAGAAAATGCTCCATACCCGCGCCATTCATCACGAGCACATCGGCCCCCTCCAGCGTTTTCATATCCTGGGGCAGCAGCTGGTAATGGTGCAGGCAGCCGGTGTCCGGCGGCGCCAGCAGCGATAGCTCGACGCCCTCCACACCCTGAACCACGTTGGCTGTCATGACCCACACCGGGTAAAAGGAGGCCACCACCGTCAGCTTCTCCCCTTCCGCCTTGGGCGCGCCGGCGCATCCCGTCAGAAAAAGCGCCGCAGCCAGCAGCAGCGCAAGGATCTTCCCACTCATCATCGCACCTCTTATTGCAAAATACTTGCAATAAGAATACAATTTTATCCGATTCCTGTCAAGGCGTTCGTTGTATCCTTTCAAGGGCGCCCGCGCCATGCTATAATGCTAAAAGGGCATCATCACACGATAAAGGAGGCTGGGATATGTTCACCGCAGACGCCCATTGCGATACGCTGCTGCGTCTGGAAAGCGGGCTGCCGCCAGGGCCCGTATCCCTGGACACGCTTCGCAGGGGCGGCGTGGGGCTGCAGGTATTCGCGCTATTCCACGGGGGACGGCCGCCCCTTACCGGCGCCCTCCGGCGGGCGCTGGACCAGCGGGCGTTGCTCTCCCGCCTGCATATTCCGCTGCTGACAGGCCCCCTCCCGGAGCAGCCTCCCCTGGAACCCGCCGCCGTGCTCTCGATCGAGGGCTCCGAGATCCTGGAGGATTCCCTGGAGGCCCTGGCCCGCTTCCGGCGGCTGGGGGTGCGGATGATGAACCTCACCTGGAACCACCCCAACACGGCCGGCATCCCTGCCCTGGCGGGCCGGGGCCCGCTGACGGCCTTTGGCCGCCGCTTAGTGGAGGCCATGGGGCGCGAGGGCGTGCTCTGCGACGTCTCCCACCTCAATGAAGACGGCTTCTGGACGGTGCTGGAGCGCTCCCGCCTGCCCGTTGTGGCCAGCCATAGCTGCGCCCACGCCCTCTGCAGCCACCCCCGGAACCTGACCGACCGCCAGATCAAGGCACTGATCGAGGCCGGGGGCTTCATGGGGATCAATTTCTGTCCTGCCTTTCTGCGCGAGGACGGGCAGGCTACGCTTTCCGACATCTGGCGCAGCTGGGCGGCATTGGCATTCTGGGCCTGGGCAGCGATTTTGACGGGATCGACCGCGTCCCTGAGGGGATGGAGGACGCGGGCTGCTATCCGGCGCTCTACGAGCGCTTATCCCGCATGGGCTACCGCCCGGCAGACATTGCCGCTATTGCAGGCGGGAATTTATATCGGACCCTTCAAAGGGGCCAGGAGGTACGACCTTGATTACCGACATTGCCCAGGCGCTGCGCCTGGCAGAGACCGCCGGCCACGTGATGCTGGAAAACGGGGCTGAAACCTACCGGGCTGAGGACACGGTCATCCACGTCTGCCGCTCCATGGGCCTGCCCGACGTTCAGGTGCTGGTGATCCCCACCGGCATCTTTTTAACCCTGCGGGACCAGGGAGGCCAGCGGCATACCTCTGTAATCCGCGTCAACCGCCGGAGCATCAACCTTGACAGCATCCACCAGGCCAATGCCATTGCCCGCCGCGTGGGCGAGCTTTCGGTGCAGGAGGCCATCGACCAGCTGGAGGCCCTCCATACCCGCCCTCAGTATCCCGACTGGCTCAACACCCTTTCCGCCGCCCTTTGCTCCGGCTTCTTTGCCCTGGTTTTCGGCGGCGGCGCGCTGGAATTTGCCATTGCCGCCATCGCCGGCCTGATGGCCGCCCTGCTGGGGCGTTGGGCCGGACGACTGGATAACTATCAGGTCATCAACAGCCTTTTCGGCGGGATCGTCATTGCGATCGTCGCCCTGGCCGGCATTCGGCTAGCCGGCGGCGGCAACCTGGATGCGGTGATCGCCGGCGCGGTGCTGCCGCTGCTGCCGGGCCTGGCCATGACCGTCGCCATCCGCGATACGATGCGGGGCGACCTTGTTTCCGGCGTGGCCCGCATTGCGGAGGCGCTGCTGGTGGCTGCCTGCGTAGCCGTCGGTGTGGGCGCGGTGCTGGGCCTGTGGCTGAAGATCGGAGGCACGCTGTCATGACGCCGGGCAATTTTATCCATGTTTTTCTGGCCTCCGTAGCGGCCACCTTCTTCTTTTCCATCCTTTTCCGGTCGCCCCGCCGGGCCCTGCCCATCTCCTCGGTGCTGGGCGGCGTGGCCTATGTGGTTTACCTTTTGATTGACCAATTTACCGGCTGGCCGCTGCTGGGCTATTTTATCGGTACGCTGGTGGTCGCCGTCGCCAGTGAAATCGCCGCGCGGCTGATGAAAATGCCGGCCACCACCTTCATCATATCGTCGGTGATCGTCCTGGTGCCGGGCTTCGGCCTCTACCGTACCATGCTGCATCTGGTCCAGGGGGCCTATGACCTGGCGGCCCAGGAGGGCACCCAGACCATACTGGCCATCGGCGCCATGGCGCTGGCTATCGCCCTGGGCTCGCTGGTCTTCCGGCTGAAGCCGGGCCGGAAGGAGCGATAATTTGTACCTGTTTTTGTCCAAGTATCACCGGATGCGCCATGGAAAAGCCCCGGCGGATGCTGCAAAATGAGAAATTGGAGCGTGAGATTCTATGAATCGGGATGATCGGTGGGAGGAAGTGGCGCGATGATGGAGCTTTTAAGTCCGGCCGGCAGCTTTGAGGCCCTCCAGGCCGCTGTTTGCGCCGGGGCGGACGCCGTATACCTGGGCGCTACCGCCTTCAGCGCCCGGGCCAGCGCCGCCAATTTCGACGATGAAACCCTGCCCCGGGCAGTTTCATACGCCCATATGGCCGGCGTTAAGGTGCTTGTCACCGTAAATACGCTGATTTTCCCCCGGGAGATGGACGACGCCGTAGCGCTGGTGCAGCGCCTGCGGGATGCTGGGGCGGATGGGCTGATTGTGCAGGATCTGGGCCTGGCTGAGGCGCTGCGCGCCCGCCTGGGCCCTGACGTGCCGCTGCATGCCTCCACCCAGGCGACGGTGCATAACCTGCCCGGCATACAGGAAATGGCCCGCCGGGGCTTCCGCCGGGTGGTGCTGGCCCGGGAGCTCTCCCTGAAGGAGCTGGCTCCCCTGTGCCGTGAGAGCCCGGTGGAGCTGGAGGTCTTTGCCCATGGCGCGCTGTGCGTCAGCTGCTCTGGCGCCTGCCTGATGAGCTCCATGATCGGCGGGCGCAGCGGCAACCGCGGCCGCTGCGCCCAGCCCTGCCGCCTGCCCTACCGCCTGCTCTGCGGCGGCAGGGATGAGGCCCAGGGCACCCTCCTCTCCCCGCGCGATCTGATGACCCTGCCTTTTTTGGGCGAGCTTCGTCAATTGGGGGTCGCCAGCCTCAAAATTGAAGGGCGGCTCAAGCGGCCCGAATACGTCACGCTGACCACCCGGGCCTACCGCCGGGCGCTGGACGCGCTGGAGGAGCTGGGGCACTACGAGCCCACGCCCGATTGCCTGGACGCCCTGATGCGTATCTTTAACCGCGGCGGCTTCAGCCGCGGGTATTTCTATGGCGTGCAGGACGCCCGTCTCATCCATGCCGCCCAAAGCGGGCATACGGGCGTTGAGGTCGGCCGGGTGGCGGACGCGTCTGCCGGCCTTGTGGATCTGGAAGAACCGCTATGCCCCGGCGATGGGCTGCAGCTGCGCCCCAGCGGCGAGGGGATCGCCTATGCGGGCCGCCCGCAGGGGCCGGGCCGCGTCCGCCTTGCCCTGCCCCGCGGCGTTTCCACTGGTGAGCGGCTTTTCAAAACCACCGACGCCCGGCTGATGGAGGCGGCCCGCTGCGATGGGCAGCTGCCGCGACGGCCATTAGCCCTGGAGGCGGAGCTCATACCCGGCCGCCTTCCGCGTCTTACGCTCCGGGCCGACGGCCTTTCCGTTACCGTACAGGGCGACGAGCCGGTCCAGGCTGCCCGCAGCCGGGCGCTGACCCGGGAGGACGCTGCGCGGCAGCTGGGGAAAACCGATACCTACCCCTGGCAGCTATCTTCGCTGACCCTGCAGGGCGAGGGGGCCTTTATGCCCGTCTCCGCCCTTAACGCCTTGCGCCGCCAGGGGCTGGAGGCTTTGGCCCAGGCCCTGCTTGAGGCGCGCCGCCCCCCATGGAGCCGCAGCGCAGCGCCGGCGAAGCCGGGCCCGCCGGCAGCGGCCTTTATCCTCTCGCCCAGGCCCGATCTGATGGCCCGCGTACTCACGGCAGACCAGGCGGAGGCCGCCCTGGCTGCCGGCGCCGACGGCGTCTACCTGTCGCCTGAGGACTGGGCCGCGCTGCCCGCAGCGGAGTCCTTCACGGCGCTTCGCCGTTTCGGCAAGCCCCTTTGGCTTCAGCTGCCCCTCTGGCTGACCGATCAGAGCCTGGACCAGCTGCTCCGCCGCCTGCTCCCCCTGCAGCCGGTGCTCGACGGCCTGCTGGCGCCCAACCTGGGCACAGCCTGCTATTTCCTTCGCCAGGGCTTCGCTGTCGCCGGCGATGCCCCCCTGAACGCAACCAATACGGCTACAGTCCGTTCGCTGCTTGGGCTGGGCCTTACGCGGATTACCCTGTCTCCGGAGCTCACCTGCGCCCAGGCGCGGGAGGCCGCCCAGGCCGAGGCCCCCCGCTGCGAGGGCTTGATCCACGGCCCGGTGGCCCTCATGCATCTTGTGCATTGCCCGCTTCGGGCGGCCAGGGGGCTGTCCGGGACCGGCGAAGGCTGCCGGGCCTGCGGCGAAGCCCCCCTTGGCCTGCGCGACCGAAAGGGCCTGGTCTTCCCGCTGCGGCATACCCGACTGGCCCGCTGCCAGATGACGCTGTACAACGCGCTCCCTCTGGACACCAGCGCGGCGCTGGACCGGCTGCCTGCCCTGGGCGCCTGGCGGCTTACCTTTCTGGATGAACCGGCCGCCCAGGTGGCGGAAACCGTGGCCCTGTACCGCCGCCTCCGGGACGGGGAAGGCGTCCCGCCCCTTTCATCCGACCACCCGCACACCACGGGGCACTGGTTCCGTGGCGTAGAATAGGAGCTTATTGTGGATACTCCCGCCCTGTCGCCCACCCGGCTTCGCCGCAGCTTCTCAGCTATGCTTTTCATTTTCCAGGGCACCCTGGCCGCTACCGGCTTTATCGTCGCCTATCTTCAGGAACAGGGGATGTCTACCACCCAGGTCGGCATCGTCATGTCCTTTTCCAGCGTCGTCATGATGGCCGCGCCCCCGCTGTGGGGGATGCTGGCCGACAAGCTGCGCTCCATCCGCCGGGTCTTTGCGCTGTGCCTGGTGCTGGCCGCCGTATGCTATGGGCTAACGCCGCTGGCCAGCCGCCTTTCCGGCGCCTCGGTGCTGGTAATGAGCGTCATCCTCACGCTGGCCGCCTTCTTCCGCGCGCCCACTGCCTCGCTGATGGATAACTGGATCGTCCATACGGCCCGGCAGATCCCCGGCCTGTCCTATGGGCCCATCCGCCTGTGGGGCTCCATCGGCTATGCGCTGATCAGCTATGCGCTCATGTATCTGGTCACATGGCTGTCGTTGTCCTCCTCCTTCTATTTTTACGGGCTCACGGCCGTGGCGGCGATCCTGCTGTGCCGCCGCCTGCCCGATGAGCGGCGGGAACCCAGCGCCAAGGCGCTGACCTTCCGCCAGCTGAAGGTGGGCCGCATCTTCAAAAGCTACTGGCTCTGCACCTTTCTGCTCTTTCTGGTGCTTCGCGGCGTATCGCTGTATTGCTCCAATAACTTTTTGCCCTTCCTCATTGCGGATGTGGGCGGGGACACGGCTGTGCTGGGCGCGATCAACGCCCTGCGGGCCTTCTGCGAGGTGCCGCTGCTGCTCATGAGCCAGAAGCTGATCCGCCGCTTCGGCATGATCCCGCTGATTATTACCTCCTCCATCCTCTACATGGTGGGCGAGCTGGGCTACGCCGCCGTTGAAAGCCTGTGGCAGATCATGGCGGTGCAGTGCATGGCGGGCGTGGCCTATGGCCTCTTCGTCTCCTGCCAGGTGCAGTATGTCGCCTCCATCGCCCCAGAGGGGCTGGAAGCCACGGCCCAGACCCTGGCCGCCGCCCTGCCGGCCATGACCGGCATTTTCGGCAACGCGCTGGCCGGTTGGATCATGGATACAGTAGGCCTGCGCTCCTACTATTTCCTCTCGGCGGTAATCCTGCTTTTGTCCAGCCTGCTGCTGATCCTCTCCTTCCCCATCGGGACCCGGCTTATGAAATTAAAAATGCCCGATACCCGCCTGCGCGGATAACGGGGACTTATGTTTTGGCCTCCGCTGTGGTACACTAAAGAAAAAACAGGGGGACTTGACCCATGATACGCGATAGTCGTAAGGTCGTCATTATCGGAACCGGCATGGTGGGCATGAGCTACGCCTATGCCCTATTGAATCAAAACGCCTGCGATGAGCTGGTGCTGATCGACGTAGACCGCCAGCGGGCCATCGGCGAAGCCATGGATCTGAACCATGGCCTGGCCTTTTCCGCCTCCCATATGTCCATCTACGCCGGCGATTATAAGGACTGCGCCGACGCCGATATCGTGGCCATTGCCGCCGGCGTCGCCCAAAAGCCCGGTGAATCCCGCCTGGATCTTCTGCAGCGCAACGCCGAGGTATTCCGCTCCATTGTCGATCCGGTGACAGAGTCGGGCTTTAACGGGATCTTCCTGGTCGCCACCAACCCGGTGGATATCATGGCCCGCATCACTTGCTCGCTGTCGGGCTTTAACCCCCGCCGCGTGCTGGGCAGCGGCACGGCGCTGGATACCGCCCGGCTGCGGTACCTGCTAGGCGAGCACTTCTCCGTGGATCCCCGCAACATGCACGCCTATGTCATCGGCGAGCATGGCGACAGCGAATTTGTCCCCTGGTCCCAGGCCATGATGGCCACGCGCCCCCTGCTGGAGACCTGCGAGGACGGCTCCTTTACCCAGGAGGATATGGACCGCATCACCGAGGAAGTTCGCGGGGCGGCGCAGATCATCATTGCCTCTAAGCGGGCCACCTATTACGGCATCGGCATGGCCCTGGTGCGGATCACCCGCGCGATCTTCGGCAACGAGCACAGCGTCTTAACCGTATCCGCCATGCTGCGGGGCGAATATGGCGAAAGCGGCGTCTTTGTGGGCGTGCCCTGCATCGTGAACCGCAACGGGATCCAGAAGGTGCTGCCCCTCTCGCTCAACGCCGATGAGGAAGCGCTCTTCAAGCACTCCTGCCAGACGCTGAAGAGCTGCTATGAAAGCCTGAACCTGAACTACTAGCCTGCAATAATCCGCCCCCGGCGCGTTGCGCGCCGGGGGCTTTTTTGCCCTTTTCCCGCAGAAGCAAGGCTAAACCCTGCCCCGGTACTCGCTGCAGATCACCTCTTCCATCTCTTCCGGCGTTTCCCGGCAGCCGCCGGCCAGCCACATTTTGATGATGGCATTCAGCCCGCTTTTGAAAAACTCCATGTGATAGGCGATATGGCGATTCTGAAAATGCTGCTGCGCCTGCCGGACGTCATAAAGGGTCACGGTATATTGATTGTCGTACCCAAGCTTGAAATAGGTGCGGTAAAACAGCTGATTCGCCGCAATATGCCGGAATAGCTTCAGGTAGTCGTTGCTGTTGAAGCCTTGGGTTTTCTCCGCCTCATATAGGCTGCCCACCTCCGCTTCCAGGCGCGCCCTGACCTTATCCGCCAGATCGTATAGATCCACAAAGTTTGCATAAAAGGTGCTTCGGTTCAGCCCGCATATTTTGCAAATCTCCGAAACGGATATATCGTTAAGCTCCCTGTCCTGCAAAAGCTCGATAAAGGCCCGCTCGATCCGCTCAATCGACGCCCGCCGCCTGCGGTTATTCTTTGTATTCATGGCACGCCTTTCATTATTCCAACAGCTGTATGTACATTGTTGATTGTTTTCCCCATGATGAGTTATTATACTATTTTTTGAAAGAAATCAACAGCTGTTGGGAAAAAACAAGGAGGTCTAGCAATGAAAAGAAGTAGCTTTATCGCAACGGTGCTTGGAACGGTGAGCGGCGTCCTGTTTGCCCTGGGCATGTGCATGGCCCTGATCCCCGAATGGAACGCCATGGGGCCGGGAATCGTCTTTGGCGGCCTCGGCCTCATACTGGGCCTGGCTACGCTGCTGATCTGGCGCAGGATGGAAGGCAAAGCGCCGGTCCGGTTCACGGGCAAGGCCCTGGGAGCTGCCGCCTTGGGCATCACGGGCGCGTTGACGCTTGGCGTGGGAATGTGCTTCTGCATGGTGTGGGGCAATATGGTTCTGGGGATTGGGATCGGCCTTATGGGGATGATCCTGCTCCTGTGCCTGATCCCTGTCACCAAGGGCGTCCATTCATGAGCGACGCCGCGCCTTCGCCGCTGAACCGGTGGTCGGCGCGCATTCCCCTTCTTCAGCGCCTGCTTAGCGCATACCGGCCCCACGCCTGTCTCACCGCAGTTTCCAGCCTGATACTCAATCTGCTATATGCCCTTTATCACGGGGCGCTGGGCATCGCCGGTCGGGCCCTTTGGCCGCTTACGCTGTGCGCCTATGATACCGTTCTAAGCGTGGCCCGTTTCTGCGCCGTTTTGTATATGCGCAAGACCGACGCCCTGGCTCCGGCCGCCGCCCTGACCAAGCGGGTCACCGGCGCCTTACTGGCCCTGCTCAGCCTCGTCCTATCGGGCGTGGTGTATATCAGTCTATCGCGCGGCATTGCCGTACAGTACGATACGGTGGCCATGATTGCCATAGCCACCTATACCTTTGCCAAAATTACCTGGATCATCGTCCGCGGGGCCCGGCAGCGCAGGCGCCCCTGCCCATCGCTTACCGCTGTGCAAAGTATCGTCTATGCGGAAGCCGCCGTCTCCCTGCTGACGCTTCAGCGCTCCATGCTGGCGACCTTCGGCTCAGCTTCCGGCGAAAAGGCCCGCATGCTGAACGCGGCCACCGGCGCGGCGGTCTGCGCCTTTGTCTGCGGGCTCGGCGTCATGCTCATCATCAAGGGAACAACGAGAAAGGAAGACGATAAGATGGCAAAATCCAAACTGGTTCAAGCAAATGAAAAGATAGCGGCGGGCGTCGTCCGCGCCTATGGTGCGGTCGAGCAGGCCGTGGTAGGCGGCTATACGAAGGTGGAAACCGCCGTGGTAGAGGGCTATACCAAGCTTGAGGATGCCTTTGTGGGCCGGTACCTTACGCAGGATGGCGAGACGGTGGAGGAGGCCAAGCAGCGGCTTCGCCAGAAAACCCCGCCGTCCAAATGACCTGGCCCGTCAATCCACCCCTTTACAAAGATACGGCGGCACTTTTGTGCCGCCGTTTATCCATTTCCCCCATCAACGGATTGTAAGCTTCCCTTACGCCTTCCAGTCCCAGGGAAGGAGCTCACCCAGCGGCAGCTCCGTCTTTTGATCCACCATGACCCGGGCCTGCCGGTTCCCGTCCGCCAAGGCGGTGAGGAATTCGCGGCAGCGGCCGCAGGGCGGCATAATCTGCCCGTCAGCACCCACCGCGATCACGCGGCGAATCCGGTTTTCTCCGGCGGTCAGCATGGCGGCCGCCGCCGCATGCTCGGCGCAAAAGCCCATGGAGCAGGCGGTATCGATGCATACGCCGGTATATATATGGCCCTCCTGTGTTTCAATCGCCGCGCCGACGCCGCCAGCCTCGGCATATTCGCTCAGCACGCGGGGATTCACCACCGCCCGCGCAGCCGCATACAACCTTTCAAATTCCGCTGTCATCCTCCGCATAAGCTCCTTCCAAATAGTCATAACAAATGCGCTCCAGGGCATCCAGATCTTCGGGAAGCGCTTTTCGCCCCATCTGCGGCAGGATCAGCTTCGCCAGAATATCCGGGCCGAAATCGTGCAGCAGCAGGGCGTCGGCTAGGGTGCATGCCGCCGTCTCCCGCGGCATGCCCGCCACAAATAGGCGGATCAGCGCGCCGTCGCCGCCCAGCAGATCGGCGAACAGCGGCGGCCATTCGTACCATACCGGGGCCTGGCAGCCATCAGCAAAGTCCAGCAGGATGATTTTGTCCCCATCAATCAGTACGTTTTCGCCGGTCAGATCCCCATGAACCTCCACCGCCCCGGCCAGGGGCATGGCCTTCAGCCGCTGCGCTGCCTGGCGGCGAAAGCCTTCGCCATAGCAGGCAAACCGGGGATTCTCCAGCGCCTGTTGGCGCAGGGGCTCCAGGTCCGCCCGCGCCTGCGGCCCATGCATGGCGCAGAGCATCCCAGTCAGCCGCCGGGCAAAGCCCAACCGCGCCTCATGCGCCGCCGTTTTGATCCAGGCCCCGGCCTCTGTTCCCTTGGCAAAGGGCATAACCAGATAATAGAAATCATAGGCGGCGTGGACAACGCCTCGGGCCAGGACCGCGGGCGTCGGTAGGCCGGCGGCCAGCGCGCTTTCAATTCGGGCCGCCTCCCGGGCCTGTTCGGCCCCGGGATCCGCGCCCACTGCGGCGGGCGCGTAAATTTTCACGACCCGATCGCCGCATTTTACCACAAAGTTGGTGCCCGGCGTCAGGGCCTCCAATCGCTCCGGCCGTTCCCACCCCTCGATCGCGTGGATTGCTTCCACCACCGGAGCAAAGGCTTCCCGATCCTGATAATACCGGCTCCAGTCCGCCCAGCAGGACAGCGTCGGGGTAAACAGGGGCATAAGCTCGCCGGCCGGGCGGTAAGCCCCGTCCACGCAGGGAAGCGACGCCCGCCCCAGGGGCATCAGCAGCGCCTGCCACCGCCGCCGCATCTCCCACCCGTCCACCACAGGGAGAAAGCCCAGCTTCAGATAGCTGCGGATGGCGGCAATCCGAAAGTCATCGGTGGTCAGCGTGATGCGTTCCCGGCCCAGGGCTATGCCCCGGGCAATGGCGGCGGCGCAGACCGGTGTGGACAGCCCTTTGCCCCGGGCATGGGCCCCCACGGCCACCATATGAATGGTGCCCATTTCCGGCTCGTCGGGGCAATATAGGGTGGTTGTGCCGCCGACCTGGCCCTCGCTGTCCACGATAAAGAATACGTTTTCCGGCAGAATATGGGGGTCGGAAAGCATAAGCCGGCAAAAGAGGGCCTCGCTGGGCGCTTCCTCCACCCCCAGCGCGCCGCCCTGGCAGCAGCGGCACCAGGCTTCGCCGTCGCCCGGCTCATAGCTGCGGATGTGCCAGCCTGCCGGCGGCTCCACCGGCGGAGCGGGCATGGGCGGCCGGTACATGGTCAGTTGTCGCATGTCCTATTCCTCCAGCGTCAGTTTTTGATCCCGATATGCCTTGGCCCGAAAGTCGGGCATGGTCATGGTGCGGCCCCGGTTGGCCACGCTGATGGCCGAAAGCAGCCCCACCGCCGTCCACTCGCAGGCCTCATATACGTCCACAGCCGGCGGCCGGTTCCCCCGCACCGCCTCGATAAAGTCCTCCACGATGAAATAGTCGCTGCCCCAGTGGCTGCTGTTTTTCACCGCCTCGCTGGCGTTGCGGTACCGCTCCGGCATATATGCTTCAAAATCGGAGAGGGGACGCCATACCATCTTTTCCGGGTCTTCCCCCTGGTAGAAGCTGACCATATGGCCGACCCCGGGGATGCGCGGCGCTTCATATACGCCCTTTGTCCCCTGAAGCTGGCAGTTCATCAGCGCATGGGGCCGGTTGCTGACGCAGTCCACCCGCAGGCGGATCAGCTTGCCCGATTTCATCTGCAAAAGCGCCACCGACGTATCCTCCTGCCGCAGCTCCGGATGGGTGTGCCATCCCGAGCCCATGGCGGTCAGGCATTCAATCCGGTCCCCGCCAAACCATTTCATCACCGGGCCCAGGGAATGGGTGGGATAAAATAAGCCCCGCTGGCCCAATTGCCACCAGCTCCGCCAGGAGGGCGAACCGTCAGGGTATTGGGTCAGGCCGACCACGTTATGCAGGTATTCCCCCTCGCCATAATACACATCGCCAAACAGCCCGGCCTTCACCATCGCCAGGATCTGCTGGTTTTCCGGCGTATAGCAGCAGTTTTCAGCCATCATATAGACCTTGCCGCTCCGCTCTACCTCCTCAACCAGCCAATACAGCTCCTCAAGGGTGACGCCTGCCGTCACCTCGCTCATCACATGCTTGCCCGCCCGCAGCGCCAGCATGGCCTGCGGCACATGCAGCTGCATGGGCGTGGAGATCACCACGGCGTCGATATCGCTCATCAGCATATCCTCGAATACCCGATAGGTATGCGGGATATGCCACTTTTTGGATTCCCGCTCCAGCAGCGACTCGTTAATGTCGCACAGCGCGGCGACCTCCACGCCCTCCATATCCTGAAAACCCATGATATTCGCCAGGCCCCTGGCTCCTGCAATCGCTACCTTGATCATTGTACCCTCCTATCCGGAACCGTCCTCCTCCATCATACAATAAAACCGTCTCAGGCGCACCGGTTATCCAAAATTTTTCCCGCTTTATTTTCCCGGTTCGGTCTCTGCCCACAGCAGCGCCCGCAGGCGGTAGACCATCTCCCGGTTGGAGCAGCCGCCCGCTTTCCCGTCCCGGATACAAAGCCGGATGCCCTGCATGATTGCACTGGGCCTTACGCCAAGCGCTTCGCCTGTTTTCGCGTATAGCTCGCTGAGCGGTGGGATGCTTCCCTCCAGGGGACAAAACCCCATCAGGGCCTCCAGGTAGGCAAAGCCCCGGTATTCAGGATGTAGTCCCTCCTTCAGCATCAGTGTCACAATCTGTTTACTTTTCATCGTACGCTCTCCCTTCGACATGCCGTCATACAAAGAGCGTACCGTGAAATCAATCTTTTCTGAAAATTAGTACCATTTTATGTTGTTTTACCGTACATTTCCCAGTAAAAAACAAAAATCCCGATGGCATGGGGTTCCTGCCGGCTCCGAAGCGTCATGACCACCCCTAAGAGGGGTGGCATGATTCGCGGCCTAAAAGGCCGTAAAA
>UQLW01000003.1 GCA_900542005.1 uncultured Eubacteriales bacterium
GCGAGGGTGGCCGCACGGTAGGCGCCGGCGTCGTTTCCGCCATCGAGGGCTAAAACAAAGAATCCCAAAGGGGGCAAGGGTTGCCTTACCCCCTTTTTTATTATATTTCTGGATAAATTTCAAAAAAACGCTTGCATTGGCGGCCAATTTATAGTATATTATGAAAGGTTCGCCACTCATTGGGATGACGACGGAGATTGCCTGGCTCGGCCAGGGTAACTTCGTCCGACAATGGTCCGGCAATCGGGCGACGGGTGTGTACACCCGTATGTGTTTTTAAGAGCGGCACACACGGATCGGTGTACATGGCTCGGGAAAACTAAGGAGGTAAAAATATGGCAAAGCAGAAAATCCGCATCAAGCTCAAGGCCTATGATCACAACCTCATCGACAAGTCCGCTGAGCGCATTGTGGAGACGGCCAAGCGCAGCGGAGCCGTGGTTTCGGGTCCCATCCCGCTTCCCACGGAGAAAGAGGTCGTGACCATTCTTCGTTCCCCGCATAAGCATAAGGACAGCCGGGAGCAGTTTGAACTCCGTACGCACAAGCGTCTGATCGACATCCTCAGCCCCACGGCTAAGACGCTGGATCAGCTGGTTCGCCTGGAGCTGCCGGCGGGTGTTGATATCGAGATTAAGGTTTAATTGGAGGAGGTGTAGATATGAAAAAGGCTATTCTTGGTAAGAAGGTCGGTATGACCCAGGTCTTTGCGGAAGATGGTACCGTGACCGCGGTTACCGTCGTAGAGGCCGGCCCCTGCACCGTGATCCAAAAGAAGACCGCCGATAAGGAAGGGTATGACGCCCTGTGCGTCGCCTTTGATCCCATCCGGGAAAAGCTGGTTAACAAGCCCGCCAAGGGCCAATTTGCCAAGGCGGATACCGCGCCCTGCCGTTATGTGCGCGAGCTGCGCCTGGAAGACTGCTCCGCCAATGTCGGCGACGTGCTGAAGGCGGACGTATTTGCCGCCGGCGATGTGGTTGACGTGATCGGCAAGACCCGCGGCCGCGGCTATACCGGCACCATTCAGCGTTGGAATACCCATCGCGGCCCCATGGCCCACGGCTCCAAGTATCACCGCGGCGTGGGTTCCCTGTCGGCGAACAGCTGGCCGAGCCGCGTATTTAAGAATAAGGGCATGCCTGGTCAGTATGGTCAGGAGCGTGTCACGATTCAGAACCTGACCGTTGTTCGCGTCGATGCCGAGCGCAACCTGCTGCTCATCAAGGGCGGCGTGCCCGGCAGCCGCGGCACCCTGCTCTTCATCCGCGATGCGGTGAAGAAGTAATCTGCTTTGGAAGGAGGATTCAGACATGCCTACTGTTTCGGTATATAATATGCAGGGCCAGAGTGTGGGCACCATCGAGCTGTCAGACGCCGTCTTTGGCGTCGAGGTCAACGCCCATGCGGTGCACGAAGTTGTCGTAGCGCAGCTGGCCAACCGTCGGCAGGGCACCCAGTCCGCGCTGACCCGCACCGAAGTTTCCGGCGGCGGCAAAAAGCCCTGGCGCCAGAAGGGCACCGGCCGTGCCCGTCAGGGTTCCACCCGTTCTCCCCAGTGGCGTCATGGTGGCGTGGTGTTTGCGCCCAAGCCCCGTGACTACCGTATTACCGTGAATAAGAAGGTGCGCCGCCTGGCAATGAAGAGCGCGCTGACGGATAAGGTGCTCAGCAGCAGCTTCATCGTGGTGGACACGCTGGAGCTGGCCGCCCCCAAGACCCGTGAGATGGCCGCGATTCTCAAGAACCTGGGCGCTGATAAGAAGACCCTGGTGGTGACGGAGGCCGTCAACAGCGACGTGGTCCGCGCCAGCGGCAATATCCCCACCGTGAAAACCACGCAGGTGGGCACCTTGAACGTTTATGACATCGTAAATGCGGACAAGGCCATCGTTACCCGGCAGGCCGTCGCGCAGATTGAGGAGGTATACGCCTAATGAAAACTGCATATGACGTGATCCTCCGCCCGGTTTTGACCGAGCAAAGCTATGATAACATGGCTGATCGCAAATATACCTTTATCGTCGCTCCTAATGCCAACAAGACAGAGATCAAAGAGGCGATCGAGAAGATCTTCTCCGTGAAGGTCGCTAAGGTCACCACGCAGGTTCGGGTCGGCAAGCTCAAGCGCCAGGGCAGGACTCAGGGCTATACCCCTGAAACCAAGCGGGCGACGGTCAAGCTTACCGCCGACAGCAAGGGCATCGAGTTCTTCGAAGGCATGGCACAGTAAAAGAGAGGAGGCAATCCCCATATGGCCATTAAAAAGTATAAGCCGACTTCTCCTGCGCGGCGCTTCATGTCGGTGTTGTCCTATGAAGAAATCACCAAGAAGAGCCCTGAGAAGGCGCTGACCAGCGATCTGCGCAGCCAGGCCGGCCGTAATGCCCAGGGCAAGATCACCGTCCGCCATCGCGGCGGCGGCGTCCGCAGGCAGTACCGCATCATTGATTTCAAGCGTGATCGGGACGGTATCCCCGCCACGGTCGCTTCCATCGAGTATGACCCCAACCGCTCCGCCAACATTGCCCTGCTGAACTATGCAGACGGGGCCAAGCGCTATATCCTGGCTCCTCTGGGCCTGAAGGTGGGAGATAAGATCCTGTCCGGCGTCGGGGCCGATATTAAGGTGGGCAACGCGCTGCCGATCTCGGATATCCCGGTCGGCACCATGATCCACAACCTGGAGCTGCTGCCGGGCAAGGGTGGCCAGCTCTGCCGCTCCGCCGGCGCCGCAGCCCAGCTGATGGCGAAGGAAGGGCGTTACGCCCAGGTGCGCCTGCCTTCCGGCGAGGTCCGCATGCTGGCGATGAACTGCAAAGCCACCATCGGCCAGGTGGGTAACCTGGAGCATGAAAACGTATCGATCGGTAAGGCTGGCCGTAAACGTCACATGGGCTGGCGTCCTACCGTCCGCGGCGTTGTCATGAACCCGGTCGATCACCCCCATGGCGGCGGCGAGGGCAAGAGCCCGGTCGGTATGCCTTCTCCCATGAGCCCCTGGGGCAAGCCCACCATGGGACGCAAGACCCGTAAGCACAAGAACCCCAGCGACAAGTACATCGTTAAGCGTCGCGGAAGTAAGTAAGGAGGTCGCAGGATGAGCAGGTCAATTAAAAAGGGCCCCTACGTTCAGGAGCGTCTCTACAATCGAGTGGAGCAGATGAACGCGGCGAATGAAAAGAAAGTCGTTAAGACCTGGTCCCGGGCTTCTACCATCTTCCCCACCTTTGTGGGCCACACCATTGCGGTGCACGATGGTCGCAAGCACGTGCCGGTTTACATCACCGAGGACATGGTTGGACACAAGCTGGGCGAGTTTGCGCCCACGC
The DNA here is from genome assembly GCA_900542005.1 of uncultured Eubacteriales bacterium. Taxonomy (GTDB): domain Bacteria; phylum Bacillota; class Clostridia; order Christensenellales; family UMGS416; genus Parachristensenella. Next base: position 3,333 of record UQLW01000003.1, read on the forward strand.
GTACCTTCCGCGGTCACGCCGGAAGCAAGTCCAGCAAGGTTAAGTAAGGAGGGGCACCATGGCAACTAGAATGAAAGAAAAAGCCGCTTTGCGCAAGGCGAATGCTGACAAGCGGCCCCGCGCCGTGGCCCGTTACCAGCGTATTTCTACCCGCAAGGCCAAGATTGTGCTGGATCTGATCCGCGGCAAGGCGGTGAATGAGGCCCTGGCCATCCTGGCCTACACGCCGAAGGCGGCCTGCCCCATCGTGGAGAAGCTGGTCAATTCGGCCGCGGCGAACGCTGAGAACAACCTGAATCTGGATCGCAACAACCTGTATGTGGCCGAAGCCTATGCCAACCAGGGACCGACCATGAAGCGTTACCGCATTGTTTCCCGCTCCATGGTTCATCCCTATGAGCATCGTTTGAGCCATATTACGGTGGTTCTCGACCAGATTAACAAATAAGGAGGCTGTTCTAATGGGTCAGAAAGTTCATCCCCATGGCGCCCGCGTGGGTGTCATCAAGGATTGGGACTCTCGCTGGTATGCCGATAAGAAGAACTTTGCCGACTATATCGTCGAGGACGAAAAGGTTCGCAAGTTTCTGAAGAATAAGCTCTATGACGCCGGTATCTCCCGCATTGAGATCGAGCGCCGCGAAGCCAATAAGCTCGTGATCGGCATCCATGCCGGTAAGCCCGGTATCATCATCGGCAAGGGTGGCGCTGGCATTGAAGCGCTGAAGAAGGAAGTCGCCGCCATGACCGGAGGCGAGGTCTTTATCAACATCTACGAGGTGCGCAACGTGGATACCGACGCGCAGCTGGTGGCCGAATCCATCGCCGCGCAGCTGGAGAAGCGTATTTCCTTCCGCCGCGCCATGAAGCAGTCCCTGGGCCGTGCGATGAAGGGCGGCGCCAAGGGTATCCGCACCCTGGTGTCCGGCCGTTTGGGCGGCGCGGAAATTGCCCGCAGCGAAGGCTACCATGATGGCTCGATCCCGCTGCAGACGCTGCGCGCGGATATCGATTACGGCTTTGCTGAAGCCAAAACCACCTATGGCCGTATCGGCTGCAAGGTGTGGATCTACAAGGGCGAGGTTATGCCCAAGGATTTCCGTCAGACCATGCGGGGCGAAGCGCCTGCCCAGGCGCCGGCCGACCCCAACCGGCCTGATCGCGACCGCCGTCGTGGCGACCGCCGCCGCGGCGACCGTCGGCCCCAGGAAGGAGGACGCCGCTAATGTTGATGCCGAAGAGAGTCAAGCACCGCAAGCAAATGCGGGGGCGTTTGACTGGAAAAGCCACCCGGGGTAATGTCGTCACCTATGGTGAGTTCGGATTGGCCGCTCAGGATCCCAGCTGGATCACAGCCAATCAGATTGAGGCTGCCCGTGTTGCCATGACCCGCTACATTAAGCGTGGCGGCCAGGTTTGGGTCAAGATTTTCCCCGACAAGCCCATCTCCAAGAAGCCTGCTGAAACCCGCATGGGTTCCGGTAAGGGTTCTCCCGAGTACTGGGTAGCCGTTGTTAAGCCCGGACGCGTGCTCTTTGAGATCGCCGGCGTTTCCGAGGAGGTCGCCCGCGAGGCGCTGCGTCTGGCTTCCCACAAGCTGCCTGTCAAGACTACCATTGTCAAGAAAGAGCAGCCCACGACTGAAGAAATGGGTGGTGAAGCATAATGAAGGCAGCCGAGCTTCGTGAAAAAACTTCCGCCGAGCTCAATACGCAGCTGGTTGAGCTGAAGGCTAATCTGTTTAACCTCCGCTTCCAACAGGCTACCGGGCAGCTGAGCAACCCCATGGTAATCCGTGAGTGCAAGCGCAATATCGCCCGCATCATGACCGTGATTCGCGAGCGTGAGCTTAAGCAGGCCCAGTAAGCTTGAAAGGAGGAAAAACCGTGGCTGAGAATCGTAATCTTCGCAAGACCCGTGTTGGTACGGTCGTAAGCGATAAAATGCAAAAGACGGTTGTCGTGCTGATCAAGGATAAGACCAAGCATCCCTTGTATGGCAAGACTGTAAATATTTCCAAACGCCTGAAGGTCCATGATGAAGAAAACATTTGTGGCGTGGGCGATCGCGTTCGTGTGATGGAGACCCGCCCCCTGTCCAAGGACAAGCGCTGGCGTCTGGTTGAAATCATCGAGAAGGCCAAGTAAAGGAGGACCACCATGATTCAGCCCCAAACCCGTCTGAAGGTTGCTGACAACACTGGTGCCAAGGAAATTATGTGCATCCGTGTGATGGGCGGTTCCGTCCGCAAATACGGCAACATCGGCGATGTAATCGTAGCTTCTGTTAAGACTGCAACACCTGGCGGCGTTGTCAAGAAGGGCGATGTGGTGAAAGCCGTTATCGTCCGTTCCGTCCGCGGCACCCGCCGCCCCGACGGCACGTATATCCGCTTCGATGATAATGCGGCCGTCATCATCGACAACCAGCAGCAGCCCCGCGGCACCCGCATCTTTGGGCCCGTGGCTCGTGAGCTCCGTGAGAAGAACTATATGAAGATCATCTCGCTGGCTCCCGAAGTGCTCTAGGAGGTGCCAATTGAGTAAGATGCATATCAAAGCTAAGGATAAGGTTATGGTCATGTCCGGCGTAGACGCCGGCAAGATTGGCACGGTGAAGGTCGCTTATCCCGCTGAGGGCCGCGTGGTCATCGAGGGCAAGGATAAGGACAACGCAATGACCATGATGACCAAGCACATTAAGCCCCGCCAGCAGGGCCAGCCCGGCGGCCGCGTGGAGATGGATCGTACCATCAACGCATCCAACGTGATGCTGCTGTGCAGCAAGTGCAACCGCCCCGTGCGGGTCAAGCACAAGACCTTGGCCGACGGTACCAAGGTGCGTTACTGCAAGTGGTGCAACGAGCCCATTGATAACTAGCCGCAGAGAAAGGGAGGAAATACAGTGTCCAGACTGAAGGATAAATATATCCAGGAAGCCGCACCTGCTCTGAAGGCCAAGTTCAACTATGCGAACGTGATGCAGGTGCCGAAGCTGGAAAAGATCGTCATCAATATGGGCGTGGGCGATGCCCGCGAGAATTCTCGGGCCATCGAGGTCGCGGCCAACGAGCTGAGCATCATTGCCGGGCAGAAGGCGGCTGTGACCACCGCGAAAAAGTCCATCGCAAACTTCAAGGTCCGCGAAGGCATGAAGGTTGGATGCAAGGTGACCCTGCGCGGCGAGCGGATGTATGAGTATATGGATAAGCTCATCTCCATCGCGCTGCCCCGGGTGCGCGACTTCCGCGGCATCTCGTCCAAGTCCTTCGACGGCCGCGGCAACTATGCCATGGGCGTCAGGGAGCAGCTGATTTACCCTGAGATCAATTATTCCGAGGTGGATAAGGTACGAGGTATGGATATCATCTTCGTCACCACCGCCGAGACCGACGAGGAAGCTCTGGAGCTCTTGAAGCTGCTGGGCATGCCTTTCGCGCAGAACAGTTAGGAGGTAGCAAACTCGTGGCAAAGAAGAGCATGATCGCCAAGCAGCAGAGGCCGGCGAAGTTTTCCACCCGGGCTTACACGCGTTGCCGCATTTGTGGACGCCCCCATGCTGTGCTTCGCAAATACGGGATTTGCCGTATTTGCTTTAGAGAACTGGCTTATAAGGGACAGATCCCCGGCGTCCGCAAGGCCAGCTGGTAACGGAGGGAGGTAGCAACATGTATGTAACAGATCCGATTGGAGATATGCTGACCCGAATCCGCAACGGTTTGGTCGCGAAGCATGACGTGGTGGAAGTCCCCGCCTCCAACATGAAGAAGGCGATTGCCAAAATCCTTTTGGAGGAAGGCTATATCAAGGATGTCCGCCTGGCGGACGACGACAAGCAGGGCACCCTGCGCCTGACCCTGAAGTATGATTCCAAGGGGAATAAGGTGGTCAAGGGGCTCAAGCGCATCAGCAAGCCCGGCCTGCGGGTATACGCCAACAAGGACGAGATCCCGAAGGTATTGGGCGGCCTGGGCATCGCAATTATTTCGACTTCCAAGGGCGTCATGACCGATAAGATGGCGCGCATGAATGGCGTGGGCGGCGAAGTGCTGGCCTACATCTGGTAGCCCTGGGCAAATTTACGGAGGTGTGACAATGTCGAGAATCGGAAAACTGCCGGTGGCAATCCCTGCCGGCGTTACGGTCACCGTAAGCGACGACAACCTGGTCACCGTCAAGGGCCCCAAGGGCACGCTGACTCAGCAGATCACTGGAGATCTGCAGGTGACGAAGGAAGAAAACGCCGTACATGTGACCCGTGCGCGGGACGATAAAGAGAGCCGTGCCAAGCATGGCCTCTATCGTGTCCTGATCCATAACATGGTCAAGGGTGTGACCGAAGGCTTCAGCAAGTCGCTGTCCATTGTGGGCACCGGCTACCGCGCCGCCCTCAGCGGCAAGAAGCTCTCGCTGACCATTGGCTTTTCCCATCCGGTGGAGCTGGATCCGCCCGCCGGCATCAGCTTTGAGGTGCCTAACCCGAATACCATTGTCGTGAAGGGTATTGACAAAGCTGCGGTTGGTCAGGTTGCCGCGATCGTTCGCGAGGTGCGTCCGCCCGAGCCGTATCTGGGCAAGGGTATTCGCTACGAGAATGAGAACGTGCGCCGTAAGGCCGGCAAGGCCGCCAAGTAGCGGACTTAAAAGGAGAGGCACACAATGATTAATAAGAAAGATAAAAACCAGATCCGCAAAGTGCGCCATCTGCGGGTGCGCAAGAAGATCTCCGGCACCGCTGAGCGTCCCCGCCTGTGCGTGTATCGCTCCCTGAACGGCATCTATGCCCAGCTCATCGACGATACAAAGGGCGTGACCCTGGCGGCAGCCTCTACCGTGGAGGCGGAGCTGAAGGCAAAGGTGGCGGAGATGACCAAGACTCAGGCTGCCAAGGAAGTGGGAAAGGCCATTGCCCAGCGTGCTGTGGATAAGGGCTGCAAGTCCGTGATTTTTGATCGCGGCGGATACATCTACACCGGCCGTGTGGCGGCCCTCGCTGAGGGCGCCCGCGAAGGCGGCCTCGAGTTCTAAGAAGGAGGAATAACATGGAACAGCGCCAATATAAGGATTCCTCCACGCCCGAGATCAAGGAGAGACTGGTAGCCATCAACCGCGTAGCCAAGACCGTCAAGGGTGGCCGTAACTTCCGCTTCACCGCTTTGATGGTGGTAGGCGACGAGAACGGCCGCGTGGGCGTCGGTAGCGGTAAGGCTGCGGAGATTCCCGAAGCGATCCGTAAGGGTGTGGAAGCCGCCAAGAAGAACATGGTGGAAGTTGCACGTCAGGGCACCACGATTCCCCATGAGACCCAGGGCCGGTTCGGCAAGGGCAGCGTGCTGCTGATGCCTGCCGAGGAGGGCTCGGGCGTAATCGCCGGCGGCGCCGTCCGCGCCGTCCTGGAGCTGGCCGGTATTCAGGATATCCGTACCAAGAGCCTGGGCTCCAGCAATCCTGCCAATACGGTGAAGGCTACCCTCGAAGGCCTCAAGCAGCTGCGGACCGCCGAACAGATCGCCCGTGCGCGCGGCAAGTCTGTCGAGTCGATCCTGGGCTAGGGAGGAGAGAGAAATGGCTAAGAATATGCTCAAAATCACCTGGACGAAGAGCACCATTGCCGGCAAGAAGGATCAGCGTGATACCATTGCGGCTCTGGGGCTGCACAAGCTGCACCAGGTGGTGGTGAAGGATGACAATCCTTCCATCCGGGGGATGATTTTCCGGGTACGCCATCTGGTGTCGGTGGAAGAGATTGAGACCATGGAAGGGGATAAGGCATGAAGCTGCATGAATTGACGCCGGCTCCCGGCTCCCGGACCGCGGAAAAGCGGCTGGGCCGCGGCACTGGTTCCGGTTTGGGTAAGACTTCTGGTAAAGGCCATAAGGGCCAGTGGGCCCGCTCCGGCGGCGGCGTCCGCCCCGGCTTTGAGGGTGGACAGATGCCGCTGTATCTGCGGCTGCCCAAGCGTGGATTTACCAATCACTTTGCAACCGTATACAGCGAGGTCAATCTGGAGCAGCTTAATGGCTTTGAAGACGGCACGGTGGTTACGCCGGAGCTGCTTCTGGAAGCGGGGATCATCAAGAAGACCCTGGATGGCGTTAAGATCCTGGGCCGGGGCGAACTGACTCGTAAACTGACCGTTAAAGCTGCGAAATTCTCGAAGTCTGCACAGGAGAAGATTAACGCCGCCGGTGGCAGTTTCGAGGTGATCTAAATGCTAGAGACGCTGCGCAACGCATGGAAGATTGCGGATCTTCGCAAGAAGATGCTGTTTACGCTGCTCGTGCTCTTTATCTATCGTGTGGGTGCCCATGTGCCTGTGCCTGGCGTCAATACGGCAGACCTGAGCAGCGCAATGGTGAACAACGGCCTCCTGGAGCTCATGAACCTCTTCAATGGCGGCGCTCTTGAGAGCTTCACTGTGTTTGCCACGGGCATTACGCCCTACATTACGGCCTCGATCGTGATCCAGCTGCTGACTGTAGCGATTCCCAAGCTGGAGCAGCTCTCCAAGGAAGGCGAAGAAGGCCGCAAGAAGATCAATCAGTATACCCGTATCGTAGGTATTGCGCTGGCTGTGCTTACCTCGATTGGCACGACCATCAGCATGCAGGCCCAGTACGGGATCCTCACCAATCCCAGCTGGTATACCTACCTGTTTATCGCTATCATCCATGCGGCGGGCACCGCCTTTACCATGTGGTGTGGCGAGCGGATCACGGAGCGGGGCATCGGAAACGGAATTTCCCTCCTGATCTTTATTAACATCGTATCCACTGTGCCGGGCATGCTTCGCACGATCTTCCTCAATATGGCGGCGGGCACCCTATCCTGGCTGTGGCTGCCGGTACTGATTCTCATGGTGCTGGTGATCATTGTGGCGATTATCTGGATGGACCTGGGCGAGCGCCGCATCCCGGTGCAATATGCCAAGCGGGTGATTGGGCGCCGCCAGTACGGCGGCCAGAGCACCTATCTGCCGCTGAAGGTCAATTCGACCGGCGTAATGCCGCTGATCTTCGCCTCCACGATCCTGCAGTTCCCCACCATGCTGCTGATGATTTGGCCCAACTGGGGCTTCACGCAGTGGTGGAACCGGGTGATGAGCTCAACCTCTCCCTGGTATGCGATTGTGATGACCCTGCTGATTATCGGCTTTGCCTACTTCTATTCGGCAATCTCCTTTAACCCGGTGGAGCTGTCGAAGAATATCCAGCAGCAGGGCGGCTTTATCCCCGGCATCCGGCCGGGTAAGCCGACCAGCGACTATTTGCAAAAAATCGTCAACCGTGTTATATTGTTTAGCGCTCTGTTCATGGCGGTGCTGGCGCTGATCCCCATGCTGATCGGTAACGTGCTGAATATCAGCGGATTTGCAGCCACCAGTATGCTGATCCTGGTCAGCGTGTCGCTGGAAACCAGCAAGCAGATCGAATCCCAGCTGCTGGTGCGCAACTATAAGGGCTTTATGAAGTGATGAGGGCCGGACAATGAATCTGATTTTGTTAGGCCCCCCCGGAGCGGGGAAGGGCACGCAGGCGGTGCGCATCAGCGAACGCTATAGCCTGCCGCATATTTCCACGGGCGATATGCTTCGTTCGGCGATCAAGGCCCAGACGCCTATGGGCCTGGCGGCTAAGAGCCATATTGATAAGGGCGAGCTTGTGCCTGACGACGTGGTGATCGGCGTGGTGCGGGAGCGGCTTGCCATGGCTGACTGCGCCAAGGGCTTCCTGTTGGATGGTTTTCCGCGTACGCTTGTGCAGGCAGAAGCGCTGGAGCAGATTGCATCGGTAGATGTTGCGCTGTGTGTGGATGCCGAAGCCGAGGCGCTGGTGCAGCGCATTGCGGGGCGCCGGGTGTGTACGAAGTGCAACGGAACGTTCCACGTATCCGCCCTGAAGGGCACGGTATGCCCGGTATGCGGGGCGGCGCTCATGCAGCGCGACGACGACCAGGAAAAGACGGTGCGCAACCGGCTGGCCGTGTACGAAGCGCAGACGAAGCCTTTGATTGATTTCTATACCCATAAAGGCATCCTCCGCAGCGTCGACGGCATGCAGGCGATCGAGAAGGTCTTCCAGGATATCTGCGATGTGTTGGGAGATTAAGCGATGATTCATATTCGCAATGAAAGCGAAATAGCGCATCTACGGGAGGCGGGCCGGCAGACCGCGCGCTGCATGCAGCATATTGCGGGGCTGATTGCGTGCGGGATCACGACCGGTGAGCTTGACCGTGAGGCGGAACAGTTTATCCGCAAAAATGGCGGGATTCCCACCTTTAAGGGCTTCCAGGGGTATCCGGGTTCCATCTGTGCTTCCATCAACGAGGAGGTTGTGCATGGGATCCCTGGCTCCAGGAAGCTGATGAACGGCGACATCATATCCATTGATCTGGGCGTGACCTACGACGGATGGGTGGGTGATATGGCGCGAACCTTTGCAGTAGGCGAGGTTGAGCCCAACAAGCTCAAGCTGATGGACGTAACAAAGGCGTGTTTTGAGGCCGGTATGGATAAGATGCGTCCGGGCAACCGGCTGGGGGATATCTCCAGCGCGGTGCAGGCGCTGGCCGAAGCCCACGGCTACGGCGTGGTTCGTGATCTGTGCGGACACGGCGTAGGCCAGAACATGCATGAGGATCCGGAACTGCCGAACTTTGGACGGGCGGGCCACGGGATCCGGCTGCAGGCCGGTATGGTGCTGGCGCTGGAGCCCATGATCAACGAGGGGACCTGGAAGGTCCGTTTCCTAGAGGATGGCTGGACGGTCATCAGCGCGGATCATTCGCCCTCGGCCCATTATGAGAACACAATTGCCATCACACAAGAGGGTCCCATGATCCTGACGGCGCTTTAGGAGGCCGGGATGAGACAAATAGCCCCGGCCTGCGGCGTTGTCGCGGTATCGAAGGCCGGAAGGGACGCGGGGCGCAGCTTCGTGATCCTTCAGGTGGTCGACGATGAGTATGTGTTGATTGCAGATGGTGAACTGCGGAAGGTTCAAAACCCCAAAAGGAAAAAACTGCGGCATCTTTCCATCCGGCCCTATGTGGCGCAGGAGATACGGCAATGTCTGCAGCAGCAGAAGCTGCCCATGGACAGCGACGTGAGAAAGGCGCTGGCAGCCTTTGAGCAAGCCGAGCAGAAGGAGGAGGGATAAATTGTCCAAGCAGGATGTCATTGAGGTAGAAGGTACGGTAACAGAATCCTATCCCAATGCAATGTTCCAGGTGGAGCTGAGCAATGGTCATCGCATTCTGGCCCATATATCGGGCAAGCTGCGCATGAATTATATCAGGATTCTACCGGGCGATAAGGTAACGGTCGAGCTGTCGCCTTACGACCTAACGCGCGGCAGGATTACCTGGCGGGGGAAGGCCCGCCAGAGCTAAACAAGGAGGGTGGCACCATGAAAGTAAGGCCTTCGGTCAAGAAAATCTGTGAAAAGTGCAAGATCATCAAGCGCAAGGGCAATGTGATGGTCATCTGTGAGAATCCCCGCCATAAGCAGCGGCAGGGCTAATTGACAACAACAACCAATCAAGGGACGCGGCTGGCCGGGGCGGGGAACCGCCTCCGGTAGTCCTGTTTGATTGTGATCCAACATAGATGCAACCCCAAACGAATGATACTGGAGGTGTATCCGCAAAATGGCTCGTATTTCGGGAGTAGATCTGCCCAGAACCAAGCGAGTCGAGGCTGGCCTGACCTATATTTATGGCATCGGGTTTACCACGGCGAAAAAGATTCTGGCTGAAACCGGCATCGATCCTGACACCCGTGTGCAGGATCTCTCGGAGAATGACATCAGCAAGCTCCGTGAATACATTGAACACAATCTCAAGGTGGAGGGCGACCTGCGCCGTGAGGTTTCCTTGAACATCAAGCGACTGATGGAGATCGGCTCTTACCGGGGCATCCGTCATCGCCGCAACCTGCCTGTCCGCGGCCAGAACACCAAGCAGAACGCCCGCACCCGCAAGGGACCGAAGCGTCAGGCTGTCGGCGGCAAGAAAAAGGCTAAGTAAGAAGGAGGGGTAGAAGTTGGCTAAGTCCACTAAGCAGGCAGCGGCCAAGAAAGGCGCCGTTCGTCGCCGCCGCGAGAAAAAGAACGTTGAGCGTGGCGCGGCGCATATCCGCTCGTCCTTCAACAATACCATCGTCACCATCACCGATACGCAGGGCAACGCTTTGTCCTGGGCCTCGGCCGGTGGCTTGAATTTCCGCGGCAACCGCAAGAGCACGCCCTTCGCGGCGCAGATGGCTGCCGAGACCGCGGCCAAAGCGGCCATGGAGCATGGCCTGAAAACGGTTGAGGTCTATGTAAAGGGCCCTGGATCCGGCCGTGAAGCCGCGATCCGTTCCCTCCAGGCCGCGGGTCTGGAGATCAGCCTGATCAAAGACGTCACGCCCATTCCCCACAATGGCTGCCGTCCCCCCAAGCGTCGTCGCGTGTAATCGCAGGAGGTAACAAGAAATGGCCAGATATACTGAGTCTGTTTGCCGTCTGTGCCGCCGGGAAGGGGTAAAGCTCTTTTTGAAGGGCGATCGTTGCTACTCTGGCAAGTGCGCCATTGCTAAGCGCCCCACCCCTCCGGGACAGCACGGTGTAAGCAGGAAGAAGGTTTCCGAATATGGTTTGCAGCTGCGCGAGAAGCAGAAGATGCGCCGCGCTTATGGCATGCTGGAAAAGCAATTCCAGCATACCTTTGAGCGGGCCGCCAAGGTGCGCAATATGCCCACCGGCGAAGCGCTGCTGATGCTGCTGGAGCTGCGCCTTGATAACGTATGCTACCGTCTTGGCTTCGGCAATTCCCGCCCCCAGGCCCGGCAGATTGTCACCCATGGGCACATCACCGTCAATGGCAAGCGGGTGGATATCGCCTCCTATGAAGTAAAGGTGGGCGACGTGATCGGCGTACATGAGGGCAGCCGTTCCATGGAGGTTTTCAAGGTAGCCCGGGAGAATACCGCGCATACCACCCCCAAGTGGCTGGAGCTCAATGCCGACGCCCTGGAGGGAAAGGTCATCCAGAAGCCGGCCCGCGAGGATATCGATCTGACGCTGTCCGAGCATCTGGTGGTTGAGTACTACTCCAAGAGGTAAGGATGCTGGAGAGAAACGCACCCCTCAGCCGGCCCCAAACGCATTGGTGTGAAGGAGGGCAATAGCCTAATGCTTGAAATTGAAAAGCCGAAGATTGAATGTGTTGAGATGAGCGATGACGGGCGCTATGGCAAGTTTGTCGTGGAGCCCCTGGAGCGAGGATTCGGCACAACGCTGGGCAATTCCTTACGGCGCGTTTTGCTGAGCATGCTGCCTGGCGTGGCGGTCAGCTCTGTCAAAATTGACGGTGTGCTTCACGAGTTTTCCACGATTCCCGGTGTAACCGAGGATGTGACGGAGATTTTGCTGAACCTGAAGGGTTTGGCGGCGCGCATGTATACCGAGCAGCCGAAGACCGTGACGATCAGCCGCGTAGGCCCCTGCGTCCTGACGGCCGGCGACATCGTCACCGATTCGGAGGTCGAGATTCTGAATCCTGACATGTATATTGCCACCCTCAACGAGGATGCCCGCCTGTACATGGAGCTGGTCCTGACGAAGGGCCGCGGATACATCAGTGCAGATGCGAACAAGCAGCCTGGTCAGCCGATCGGCGTCATCCCCATGGACTCCATCTATACGCCGGTACACAAGGTGAACTTCTCTGTGGAGGATACCCGCGTGGGCCAGCGGACCGATTACGATAAGCTGACCATGGAAGTGTGGACCAACGGCACGATTCGGCCCGACGAGGCGCAGAGCCTTGCGGCAAAGATTCTCTATGACCATCTAGCCCTCTTCATCGAGCTGACCGAAAGCGTCAGCGATGTGGAGATCATGGTGGAAAAGGAGGACGGTCAGAAGGAACGGGTTCTTGAGATGACGATCGAGGATCTGGATCTGACGGTACGCTCCTATAACTGCCTGAAGCGGGCTGGGATCAACACGGTGGAAGAGTTGATCCAGCGCACCGAGGAAGATATGATGAAGGTGCGCAACCTGGGCCGCAAGTCCCTGGAGGAAGTGATCCAGAAGTTGGCTGGCCTGGGCCTTAGTTTGAAGAAAAAAGAAGACTGATTCGGAGGTAACGTCCATGTCACAATATCGTAAGTTGGGCCGGCCGACCGATCAGCGTATTGCGCTTCTCCGCGGGCAGGTGACCGAGCTGCTGAATAAGGGCAAGATTATCACCACCGATACCCGCGCCAAGGAAGTGCGCAGCATTGCTGAAAAGCTGATCACCCTGGCTGTCCGTGAGTGTGAAAATACCGTTGAGGCGACCAAGAGCACCCAGAATGATAAGAACCAGACCGTGGAGATCACCGTGAAGAACGATTCGCCTTCCCGGCTGCATGCCCGCCGTCAGGTAATGGAGATCCTGTATAAGGTGCCGCTCACCCGCGAGGAAGATGAGACCAAGAAGGAGTTCGCCGCCCGCTCGAACCAGATCAAGAATCCCGTGGTAGATAAGCTCTTTGACGAGATCGGCCCCAAGTACAAAAAGCGCGCCGAGGAGAAGGGCCAGCGCGGCGGATACACCCGCATCATCAAGATGGGCCCCCGCCGCGGCGACGCTGCGGAGATGGTCATCCTGGAGATGGTCGACTAATACCCGGGCCTTGACCGGAAGCGAATGCTTCCGGTTTTTCTATATTTCTGCGGGGATTTGGACGGGGCTCAAAACATTTTGCCCAAAGACCGCCAAGAGGTTTGGACAGACTGTGCCTTTTCACCCCAAAAACATTAAGGTATAATAAGGTCGCCGCCCTATTGGAACGGGGCGGGGGAAACTGCGGTAAAGGATGGGTAGCATGGAATCGATCATTGAGCTGAAAAAAGTAAGCTATGAATATGCGGCTTATGAGGAATCGGAGGAGCCGGCCGCCGCGCTGCGGGGGATCGACCTTTCCCTGGAGCCGGGCCAATTTATCGCAGTCATTGGGCATAATGGCTCGGGCAAATCCACCCTGGCCAAGCATCTGAACGCGCTGCTGCTGCCGACGGAAGGGACGGTATGGGTATGCGGCATGGATACAAAGGATCCTGAACGGCTCTGGGAAGTCAGGCAGAGCGCCGGTATGGTGTTTCAGAACCCTGATAACCAGCTGGTTTCCTCCGTAGTAGAGGAGGATGTGGCCTTTGGCCCGGAAAACCTGGGCGTGCCCCGGGAGGAGATACGCCGCCGGGTAGATGAGGCGCTGGCGGATGTGGCGATGGGGGGGTATGCGCAGCATGCGCCCCATATGCTCTCTGGAGGGCAAAAGCAGCGCATCGCCATAGCCGGTATCATTGCGATGCGGCCCAAGGTCATTGTGATGGACGAGCCCACCGCCATGCTGGATCCTTCCGGACGGCAGGAGGTAATGGATACCATCCTGAAGCTCAAGCGCGAGGAAGGGATTACGGTTATCCTGATTACCCATTTTATGGAGGAAGCCATCCTGGCGGACCATGTGATCGTGATGGATGCAGGGCGCATTGTGCGCCGGGGAGCGCCCCGCGCGGTTTTTTCCCATGTAGAGGAGCTGAAGCGCATTGGCCTGGATGTACCGCCCATGACGGAGCTGGCCAAGCTGCTGCATGACCAGGGCATAGCGGTGGCCCAGGATATCATAACAACAGAGGAGATGGCGGACGCGATATGTCGATTGTTGCAGAAAAAGTAAGCTATGTCTATATGCCTGGCAGCCCCTTTGAGGCCGAGGCGCTGTCCGATGTTTCCTTTACCATTTCGGATGGCGAATTTGTGGGGATCATTGGCCATACCGGGTCGGGGAAGTCGACGCTGGTGCAGCATTTTAACGCGCTGATCAAGCCTACAAGCGGGAAAATAACGGTGCAGGGCGTGGATATTGGCGAAAAGGGCATAAGCCTTAACAGCCTGCGGCAGAAGGTGGGGCTGGTCTTTCAGTATCCGGAATACCAGCTATTTGAGGAAACGGTGGAAAAGGATGTGGCCTTTGGACCCAAGAACCTGGGCTTGCCTGAGGAGGAGATCCAGTGCCGGGTAGCCGAGGCGCTGCGGCTGGTGGGGCTCGATCAGCAGAAGGTGGGGATGCGGAGCCCCTTCGAGCTCTCGGGCGGCCAACGCCGCCGGGTAGCCCTGGCGGGGGTACTGGCGATGAATCCTGAGGTGCTGATCCTGGACGAGCCGTCGGCGGGGCTGGATCCCCATGGACGAAATGAGATCCTGGCGCTGGTTTCCGCTATCCACCGGGAACGAGGCTGCACCGTCATCATGGTGAGCCACTCCATGGATGAGGTCGCCCGGGTTGCTTCGCGGGTTATGGTGATGAACCACGGCCGGCTTGTGATGGATGGCAGCCCGCGGGAGGTCTATACCCAGGGGGAAAAGCTGCAGCAGATCGGCCTGGGCGTGCCCGCCACGGTTCAGCTCTCCCAGCTGCTGCGGGCCCGCGGGCTTGTAGTTCCCGAGGGGATCCTTTCGCTGCAGGAAATGGCCCAATGGGTGCTGAAGCAATGCAAGGAGGCCGGCCATGTTTAAGATGTCCATCGGGCAATATCTGCCCGGCAATTCTCCGGTCCACCGGATGGATCCGCGGGTAAAGCTGGTCGTTACCTTCCTCCTGATCATCGGCGTGTTTTTCATCCATTCTTTATGGGGATATCTGGCGGTGGCCCTTTATCTGACGGCGGTCATCGCCATCAGCAAGATCCCGGTGCTCTTTCTGCTGAAGGCGCTGCGCTCCATGACCTTCATCGTGGCGCTGACCTTCCTGATTAACCTGTTCACCGGCGGTGGGGGCGGCTTTCGGATCACGCTGCGGGGGCTGGAGCTCGCGGTCAATATGTCGCTGCGGCTGATATTCCTGATTATGGCCAGCCAGATCCTGACGCTGACAACCTCGCCCCTATCGCTGACGGATGGCATCGAGAGCCTCTTCCGTCCCTTGGAAAAGCTGAAGTTTCCCGTCCATGAGATGGCGATGATGATGACCATTGCCATGCGGTTTATTCCCACGCTGCTGGACGAGGCGGACCGCATTATGAAGGCGCAGATGAGCCGCGGCGCCGACTTTGAAAGCGGCAACCTGATGCGCCGGGCTAAAAATATGGTGCCGCTGCTGGTGCCGCTGTTCGTCAGCGCCTTTCGGCGGGCCGATGAGCTGGCAATGGCGATGGAGGCGCGGTGCTACAGGGGCGGAAAGGGCAGGACCCGTATGAAGCAGCTGAAAACCTCCTCGGTGGATCTCTGGGGAGCCTTGGTCAGCTGCGTGCTGGCAGCCTGTATCGTGGCAGATCATCTGCTCTTCTGAGGCGGTCATGAAAAATTATGCGCTGATTGTTGAATATGACGGCTGCGCCTTCAGCGGGTGGCAGCGCCAGCAGAATGCGCCATCTGTACAGCAGACGCTGGAGGATGCGATTTGGCAGGCGATGAAGGAACGAGTGAACCTGATTGGCGCGGGCCGGACCGACGCGGGCGTCCACGCCCAAGGCCAGGTGTGCAATTTCCGGAGCAATACCCGCATACCGGCGGATAAGCTCCCCTTTGTGCTGAACCGGGCCCTGCCCCATACCGTACAGGTGCAGGACGCCTTTGAGGTACCCTGGGGCTTTCATGCCCGCTATTTAGCCCAAGGCAAGCATTACCGCTATATCGTCCGGGTTACCCGGTTCCCATCGGCCCTGTGGCATCACAGAGCCTGGCAGATGCCCTATAGGCTGGATATGGAAGCCATGAGGCGGGCGGCGGCGGCGCTGGCCGGTACCCATGATTTCAAAGCCTTCTGCGCCTCGGGCAGCGAGGTAAAAAGTACCGTGCGGACGCTGCACCGCATTGAGATCAAAAAAGAAGGCAGCGATATTTATTTCGATTTCTTTGGCAATGGCTTCTTGTATAACATGGTACGCATCCTGGTAGGCACGCTGGTCTATGTGGGGCAGGGGCGGATCAATGCCGGGCAGGTAGGCGAAATCCTCCGCAGTACCGACAGACGGCTTGCCGGCATCACTGCGCCGCCTTATGGCTTGTATATGGTCAGCGTGCAGTATGCCCGCCGGTATATCGCCATGCTGCGCCCGCGCCCCTGGCCCAGCGGCAGAGGCGGCTGCCATATGCCGCCCATGCCAAAAATGAAAAAGCATCAACTGACCCATGCGTGTCATAATCAGGCCCGGGTGTTCGCCCTGAAAAATGGGAAAATCCATGCGATGGATTTCAAAACAAAACCGGGCGAATCATCAAATAACGCTTGACTTTCCATGGGCCTGCGTGTACAATAGAACCTGCGCCTACGAAGGCAAGGCGGAGAAAGCCTTTCCGCCCTTATCAATAATTGGAGGTAACACGATGAAAACGTTCATGGCCAATGCCGGGAATGTTTCGAGCCAGTGGTATATCGTGGATGCGGCGGGACTCCCCTTGGGTCGTGTCGCCAGCCAGGTGGCCCACGTTCTCCGCGGCAAGCACAAGCCCACCTTTACGCCCCACGTGGATACGGGGGATCACGTCATCGTGATCAACGCCGAGAAGGCTGTCCTGACGGCCAAGAAGCTGGATCAGAAGATGTACCGTCACTATTCCGGATATGTAGGCGGCCTGAAGGAGATCCCCTACCGGCTCCTGATGGAGAAGAAGCCCGAGCTGGCCATGTATGAGGCCATCCAGGGCATGCTGCCCAAGAATGCGCTGGGCCGCAAGATGATCAAGAAGCTGCGTGTATACCGCGGCAGCGAGCACAACCATGAAGCCCAGCAGCCCAAGGCGCTGGACATCCATATTTAACGACAGGAGGGCAAGCAAATGGCTCAGGTTCAATACTCTGCTACCGGCCGTCGCAAGACATCGGTTGCCCGCGTTCGTTTGGTTCCCGGCGAGGGTAAGATCACCATCAACAAGCGCGATATTGACGATTATTTCGGTCTGGAAACCCTTAAGCTGATTGTCCGCCAGCCCCTGGTGCTGACGGAGACGCAGGCTCGCTTTGACGTCATCGTTACCGTCAGCGGCGGCGGCCTGACCGGTCAGGCGGGCGCGATCCGCCACGGCATTGCCCGTGCGCTGGTCAAGAGCGACGAGGAGCTCAAGCCCGCGATCAAGAAGGCTGGCTTCCTCACCCGCGATCCCCGCATGAAGGAGCGTAAGAAGTACGGCCTCAAAGCCGCCCGCCGCGCTCCGCAGTTCTCCAAGCGATAATCTGGTTGCTTACAGGCAAAATCCCCGACAAAGCGTCGGGGATTTTTTCTTGGCTGATAGATCGTCCGTATATGGGAAGGACGCACACCCTTAAAGGCTGGTTGCAGCTAGGACTCAGGCCGCTTCGACTCCAGCAACAGCAGAAGGGAGGCCTTTGCCTCCGGGGAATGGTAGGGGACGCCCCGCAAGATGAAGCAGGCGCAATACATAATCAGCTCGGAGGGCTTGGGCTTGATGGGCAGCCTCCGGCCGATTACCAGATTGAGCGCCTCATTGCCGCCCTCCATCCAGCAGGCGTCCACCGCGCGGTAGATTGCGCGCTCCGCGGAGCTATAGGAACAGCAGCATCGGGCGGCTACAACAGGATATACCTGCTTTGTAAATTGGATATCCTCCAAATGGGTCTTGGCGGCAAGCGTGCAGGTTTGCTCAATGGCGAACGTAAAGGGACGACGGCCGGCAAATCGAATGGAGGGAGCGATACAGTCAACCAGCTTTACGATATCTTCCATAAAATTCATCCTTTCTTAGATAGGATACTTTTATGATATGTAATATTCAGGTTAAACTGCGCATAACAGACAATATCCGACGTAATTGTGGCCGATTCGCCATGTAGGATGAAGCAATAGTCGAAAATGACTGTTTGCAGGTATACAGAAGCCATGGGGAAATACCGGGCGTTTTTTGACACGCACCAGCACAGCCTATCGCGGATTTGACTATTCTGGGTTCTCTCGAATGCGGTCATTTCTTATAGAATGGGCGGAAAGGGCATTTTAATGCATTCCCTTTGCGAATACCTCTATAGAAACTGATAGATTTTAGCGACGGATATGTCAAAGAGGCCCATTGCGCCGGAATCATCCATGTTGTAAGATAAAATCGTGATTGAGATGAAGCGGTGCGCGCTTAAAGGAGGGAACGGGATGGAGGAGGACCTGGAGATGCGGCTTCAGGCCCTGCTTGCTGAAGCTAAAGAGGTTGCAAATGGTTTTGTAGCCCTAAGGGACCGGGCAATGAAGCTGGAGATCACTTTTTCAGATAGCCGGCATGGGTAAAGACATTTCCCCAAGGCGTTAGCCTAAAAAAGAAGCGCGACAGCGCTTCTTTTTTGATCCTGCGCGACAGGGAGCGGGTAGGAATAGCCTATCCCAGCCTCGGCGCCGGAAATGCTCCCGATAGCAAACGCCGCCAGCGAACAGGCTGACGGCGTTTTTCCAGATATGATCGGGCTAGTTTCGGCTAGAGCCGGAATGCTCCGCCTCCATCCTCCGAAGGCGGGCCAGGATTTGCGCAATGACATCCTTATTGGGCAGAGGACGCCCCACTGTACCGGTATCCAGCTGCTGGTTTTGCACAGTGAGGCGGATGTTGTGCTCTACCGATTGCCATGAGGTATGGTGCAGCTGGGCGACTTCCCGATACAGCCATGTGGTGGAGACGATGTCCTCTGGCGTATCCAGGGCGATTTTCAGGGCGTCGGCCAGAGCATAAAACCCCTTCGTTGTCGGTGAATAATCATTTTGGATCAAGAAGGATTGAATCTGACGGATGTCCATGATGCAGAGCGCCTCCTCTCATAAACTCAGTATAAAAAATTGGACGGCAGGAGGCGGAGCCTAGTACCAATTGGAGTAAAACATCGCTGAAAAAACCAATAAATGACAACTATGTCCTAGTATCTGGCCCCATCTATATGAATGAGCCGCAGCGCCTGGTAAGCATAGGTCATCAGCGGACGGTTATGGGCGTCGAAGGTATGGGAGGTCAGCATGATTGTGGAGACGCTGGGGACAGCGCCTGTTTGGGTCACAAGCAGCGAATGGGCATAGCGGACGCCGTCAAAGCTGAGCTGGATGATATCACCGGGCTCCGCGGCCTCCAGCGGGTACACGCGGCCATAGGGGCCTGGGCCCAGGTTGGTGGTAAGGAAGGTAAAGAGGTACTGCACGCCGGTCCAGGCCGCGCTGCGGTCGTTCAGGGATAGGTAATACCACCCCAGGTCAGGCGTAAAATTCATAACCCGGCATCCGGCGTATAGGCATTGGGAGACAAAGTTGGTACAGTCCCCGCCCATCAGGTCGAAGTTGGCGTATTCAGGATTACGCCGAAAGGCCCACCGGTGGGCATAGGCGACGGCGTGCGCCCGCATATAAGCCATAGGAGTCACCTGCCTTTTCTGCCATCCTATGCGCCAACGGGCGAAGGGGTGAAAAAAGGCCGCGCATGTGGCACATAGCGCGGCCTCCTATGGGGAGAGGAGGAAAAGCAGCATTACAGCGCGCCGCTGCGGCGCGCCGCCCGGGAAAGCCCCCGCGAAAGGGGAAACTCCATGGCTTCGCTCGGATCCTGGGAGATGTGAAGCCGGATCATGTTCTTCTGGGCTTCATTCAAAAGGCCTGCACAGTGCCCCCGGTACATTTGCGTGACGACCAGACGGTCCTGATCGCACAGGTAGGACCGCAGCTCGGAGGCGATAACCGCGGCGGATACCAGAGAATAGCAGAGGGTGACGCCGGGACATACCTCCTGGCACTGTCCCAGCGAATCAAGGGCCTCAAAAAAATCGCTGTAGCGTTCAGGCTCATGTTTAAGACCATAGGCAATCAGAAACAGCACGGTTCCCACACCTCCGCGAATAAATGTTCTGGTTATAGGATAGAACATTTATTCGGAAAAAGCAAGAGGCAAAAGAGAAAAAAGAACAAATATTCTTTCACCTTGCCAAGGCGGTGGATTCTGTGTATAATGCCATGTAACCAAAGAGGGGGGAATCGGAAATGGACAGCTATGTAATCCTGACGACGCTGGTGGTGATCCTGGATCGTACCCGCCAAAGGGTGCTGCTGGTGCGCCGGAACAAGGGGAACTGGCAGGGATACGCAGCGCCAGGCGGCCATGTGGACTTTCCGGAGAGCCTGATGGCCTGCGCCCTGCGGGAAGTGCGGGAGGAGACGGGCCTTTATGTGGAAAACCTAAAAATGATGGGCGTTTCCCATTTTGTTGGGCTGGATTGCGGGGAAGAATACCTTGTGTTCAACTATTTGACCGATACCTTCAGCGGGACGCTTCGGCCCGGCGAGGGCGAAGCGCCTGCCGAATGGGTACCGCTGGACCGCCTGGACGAGTATACGCTGGCAGAGGGATTCAGGGAACGGCTGGAGGCTATGCTGGCCGGTAAGCATGTAGAGTTCTATAAGCCCTGGTCCGGCAAGGGCGGCGAGGTGGAAGCCATCGAGATGTAAAGGAGCAGAGCAATGCAACAAACAGAGCTATTGATTATCGGCGGCGGCGCCGCCGGGCTAACGGCAGGCCTATATGGCGTGCGGGCAGGCCGCCGGACGGTGCTGATCGAGCGGATGTTCGCCGGAGGTCAGATCACGACGACCCACCGGCTGGAGAACTATCCCGGCTTTCCCCAGGGCATCGGCGGGGTGGAAATCGGAATGGCTATGATGGAGCAGGCAGAGCGCTTCGGGCTGGAGATCCAATACGATACGGTGAACAGCCTGGAGCTGGACGGCGCGGTAAAAACCGCCCGATGCGAGGGCGGCGACTGGCAGGCAAAGGCGGTGATCCTCTGCATGGGCGCCGAGCCCCGGCGGCTGGGCGTTGAGCGGGAGGATGAGCTCCGGGGCCGCGGCGTTTCCTACTGCGCTACCTGCGACGGCGCCTTTTATCAGGATAAGGCCGTCGCCGTGGTTGGCGGCGGCGATACGGCCTGCGAGGATGCGCTGTATCTGGCCGCGCTGGCACGGAAGGTCTACCTGATCCACCGGCGGGACGAGCTGCGGGCTGCGGGCATCCTGCGGCAGCGGGTCATGGAGAACGAACGTATCCAGGTGCTCTGGAATACCCAGGTGGAGGCGCTGCTGGGCGATGGGCAGCTGGAGGGGCTGGCCTTGAAGGGGGAAAACAAGGGCGAGCTTCAGGCGGATGGACTGTTCATCGCCGTGGGCACGACGCCGCAGGCCCAGCTGGTGCAGGGGGCGCTGAAGCTGGACGCGCAGGGCGCGATTGTGACAGACGAACGGATGCGTACGGAGCTGCCCGGCGTGTATGCCGCCGGCGACGTAAGGGCTACCCCGCTGCGGCAGGTGGTGACGGCCGCGGCCGACGGGGCGGTGGCTGCCACGGAAGCGGCCAAGTACCTGATGGAGCGGGCATAGCCATGGCGCGCTTGTTTGGAACCGATGGCGTGCGCGGCATCGCCGGACAGGAGCTTTCCTGCAGCCTGGCCTATGAACTGGGGCGGGCGGGCGCGACCGTGCTGACCAAGGGAACCGGGAGGCCCAAGATCCTGATCGGCCGGGATACCCGTATATCGGGGTATATGCTGGAAAGCGCCCTGGTGGCTGGCATCTGTTCTGTCGGCGGCGACGCCTGCCGGGTGGGCGTAATCCCCACGCCGGGCATCGCTTATCTGACGCGGCGCTATGGCTGCGATGCCGGCGTCGTGATATCGGCAAGCCATAATCCCTATGAATTCAACGGTATCAAGTTTTTCAACCGGGATGGCTTCAAGCTGCCTGACCGCGTGGAGGACGAGATCGAAGAGCTGCTGGGGCAGCCGGAGCGCATGAGATGCTGCCAGGGCGCTGAGGTCGGCATGGTGCGCGATATGGTCACCGCCCGCAAGGATTATATTGAATTCCTTCGGTCAACGGTGGATCCGGCCCTGGATCTGACAGGGATGAAGGTGGTGCTGGATTGCGCCAATGGCGCGGCCAGCGTCATCGCGCCGGAGCTCTATGACCAGCTGGGCGCCAATGTAATGAGCCTATTCGACCACCCCAATGGGCTGAATATCAACGACCATTGCGGCTCCACCCATATGGATACGCTGGCGCGGATCGTGGGAGCGCTGGGCGCCGACGTTGGTCTGGCCTTTGATGGGGATGCCGACCGGCTGCTGGCGGTGGACCATACAGGACGCATGGTCGACGGCGACCAGATCATGATGATCCTGGCTTGCCAGCTAAAGGCCCAGGGGCGGCTCAGGCAGGATACGCTGGCCGCAACCGTCATGAGCAATCTTGGGCTGCACCAGGCGGCGCGGCGCGCGGGAATTTCTGTGGAAACCACCCAGGTGGGCGACCGGTATGTGCTGGAAACCATGCTGGAGAAAGGGTATTCGCTGGGGGGCGAGCAGTCGGGCCATATTATTTTTCTGGATGAAAATACAACAGGGGACGGGTTGCTGACCAGCCTGCACCTGCTGCAGGCGATGGCCGGCCGCCGCATGCCCCTGGCCCGGCTGGCCCAGGTGATGACGCCGCTGCCTCAGGTATTGGTGAATGTGCCGGTCACGCCCAAGCGGCGCGATACATGGCAGCAGGACCGCCGTGTGGCGGCGATGATCCAGGCGATGGAGCAGGCATACGGCGGCTCAGGACGGGTGCTGGTGCGCCCTTCCGGAACGGAGCCGCTGATCCGCGTGATGCTGGAGGGCACGGATGAAGCCCGCATCCGTGCGGACGCCGAAGCACTGGCCGCCTGCATCCGGGGAGAAGGGGAATAATCCCGGCCGCCTGCGTCCCTTCCGGGCGGCATTGAGGCTGCCGCAATGTTATCTATGGCAAAAGCCGCCTTTGGGCGGCTTTTGCCATAGAAGCGTGAAAATTAAGAAGAAAGACATGATATAGTAATAAAAACCATGATATATTGTAAAAAATAAGTTAACACGGGAATAAATACTGTACAACGCGAAATAATATGCTATACTAGAGATAGAAACAGACAGGAGGTAGAAAAGTGGTAGAGATGATGAAGCTGCCCCGCAAGCAGACCTTCAGCGAAGAGCTGTTCAATGCGATCAGCCATGGTGTAGGCGCGATGAGCGCCATCGCCGCCATGGTGCTCATGCTGGTTCGGGCGCAGGATCCATGGCAGACGGTTTCAGCCTGCATATATGGCGGATCCATGTTCTTTCTGTACATGGCCAGCACCCTGTATCACAGCATGTTCCACGAGGGGGCCAAGCGGGTGCTGCGCGTCTTTGACCATTGCTCCATCTATGTGTTGATCGCCGGTACCTATACGCCCTATACGTTGGTCGCCCTGCGGGGAGCGGTGGGCTGGACGCTTTTTGGCATCATATGGGGCGGCGCGGTCCTGGGGATTGTGCTGAACGCCATCTCCCTGGAGCGGTTCAAGATCCTGTCCAACGTCCTCTATCTGGTCATGGGCTGGGCGATTATCATGACGCTGGGGCCGCTGAACAGCGCAGTCGCCCCCATGGGTGTGATGCTGCTGGTGTTGGGCGGTATTCTATACACGGTGGGTATGGTTTTCTTCGGGCTGGGGAAGAAGGTGCGAGGCATGCATCCGCTTTGGCATGTTTTTGTCCTGGGAGGCAGCGTGCTGCATTTTCTCTCGGTTTACCTGTATGTGCTGGGCTGACGGCGGCAAAATGAAAAGATATGCCGGATTTGCTGCAGGAAAGCCGGAAAAACATTGAAAAAACTGAAAAATACGCAGGAAAAATTCTTGCATGTTGCAGATAATGACATTATAATAGGTTGTGTGCAGCCGCCGTGCTTTACGCTTGGCGGCTTTATTCAAATTCAAGGAGGAACCCAAATGTCTTATGTTGACGAGGTCATTCAAAAGGTAATCCGCACCAATCCGGGCGAAGCCGAATTCCATCAGGCCGCGACGGAGGTCCTGGAGTCGCTGCGGCCCATCATTGACCAGCGCCCCGAATATCAGAAAGCGGGCCTGCTGGAGCGCATGGTGGAGCCGGACCGTCAGCTGATGTTCCGCGTCGCCTGGGTGGACGACAGCGGCAAGGTGCAGGTCAACCGCGGCTTCCGCGTGCAGTTCAACAACGCGATCGGCCCCTATAAGGGCGGTCTGCGCCTGCATCCCTCGGTCAACCTGGGCGTCATTAAGTTCCTGGGCTTTGAGCAGGTATTCAAGAACTCGCTGACGGGCCTGCCGATCGGCGGAGGCAAGGGCGGCTCGGACTTTGACCCCAAGGGCAAGTCTGACCGCGAGGTCATGGCCTTCTGCCAGAGCTTTATGACTGAGCTGAGCAAATACATCGGCGCCGATGTGGACGTACCGGCGGGCGATATTGGCACCGGAGCCCGGGAAATCGGCTTCCTGTACGGCCAGTATAAGCGCATTACCGGCCTGTATGAGGGCGTACTGACCGGCAAGGGACTGACCTACGGCGGTTCGCTGGCCCGCACCCAGGCGACGGGATATGGCCTGGTATACCTGGTCGACGAGATGGTGCGCGAATTCGGCAAATCCCTGGCCGGCGCCCGCGTGGTGATTTCCGGCGCTGGCAACGTGGCCATCTATGCGGCGGAGAAAGCCATCTCCATGGGCGCCAAGGTACTGACCATGTCGGATTCTACCGGCTGGATTTATGACGAGGCGGGCGTGGATCTGGACGCTGTCAAGCAGATCAAGGAAGTACGCCGGGGCCGCATTAAGGAATATCTGGACGTTCGTCCCCAGGCTGAGTACCATGAGGGCCGGGGCGTATGGTCCGTGCCCTGCGACATTGCCCTGCCCTGCGCCACCCAGAACGAGCTTAACGGCGAGGACGCCCAGCTGCTGGTGGCCAACGGCTGCTATGCGGTGGGTGAGGGCGCCAATATGCCCTCCACTCCGGATGCGGTGGATGTGTTCCTTTCCAAGGGGATCCTTTATGCGCCCGGCAAGGCGGCCAACGCCGGCGGCGTAGCGACCTCCGCCCTGGAGATGAGCCAGAACTCCCAACGCCTGAGCTGGACCTTTGAGGAGGTCGACGCCAAGCTGAAGGGCATCATGGTCAATATTTACCGCAATATGTCTGCCACGGCGAAGGCCTTTGGTCAGCCCAAGAACTTTGTCATGGGCGCTAACATTGCCGGCTTCACCAAGGTAGCCGATGCCATGATGGCGCAGGGCGTGCTGTAAGCAAGCTTGAAAAAACCGTCCGCAGCTGCGGACGGTTTTTTGTTTCTCTGCACGGGAAAACCCGGTATATTAACAGTTATAGGATAACCCGCAGCCCGTCATAGGCCACCTGGATGCCATCCCCGGCAACGGCCTCCTCGATTTCGCGCTGGCTGCTCAGCCCGCCGCTGTGGCAAAGGTGGGAGATATATACCTTTGTATCCGGCGTAATGGCGCCGCATTCGGTTAGCAGCTGCTTCTGGCGGCGCATTTCCGTCAACGAGCAGTGCCCATGGCCGGCAGGCGCCGCCAGCATGGTGCACTCCAGCACCGCCATATCCAGGCGCAGCCCGGACAGGGCGCGGTTGGTTTCCTCCGGATAGAGGCCGGAATCACAACCGTAGAGGATACGCCGGCCATCCTTTTCCACCACATAGATGAGGCAGGTCTCATGGGGTATATGATTGGCCCGCAGGGGGAGGGCCCGGGCGCCGGAGAGCTGCAGCCAGCGGCCGGGGACGGCGGGCTGGAAAAGCAGCTTTTCCAAGCCAGCCCATCCGGCATAGCCAGCCTTCAGGGCTTCGCCGGCGGCGGTGACCGCCTCGTTGCCATATACCGTAAGGGGATTAAGGTCCATGGCAGGATTGTAATTATCCAGGATACAGCCCAGGTCGGGCGTATAGAGATGGTCGCTGTGGGAATGGGTAATGAGCACGGCGCGGATGCGGCTCAGGCATACGCCATGCTGCAGGGCGTGGGCATAGGTATCAGGGCCAAAGTCCACCAGCAGTTCGTCGTCGATGGAAAGCTGCGCCCGGGTGCGGCGCTCGCCGTGCTTCCGGGCATGGCGGCAGGCGGGGCAATCGCAAAAAAGGGCGGGCCAGCCCTCAGAGGCGCCAGTGCCCCAAAAGGTAACCTCCATAGATCACACGCTCCTTTCCTCTTTGGCGCCAGCATACCATGGTGGGGCCCTGAAGAATATAGCGCATTTTGTCCAGTTCAGCGAAAGCGGTTCCCGTGCCCTTTTCATTTGGTGGAATTTGGGATAAACTATACCAAAGAGATTGGATCAAAAAAGGGGGATGACAATGGGAATTGAGGTCAGCGCCAAGGGCCGGCCCGCGCGGCTTTTTGGCCAGGAACCGTCCCTGGAGGAAATGGCCCGCGTCCTGACCGAATTGGTGGGCAAGCATTCGGTGTCCATCTCCGCAGTGCAGGGGCAGGGCGCGCTGAACGTGCGGCTGTGCACGGCGGCGACGGCGCGGCTCTGGGCCGTGAAGAATCAGTGGAATATGGGCTGCCAGACCACGACGGCGGGCCCAGGGGCCCATGCGGCGCTT
Organism: uncultured Eubacteriales bacterium; assembly: GCA_900542005.1. Lineage (GTDB taxonomy): Bacteria > Bacillota > Clostridia > Christensenellales > UMGS416 > Parachristensenella. Next base: position 29,777 of record UQLW01000003.1, read on the forward strand.
TTGGAGCTGCTGGATGCGGTGGGCGGCCAGACCGGGCTGCGCTGGCAGGTGGAGGATCCGACAGGTTACGCGGCGGATCGTGATTTTGGGCGGCTGCGGGCGGCCCATATGAACCACCTGCGGCAGATTGCCCGGGCAATGGATCAGGTGGACAACACCCAGGAGCGCCCGGTCCGGTTCATGAACTGGCCCATGACCGACCAGGCATACCCGGTATTCGAGCAGGGCGTGGTCACCCCGATGGGCTGGTTTGACAATGGATCCCTGGCGGCCCGGGCCTGGCAGGATGTAGAGGCGCTGGCGCTCGATTTCTTTATTTGGCCTAACAAGGAGATGGATAGCTGGTACTGGCGCAACCGTGCCCTGTGGAATATGTGGAACCGCATCTTCTGGACCCGGGATATGAGCCGGGAGGAAGCGGCGGTGATGGAGGAATCCTGCCGCTTTCTGGAGCGGGCAGCCCGCCTTGATGAATGGATCCCCCTGCCGCGGCTGGAGTATGAGCAGCTCTGCGATCTGCTGGAGCGGCCAGCCCAGCCCTGGGGCAATCCGGCGATGGATCAGCCCATTGAGATTGGCTACCGAAAGCAGGATTACCGCCACAGCCTGGATAACTGGTCGGTAACGGTGGACGGCAATCTGCGAGCGAGGTATCCGGCCCGCAACGTGCTGACGCTGGCTCGCGACCAGCGCACGGTGAAGGTGGAGGCCCTTCGGGAGGACCAGCCGGAGATGCAGCGGCGCAGCTTTTCTATGGAGCTGGGCAATACCCTCTATGAGGGCCGCTTCGAGCAGGTGGGCGAGCGCTCCGTGCTGCTGGGCGTGTGCCACGCCTGGGATCATAGCGCCAGCGCGATGGTTGAGATCACATGGCCCAGCGTCTATGATGACCGTTGGGCGCGGATGACGCTGATGAACATCCGCTGGAATCCATAGGCGGCGGATAAAGCCCGCGCACAAGAAAAGGCAAGGAAAAATCTGACGCCGATCTTGACAGAAAGAGTCGTAAATTGTATACTGATCGCGGTAAAAAGCATCAATCCTTCAGCATGCGAACCGGACGAGTTCCGCCAGGAGATCGTTCGGTTTTTCCATATGAGAGAAAGAGGAGGAAACGATGAACTACGACGTAGTGGTGGTCGGCGGCGGCGTAACCGGTTGCGCTATAGCCCGGGCTCTGTCGGCCTACCGGCTGAGGATCGCGCTATTGGAGGCGGCAGACGACGTTGCCATGGGCAGCTCCAAGGCCAACAGCGCCATCGTCCATTCCGGCTATGACGCCGCGCCCGGAACGCTGATGGCCGAGCTGAATGTGAAGGGAAACGCAATGATGGAGCAGCTGTGCCGTCAGCTGAACATACCCTTTAAGCGCACAGGCTCCATGACGGTGGCCTTTGACGACGAGCAGCAGGCCCATCTCGAGCGGCTGCTGGAGCAGGGGCGGAAAAACGGCGTGCCGGGCCTGGAAATCCATACGGGCGAATGGGCCCGCCAGCGGGAGCCCAACCTTTCCCCGCAGGTGAAGGCCGTGCTGTGGGCGCCGAGCGCGGGGATCAATTGTCCCTATCAGCTGACAGTCGCGCTGGCGGAGAACGCGGTGGCCAACGGCGTAGAGCTGAAGCGCAACTGGCGTCTGACAGCCGTGCAGGAGCGGCAGGATGCGCTGGAGCTGACCAGCCAGGCCGGGGAAACCATTACCGCGCGGTATGTGGTCAACGCGGCGGGGCTGTATGCCGATGAGGTCAGCCGTATGGCCGGCGGGGAAGCCTTCACCATTGTACCCCGGCGGGGCGAATACATGCTGCTGGACCGCAAGGAGGGCAAGCGGGTTTCAACGGTCATTTTCCAGGTGCCCACCCAAATGGGTAAGGGCGTGCTGGTTTCGCCCACGGTGGACGGCAACGTCTTTGCCGGCCCCACCTCCCAGGATATTACCGATAAAACCGATACCTCCACCACGGCGGAGGGTATGGCGGCGCTGCGGCGCACGGCGGCCCTCTCTGTGCCCAGCCTGGGCTTTGGGCAGGTCATTACGTCCTTTACCGGGCTTCGGGCTCAGTGGCAGGAGAAGCACGATTTCCTGATCGGCATCAGCCAAAGCCAGAAGCGCCTGATCCAGGCGGCGGGCATCTGTTCACCGGGCCTGACCTCGGCGCCGGCTGTGGCCCAGCTTGTGGTTTCCCTGCTGGGGGAGGCCGGCCTGACGCTGGCGCCCAATGAAGCCTTTGATCCCTTGCGCCCCCACAAAAAGCCCTTCCGCGAAATGAACGACGGGGAACGGGCCCAGGCGGTCAAGGAGAATCCTCTGTACGGGCGGATCATCTGCCGGTGCGAAACGGTTACCGAGGCGGAGATTGTCGCAGCCATCCACAGCCCGGTGCCGGCGACCAGCGTGGACGCGGTCAAGCGGCGTACCCGCGCCGGAATGGGCCGCTGCCAGGGCGGCTTCTGCTCCCCCAGGGTGATGGAGATCCTGGCCCGGGAGCTGGGCTGCGACATGGGCGAGATTACAAAGTTCGGCGGCGGGTCCTGGCTGACCTGCGGCAGGATCAAGGAGCAAGGGGGCGAGGGCCGTGAATAAGAAGGATGTCATTATCGTAGGCGGGGGCCCGGCGGGCCTGGCGGCTGCCCTGGCCTGCCATGAAGCCGGCGTAACCGATATCCTGATCCTGGAGCGCGACCGCGATCTGGGCGGCATTTTGCAGCAGTGCATTCACCATGGCTTCGGCCTGCACACCTTTAATGAGGAGCTGACAGGGCCGGAATATGCGCAGCGGTATATTGACCGGCTGGAGGCGGCGGGTATCGAGGTGAAGCTGGATACCATGGTGCTATCCGTCAGCAGGGACAAGCGGGTCACCGCCATCAACACCACGGATGGATTGACCACCTACGAAGCCAAGGCGGTCATCCTGGCCATGGGCTGCCGGGAGCGCACACGGGGCGCCCTCAATATCCCCGGATACCGGCCGGCCGGCGTGTTTACCGCCGGATGCGCCCAGCGCCTTGTCAACATGGAAGGCTATATGCCGGGGAAGAAGGTCGTGATCCTTGGCTCCGGTGATATTGGCCTTATCATGGCCCGGCGTATGACCTGGGAGGGGGCCGAGGTCAAAATGGTCTGCGAGATCATGCCCTATTCCAGCGGCCTGACGCGGAATATTGTCCAATGCCTGGAGGATAACCAAATCCCCCTGCGCTTTGAGCACACGGTAGCGCGCATTCACGGCAAGGACCGGGTGGAGGGCGTTACCATCGCCCGGGTCGATCAGAACCGCCAGCCCATTGCCGATAGCTTTGAATATATCCCCTGTGATACGCTGCTTCTGTCGGTGGGCCTGATTCCGGAAAATGAGCTGACCGAGGAGGCGGGCGTCACGATGGATCCCCGCACCCGGGGCGCCGTGGTGGACCAGTACAGGCAGACCTCAATTCCCGGCGTCTTTGCCTGCGGGAACGTATTGCAGGTGCACGACCTGGTGGACAATGTTTCCCAGGAGGCGGCGGCCGCCGGAGCCGCAGCCGCAGCCTATGTGCAGGGTACGGGCGGATTTGACGAAGCGGCGATCGAGGTCCTGCCGGAGCAGGGCGCTTCCTATACGGTGCCGCAGAAGATCCGCCGCGGCGGCCAGGGGGCTGTCGACCTGTATTTCCGGGTGCGCGATTTCTATAAACCGGCCAAGGTGGAAGTGGTCAGCGGCGATACGGTATTGCTTTCCAAGAAAAAGCAGATCATGACGCCGGGTGAAATGGAGAAGATCACGCTTTCCGCCGATAAGCTGGCGCTGGCGGACGGGCAGATCCACCTGCGGGTGACGGGAGGCTGACATGAGCGAGAAACATATGGTTTGTACGGTATGCCCCATGGGCTGCCGGCTGACGGTAACCTGTGATGAATCCGGCGAGCTGACGGTGCAGGGCAACACCTGCAAGCGGGGCGAGCGGTATGGCAGAGACGAATTTACCGACCCCAAGCGCACGGTGACGACCTCCGTTTATGTGGACGGCGGCCAAATGCCGGTGGTATCGGTGCGCACCAAAACCCCGGTTTCCAAGACGTCCATCCCGCAGGTGCTGGAGGCGTTAAAGGGCTTCCGCGCGCAGGCGCCGGTGGCTGTGGGGCAGGTGCTGATTGCCAATGTGGCGGGAACCGGGGCGGACCTGGTCGCCACGCGCCGTATCCGTAAGGTTTAATTCCATCCAATCCATTGAAGGCCGGGCAGATGAACCCGGCCTTTTGTGTGGGAAGAACGGCGCGGGATGGCGAACCTCAGGCCGGCTTACACGGTTTTAATTATTATGCACATTATTCGCTCATCCTTGTGCAGATTGATAGTTTGTTAGTTGCCTTATTAGATAGGGTTGCAATCCTTCGAGGGAATATGGTAAGGTATTTTCAATGCATACCGGAAGGCGGGCCTGAAGGTATCAAATTTTTTTGGATGGAGAACGATCGATGAAATTCTCTCTGGCCAAATATTTTGGCGCACAGGACATGACGGTGGGCAACCCCTACCTGAATCTGATTCAGTTTGCGGTGCCGCTGCTGATCGGCAACATGGTGCAGCAAATGTACAACACAGTCGACTCCATTGTCGTGGGGCGGTATGTGGGTGATGGAGCGCTGGCAGCTGTTGGCGCGGCAGGGCCGATCGTGAACCTGCTGCTGGTGCTGTTTATGGGCATCTCAGCCGGGGCGGGCATTATGGTATCGCAATACTATGGCGCCAAGGACCGCAAGCTGCTGTCGCTGACGGTGGGAAATTCGGTGACGCTGACGCTGCTGTCCACCGTGTTCGTGATGGTGGTGGGTGTGCTCATTACCAAGCCGCTTCTGGGGCTGCTGAATACCCCGGCGGACATCTTTGATATGACGGCGGATTATTTAATCATCTTTTTCGCCGGATTTCTGGGTTGTGCCTTTTATAATATGATTTCCGGCATTCTCCGCGGCCTGGGCGATTCGTTGATGCCCCTGATTTTCCTTGTCGTGGCGTGCCTTTTGAATATCGTGCTGGATATCCTCTTCGTGGCGCAATTCGGCTGGGGCGTCGCGGGCGTTGCCTGGGCGACGGTGATCGCGCAGATGGTTTCCGCAATCCTGTGCGTATGGCGTCTGATCCGTATGACCGATACGGTGGATATTGACCGCAAATCCCTGAAGCTCAGCCGCCATATCAGCGGCCAGGTCATGCGCCTGGGGCTGCCCTCGGGCCTTTCGCAGATGGTGTTTTCCATGGCGGCCATCGTGGTGCAGTCGCTGACCAACAGCTTTGGCACGACGGTGATTGCGTGCTCTGTGGTGGTCATGCGGGTCGACGGCTTCGCCATGATGCCGAATTTTACCTTTGGTACGGCTATGACCACCTATGCCGGGCAGAACATTGGCGCCGGCCTCATCAAACGGGTGGAGCAGGGCACCAAGGACGGCATGAAAATCGGCATTGCGGTATCCTGCCTGCTGACCGCCTGCATCCTGCTCTTTGGGCGCGCGCTGATGCGGCTGTTCACCAATACGCCGGAGCTTGTGGACATGGGCATGCACATGATGAGCATTATTGCCGTGGGCTATATCGCGATGGCGGTTACGCAGATCCTGTCGGGCGTCATGCGCGGGGCGGGCGACACCCTGACGCCCATGTGGATCTCCTTTATCACGACGGTGGTGATCCGTGTGCCGGTCGCCTATGGGATGGCATACCTGACCCGTTCGGCGGAGCTCCCCAACGGGTCGCCGGATTCCCTGTTCTGGTCGCTGCTGATCTCCTGGGTGCTGGGCGCCGTATTGACGCTGATTTTCTACCGCAAGGGGAGATGGCGCAAGATGGGCATTACCGGGGCAGCCTCCGATGTAAACGCCGCATAGCGGCCTAAAAAATCCGCCGGAATGCCGGCGGATTTTTCCTTTATGGGAGTAATATGAAAAAGCCCCGAGGCTGCCTCGGGGCTTATGCCGCTATTTCCCGGCGGCCTTGCGTACCATCCGCTGATGGTCGGAATCCGGCAGGTCGCGCACATGGGTCTTGGAATTTAAAAAGTGAATGCATACCTGGCCGTCCATGTTGTTGCCGGAGACGGTTTCATAGCCGTGGGGCATCCCGTTGATGGAACCGGCAACCCAGATCCCGTTGATCTTGACGACGACCGCCCGGCGCTCCCAGCTCCAGGAGCCTCCATAGGCCTTTTTCAGTTTGGCCGTATCGTCCTTGGTGGCGGGCTCCACATCGGCGTGGTTATGGCCGCCCACCATAATCATATTGAGCTTGATCCCCGTAGCCACGTCGATGACCTGCACCTTATCGCCGCGGGTGAAGCGGGAGCGGACCCACTTGAACCAATCCTTCATTTCACCGATGGGCACGCCTCTGGAGTTGGTCTTGGAGGTATCGCTGGTCTTGTTGCTGGAGGGCTTCTTTGTGGCGGAAGGTTTCGGCGTCGGCGTGGGCTTGGGCGTCGGCTTAACAACCTCCACAATGGGGGCGCGCTTGGCGTTGTTGTTAAAAAGGACATTGTAGGTATCGGGCCCTGCGACGCCGTCGGCCGTCAAGCCGTTGTTCTTTTGAAAGGCGGCTACCGCCTCCTCGGTTTTGGCCCCATAGTAGTTGGTAATCTTATAATTAAAATAGCCGAGATCCCGCAGGCGGCTTTGCAGCATGATCACCTCGTCGCAGGAGGAGCCGCTTTTCAGGACGATCGCGTTATCGCGGTCAAAGGTTTCGTTCGGGGCCGGCGTGGGCGTGGGCGCCGGCGTCGCCGCCGCAGTTGTTGGCTGCGTAGTTGTGGGATCGGTTTCCGCCGTGGTGGCGGCGGGCTCCGCCAGCGCGGTCGAAGCATACAGCATGGCGGCTATCAGGCTCAGCGCCAGGAGCCGTTGTTTAAGCATGATGATTCCCCCTTGGGCGAAATGTTACAACTCTATGACGATAGTATAGCATAAATGAAATAAAATGAAAAGTGGTAAGTCGCTCCAGGGCGGGACAAGCTGCGCCGGTAAGAAAAAGGGAATCCCCATATCCGGGAAGTTAAGCCGCTTTTTTGCACGAATGCCACCGGATGCGGGGGAATGACTTGCAAAAGACGGGATCTTTGGCTATAATTTATTCGATCAAGGGAAGAGGTGGAGAAGATGCGAATTGCCGTAGACGCCATGGGCGGGGATAACGCGCCCGGAGCGATTATCGAGGGCGCCCTGCTTGCGCTGGAGCGTCATCCGCAGATGGAGATCACGCTGCTGGGCCGGCGTGAAGCGATGGTATCGGCGCTCGCCGGCCGGGAGAATCCGCGGGTGACGCTGGAGGATTGCCCCTCGGTCATTGAGACTGGCGAGGATCCGCTGCGGGCCATCCGGGCGAAAAAGGATTCCTCCATGGTCCGGGGGCAGATGCTGCTGAAGCAGCGGCAGGTGGACGCCTTTATTACCGCAGGCAGCACCGGCGCGGCCATGAGCGGAGCGCTGTTCAATGTGGGGCGTATTAAGGGGATCCACCGGCCCGCGCTGGCGCCTCTGCTGCCCACGCTGAAGGGGCACGCCATTTTAATCGACTGCGGGGCCAATGCCGACTGCAAGGCCGATTACCTGGTTCAGTTCGCGGCCATGGGCGCGGCCTATATGGAGTCGGTGGAGAATGTAAAGAAGCCGCGGGTGGCGCTGATCAATATCGGCGCGGAGGAGGAAAAGGGCAACGAGCTTTACCGCACGGTGCACCAGAAGCTCAAGGCTTCCCCCCTGAATTTCGTGGGCAATATCGAGCCCCGCGATATTCTCAGCGGAGAGGCCGACGTGCTGGTCTGCGATGGATTTTCTGGCAATATGGTGCTTAAGTCCATGGAAGGTACGGTGGGCTACCTGATGACGCAGATTCAATCGGCGCTGATGGGCAGCCTGAAGACCAAGCTGGGCGCGCTGATGATTAAGGACGCGATGCGCAAGGTAAAGCACAGCATGGATTATACCGAATATGGCGGCGCGCCCCTTTTGGGCGTGGACGGCGTGGTGATTAAGGCCCACGGGAATTCCACGGCGCGCAGCTTTGCCAACGCGATGGACCAGGTGGTGCATTGCGTAACGATGGATGTCCCCGGCCGGATCCAAAAGGTCCTGGCCGAAGAATAACGCATATTGATTTAGAGGAGCGATACATATGATCTTTGAAACGGTACGCGACGCGATTGCCCAGCAGCTGGAAATGGATCCTGCGACGATCACCATGGACTCCAAGCTTACAGAGGACCTTAAAACTGACTCGGTGGATGTCATTGAGATTGTCATGAACCTGGAGAGCGAATTTGGCCTGGAGTTCGCCTTTGACGACCTGGGCGAGCTGACCACGGTGGGCGACGTGGTGCGCTATATTGAGGCGCACAAAGCATAAGGCAGAAACGGCCTGTCCGGATAAAAGCGGCTCGAAGGAGCCGCTTTTTCGTGAAGGGCGCGGTTGTGCCGGCGTCCGGCAGCCGCTGCGGCGGGGATGCCTGAAAGGAAAGGAAGGAACGTAACCATGCTGAAGATCCACGGAGACATAGCCCGGCTGGAAGCGGCTTTGGGGCATACCTTTAGCCGGGGCGAGCTGCTCAGGCAGGCGCTGACCCATTCCTCCGCCACGGCGGAGGCCCCGGAGCTACCCTGTAACGAGCGGCTGGAGTTCCTGGGCGATACGGTGCTGCAGATGGTTGTGACCGACTATATCTTCCGGCATTATCCTGAGATTCCCGAAGGGCAGCTGACCCGTATGCGGGCTGCGGCGGTCAGCGAGCCTTCGCTGGCCAGGCTGGCGGAAAGCCTGCAGCTGGGCAACTATCTTATCATGGGCAAGGGCGCCGGAAGCGGCCGGGGGCGGCATCTGCCCTCGATCCTTTCAGACGCTATGGAGGCGGTGGTGGCGGCGCTCTACCTGGAGGCGGGCTTCGGCCCCTGCCAGAAGCTGCTGCTCCCGGCGCTGATCCCCGTGCTGGAGGCCAACCGGGAGAGCGGGGGCCGCGATGAAAAGACGCTGCTGCAGGAGCGGCTGCAAAAGGACGGCCCGGTGGAGATCCGCTATGAGCTGGTTGGCCAGGAAGGGCCGCCCCACGACAGCACCTTTGTCATGGCGGTGATATGCCAGGGACAGGAGCTGGCCCGGGGCCAGGGCAAGAGCAAAAAGGCCGCCCAAAAGGCGGCGGCAGCCAGGGCGCTGGAGCAAATGGACAAGGAGGAGCCCCTTTGAAGCTAAAACGACTGGAGCTGTTCGGCTTTAAGTCCTTTGCGGACCGCACGGTGATTGAATTTGACCAAGGGATTACCGGCGTGGTAGGCCCCAACGGCAGCGGGAAAAGCAACATTTCCGATGCGGTGCGCTGGGTGCTGGGCGAGCAGAGCGCCAAGTCCCTGCGGGGCGGGCGGATGGAGGACATTATTTTCGGCGGCTCTGAAAAGCGCAAGCCTTTGGCCTACTGTGAGGTATCGCTGATCTTCGATAACGAGGACAGGACGCTGGCCATCGAATACGCAGAGGTGGCTGTGACCCGCCGGGTATACCGCTCCGGGGACAGCGAATACTTCATCAACCGCGCCGCCTGCAGGCTGCGGGATGTGGTAGATCTTTTCCGCGACTCAGGTATCGGAAGGGAGGGCTACTCCATCATCGGCCAGGGGCGGGTGGACGAGGTGCTGTCCAACAAGCCGGAGGACCGCCGCAACATCTTCCATGAGGCGGCGGGCATCATGAAGTTCCGCGCCCGGAAGGAGGAGGCGGAGCGCAATCTGGCCCATACCCAGGCTAATCTTACCCGCATTACCGATATCATGCAGGTGATGGAAAGCCAGATCGGCCCCTTAAAGCAGCAGAGCGAGAATGCGAGGACCTACCTTAAGCTGTCCGAGCGGCTCAAGCAGCTGGAGGTGAACCGGTTTATCGGGGAATATGAGCGGCTGAAGGGGCAGGATGAGGAAACCGGCCGGCGGTTGGCCCAGATGGAGGGCGTACTGGCCCAGCAGCAGGCGGAGCTGGAGCAGCGCCAGCAGGAGCTGGACGCAGGCAACAGCCAGCTTGGCCAGCTGGAGACTGCCTGGACCCAGAGCCAGCAGCAGCAGGCAATGCTGCAAGGCGAACTCAGCGAGCTGGAGGCCAACCGCCAGGTAAGCGAAGAACGCCGCGGTTTCCTGGCCCAGGAACGGGAGCGGCTGGAGCAGGCGCGGCGGGCGTCCCTGGATAAGGCCGCAGCTCTTCGGGAGGAAGCCGCCCAGCGGCAGAATGCGCTGGACGACAGCGGGGAAGCCCGCAGCCTGATGAAGCAGAAGATTGCCCGGGAGGAGCAGGCCCTGGCAGAGCTCGACGGGCGGATCGCCTCAGGCGAGGCGGATCTGGAGGCGCAGAAGCAGCAGGCGATGGAAGCGCTTGGCCGCCTGGGCGATGTAAAAAGCGCGCTCTCAAGGATGGAGGGCCAGCGCCATGCCATGGCCGAACGGCAGCAGCAGGTGGCCGATCAGCTGAAAAGGGGCGAAGCCTCCGAACAGAGCTGGCAGCAGCTGACCGATGAGACCCGCCAGGGCGTAGCGGCGCTCACAGAGCAGATCGAGGCGGCCGGCCGGCAGCTTGCGGAGGCGGAAGCGCGGCGGGCTGAGACAGCCCAGAAGCTGCAGCGCCTGGCTCAATCCGCGGCGCAGCTGCGGGAGGAGCAGCGGGAAGCGCGCACACGGCTGAACATGCTGGAAAATATGAAGCGGGACTATGAAGGCTTTAACAATACGGTCAAGTCCCTCTTAAAGGACGCCCGGCGGGATGAAAGGCTGGGCGGCTGCGTGGAGGCCGTGGTGGCTGAGATCGTGAAGGTCCCCCAGAGCTACCTGCTGGCGGTCGAAACCGCGCTGGGCGCGGCGAGCCAGCATGTCATCACCAGGGACGAGCAGGCGGCCAAGCAGCTGATCGGCCACCTGCGGGCCAGGCAGTATGGCCGGGCCACCTTTCTGCCGCTGACGGCGATCCAGGGCCGTTCCCTGTCGGCTGCCGAGCGCAGCCGCCTTCCCCAGGAGGGCCTTTGCGGCGTAGCCAGCGAGCTGGTGGAATGCGAAGCCAAATACCGGAACGTGGTGGACAACCTGCTGGGCCGCACCCTGATCGCCCGCGACCTGGACGCGGCGATCGCCCTTTCCAAGGCCTGCAGGAGCAGCCTGCGGGTCGTGACCCTTCAGGGCGACGTCATGAACCCCGGCGGGTCCATGACCGGCGGCTCTATCCGGGCCCGGGTCACAAGCGTATTGGGACGCGACCAGGAGATCGAGCAGACCCAGGCGCGCCTTCAGCAGACGGCGGACCGCTTGGAACAGCTGGAAGAGTCCCAACAGCGGGGGAAATCGCTGGCGGCGGGGATGGATGAGACGCTGGCGCAGCTCCGCCAGCAGGCCCATACCCTGGAGATCGACCTGGCCAGGGAAAAGGAGCGGCTGGACAAGGCCCAGGCCAACACCGACCGGCATATCCGGGAGCGCCAGGAGCTGGAGGCGGAGCAAAGCCGGCTGGCGGCTTCCCTGGAGGATCTGGCTTGCCGCATGGCGGCTGTGGAGAATGACGGCGAGGCCATCGAGGCGGGCAGCCAGGATTATCAGCAGGCCATGGCCCAGCGGCAGCGGGAGATCAACCTGCTGCGGGAGCAGCGGGACGAGGCTGTGGACCATCTGGGTATGCTGCGGGCGTCGGCCATGGCCGACGAGCGGGACCGCGCCGCCGTGCTGGCCCAGATCGAAAGGGACCGGCAGGAGGCTGAAGCCCACGAAGCGGCGGCAACCGAGGCCCAGCGGCAGGCAGAGGAGAACGAGCGGCGGCGGGAGCAGCTGAAGGCAGAGGACGAGCGCAGAGCGCGTCAGGCGCAGCAATGCCAGGCGCAGCTGGACGAGGCCATGCGGCAGACGGAGCAGCTGCAGCAGCAGCGCGAGGGACACCGGCAGCGGCTGAGCGGCCTCAGCGCCCAGCTCAGGTCGCTGGAGCAGGAAAACCTCAAGGCCAGCCAGCGCCAATATGAGATCAAGGCCCAGGGGGAGCGGATCCAGCGGGAGCTGGAGAGCCTGCAAAACCGCATCTGGGAGCTGTATGAGCTGACATATGTGAACGCGCTGCCCCTGCGGGACGATACGCTGATGGGCGAAGAGGCGCAGAAGGAGATGGAAAAGCTGCGCCGAAGCATCCGTGCCTTGGGGCCGGTCAACGTGCAGGCCATCGAGGAATACGCCCAGGTGAAGGACCAATATGAGGAATACCTGACCCAAAGCGGCGACCTGGTGCAGGCCAAGACGCGGCTGGAGGAGATGATCGGCCAGATTACCGGGGAGATGGAAAAGCTCTTCCGGGACAGCTTTGAACGGCTGAATGCCTATTTCGGTGAAACCTTCCGGGCGCTGTTTGGCGGCGGACAGGCCTTCATTAAGCTGGAGGATGAAGGGAATATCCTGGAGTCGGGCATTGATATGCATGTGCAGCCCCCGGGCAAGAAGCTGCAGCTTTTGACGCTGCTCTCCGGCGGCGAGCGGGCGCTGACCGCGATCGCCCTGCTCTTTGCCATGCTCCGGCTGAAGCCCACGCCCTTTTGCATCCTGGATGAGATTGAGGCGGCCCTGGATGAAGCCAATATTTCCCACTTTACCGATTATGTGCGCGGCTATGCGCAAAAGACCCAGTTTGTCATCATTACCCACCGGAAGAGCACCATGGAATGCTGCGATACCCTTTATGGCGTGACGATGCAGGAGAAGGGCGTATCCAAGATGATCCATGTGCGCATGAGCGATATTATCGAACAGGAGGTTTCCTGATGGAAAAGGAGAAAAGGGGATTCTTTGCCCGCATCAAGGAGGGCCTGACGAAAACCCGCGAGCAGCTGACGCAGCGGGTGGAGGAGCTGGTACACTATTACAAGGAGATTGACGACGACTTCTTTGATGAGCTGACCGATATCCTGGTGGCCTCCGATCTGGGCGTGAACAGTGCGGTCGACCTGGTGGAGCGGGTGCGCGCCAAGGTGAAGGCGCAGAAGATTGGGCGGCCGGAAGCCATCCATCAGTTGATTCGGGAGGCGATTGTCGAGCAGCTGGGGGAGAGCAGGCCCCTTGAGCTGCCCAGCGGCAGCGTGATCCTGATGGTCGGCGTCAACGGCACGGGGAAGACTACCACGGCCGGCAAGCTGGCGGCCAAATATAAGGCGGAGGGTAAAACCGTCCTGCTGGCGGCGGCCGATACCTTCCGGGCCGCGGCGGCCGACCAGCTGGAGGTATGGAGCCAGCGGGCCGGCGTACCCATGGTGCGCCACGGGGAGGGCGCCGACCCGGCCAGCGTGGTCTATGACGCCATCGCCTCGCAGAAGGCCCATCATACGGATCTGCTCATCTGCGACACCGCCGGCCGGCTGCACAACAAGAAGAACCTGATGGCCGAGCTGGAAAAGATCTGCCGCATCGTGGAGCGGGAACGGGAGGGCGGCGTGACCGAAACCTGGCTGGTGGTGGACGCCACCACCGGACAGAACGGCCTCTCCCAGGCCCGGCTCTTTGCAGAGGCCGCCCATATCACCGGTATTGTCCTGACCAAGCTGGATGGTACGGCCAAGGGCGGCGTGGTCGTGGCCATTGCCCGGGAGTTGGGTGTGCCGGTCCGGTTTATCGGCGTGGGCGAAAAGCTGGAGGATCTGCAGCCCTTTGATGCCGAGGCCTTTGCCCAGGCGATCCTGTAATTCCCCAGGCGGGGCGAAAAAGGACGGCGCCCCTGCGGATACGAACAGCAGCAGGAAAACCATGCAGCCTAAAAAGGGCCTTCCATCAACCTGCGATTGACGGAAGGCCCTTTTTCTATGCCATAAATAGGGATATGCGCCTTAGGCATCCGGGCGCGGGGGATGGCCTGCCGGGGCGGATTCGGCATTGGGCAAGAGGGGAAGCTGAATCTGATAGGTCCACTGCAGGACGCCGGAAAGAATAACAAGTTCCAGGGAAAAGGATGGCGCGGCGCCGTATTGAGCCCGGGCCGCCTGAAGCATCTGTTCCAATACCTGCATCCTGTCCTCCTCCGTGCAGCTGGCGCAAAGGTAGGGCCCCGCCGGAATGCGCGTCAATCCCTCCAGGCTGGGATACCGGCTGCAGATGGCGAACAGCCGGGAGGATTCGGCACAGCGATAGACGCCGGCGGCGTCTTCCAGCGCATACTGCTGGCGGGATCCGGCCCCCAGCTGATCGTAAAAGGGCGCAAGATAATTCCAGAGCGTTTCCAGGGAAGGCTCGGCGGGTTCCTGGGAAAGCACAACGATGCGTTCGGGCAGCTGCTGCACAAATAATCCACCCCGCGCCTGGGCGGATGAACGCTTGCTTTCATATGCCTGCCTTGCCCGGGCAATTCTGGAACGCGCGGCGTGAAGCTGGGCGATCCTCGCATCGGCCTTGGCCTCGGCCTGCCGCAGCAGGCCGATCAGCTCCTCCAGCTGGCTGCAAGCCAGAATTTGCTGAATCTCCTGCAGGGAAAGCTCCATACAGCGCAGCGCCTGTACCGTGTTCAGACGCACGATATCCTGGCGGGTATAATATCGGTAACCGGACCATTCGTCACGCTGTGACGGCGTGATGAGCCCAATGCGGTCATAGTGCCGCAGCGTTTCAGTGGTCATGCCGGTTAGCCGGGCTGCCTGGCCAATGGTTAAACAATCTTTCATGGATGGGCAAATTCCTCCCTTGACTTTTGTGTTGCACAAAGGTCTAGAATACGATTGTAGCAGCCTTACCCTGAAAGGGCAAGGGCCTCAGGCAGGGTAGCGATCAGCTTTATGCGTAGTATGAAGGAGGACAGCATGAAAAAATACGGAATCCTATTGGGGGCCGGCGCGCTGCTGTGTGCGCTGTGCCTGGCGGGGTGCTCAGGGCAGCAGGAGACCTATGAGACGCAAACCTACAGCGTTGAGGCCGCGCAGATTGAAGCCATTGAGATCGATGTCGCAGACCGAAAAATCGCCGTTGCCTACTCGCCGGATGACCAGATCCATCTTACCTACTATGAAAGCAGCCGGCAGCAGTATGATATCGAGGCGCAGGACGGCGTGCTGACCCTGCGCAGCGCGGACGATAAGCAGTGGACGGACTTTATTGGCGGGAAGCCGGAACGCACCTATCGGACCATCACGCTGGAGCTTCCCCGGACGCTGGAGGCCTCGCTCTCGCTAAAGACAACCAACGAAGACCTCCAGCTTCCCGCCCTTTCCCTATATGGGGATCTGCTGGTCGCCGTGAACCAGGGCGGCATTGAGATGGAAGCCGTGGAATGCGGCGGGGACATCCAGCTGGAGGCGAAAAACGGGGATATCAAAGGGCGCCTGGTGGGCAGTTACGATGACTATACGATCATAAGCCAGGCAAAAAAGGGAGAGAACAGCCTGCCGGAGAGCAAGGATGGCGGCAGCCACAGGCTGACGGTCAGGACAAACAATGGGGATATTCAGCTGGCGCTTGCCGTGCCTGAAAATCCCTGAAGCCCTTCGCGCTGAAAGCGGGGGCAGAGCAGCGGGCTGAATGGAGCATAGCGGGTAAAAGGCGGCGGATATCTGCCGCCTTTTGCTTTGTACAGCGGCTATAGGCTCCATGAATAAACTTTTTTTGTAAAAATATCAAGTGGACCTGACTTTTTTCCCAGTTTTTACGTCATATGATTGACGCGCAGCTGCGGAGGCGTAAAAGGCGGCTGCCGATTCAAAGCGGAGGTATGGGATGAGCGGAAAAAAGTGGCGGGTTGCGGCTGCGGCGTTTGCGTTGGCGGCAGCCATGGCTGGGTGCGCCGGCCAGGGGACGGCCGTATATGTTCAGCCGGTGGGAAAGCTGGCTGGGGCCAGCGTGCTGTCGGCGAACGACCGGTTTCCCGGCGTGGTGGCGGCCGAAAACGTGATTGAAATCAAGCGTGACGAGGACAAGACGGTGGCAGAGCTGCTGGTCAAGGCAGGGGACGCCGTCGAGGAGGGGCAGGAGCTGTTCCGGTATGATACGGATCAGCTGAAGCTCAAGCTGGACAAGGAAAAGCTGGAGCTGGAGCAGCTGGAGGCCAAGATTGAGAACAGCCAGGCCCAGATCGCGGAGCTGGAGAAGGAGCGGAAAAAGGCCGCGGAAGGGGAGAAGCTCCAATATACCGTGGAGATTCAGTCGCTGCAGGTGGAGCTGAAGGAGGCGGAGCTCAACAAGAGCGCCAAGGCCAGCGAGATCAAGGCCTCGGAGGATATCCTTGCCCATGCGGCGGTGGTTTCGCCAGCGGCGGGCCGCGTCCAGGCCGTCAACGAAAACGGGACGGACAGCTATGGGAACCCGGCCGCCTATATCACCATCCAGCAGACCGGCACCTACCGGATAAAGGGCTCCCTGGGCGAGCTGCAGCGGGGAAGCCTTCAGGAGGGCAGCCGTATGCGGATCTATTCCCGCATGGATGAGGACCAAACGTGGATGGGCACGGTAACCCTGGTGGATTATGAAAGCCCTGCCGATAACAGCGGAATTACGGCTATGCGCGGCTTTGTGGCGGAGGATGCCACGACAACGGCCAGCAAATATCCCTTTTATGTTGAGCTGGACAGCACAGAAGGGCTGATCCTGGGCCAGCATGTCTATCTTTCGCTGGATACCGGCGAGGCGGATCCCGCAGCACTGCGGCTTGGCGCAGCCTTTTTGTGCGCGGAGGAATCGGGCGCCTTTTATGTATGGGCTGACCGCAACGGACGCCTGGAAAAGAGGACGGTCACCGTTGGGGCGTACGACCCGGCTACAGATACCTATCCCATCACCGAGGGGCTGACGGAGCAGGATTATATCGCCTTCCCCGAGGAGGGGCTGTGCCATGCGGGGGCGGCCACCACCCGGGAGGTGCCGTCGAGCGCCGCCGCGACCGCCGCCCCGGAAAGCGTGGTGGAATGATGGAGATTTTACAGCTCAAGGATGTATGCAAGGACTATTACCAGGGCAAGGAGCCGGTGCCCGTGCTGAAACATATCGATCTGACGGTGGAAAAGGGAGAATACCTGGCCATCATGGGCCCCTCCGGCTCGGGGAAAACCACGCTCATGAATATCATCGGGTGCCTGGATCTGCCCACCTCCGGCCAGTATATGCTGAATCAGCAGGATATAAAGGAGCTTTCAGACGACGCGTTGGCCGAGATACGCAACCGGTCCATCGGCTTTGTATTCCAGAATTTCTATCTGCTTCCCAAGATGAACGCGCTGGATAACGTAGCGCTGCCGCTGCTGTATGCCGGGGTGCCCCTTAAGGAGCGGCGCGCCCGGGCAGCCGAGGCGCTGAAGGCGGTGGCGCTGGAGGACCGGATGGATTTTATGCCCAACCAGCTTTCGGGCGGCCAGTGCCAGCGGGTGGCGATTGCCCGGGCGATTGTGGCACAGCCGGCGCTGCTTCTGGCCGACGAGCCGACCGGCGCGCTGGATACCCATTCAGGGCAGCAGATTATGGAAATCTTCCGGCAGCTTAGCGGCCAGGGTATGACCATTATCATGATTACCCATGAGCCGGGGATCGCCGCCTGTGCGGACAGGGTTTACCATATCCTCGATGGCGAACTTCTTGTGGAAGGAGGCGGCGCTCATGAAGCGTAAAGGGAAAGGCAGGCGGATACTCTGGCTGGCCGCCTCGGTGATAGCGGCGCTGGCCCTGTGCGGCGGCGTGGGATACTATGTCCGGCGCGGCAGCGCCGAGCCGGTCAGCGTCTACTCCTTCTCCGATATCGGGATGACCGAATACTGGGGCGATAACAAGGAAAGCGACGGGATGGTGACGGCCGACCGTGTGCAAACCGTCTATCTATCCGAAACCCAGCGCATCAAGCAGGTCATGGTGCAGCAGGGGGATACGGTAAAAAAGGGCGATGTGCTGGTTCGCTTTGACACCACGCTATCGGAGCTGGAGCTGGAGCGTAAGCGCCTGGATGTAGAGAAGCTGAAGCTAAAAATGGAGCAGGCCCAGGAACGCCTGAAGGAGATTAACCGGATGGTGCCTATGGCCATTCCGGCGTCCCGGCCCAATATGGACGTCCCCGGAGGGGATGACGGGGTTCCGCTGTCGGGCAAATTCCAGATTATCAGCCCGGACAGCTATGACGGCAGCAGCCCGGAGCAGCCCATTGTCTGCTGGATTGGCCGCAACACCCTGGTGGACGACGGGCTGTTCGCAAGCCTCCATGACACGGCCCGGCGCCTCCAGGCGCTGAAGCCGGCGGCGCCGGCCTCCGGGGGCAACCCTGAAGGCACGACTGCGGCGGCGGATACCAGCCCCGCAACGCCGACGGCTACGCCCACGGCCGGGCCTACCCAGCCGGAGCCGACGGGCGAGCCTACGCTGCCGCCGGAAACCACGCCTGTACCGCCGGAAACTACGCCTGTGCCGCCAGAAACCACGCCTGCACCGCCGGAAACCACGCCCAGCGGCCCGGAAGAGACGCCAAAGCCCGTTGAGGTGAGGGAGTTCTATGTGATTTTCAAAATGACAGGTCAGGATATGTCCAAGGGCGGGACCCAGACCTGGCAGGGGTTATGGATCACCGCGGACAACGGCAGCTATGGATTCCGCCTTTTCGATGCGTCGGCTGTCGCCGATCCTTCGCTGGAGGAGCCCTCCATACCGGATATAGACTGGGGAGGTTCCATGAACAGCGGCTATACGGCCAAGCAGATTCAGCAGATGCGGGTGGAGCAGGAAAAGGAGATCCGTGAGCTGGAATTCAGCTTAAAAATGGCGGAAGCCGAGTACAAGATCATGCAGACAGAGGTGGCCGACGGCGAGGTGGTGGCCCGCTTCGACGGTACTGTCGTATCGCTGCTGCCGGAAGCGGAAGCCAAGGCCCAGACGCAGCCCTTCATCAAGGTGTCGGGCGGCGGCGGATTCTATATTCAGGGCGCGGTCAGCGAGCTGGACCGTGAGGGACTGAAACCCGGCCAGACCGTAACGGTAAACGACTGGAACACCGGCGCGACGCTGACGGCTACCGTGGATTCGGTGAGCGACTATCCGGTAAGCGGCGCCCAGGGCTACCGGGGGATGGGGAATCCCAATGCCTCCTACTACCCCTTCACGGTATTCATCGACGGCAGCGAGAACCTGATGGAGGGAAGCTATGTGGGCATTACCTACGCGGCCGGGCAGGGGCAGAGCGGTATCTACCTTCAGAATGCCTTCCTGCGCACCGAGCAGGGCCGCAGCTATGTTTTTGTAGCGGGGGCGGAGGGAAGGCTGGAAAAGCGGTATGTTACAACGGGCAAGACGCTGTGGGGGGAGAGCACCGAGATCCTTTCAGGGCTTGATGCAGCCGACCGGCTGGCCTTCCCCTATGGAAAGAATGTCACCGAAGGGGCCCCCACCCAAGAGGGCAGCATAGCCGACCTGTACAGCGCATATTGAGGAGGCAGCGATGAAGGAAAATATCCGTCTGGCCTTTCAGGGCATATGGGGCCATAAGCTGCGTTCCCTGTTGACCATGCTGGGCATCATTATCGGTATCGCGGCGATTATCACCATTGTATCCACGATCAAAGGCACCAATGAGCAGATTAAAAAGAACCTGATCGGCGCCGGCAACAATGTCGTCACCATCCAGCTCAACCAGGATGGCGCGCCCTATGAGATGGGCTACCAGCCCCTGCCCGAGGGCGTCCGCCTGATCACCGAGGAAACCCGGGCAGAGATTGAGAAGATCGCCGGCGCCCAGCGGGCCTCCCTCTATACCAAGCGGACCAGCGCCGACCAGGCCTACTACCAAAACACCGCCTTTACCGGCTCCATTTACGGCATCGACCGCAGCTATCTGGATGTCTATGGATACCAGATCCAATCCGGGCGCAGGTTCACGGAGGCGGATTATGCCGGCTACCGCAAGGTTGCGCTGATCGATGGCAAGACGGCCGGCACCCTGTTCGGCGGCGCTGACCCGCTGGGGAAGTGCGTTGAGCTGCAGGGCGACGTCTATATGGTGGTGGGCGTTGTCGCGTTGTCCAAGGATTTTACGCCCACCATCAACAGCATGCAGGATTATGCCCTCTATGCGGATCGCTCCGCAGGGTCTATCTTCCTGCCCCTGCCGGTATGGCCCACGGCCTATCGCTTTGACGAGCCACAAAGCGTGGCTGTCAAGGTGGCCAGCACCGACGTGATGGCCGCGGTGGGAAAGGAGGCCGCCGAGCTTCTGACCCAAAGGCAGATCGCCGGCATGGAGAGCGCCTTTGACTACCGCAGCCAGGATATGCTGGAGCAGGCGGAGCAGCTGCAGCGGATGAGCCAATCGACCAACACGCAGCTGGTATGGATCGCCAGCATTTCCCTGCTGGTGGGCGGGATCGGTGTGATGAATATCATGCTGGTATCGGTGACAGAGCGTACCAGTGAAATTGGCCTGAAAAAGGCCATTGGCGCGAAAAAACGCCGGATTCGCCTGCAATTTCTGACGGAGGCCGCCGTGCTGACCAGCCTGGGCGGCGTGGCGGGCGTCATCAGCGGCGTCGGCCTGGCCGAGCTGATATCCAATATGATGGATATCCCGGTGGCCATCAGCATCCCGGCCATCCTCATCGCTGTGGTTTTCTCCACGCTGATCGGCATGATCTTCGGCCTGCTGCCAGCGGCCAAGGCGGCGAACTTGAACCCCATCGAGGCGCTGCGCCGCGAATAGGCCTGCTGAGGGTCAGATAAACAAGAAGGGTTTGCCCGTCCCTGCCCATTGCAGGGGGCAAACCCTTTGATTTGTGAAGCATCCGCAATATCCCGGCCGGCGTGCCCTATGGCTGCGGCGCCTCCATCAGCGGATTGACCCGGTATTCCGCCACCAATAGGTCCACCATGCGGCCGTAGCTGTTCACGCCGGCTTCCTGCAGGTTGCCCCGCAGGAAGGCGTCGTTGCTGGCGGTGGAGGCGTCGGCGACGGGGCCCTCATATTGGTCCCAGAAGGCGCTGTTTTCCCTCAGGTCGGCGGCTACAGGCGCTGAAAAAAGCGGCAGCAGCCGGGCATAGGCTTCGCGGTCCACGGTATACAGCGCGTTCATCGCGTAGATGGAGGCCAGAAGATAGCCGGAATAAACGTAATCGGGCATGCCGCTGGCCCGGCAGGCCAGGAAGCTTAAATAGTTGGCTTCATCCTCCCGGGCAAAGCCGCGCTGATGGGCGGCCTCATGGGCGGCGGTGGAGGGCAGCAGGCAGGCCGGCGTCATGATGTTGACATTGGCCTCCATGGTATAGGGGATAAAGATGCCGGTAATGTTTGCATAGCATAGCCCAACGGAGGCCGCCACCGCCTTGGGCGGGCCATAGGGCCGCGAGGCCAGGGCCGGCACCTGTTCACCCAGGGCGGACCAGGCGGCGACCGCCCCCTGGAGCACCTGTTGGGGCGTGCCGGCGCTCTGCAGGGTACCGTCTGCCTGCCGGGCGGTGCGCGCGGCAGCTTCGTTGGTCCGCTCGATCAGCACGCGGCAGAGCCCCTCCAGGGTTTCCGCGTCGGCAGCCTGCGCGGTATCATAGCCCAGGATATCGGCCAGCGGCAGCCGCTGGTACTGGAGCCCCCAAAGACCATAGAATAGAAGATACGAGACGCTGGAGACAGCCAGCAGCCCGCTCATGACCCGGCAAAAGCGGTAGATCGGATGCGGGCGGGTAAAAAGCCGGATACCCTGAACCACAAAAAGAGCCAGCAGGCCGGCAATCAGCCCATAGAGCAGCCACTCGGCCAGGGAGAAGGGAATCCATCCGGTCAGCCGGTCGACTGCGTGGGAAAGGACAGGGTAAATTTTGCCGCTGTAGACGGCCTCCACCCTCTCGGGAGCGCGCCCTGCCCAAAGGAAGAGGGCGCGGCCCAAAGGCGCGCAGAGCAGGGCCAGGCTGAGCGGGAAGATCAGCCTGCGCCAGCCCCGGCCCTGCGGATGCCCGCCGGCCGCCTCCCAAAGCGAATCAAGCCATTTTTTCATAGCAGCTCCTGTGGGCGAATTTGCTGCTATTATAATGCCCCGCAGCTTGAAATTCAAGGACGGAAGGTATCCAGCAGGCGGGAGGTCCAGGCGGATGGGGGCGATTCATAGACAACAAAGGGCTCGCCGGAGGCCGTAGGAGGGAAGAGCAGCACCACCGGCCCGCTGCGGATCTGCCCTGGAGGCGTCTGGACGTTGAGCAGCACCGTATCGGCATAGCCCTCACAGTAAATGAGCAGCGTGGCCTCGCCCCAAGAGGGGTCAGAGGGGCGTAGGGCGGCAGGGCAGGAAAGATAGAGCGCCTCCGTGCGCCCCTGGCTGTCAGTTTGGCTAACCTGGCCGGTCTGGGCCAGCACCACCTGCGCGCCGGCCACGGGCTGGCCGCTGGATCCGTCCTGTAGGGTTACGATCAGGGCGCCCTGCTCCAGGGGCCGCGCGCAGCCGCCCAGCAGCAGGGCGGCTGCCGCCAGCAGCGCCGCAGCCATGCGTTTTGCCATTTGCCATCCTCCTTCTCTGTCCTATTGGATGACGGCGCGCGCCATTTTATGATTTTCTTTGCAAATCCCGCGGTTTTGCTCTATAATAGGCTTGTTCAATGTGCATATGCAGGAAAGGAGACACACATGACCCGATACCTCGACGATAGCTGGCGTAAGTCCATGGAGATTCGCTGGGATTATAACAACCTGATGCAGGAATATGTGGAGGGCGATCATCCCGCCAAGAAGGTGGGCGCCATTACCGCGGAAGACATTGAGAAGCTGATGCCTAAAATCACGCGCGCCCAGGCTTCTCTGGCCCGCAAGTGGGGAAAGGCCTCCAAGATGATGGCCTGGACCAAGCTCCCCGCGGGACAAAAGGGCGTGGTCGCCGATATCCTGAAAACCGCAAAGCGCGTACAGGATCATTTTGAATCCTTTGTGGTGCTGGGCATTGGCGGTTCGGCCCTGGGCCCCATCGCTGTGCAGCAGGCGCTGAACCATATGCGGTATAACGAGCTTTCCCGCGAGGCACGCGGTGGATGCCCCAAGTTCTATGTGGAGGACAACGTGGACCCCGAGCGGATGGCTTCGCTGCTGGATGTGATTGATCCGGCGACCACCTGCTTTAACGTCATTACCAAATCCGGCTCGACCAGCGAGACGATGAGCCAGTATATGATCATCTCCCACCTGCTCAAGGAGAAGCTGGGCGATAAATGGAGCCGGCATATCATCGCCACGACCGATAAGAAGAACGGGAACCTTGTCAAGATCGCCAAGGCTGAGGGCATTAAGACCTTTGTGGTTCCCGACGGGGTGGGCGGCCGCTTCTCCGAGACCTGCCCGGTAGGCCTGCTGCCTGCGGCTGTCTGCGGGATCGATATTGAGGAGCTGCTGGCCGGCGCCGAGACTATGGATGAGCGCTGCAAGAATCCCGACGTCCATACCAACATTGGTTGGATGGCTGGTATCCTCATGTATATCGCCATGACGCAGAAGGGCAAGAACGTCCAGGTGATGATGCCCTATGCCGACAGCCTTAAGTACATCGCCGACTGGTACTGCCAGCTGTGGGGCGAGTCGCTGGGCAAGAAGTACTCCCTGCGGGGCAAGGTCGTGCATACCGGCCAGACGCCGGTCAAGTCCCTGGGCGTTACGGATCAGCACAGCCAGGTACAGCTCTATGCCGAGGGGCCCTTTGACAAGGTTATCACCTTCCTCAAGGTGGAAAACTATCGGGCCCAGGTAGAGATCCCCGAGGAGTGCATGGAGTATCCCAACGTAGCCTTCCTGGCGGGGCATACCATGAACGAGCTGATTGCCAAGGAGCAGATGGCCACCGAATACGCCCTGACCCGGGCGGGTAAGCTCAACCAGACCATCATCCTGCCGGAGGTCAACGCCTATACCCTGGGGCAGCTGCTCTATCTCTTCCAGGTGCAGACAGCCGTTACCGGCGAGCTGCTGGGCATCGACGCCTTTGACCAGCCCGGCGTGGAGGAGGGCAAGAACGCGACCTATGCGCTCTTTGGCCGCCCTGGGTATGAGGAAAAGCGCGCTGAGCTGGAAGCCCGCAAGGCCAAAAGCGAGCAGTACATGCTGTAAAACATAAAGGACGCAAACCCAAAAAGCGAGGCGGCAGCCTCGCTTTTTTTTGCCCGAGGCCGCCGGGGTTAACCCACGGATCAGACAGGAAAAGAAAAAGCGCCCCGCCAGGGGGCGCTGGTTAGGATAAGTCAGATCACACGGACCCGGGAAATCGCGCTGACAGAGGCAATGGTATCCAGGGTGGAGGCGTCAGGCTCCCGGGAAATGTCGACCATGGTGTAAGCCCAATCGCCGCGGGACTTGTTCATCATGCCGCCGATGTTGATGCCGGCGGCGCCCAGGGCAGCCGTGATGGGCCCTACGATATTGGCGACATTGCGGTGCAGCACGCAGAGCCGGTGCGCGTCGGAGCGGGGCATCGCGCAGTCGGGGAAATTGACCGAATGGGTGATATTGCCGTTCTCCAGGTAGTCGTAAAGCTCGCGGGCGGCCATCTGCGCGCAGTTCTCCTCGGATTCCGGCGTGGATGCGCCCAGATGGGGAATGGCAATGACCTTGGGGTGGCAGAGTATTTCGTCGTTGGGGAAGTCGGTCACATAGCGGACCAGCTTATCCCCGGAGAGCGCATCCAGCAGCGCGCCGGTATCGACCAGCTCGCCCCGGGAGAAGTTCAGCAGCACAGCGCCTTCCTTCATCATGCCCAGGCGGGCTGCGTTTACCATGCCGCGGGTCTGGCCGTTCAGCGGCAGGTGGAGCGTAATATAGTCGCACTCGGCAAAGAGGGTATCCATATCGTCCACCCGGGTCACCTGACGGGTCAGGTGCAGGGCGGCGTCCACCGACATAAAGGGATCATAGCCGTATACCTTCATATCCAGGCCCACGGCGGCGTTGGCCACCAGCACGCCGATGGCGCCCATCCCCACAACGCCCAGGCGCTTGCCCTTAAGCTCAGGACCGACAAACTGGCTTTTTCCCTTTTCCACCATCTTGGCCACAGCGGCGCCCTGGCCCTTCAGGCCATAGGCCCATTGGATACCGCCGATGATGTCGCGGCCGGAGAGCAGCAGCCCGGCAATCACCAGCTCGCGCACGGCGTTGGCGTTAGCGCCCGGCGTATTGAAGACCACAATGCCCGCCTCCGCGCACTTTTCCACCGGGATGTTGTTGGTACCGGCGCCGGCGCGGCCAATGGCCTTAAGTCCAGCCGGCAGCTCCATGGCGTGCATGTCGGCGGAGCGCACCAAAATGGCGTCGGGACCGGCAACCTCCTCGCCGACCTCATAGCGCTCCGGCAGTTCCTCGTAAATAATGGGTGAAATGGAATTCAGCAGTTGAATTTTCATGATAGCCTCCTATTTGTGGGCAAGCTCGAAAGCCTTCATATAGCTGATAAGGGCTTCAACGCCCTCCACCGGCATGGCGTTATAGATGCTGGCGCGGATCCCGCCGACGGAGCGATGGCCCTTCAGGTTGACCAAACCCTGCTGCTGGGCCCCCTGCAGGAACTCACGGGTCAGCTCATCGCTGGGCAGGGTGAAAGTGACGTTCATGATGGAGCGGTAGGGGCGCTGCGCCGCGCCGGTATAGAGGCTGGAGTTGTCAATCATATCGTACAGCAGCCCGGCCTTGTGGCGGTTGATCTTTTCCATTTCCGCCACGCCGCCCATCTTCAGCACCCAGTCATAGACCAGCCCGGCCATATAGATGGTCCAGCAGGGCGGCGTGTTATACATGCTGTCGTTATCAGCCATCAGCTGGTAATCCAGCAGCACCGGCGCGCCTGCCCGGAAATGCCCCAGAAGATCCCGGCGAACGATCACCACGGCCATACCGGCAGGGCCCATGTTTTTCTGGGCGCCGGCGTAGATCAGGCCAAAATCCTTTACGTCGTACACCTGCCCTAGGATGTTGGACGACATATCGGCCACCAGGGGGATACCGCCGGTTTCCGGAAGGCGGGGATAGGTGGTGCCGAAGATGGTGTTGTTGGTGGTGATATGCAGATAGCTGGCGCCGGGCGTCAGCATATCCGGCGTAATGGCGGGAATGTGGGTATAGTTATCGGCCTTGGAGGAGGCGACGATGTTCACCGTGCCGTATTTTTTTGCCTCCGCCGCCGCCTTGGAGGAGAATTGACCGGTTTGCGTATAGTCGGCGCAGCCGCCCTCCGGCATCAGGTTCAGCGGTACGGCGGAGAACTGCATGGTGGCGCCGCCCTGCATGAAAAGCACGGCATACTCGTCTGGAATCCCCATACAACTGCGGAGGGAACGCTCAGATCGGGACAGGATGTCCTCGTACACGGGCGTGCGGTGGCTCATTTCCATCACGCTCATACCGGTGCCCTGGTAGTCGACAAGATCCTTGGCGGCCTGCTCCAGCACGCTGACGGGCAGCATGGAAGGGCCGGCGGAGAAGTTGTAGATACGGCTCATGGTGTTTCCCTCCTTTTTCATTTTTCAGCGCAGGATATAGAAAAAGACACGCGGGTTTGGATGCTCCTGAAATACAGGGTATCAAAAACCCACAACGGCAAGCCGCTGTGAGAGGAGGCATCTGCTTGGCAATAGCAAACCCGGTGTCTTTGAGTATCCGGCCTGAAAATGCACCTTTCTTTAAGGTTGTTCTCATTATAATGAGGCTTGGAGGAAATTACAAGCCCCAAAATGGAAAAACAGCCGGTTTTTTGCAAAAGCAGCGAGGCTTGCCGCGCAGCGTCTTGCCGCCTGCAATTTGCCCCTAGCCGGCCGCGGCCCCGGGTGGTATAATAAAGCCATACTTTTTATAAGGAGGAGCGCATGGAAGGCTTGCTGGGCAACAACGTAGTGGTACAGATTGGTATGGTGGTGGACGACATTGAAAAGGCTACCCGCGCCTGGGCCGAATTCCTGGGGATGGAGGAGCCGGCTATCATCACGACGGACGAATATCCCGTCACGAAAACGCAGTATCGCGGCGCGCCGTCAAAGGCCCGCTGCCGGCAGAGCTTTTTTCCGCTGGGCTCGCAGGTGAACCTGGAGCTTATCGAGCCTGACCGCGAGCCGTCCTATTGGCGGGAGTGCCTGGACCGCGATGGTCCCGGGTTTCACCATATCGCCTTTTTTGTGGAGGGGATGGCGGAAAAAAGCGTGATGCTGGAGGCCCATGGTATGCCGCTGACCATGAAGGGCGAGTGGAAGGGCGGGCGGTATGCCTACCATGACGCATCCGATAAGCTTCATATGGTGCTGGAGCTGCTGGAGGATGACCCGACCGCAGGAAGGATCATGGAATAGATGGCAAGGCTTCGCTTTGGCGCGCCGCTTTTTGCAGACGCCAGTACGCCCGAGGCGTGGATACGGGCCCTGAAGCGCAAGGGATATGGGGCGGCCTATGCGCCGCTGGAGCCGGGCGCGCCTGATTCGCTGGTGGAGGAATACCGCCAGGCCGCCAGGGAAAATGATATCGTCATCGCCGAGGTGGGCGCCTGGTGCCTGCATCCGCTATCTGCCGATCGGGAAATCGCCCGCGCGGGCATCGAAGAGACGGCCCGGAGATTGGCCTTTGCCGACCGGCTGGGGGCGCTGTGCTGTGTGAACGTATCCACCAGCCGGGGCGCGGTTTGGGACGGCCCCGACGCGCGGAATCTGACGGAAGAAACCTTCGGCATGGTGGTGGAATCAATCCGGGAGATCCTGCGGCTGGCCGCGCCGGAGAAGGCCTGCTATGCCCTGGAGATGATGCCCTGGATGTACCCCACCTGCCTGGAGGACGAGGAGCGGCTGCTGCAGGCCGTGAACCATCCCCGCTTCCGGGTGCATTATGATCCCTGTAATACCGTAAACACGGTGGAAAAATTCTTCCATAACGGCGCAATGATGGAGCGCTTTGTGTCCGCCCTGCATGACAAGCTGCTTAGCGTCCATGTCAAGGATGTGCAGCTGATGGGCAACATGACCCTGCATTTCGAGGAACGCTGTCCGGGCGACGGCGGGCTCGATCATGGGCGGCTGCTGCGGGCCGTGGCGCGTGATTGCCCCGATGCGCCGCTGATGCTGGAGCATATGAGCGCTGAGGCCGACTATGACCGGGGCATGGCCTATCTTCGCAGCGTGGCCGACCGGCTGGGCCTGGACTATGTGCGGCCCATGGAGTTGGTCTAGCTCCCCGAATATCGCAAGGCTTTATTGGCTTTCCCTCTGCGGGAAAGCCATTTCTTTCGGCTTCAGCCCCTCCTGGTCGAAAATGCGTGCCGCCTCCAGGCAGATGTTGAGCGTCTGGCGCAGGCATTCGGGATTTATCGCGCCGCTGGTATCGTAGCGGGTATGATAGTCCGGCTGCGGATGATGGTCGACGCCGCAGAGGCTGCAGGCGGCCAGGCCCAGACGGGAAAAGGCCTCGGCGTCGGTGGCGCCGGGATAGGGAGGGGCCTTGGGCAGGGGGTACCCGCAGGCGGCAGCGGCCCGCTGCAACAGCCCGACGGCCTCCGGGCTGTTGGCCTGCAGGCCGTTGATGCCGCGGGGATAGACCATCAGCTGCGCTGGATCCTTCAGGGTATCCAGGGCAATGAATACGGTTTCGATCCCGGCAAGCTCGCTTCGGTGGGCCCGGGCAAAGGCCTGCGCGCCCCGGAGGCCCGCCTCCTCAGCGCCGGTAATCAGGCAGCCGATCTCGGTATGGGCAAAGCGGGTGTGCCGCTCGGATAGCTCCTTGATGACGGCCATGGCCGTAAAGCAGCCGGAAAGGTTGTCGTTGGCCCCGTCAGTTACTACGCCCCAGTTGATGAAGAGGAGAATACCGGCGAAAAAAGGGGCGAAGAGAGAGACGGCCAGGCCGGACCATAGCCCAGAGGAGGACGGGAGCGCCGCGCCAAGACGGCGCGCCAGCAGGAACGACTGCAGCAGGATGAGCGCCAGCATACCCAGAGTAGCCCCCGCGGTCAACGGCCAGAGCAGCCGCCTGAATCCAGGCAGGAAGTAGCGCATCTCATAGGCGGCGTCAGCGTGCCCGCCGAAGATGATGCGCCGTCGGACCTCGTGAACCGGCCGCCGGCAAGCGTACAGATTGCAGGAGACGGCCCGGGGAAATAGGGGATCGATCAAGCGCCGGTAGAGCACGAATTCACATACCCCCATCAGCAGCGCGCCTGCCGAAGCGGCCAGGCCCAGCGCCGGGAACAGGGGCGCGGGCAGCAGGAGCCCGGCCCAGTAAAGGCCCAGCGAGCACAGGTTCAGCCCGCCGGCCAGCGCCAGCCACCCAAGAAAGGCCTTGGGATGCAGCGTAAAGGGCTCAAGGTTCACAGCGTCGCACCAGGGAGCCAGCAGCCGCTTGAAGTATTGCTGGCAGCGGCGCTCGGCCTGGCTGCCAGCGCAGCGGCCGCGGAAGTGGCGGCATGCGGTCCGGATACCCGCAGTCATGAAATCCAAGGTGCTTTGGCGGCTCCCCATGATATTTCCCTCCTTTGGCTCAGCGGGGAATAGTATATGCCAAAGTATGAAAAATACACGGAAAGGGGCAGGAAAGGGCCAGGCTGGACCATGCGCTGGAGTGCGATGCTTCAATGATTTGACTATTTTTTTCTGGATAATGGCTTTTACGATAGATGTTTTTATTTCGTTCCTATGGAGGAGTCGTTGAACCTGTAATTTTGCAGATGCTCCGAGTGAGATGTGATAAAAAGAAAGGCCCGTTCAACACTTCTGCCATTAAGTGTTGAACAGGCCTTTCGGATGGCCGTGTAAAGGAGCATGTGCGCTTTGATGATTTACGGCACACCTTCGCAACACTGGCGCTGGAGAACGGTATGGATGTGAAGACCCGCTCCGCCATTCTGGGCCATGTGTCGGCGGCCACCACATTGGACATCTACACCTACATTACCGGTGATATGCAGCGCATGGCCGCCGCCAATATCGACCGCGGTATCGGCAAAGCAGCGCCGCAGGAGAACGTTTCGGCGCCGGGGCAGAAACCTGCCCCCAGCCACAGCGGAAAAGCCAAGGATGACCGATTTCAAGCCCTATGTGGGCCGTAAGCGCAAGTCCGGCACTGAAATCAACGACCACCTGTTCGAGGGCCGGTACTCCCCCAAATGGCCCGACGGCAAAAAGCACTCCCGCAACGTCTACGCCCATACCCGTGAGGAATGCGAGGAGAAACTGAAGGTGCTCATCGCGGAGATGAAAGCCGAAATCGCAGAGGCACAGCGACTGAAGGATCTGGGCGAAGGGAATGGAGCGCCCCCGGAGGGGAAGAAGGGAAAGCGGGCGAAGAAGGGGAAGTAACAGATAAAACGAAGCGAGAATGGAGATCTTATTTTTCTCCATCCTCGCTTCGTTCATTGTGCTCTCAACTTTTATTCAAAATGAGCAGGAACATCTTTTAGTGTTTGTTTTTTAGCCCGATAGGAACAATTCTTACATGCCTTGAAAAAGTCTGGATATTTTGATCTTATTACCTTCTTACACGCAAAGCAGTGAAGTTGGGTTTCCTTACGATTTGCTTCATACTGTTTCCGTGCTTTCCTCATTTGTTTAAATTCCAGTTCACCGATGATTACAACATCATTGATTCCACCTTTAATTTGGACAACATTTTTATGTATCGTATCATATGGGCCAGTTATTCGAGAATCTCCGTATTTTGATGTATTAGCCTGAACTATAAAGCAATGGAGGTCACGAGATGTTGACTCTACGATACTTGAAAAATAGTTGGTATCCTTATTCAACTGTGGCACAAAGAGAACATCAATTTTCGACTTTAGGCTTGCCCTTGAATAAATATCTGTAAATTCAAAGCACAAAATTGTACTATATCGTATCCCGTTAGAATGAATTACATAATACAGCGGGCGTTCGGGATTTGAAATACGATACCCAAGTTTGTATAGGCATTCTTTTTCTTCGGGAGCATAGAAGTTTTTTTCGCGGAATAGCGCCACTGCATTCCTAAATCCATTATTGTTACATGGTTGAATAATGGTTGTGCAGTTAAATGCCCGATTTGTATTTCGGATATATCGCAATCCCGCAATAATAGATACATTGTTTTTCTGTGCAAAACGAGTTATGTCTTTTAGCCAAACTATTGGGATAAAGAACTCTGGGAATGTGATAAAATTAGCATCTTCTTTTACTGCGGTATTAGCCATGCGGAACAGCTGTTCTTTGTCATGAATTGTCATTTTGTGCTCAGGACGCAACAACGACTGTAATGCATCATCTTCACTTACTGTGGTATTTGCCAGACCAACATAGTATTTGGGTGGAGTCTCGTTGAGTATACTAACATTAACTAAATCTATATTAGTATCGAACAATTCTACGCAACTTTGCTTTGCAACGCTTTCCGTTGCAAAACGTGCCACACTATTGAGTTGTGTGTATCGTTCCCAAATCGCTTCTATATTACTTCTGCCATTAAAGTCCTTCTTCGCGTCCTGCGTTGATTGCATGAAATAATAAATGAAAAGCTCATCCAGATGGAGAAAACGCGGAGTCCAAAAAAGCCGTTGCTTGTCCAAAACAAATGCACCAGGCTCATTCCAGGGATCTTTCTGAATTTCTAAAAAGGAGCATGTAGCGATTTGATCAAAAGGCAAATAATTGAGCAAAGGAAAAGAAATCAGATTATGGTTAAAAATATTGCTTTTTCTAAACTTTTTTGCTAACTCAATGTTTTTATTTTGGGACGAACCAGTTGTCTCCCACCGATAATCTAATGCCATTGCTATGGAAATAGAAGTTCCAAGACGTTCTTTAAGGTTCTTTTTCAGTCGTCTAAAGATCGTAGTCTTCTTTTTACCATATATCTCTTTGGGGTCCAACAAGTCAAAGGTAAGCTCACGATCTATGTAATAGACTATATTGCGATAAAACCTTCGTGCAAATGGGTCTCGTTTTCTCTTGTCACCGCTCAAAACTTTTAGCTGGAGAATTAATTCAAACACTGATATCCAGCTTCCCATAAATTCGAAGGCAGAGCTTCCACTATAGAATTCCAAAAGATCATTGATAAATTCTTCGATTTTTCCTCTGTCTTGTTCTGTTATGTATGTATTTTTTAACAGTTGCTTCATCAATGTTACGCTTCTTGAAGCAGCGTAGTTATTGCTTTGCAGTATTCCAATATCGCGTATCTTTGTGCTTCCACCAATACTGTTAAAAAAGTAAGCGATGTCATTAAAATGATTCTTAATTACATCAAATTCAGGAAGCAAATTTGCCTCGCTGGAATTATCTCGAATTTGCTTCTCTGCAACCTCAATTAAAATGTTAGAGGCGTTTTGTTCAAAGAAGAAGCAATTTATTTTTTCTCGTTGAATTGCAATGGAATCAAAACTAGCAAAGATAAAATCATCGTTCTGAGTAGAGCTCTTTTTCCTAATCAAATCTTTTGCGCTTAGCAAATTGCATATGTATTCCTGTGTAACATTGCTTGCCTGAACTTCAGCAGGGATAATGATTATCATGTCATCGACATATCTGCCATAATGTGTAGGGATAAGGGCATCTTTAATTTTCTGGTCAAATTCAAACAAATACAGTTCTCTCAGTAAGATGGGGCTCAAAAGGCCTATTGGGAAAATGGTTGCATTGTTCTTAATATCAATTCCCTTTTTATATTTTGAGATTAAT
The DNA here is from genome assembly GCA_900542005.1 of uncultured Eubacteriales bacterium. Taxonomy (GTDB): domain Bacteria; phylum Bacillota; class Clostridia; order Christensenellales; family UMGS416; genus Parachristensenella. The sequence goes on from UQLW01000003.1 coordinate 62,364, forward strand.
CTTGTATATGATAGATATAGCTTTTCTTCTATATGGTTTATGAAGGAAAGCTCACCCAACCGAGAATCATTGCCTAAAAGGGTATTTAACGAGTCGAATTCAAACCGAACAGAATAATAAAAACTCTTTAAATCAAGGCTAAACATAAGTTGGTTTTGGCTCTGTAAGCCTTGACGCAACTTTGTGAATGCGTCTTTTTGCCATCGAGAATAGTTTTCATAATACGGTTCAAAGCATCGATTGGAATCCCAGTCAATACCCTCATATAAACCATCTTGATTGAAGTAAAAAACACTTGGCTTAAACTTTCCAGCGTAGGAACATGATTGATTTCCGTATTTTTTATTTCCTATTTTAGCCATGCACAATGTCCAGAGACAATCGAGTATCAACAGCTCAATAGGTGCATCAATGAAAAAATTGACTTTTGCGATATTTTTATGGTGGTCTATGGCACCTACAATTGCCGCAGTAGGTTCAGAAACAGCAACAAAGCTTTTAGGAAAGACCTGATAATCCAGTTGATTAATTAACCCCTCAAAATATGCTGAGTCTTCAGATATTAGCGCTTTCGTCAGCATATCGAACACTTGTTGAAAACGGCTATCGTCCGACTCGAATTCCGCAATTTTCTTTTTAATGAACAGCAGGGTTTTATCATAGAAGTAGTAAGACTTTAGTTTTTTATATGCTCCCTGTAGCATAGTTTTCATTTGTTCATATGTGTAATGCATATTCTACCTCTTCAGGATAAACTATTAAAAGGCCATGTTTATATTTCTTTCTTCATAGTGTTTGTCCTGCATAACCAAACAACAACAGCCGCATAGGAATTCTCCCACATGGCTGCCTTGGTGGCACAAAGGCCTACCGATAATCAATTATAATACGATTTGGTGAAAATTACAATAAGACGTCGGATTTACATATTTTTTCGATTCGGGATGTTGGCTATTGCTTTCTGTTTTAAATCCTACTCCGCAATAAACAACGAAAAGGTACACAGCTCCAAAAAATGAGCTGTGTACCTTTTCATGAATATTTAAGGAGTGCTGACCACTTCAACTGAACTCTCAGTCAGATCAATTATCTGTCTAAATTTCCATCTGTGTTGCCGTACGCAAGTATTCAAGCGCAGCTTCACCAAGCAAATTTTTGTGTTTTTCTATGAAATCACTTACAAAAGGAGCAACCCAATATTGACTGTTGTCCTCCGGTATCATTGAAAAGTCTAAGGCATCAAGATAATCGGGTGCCATAATACAGCTTGGAGATAATAGGACCAACAAGAAAAGGAATGTTATCAGAATATAATTAAGCATGTAGATTAGTTCGGCACTCACATTACGAATTTCATTATCTTTGTAATGTGTATAAAGACGATTATAGTATAGATTTCCGTTTCCGTGAGTGTAGTTATTAAGCGTGTATCTAATCTGTTTTAGCTCGTCTTTAAGTCTGAATTTTTCAACAAGCTCTATACACTCTCCTGTGCTTGTTATATCATGAATAACCTCTGAAATATTCAAATGGGAAAGCTGATTTTTGACCCATGCGCTAATGTATTTTTCTTGTTTTGAGAGATTATCATTGGAAAGAATATCAGTGTTTCTACACGCTACGATCACATAAAGATAAAAAAATAGATCATCTCTTAATTTTCTCAGAAGTACATGAACATCGGCAATGTTTCCGTATTTTGAGCAGACTATCATACTTTGAAGTGTTTGGGCAGCCGATTGTAGTATTTGATTTATATGAACAGGTTGGAAACCACAGGTAGAGCGTATTACACCCATACCCTTCCCGAATGCAAGAAAACCTAAGTTGTCTACAAACTGTTTAGCGGATTCAAATTCACTCAACAACTTCTGCCACTCACAATCCGAGGAAAAGAAGCGTTTGTTATTCATAGAAAAATCATGGTATTCCATATATAACCCTCGTGTATTTCCAAGCAATCCAATGTATCAAAACTATATCACTTTTGAAGAATTTTTGCTACCCTATTGAGACTGAGATATACGTTTTCACATACCACAACTTGAGAGGAAAAATCCTTTATCTGCTACAAGCTACCTGATTTGTCTTTTTGCTTCACGAAAATGGTTTGACATTAGCAGAAAACAAAAAGAATACCACCGTTCAAATCATGCGCCACAATAACCAAAGAACAAGAAAAAACCTCTGAAATCAGCCGATTTCAGAGGTTTTTTGGTCCGAGTGGGGCGACTCGAACGCCCGGTCTCTTGAACCCAAATCAAGCGCGATACCACCTTCGCTACATCCGGATATTTGATTTTGGATCATTATAGCACGAAACTCATGCGATTGAAGTGTTTTTTGTCTGTGCTCGTTCATGTGGTCAAAGACGCTTTATGACCTGATTTGCCTACGGAGAGAAATCCCGCTTTCGCCCGTATTCCAAGGGCTTCCGGGATTATGGCCAAACAGCTCAAGGATAGGGTCTGCGCACACCCAAAGCAGGCGCACTACCAAAGTCGTGCAGTGCTGGATGCGCTACGCATAAAGTAATGTACCGAGCATCAATCAAAGATTTCCGGTTTGATGTCAGGGCCGCTTTTCGGCCTGGTTTTGTTATCAGGCAAAATCCCATAAACATCTGTATCGAGAGGGGGAGGATACAACGGATGCTGTTGTGGCTGGTATAGACAGTACGCACAGACCAACAGTGCCCCCGGTATGGTTGCCGGGGGCATAGCCGGACAAGGCTGGGGAGGCTGTCTTATGGATCGGGCAGAACGATAGCCGTCAGACCTCCCACCCCTTGCAGACGTCGATCCAGGCCAGGGAGCCGGAGCAGCGCTCCAGCTCGTCCAGCGTCAGCTCGATGGCGCTGTTGGCGCTTCCGCAGGCGGGATAGACCGTATCGAAGCGCCGCAGCGATTGATCCAGATAGACCGTGACGGAGGGCTCCGCGCCAAAGGGGCAGACGCCGCCGACGGCATGCCCCACCAAGGCCTCCACCTGATCGGCGGCGGGCATGCGGGCCTTGGTATGGAAGAATGATTTGAATTTGCCATTATCGATGCGCGCATCGCCGGCGGCTACAATCAGCACGCAATGGTCATCGACAAGAAAGGAAAGGGTCTTTGCGATCCGCGCGGGGGCGCAGCCGACGGCCTGAGCCGCCAGCTCGACCGTGGCCGATGAGGTATCGAATTCGAGAATCCTGTGATCCATTCCGAAGCGGGCCAGATGGGCCCGCGCTTTTTCCAGCGACATGACGTTTTTTCCTTTTCTTTTTTGGTGGGTTAGGGTCAACGCGGCTTAACGGCCGTCATCAGCCGGTAGCGCGGATCCTTCAGCGGTATTGTATCAACCTTCTGGAAGCCGGCGTCAAGCAGCAGCCGGCGCTCATTCTCGGGGGTCAGCGGCGTATCCATATGAGGATAGGCGGCGGGGTTGAGGGCATAGGCGCCAAAGGCCTCGTCCTGCTCCTGCTGGGTGGCGGCAAAGCGGTCGGCATTGATCCACTGGCCGCCGGGCTGCAGGGCGCAGAAAACCTTTGCGTAAAGCAGCGCCTTGTCCGCCTCGGAAAAATGATGGAGCGCGGCGGAGGAGATGGCGGCGTCATAGCCTTCGCCAAAGGGAACCTCAAAAAAATCGCCGCACTGCGCGGTAACGCGGCTGGCAAATCCGCGCTTTTTCAGCTCCTCCAGCATGGGCTGGGCCAGGTCGATCCCGGTAACATGGGCTTCAGGAAACCGCTCAAAAAGCGGGATCAGCTCCAGCCCCGTCCCGACGCCAAGATCCAAAATACGTTGGGGGGAACCCTGCAGCGCCTGGGTGATGGCGCGCTTATTGTCCATCATCGGGAGATGGACGGCGTCATAGCCCGCCGCCCTTTGGGCAAAGAATTCCAGCATCTGGCGGTTGCGGTCCGCGCGGTTCATTGGCGGTCCTCCAGGAAGGACTCCGTGGTGAAGGCAGCCCAGGGGATGTCCACCGGCTTACCCAGGGTGATGATTTCATTGATATGGTTCAAGAGCGGGAAATCCTCGGCCCGCAGGACGCCCCGGGCGATGAGGGCCTGCACGGCGGTGGCGGCACGCGCGGCGATGACGATGGATTCCAGCGTTACCCCCTTGAGCTGAGCCATGGCCTCCTGGAAGGACAGGCCGCGCCCCAGCAGCGTGCCGATGCGGCGCGTACGGCCGCCGTAGATGGTGACATAGAGGTCGCCGGCGCCATACACGATGTTGTCATCCTGCCCGCCGACCAGCGCGATCAGCCGGCGCATCTCCCGGATGCTCTGGCCAAACAGCGCGGCCTGGGAATTATAATGGAGCACGCCTTCCTTTCCCTCGCGCCGCTCGGCCAGGCCCACGGCCAGGGTGACGCCCAGGGCATAAGCGTTCTTCAGCGCCACGGCGCACTCCACGCCGGTCACGTCGGTGGAAAGGCTGATATGGTAATAATCCCGCTGGAAAAGCCCGCGCATCCAGCGCAGCAGCTGCGGGTCCCGGCCGCAGAAGCATACCTCGGTGGGGTCGCGGTCGGCCAGCTCATAGCTGGTGCAGGGCCCGCCTACAGCGTTCAGGCTGAGGCTGCGTCCCGGCGCCAGCGCCGCCAGCTTCCGGGCATAGTAGGCGGGATAGTCGATCAGCGTACCGTCGGGGTCGTTCCATAATCCCTTGGTGATGGAGAGGACCGGCAGCGATTCGGGGATGCGGGTCAGAATATGTTCCACAAACCAGTCTACCCCGAAGCTGCTGACCCCGCCGATGAGAAGATCGGCGCCCTGCAGCGCTTCATCCAGCTGCTCGATCTGGTAATAGGTAAAGCTGGGATGCAGCTGCCGCTTCAGGTTCAGGTGATAGCCCGTTTTCCGGGCATGGTCAATGATTTCGCGGTCAAGCGGCGTACCGACCAGGCGGAGCGTGTGGCCGTTCTCCGCGGCAGGTATGGCGATGGCCGAGCCCATTTGCCCGGCGCCGACAACGGTAATGATACTCATGGGCAACTCCTCATACAAGTCGAATGGATGCTTATTCCTTTGAGGCAAAGCGGGGGTCGGCCTGGCGGACAAGGCCGGGAAAGATGCGGCACAGCTGGGCATGGGCGGCGGATACCCCGGCAGGAATATCCACATGGGCGATATATCCTTTGCCCAGGGGGCCGTAGCCCTGCGCATCGTCGGTCAAGCGGGGAATCTCGCCCAGCAGCAGCGATAGATACCGCTCCAGCGTCCACATCCCCGGAATCTCGGTTTCATAGGCCAGCTGACCGCCCTGAACAACGACATGGGCGGCATAAGCGGCGAAATTGACCGGTATGCAGCCCGGCGGAGCGTGACGGCGGAAGCCGGCGTCCATCCGGGCCTGCATGGTTGCGTCCTGGATCAGAATCACGCGGCTAAAGGGCAGGCCCTGCGCGGCCAGCAGCCGTAAGAGATAGGTGATGTTGTTGCCGCAGTTGGTGGATTCACGCTCCAAGGCATCTGCCCTGAGGCCGTAGCGATGCCAAAGATAACCGGCAAAGAGATCGGCTTCGGCGAGCCCGGCGGTCTTCATGCCCGGGCAGGCGCGGCCGATTTGCTCCCGCAGGGCCCCGGTGGTATGGCCCGCTCCGCCGACGATGACATAGCGGCGGGCGAGCCCCAGGCGCATGCCGGAGGCGAAAAGGTCGCCGCCGGCCAGGATACTGCCGCCGAAAAGCACCATGACGTCAGCCTGCGGGCGGCCCAGAAATGCCTCCAGGGCAGCGGGCGTCAGGGCTGGCAGGTCGCGGCGGCCGCAGAAAGCGCCAAGCCGGTTGATGGCCCCGGCCGCCTGCGAAAGCTGCCCGGCTGGGACTATCATTCGGGCTTTCCCTCCCCACGCAGCCACCAGGCGGTCCCCACCCGGCGGACCAACGCCTCCATGGCCGCGGGATCGAAGCAGATGGCCAGCGGCTGCTTATCCATCCAGGCGCCAATGTGGATATGGGGCATTTGCGATTCGCCATTGTTGCCCACCAGGGCCACCGGCTGGCCCGGCTCCACAGCGCAGCCCTCCTGCACGCAGGGGTTGTCCACATGGGCATAGACGACGTTTAAGCCATCAGCGCGGGTGAAGAATAGGCAGGAAGCCGGCCCGTGGCCCGAATGGCCCGGCTGATTGGTGACCGGATTATGGATGATGCGGGTTACCACGCCGGAGAAGGGGGCCAGCACCCGGGCGTGCCAGCCGTACCAGTCCTCGTTGCGGCTGCCGTCGCCGGCATAGGGGCGCATCCATCCGCCGATTTGGGCGTGTACGACGCAGTCCCGGCCTAATTCATCGCCCAACGATCCACATTCGTGAAGAAAATGGTCGTAATACAGCGCACATCGGTCAAAGATGGGATGAAGTTCAACTCGCTTGTCCATGGTATGACCTCCTCAGCGTTGAGTAGACGCTTTGCCGACGGGCGCTTAAAGAGGCAAAGCATATCCCTATTCTACCATATTCAGGCGGCGTGCGCGCGTATTATTTATCATTGCCACCGGTAGATGCGGGGTGTATAATATTCAAAATAGCGCTTGGCTGGGCCCGCTCGGGCGGGCTGAAAACCAGCGGGAGCTTCTTGACTACAGCTGCGGTTAAGCAGCTTGTTTTTATGCCTGGCGCACAGGCGCGGCTTTTGTAAAACCCTATGGAGGAGAGAAGGAGGAAGAGGATGACCATTTTGGTGGTAGGGCTTGGGCTGATTGGCGGCTCGCTGGCCAAGGCACTGGCGCAATGCACGGGGCATGAGATATGGGGATTGGATCGGGATTCGCTGGCCGTGCAGGCTGCGCTGGAGGAAGGGACGCTGGCGCGCGGCGCCAGTCTGGAGGATCTGGGCGCGGCGGACGTTACCCTGGTATGCCTGCATCCGAGGGATACGATCCATTTCTTGACGGGCCATGCCGGCAGCTTTAGGCCCGGCGCCCTGGTCGCCGATGTATGCGGCGTCAAGTCGGCCGTTGTGGAGGCCGCGCATCCTGTGCTTCAGGCGGCCGGCGTGCGGTATGTGGGCTGCCACCCCATGGCAGGGCGGGAATTTTCCGGCTTTGCCTATGCCCAGGCCGACCTTTTTCAGGGCGCGAGCTTTATCATGACGCCGGTGGAGGGGACAGACCCCGAGGCGGAGCGGGTGCTGGAGCATCTGGCCCGGGCGGTTGGCTTCGGGCAGGTGGTGCGCACCACGCCGCAGCATCATGACCGGGTGATCGCCTTTTCATCCCAGCTGGCCCATGTGGTGTCCAGCGCCTTTGTAAAAAGCCCCATGCTGCAGGACAGAAGCGGCTTTTCCGCCGGCTCCTTTCAGGATATGACGAGGGTGGCGCGGATGAACGCAGGGATGTGGACCGAGCTTTTCCTGGCCAACGCGCCGGCCCTGGGCGAGGAGCTCGACCATCTGATTCATGCGCTGACCGAGTACCGGGAGGCCTTGGCCGCCGGGGACGAGGCAGGGCTTCACGCCCTGCTGGAGGAAGGGAACCGCCTGAAGATTGCCAGCGAGAGGAGTCAATAGATGAAACTGTTTGTACGGGACAAGCATTTTTACCGGAGCTTTTTTTCCATGACGGCGGTCATCGCCCTGCAGAACCTGATTAGCTTCGCCGTCAACCTGGCGGATAACGTGATGATCGGCGGCTACAGCCAGGACGCGCTGTCCGGCGTGGCGATGGTGAACCAGATCCAGTTCCTTTTACAGATGATCGTCATGGGGATCGGCAACGGCATCGTGGTGCTGGGCGCCCAATACTGGGGGAGAAAGCAGGTGGAGCCCATCCGCCGCGTCACCTCCATCGGCATGGTGCTGGCCATTGCCGCCAGCTTTGTCATGATGCTGGTGGTCTTGATTTTCCCCAACCAAACGCTGAGCATTCTGACCAACGAGCCGGCGGTGATTGCCGAAGGGGCCAAGTATCTTGTCATTATCTGCTTTTCCTATGTGCTTTTTGCCATTACCAATATCCTGCTTTCGGCGCTGCGCTCGGTGGAGACGGTGAAAATCGGCTTTGTTGTAACGCTGACGGCCCTGGTGGTCAATATCGCCCTCAACTATGGCCTGATTTACGGACGGATGGGCCTGCCGGAAATGGGCGTGGAGGGCGCCGCGCTGGCCACGCTGATCTCCCGTATCGTGGAATTCGTGATCGTGGTGATCTTTACCTTTTGCGTGGATCAGAAGATCCGCTGGCGGGCGGGCAGCATGCTGCACCTGGACGGCGGGCTGTTCAAGGACTATATTCGGGTGGGCCTGCCCTTGATCCTGTCCAACAGCATATGGGGGATCGCCATGGCTGTGCAGACGGCGATCCTGGGCCGGCTTGGATCGGATACCATCGCCGCCAATTCCATCGCCACCACCATCTTCCAGGTGGTTTCGGTGCTGTCCTATGGCGCAGCCAGCGCCTCCGGCGTGGTGATTGGCAAAACGGTGGGCGAGGGGGATATCGCCCGTGTTAAGGCGTATTCCAAAACGCTGCAGATCATCTATATCATCATTGGTGTATTGACAGGATGTGTGCTTTGGCTCTGCAAGGATTTTATCCTGGGCTTTTATTCCATTACCCCGCAGACCCATGCGCTGGCGGTGCAGTTTATCGGCGTGCTGTCCATCACGGTGGTGGGCACCTCCTATCAGGTGGCCTGCCTCACCGGGATCGTGACAGGCGGCGGAGATACCCGCTTTGTCCTTGTTAACGATCTGATCCATCAGTGGCTTATCGTGCTGCCGTCGGCCTTTTTATCGGCCTTCGTGTTCCATGCGCCGCTGTGGGTGACCTTTGTATGCCTTAAGAGCGATCAGATCCTTAAGTGCTTTGTGGCTGTGGTGAAGGTAAACCGCTACCGCTGGATCCGGGTGCTGACCCGGGAAGACGCGGCGGCATAAAGGGGGAAAGGGCATTATGGCAGTTCAGATCGAGCGGGATGTATACCCCAAAACAAGCAAGCTGGCGGCGCTTTATGAGGCAGTGGGCTGGAGCGCCTATACGCAGGATGAGGCGTCGCTGACCCGGGCCGTTGCGCAGTCGCTGGCCGTCGTCACCGCATGGGAGGACGAGGAACGGCTGGTGGGGCTGGCCAGGGCGGTGGGCGATGGGGAAAGCGTGCTTTTTATCCAGGATGTGCTGGTGCATCCCGATTACCAGGGCCATGGAATTGGAAGCGCCCTGGTGAAAGAGCTGTGCGCCATGTACCCGGCTGTGCGGCAGAAGCTGCTTTTGGCCGATGATGAGCCGCGCCTGGCGGCCTTTTACCGAAACCTGGGCCTGACCCCGGCAAAGGAAAAGGGGATGGAAGCCTGGACGCTGTAGCCGGAAAACAAAAAAGCCTTCCGGGGTGAGCCCCGGAAGGCTTTTTCTTATCGCTTTGTCTGGCCGCCGGCATCCTTCTGGAGCCGCCAGCCGTCGAACTCCCCGGCCGGAAGGGGCTTGGAATAGATAAAGCCCTGCACCATCTCACAGCCGATACTACGAAGAAAGTCCAGCTGCTCATCGGTTTCGATGCCCTCTGCGACGACGTGAATCTTGAGCTTGCCGGCCAGCTCGATAAAGCTGGCAATGATTTTCTGCGCCTTTTCATGGGCGATATTGCCGAAGAACTGACGGTCAAGCTTGATGGTATCCACGTCGAACTCCTTGAGCAGGCCCAGCGACGAGTAGCCGACGCCAAAATCATCCAGCGAGCAGAGAAAGCCGTAGGCATGCATCTTTTCGATGACCTGCTTGACATGGGCAATCTGTTTGGAGGTAAAAAAGATGGATTCCGTCAGCTCCAGCTCGATCATCCCGTCGGGAATGTGGTAGCGCTGCTTGATATCATGGAAGGCGCGGAGAAAGTCGCTCTTGCGAAAGTGGGCCCTGGACAGGTTCACGGAGATGGGCACAGGCGTTACCCCGCGCTCCATCCAAGCGGCCAGCGCCTGACAGGCCTTTTCAAAGATATAGAGATCCAGCTGGCATATCTTGCCGCTTTTCTCGAAAAACGGGATGAATTCCCCGGGCGAAATGGGGCCGAGCTCAGGATGCATCCAACGGACAAGGGCTTCTGCGCCGGCTACCCTGTCATCGGCCAGGCGGACCTTTGGCTGAAGGAAAAGATGGAAATCGCCGTTTTCCAGGGACGATGGGAAAAGCGCGTCGAGCTCCTGCTCACGGCGCAGCTGCTGAAGCAGCGCATCGCTGAAAAAGACGCAGGCGCCGCCCTCGGCGGCCGGATGCTGGCAGGCGGCGCGGGCCCGATCCTGCAGGATCGTGACGTGCAGCGCGGGATCGTCGATCAGGCATGCGCCCCATCCAAGGGATAGCGTATACGGCGTAAAGATTTCCTCGGTGGCTTCGATGATCTGCTTTGCCATCAGCGCAAGGCGCTGGGTAATGGCCTGCGTCTCATGCTCCCTAAGGCAAAGGAAAAAGTGGTCTGCCTCGCACCGCGCCAGTAGCTCCCGGGGCTGGAGGTGGGTCCTGAGCACGGCGTCAATACGCCGGAGTGTTTCGCTCCCTGTCTCAATGCCATAGTTTGCGTTCACCAGCTTAAAGCCGCGCACGTTCAGCATGACAACGCTATATTGCATCGGCTTATCACCCTGAACGAGATTTTCATAGGCCAACTGGAAGGCCGCGTCGTTCATCCCGCCGGTGAGCGGATCGGTAAAAGCGATTTTCTCCAGGCTTCTGCGGTTCCTGCGGTAGGAGGCGACCACGGCGGCAAAAAGGACGATAAAGATCACGGTGATACCGCCTACGATAAAAAAGCTGCGAAGGACATACTGGCTGGCTTCCGCGGAGATAAGGTCGGCAGGCACAAGGGTCAGCAGGCTCCAGTCCTCAACGCCCAGCGGCTGATAGCTCATGACAAGCTGAGAGCGGTCGATCGCCGTAAAAAGGAAGGCGCCGTCACGCCCGGCAGACAGATCCTGATTCATCTGATACAGGTCGCCAAAGGTCTGCTCGCTGATTTCAGCCTGAAATAGATCGTCCAGCTGCAGAAAGGGCTTCAGGTCTGTGGGGGAGATGACCACCTCCCCGGCGCTGTTGACGATGCAGGACATACCATGGCCGTCGAAGCTGATGGGCTGGATCAGCCGCTGCATGTTTTCCTTCCCGCGAACCCCAACCAGAATCTGATCAATTGCGCCGTCCACGGGGATGGGCGCAGAAAACAGCAGGCTTTGCCCGTCCGCATAGGCCACGGCGGTTTCTCCCTGAAAGGAGGCGTCAAGGGCGGACAGGCCGCCATAAGCCTGGATGTCAAAGGAGCCAGGGATGGCGTCTCCCTGGCGATTGAGCACCACCAGGGCGTCAAAGCCCACGATTTCCGCCTTGCGCTGCAGAAAATCCTCGGTCATCGCGGCGCTGGCAAGGCGGGGGATCGAATCGGACAGCTGCTGCAGCGTCACCAGATTGGTATGCAGGCGGGAAGCAATATCGCTGGTTAGTTGATAGGTCACGTCCTGCACATAGGCTTCGGTGCTGCGTTTCAGTACCCGGTCAAGGGTCGATGTATTCCACAGCATAACCATAATAATCAGGACAAACAGAACGGAGAAAGCCACCGCCTGGATTTTGCCGCTGATCGCCACGCTTTTTCGTTGAGCCGGTGCTGTCATTGCATACTCCATGTTCTATTGATTAAATTACGAAATATATTGTATCCCATCATATCATGCATGAACCGGTAACACAACAGAAGAAAGTCAATATCGCCGGCTATCCCACCGACAAGCGCAATTTTGTATAGGATGGGCATTCGCCCTTGACAGTATGGAAGGGACTGCTATAATGCAGGGTGACTGACTGGTCAGTCACATCCGTGGCGGCCGGTCCAAGTATATTGTGCGATGGAGGACACGATGCCAAGATATTCCGTAAAAAAGCCGCTGACCATCATTGTGGCGACCCTGGCGGTGGTTTTGCTCGGTGTGATTGCCTTTACCAGCATGAGCACCGACCTGCTGCCGGAGATGGACCTGCCCTATGTGGTCGTCATGACGACGTATCCGGGCGCGACGCCGGAAAAGGTTGAGACAGCGGTAACCAAGCCGCTGGAGCAGGGCCTGTCCACAGCCAGCGGGCTATCCAATATTACCAGCATATCTCAAGAGAATATGAGCCTGGTGATCCTGGAATTTAACCAAGGAACCAATATGGATTCAGCGATGATCGAGCTTTCCGGCAGCATTGACCTGGTGAAGGCCCAGCTGGATGACGGCGTCAGCACGCCGACCATGATGAAGATGAACCCCGATATGCTGCCGGTCATGGTGGCCAGCGCAGACATCGAGGGGGTAGATTTCCAGCAGGCCTGCGCGCTCATCGCCGATAAGGTGATTCCCGCCCTGGAGCGGGTGGACGGCGTGGCTTCGGTGACGGGCTCCGGCCTTTTGGAGCAGTCGGTTCAGGTGTCCATCAGCCAGGATAAGATTGACGCGCTGAACAAGCGCATCCTGGCCGCGGTGGATAGCGAGCTGGCCGAAGCGGAGGAAAAGCTGGACGAGGCGGAAGCCTCTATCGAATCCGGCTATGGTCAGATCAATCAGCAAGAGAAGCAGTTTGAAAGCCAGAAGGAGCAGCTTGCCCAGGGCGTACAGCAGCTGGATGACGCGCTGGCCCAGGCCCAGAGCGGGCTGGAAGCGCTGGCGCCCCAGCGGGAAACGCTGGCGCAGGGCGCAGAGGCGCTGCGGGCGCAAATCGGGCCCATGGAACAGCAGATTGCTGAGCTGGAGGCAAAGACGGAGGAGGTGACCGAAGAGCAAGCGCAGCAGCTGGCTCAGCTCCAGGCGGCGCTTGGGCCCCTGCGCCAGCAGCTTGCCGAGGCGGAAGGCGCGCTGGAGGCCATGGACGGGCAAATCGCTACGCTGGAGGCCACGGTATCCGAGCTGGGCGGGAAGCTGACCGAGGCTCAGTCTGCCCAGTCGCAGCTGGCGGCTGCTGAAAGCGAGGTATCCAGCCAGCTCAAGAGCGCGCGCAGCAAGCTGGCTTCAGGGCGCAAGGAGCTGGATGCCCAGCGGGAAGCCTTCGAGCAGGCCCGGGATGAGGCGCTGGAGAAGGCGAATATTTCCGGGGTTGTAACCGCCGATATGATCGGCGGCATCCTTACCGCGCAGAATTTCTCCATGCCGGCCGGCTATCTTTCCGAGGGAGAGGAGCAGTTTGCCGTTAAGGTTGGCGACCAGTATAGCGGCGTGGAGGAAATGAAGGGCCAGATGCTGTTCACCGTGGAGGCGGGGGATATCGGGACCGTGTACCTGGAGGATGTAGCCGATGTGATGGTGACGGACAACGCCGACGAGCTCTATGCCAAGATTAACGGCAACGACGGCGTACTGCTGTCCTTCCAGAAGCAGAGCACCGCGGCGACCACGGACGTGACCCACGCCATTCATGATGCGATGGACCGGCTGGAGGGCGAGGTGGAAGGGCTGCGCCTGGTGGCCCTGCAGGATCAGGGCGTCTATATCGATATGATTATCGATTCGGTGCTGGAAAATCTGGTGATGGGCGGCATCCTGGCGGTTGTGGTGCTGCTGATTTTCCTGCGGAGCGGCCGCCCCACCCTCATTATTGCGCTGTCCATTCCCATGAGCCTGCTGTTTGCCGTGGTGATGATGTACTTTTCCGGCGTGACGCTGAACATCATTTCGCTGGCGGGCCTGGCCCTGGGCGTGGGTATGCTGGTGGATAACTCCATTGTAGTCATTGAAAATATCTACCGGCTGCGTTCCGAGGGGATGCCGGCGGCTCAGGCGGCGGTAAAGGGAGCGGGGCAGGTGGCCGGCGCGATCATCTCCTCGACGCTGACAACCATCTGCGTATTCCTGCCCATCGTGTTTACTGAGGGGATCACCCGTCAGCTCTTTACTGACATGGGGCTGACCATCGCCTATTCGCTGATCGCGAGCCTGATTATCGCTTTGACCTTGGTACCGGCGCTGGCCTCGACCATGCTTAAGAACGCCAAGGAGAAGCAGCACAGAATCTTTGACAGCGTTACCCGGGGCTATGGAAGGGGGCTGGACTGGGCCCTGCGGCACAAGGCTGTGATTCTGATGCTGGCCCTGGCGCTGCTGGGCGTGTCGGCTGCGGCAGCAGTATCGATGGGTACGGCCTTTATGCCGGAGGCCGATTCGGATCAGCTCTCCGCAACGTTGGAAATGCCGGAGGGATCGACGACTCAGCAGCGCCGCGATATGAGCGCTGAAGTGATCGATCGGATCCTGGAGGTGCCCGATGTGGAAACCGTGGGCGCAATGGAAGGCTCCGGTATGATGCTCTCAGGCTCAGCCGACAGCGTTTCCTATTATATTATCCTCAAGCAAGACCGGCAGATGTCCTCCGACGAGGCGGTTAAGGCCATCGAGGAAAAGACCGGCGATCTGGACTGCACGCTGACGCTTTCCGGCAGCAGCATGGATTTGTCGGCGCTGGGCGGCTCCGGTATGGACGTCGTGATTGAGGGGGACGATCTGGATACGCTGCGGACGCTGGCGGAGGATATGGCGGAGCTGCTGCGGCAGACGGAGGGCACGACCCAGATTGACGACGGCCTGGAGAGCGGCGCCCAGGAGATCCGCGTTGTGGTCGATAAGAATAAGGCCATGGAGCGAAACCTGACAGTGGCGCAGGTCTATCAGCAGGTAGCGGCGGCGCTTCAGGAAGAAAACACCGCGACCAACGTGACGCTGAGCAACGAGAGCATGCCGGTGATCGTGGTGGAAAACAGCGGCCTGACGCGGGAGAACCTGGCGGCCTATACATGGACGGTCACGGATAGCGCTGGCCAGGAGAAAACGCTGCGGCTGAGCGATGTGGCGCAGGTCTATGAAGCGGAGGGCTTTTCCGCCATCCGTCATGATAACCAGGTACGGACGCTGACGGTTTCCTGTCAGATTGACGATGCCCACAATATCGGCCTGGTCAGCCGGGAGTTTGAGAAGAGGCTGGCCGCCTATGAAACGCCGGCAGGCTACGATATCCGGCTGAGCGGCGAGAATGAAACCATCAACAATACGCTGCGCGACCTTGTCACCATGATTCTGCTGGCAGTGGCGTTGATTTACCTGATTATGGTGGCCCAGTTCCAGAGCTGGATGTCGCCCTTTATCGTCATCTTTACCATCCCCCTGGCCTTTACCGGCGGCTTGCTGGCCCTGTGGGCGGCGCGGATGGAGATTTCCATGATCGCTATGCTGGGCTTCCTGATGCTCTCAGGCGTCATTGTCAACAACGGCATCGTATTTGTGGACTATGTTAACCAGCTGCGCCAGGGCGGCATGGAGAAGCGGGACGCGCTGCTGGAAGCAGGCAAAACGCGCCTGCGGCCCATCCTGATGACGACGCTGACCACTGTGCTTGCGCTGGTTACGCTGGCCCTGGGGATGGGCTCCGGGGCGGAAATGCTGCAGCCCATGGCAGTGGTCATGATCGGAGGCCTGACCTATGCCACCCTGATGACGCTCTTTGTGGTGCCGTCGTTGTATGATATTTTCCAGCGCAGGCCCATGCGGAATGTGGAGCTTGAGGAAGCGAAGTGAACGATATGAACCGAAGCGATTCAGAGAAGGAGATCGCCATCTACGAAGGCGTGTGCAAGCTGATCCGCCAGGATGTCAACCTTTCCCAGGTGACAGCCAGCGAAATTGCCCAGGCGGCGGGGATTGGCAAGGGAACGCTGTACAACTATTTTTCCACCAAGGATGAGATCATCGCCCGGACGGTGTTTTACCTCATCGATCAGCACCTGGCGCAGATCCAGGCGGGCATGGAGCGGCAGACCGGCTTTGAGGACAAATGCCGCGCAGCGTTGGAGTTCATCCGCATAGAGGCGGGCCGGAAGGACTCGCAGATCCACCTGATCCTGATGGGCCTGGACGGCGGGCAGGCGGCCCCCTTTTTGCGGCAGGGCATGGAGCATATCCACGCCACCATACGGGAGGTGGAGCGGATCGTCCTTGAGCTGGCTGAAACCGGCGTGGAGGAAGGCGTGATCACCCGCCAGGAACCGGGCTATACCGCACAGGTCTTTCTTTCCGCGCTGATGGGCTATTGCCGCTGCCTTTGCAGCGCAGGGGAAGGAACGGATGGAGCGATCGCCGCACAGCGGGCCTACCGGATGCTGGTCAAGGCCCTGAATTAACCTGATACGAAGGGCCTCCGAATTCATCGGAGGCCCTTCTTTTTTGCTCTGTAGGCGGCTATGGCTGGATATCCGTAAAGTATCCGGCCTCATGATAGCGGGCAAGCGCCTCGGTGAAGCGCACGGTCATACCCTGTTCAAGGGCATCGATCCCCATGGAGGATAGCTGCTCCAGCATAGCCTCCCAGCGGGACGCCGCTTCCTGGGCTGAAGCTGACCGCACAATCTCCCACATGGCCTGATACCAGTAGTCCTTAATCGCCTGATAGGCCTCATAGTCGGCGCTGCCCACATCGGGTTCAGCGAAGCTGAAGACCGGGTTCTTATTTTTCGCCGCATAGGCCTTATAGTTCACGCCTGTTTGGATAAGCATCTGCCGGGCTGCCAGAGTATCCTGGTTGGTATAGCAGCCCTGAGGGGAGGCGGCCAGCATGCCGGTCACCCAGGGTTGATCCATAAAGGTCCAATACTGAAGGCCTTCCTGCCGCGAGAAATCCCACACCTTGCTCAGGTCATTCATGGAACAGTCTTCCTGAGTATACAGGTATTCCGGCCGGATGCTCAGGCCCGTCTCCTCGTCATAATCGTAGTGGACGCCCTCAATGCCCCAATGGGTCAGCTTTGCCCCTTCATCGCTGCGCAAAAACTGCATAAAGAGAATCGCACGGTCCTGGTGGAGGCAGCTTTTGGCGATGAATAGACCCCCGCGAGCTTGGTTTGACTGCATCTGGGGATTGATGGCGTGGTCGGCAGCCTGAAACCGGATCTCACCCTTATAGGTTAGGGGTTCCTCCAGGATCAGATAGGGGAAGGGTTCCGCCTGATCGTTGGCGTTTTCCCGTAAAGCATACCATGCGGTGTTGACCGACATGCTGGTGGAGGCGGTAGCGAAGGAAAGGGGCTGGGTATCCACCAAATAGTCGCCAACGACATAGGGATCGTGGTTGTCGGGGCGGCGCATAATCTCATCCTCCGGCAGGGCCAGCACGCCGTCCCGGTACCATTTATTCATCAGCTGCAGGTAGGGGAGCCACTGAGGGTCGCGCAGGGGTGTGCGCACAGAGCGCGTCTGCTGATCCCAGTAGAGAAACTGCCGGACACCCATCCAGTCGGCAATCGGAGACTCCACGGCATTGATCTGGCGCAGCGGATAGGATATGCCCAAGTCCTGGCCCCGCTGCTTTACCAGATAGAGCAACGACTCCAATTCCTCCACCGAAGTGGGGGCCGCCCGCCCCAGCTGCTCCAGCAGATCCTGCCGCAGGATCATGAGCCGGGGGACGTCGATGGGGATGCGCGGATCGGCATATACCGCTTGGTCATAGTATCCCTTGCGAAGGGTATACACATGGCCGTCGCTGGATTCGTTATTAAGCTTCTCCAGCGGGTCGACGCCATCCCAGAAATCGGGGCAATGGGCCTCAGCCAACTCGTCCAGGGCGCAGGCATAGGAAGCGTCGGACATGGATACGATGCTGAATTCGTCGCTGAAAAAGACCAGGTCGGAAAAGTCGTTGGCGGCGGCCATAACGGAGAAGAGACTTCCGTCCTGCGAAAGAGAAAGGTGTTCGATGCCCTTTTCAGGTACCAGCATGACGCCTGTCAGGTCAGAAACCATACGGGAGATGGGATCCTCCGCCCATTTAGGATCGGAAATAAACGTATCGCTTCCCGAAAAAGTCAGCGTCACTGGGTCGGTGTGCTGCTTCCAGGTGGGCGCTGCTTGCTCCGGCGCAGCGGCCCCCTGGGGCGCGGCGTTTCCCCCTCCTGGAGGCTGTTGCTGGCAGGACGTACCCGCCAGCGCGACACAGATGCATAGCAACAATGAACACCAAGTCCGAAACATAGCCTTATCCTCCTTTTGTAATGGTTTGCATTATTATATCATGTATAGGTAATTAATAGGAAAAATTAACATTATTAAATAAAAATAGACAATATTCGATAAAAACAGATAAATTATGTATAATAATGATTTAAAATAGTAAAAATCCTATATATTATATTCTGCAAAAAATATATAATATAATAATATACAAAAATAAGCAGAAGAGAGAGGGGAGAAGTTGAACATGAAACTAAAGCTTTTAAAAAACATAGGCGCTGTTCTCTTGGTTTCAATCTTGCTATCTATACCGGTAGTGGCAGCAGCCAGAGGTCTTAACGACTATCCCTTGACCTGTCCACGCTGCGGAGGAACTACAGGAGACTATTATACTCAAGTCTCTGGAACCGCTAATGGATGGTGTCATAGCACGAAGTGCAGTAGTTGTGGAACAGCATATCTGCAACGACATTGGGGTACTCCCGGAGCTACCTGCACAAGATGCAAAGCTTCTATCAATTACTTTAATTAGTGTTTATAACTTTAAACTAGATTAACTAATGATATAAATCTCTTCTGCTTATAAACTGAGAGGATGCTGCAACTTCTGCTGCATCCTTTTATTTTATAAAAAGAAAACCGCCCGTAATACTGGTAGTTCTAAAAAGCTTTAGCTATGGGTAGAAAAAATATCCTTCTTTAGTTAATAGTGGCCTGCCAAACGTCATTACAGAATTAAAGAGTAATCAAGTCTCGACGAAACTTGACATTAACGTTTAGCACACGTGAAGCGGGAATGAAAATATCATATTGTTCTTAGAAACTTTAAGTACAAACACACTTATTTTGACTCCGTTTGCTGCTAACATTACAAGTCGGAACAAAGTGAACTTTGTTCCGACTTATTTTTTTGCTCTCAACAGCTAAATAGGTTATTTGTCCAATCTTACACCCCTCGCCTATAGTGGCTTACGAGGCCTGTACAGGTCGGATTCGCGTATGCGGCGGCTTATGGATTGACAAAAGGCGAGAAATATTGCGTCCAAGCGCTTCCCATTTGTGTAAAAGTATAATACAATAAGCGGGAAATTAGAGAAAGCCGGGATAGGATAGATGAATTTGAAAGCCAAAATACGAAGCTTGAAAGAGCATCCCCTTCTTCAGGTGCTGGCTGCCAATGGGGGGAATCCACGAACGCTTGTGCTGATTGAACCGCTTTGGGGAATCCCATATAACCTTATCGCGCCCTTTGCAACGCTTTATATGTATACGCAGGGCGTCACGGATGTACAGATTGGACTGATTCTCTCCGTTACGATGGTGATTCAGGTGCTATTTTCCTTTTTTGGCGGTATTTTGACGGACAAGGTGGGACGGAAATTTACCACCATGATGGGGGATTTTTTCGGTTGGTCGCTGGCTTGTTTGGTATGGGCTGTTTCCAATAATTTCTGGCTGTTTTTGGCGGCTGCAATCCTCAACTGTTTTGAGCAGATCAACCAGACGGCATGGTATTGCCTGCTTATTGAGGATGCCCGTCCCAAGGACCTGGTGGGGATCTATACTTGGGCGAATATCGGAGGGTTGGTGGCTATCTTTTTTGCTCCGCTTTCCGGCTTGTTTGTCAGCGCGTATTCAATCGTTCCGGTGGTGCGGGTGCTCTATTTCCTTTTTGCGTTGACGATGCTTATAAAAACAATCATTACTTTCAAGTTTTGCCATGAGACAAAGCAGGGCAAAATCCGCCGGGCGGAGACAAAGGGGGTCTCCATTCTCCACATGCTTGGAGAATACCGCCACCTGATCCCCAATCTCATAAAAAACAGGAGCGTGCTTAAAGCGATAGCGGTTTCTGTGATTTTATATGTTACCAACATGGTGAGCACGAACTTTTTCGGGCTGTATGTAACGCAGCGGCTGGGGCTTTCCGAAAACTTTCTGGCGCTGTTTCCCATTTTGAACGCTGCGGTCATGCTAATCTTCATGGTGGGGATTCAGCACCGCATGAGCGCCACGAAATTCCGCGTTCCGCTATGGATTGGTTTGGGGCTGTACGCGGTGGCGGCGCTGGTGCTGATCCTCTCCCCTGCGGATAGTCTGGGCTTTGTGCTTGTCTATGTATTTGTGGCCGCTGTGGCTGCCGCCCTGGTGAACCCCCGCAAAGACGCGCTTCTTCAGCTAAACATCGCTCCAGAGGAACGGGCGCGTTTGAACGCCCTTATCATGGCCTCCACGATCGCCCTCTCTTCTCCCTTTGGATATTTTGCCGGATGGCTCTCCAGTATGGACCGCCGCCTGCCCTTCGTCTTCACGCTGCTGTTGTTTGTTGCGGCAATGTTTGTGATCTGCCGCATTCAGGAGCCGCAGGTAGAGGAAAAGACCGTTTAAGGGTGAAAAATATTATGGCGGCCAGACAGAGCACCAGGCTAAAGCAGATGCTCAAGCCCGATTGTATGGTTTCATAAGGCAGCTTGTTTGCCGCGTAATCCTTGCAAGCACCATGGCTTTGTTCCAAGGCTATGGTGCTTTATTGCGCATTCAAAAAAGTTGAAGGTTGATTTTCTATCCCTCTGAAAGCATGGAAAAATATATTGGAAAGGGTGGGCAAATCGGTCATGATGATAAGAAAGTATGCTTTTTCATTGACAGGGTTAATGCTATAATAAAGGTAGGCTATATGGGGATAAAAATCATGAGCTTGCGCTAGGATGGCGGTAGGCGCAATGATAGCCTGGAGATGACAGTGGGAGGCTTGGATAATTGGTCGAGAGGATGACAAGTGCCTGCGCCATGATGAACCATACGAACATGAAAAACGATACCTAAAAGGCTATTTCTGCTTTCCCCCTCTGACGGCAAGCGGGAAATGTTGCCGGATGGCTAAATAGGGGCGCGAGGTATGGAAGCGTAGTAAACGGGAATGAGGTTAACGGTTCATGAGAGGGTCAAATACAAAGCTTCTTCAGTATATGGAAGGGTCGAAAACACGATTTGTGATCCCTGTTTATCAGCGCAATTATGAGTGGAAGCGTGAAAACTGTGAACAGCTTTATCAGGATTTGCTCGATGTAGCCCGTATGCACCGCAGCAGCCATTTTTTTGGTAGCATTGTATCTGCCTATCATCCCAACGGAAGATATGCGGAATACCTGGTTATTGATGGACAGCAGCGGCTGACAACGGTTTCCCTGCTGATGCTTGCTATGTATAACTTGATCCGGCAGGGCAAAGTCATCCCCCAGAACAAAACCATGGCAGAGGAGCTGATGGAAGACTATCTGGTGGATAAACATCAGCCGAAGGAAACACGCGTCAAACTCAAACCGGTAAAGGGCGACCGTGCCGCTTTTGATCGCCTCTTTGACGTAGACGAAGTTCCGGCTACACATTCCAACCTGACAGCAAATTATCTTTTTTTCTACAACCGCATTCAAAAAGAAGAAATTAGTATTGACGAACTGTATACAGCATTATTTGCATTGGAAATTATCAACATAGAATTGACCCAGGACGACGATCCGCAACGTATCTTTGAAAGTTTGAATGCGACAGGACTCGCTTTGAGCGAGGGGGATAAAATACGCAATTTCATTTTAATGGGATTGCCGGCGCCGCAGCAGGAGGCGTTCTACGAGAAATATTGGGAGCGTATTGAAAGACTTACCAGTTACAGTGTAAGCTCGTTTATCCGCGATTATCTGAGCATCAAGCGGCAATTGATCCCAGCGATGGACAAGGTATATCCTACATTTAAGGCTTATGTGCGGGATACGGGCCTGGGCACAGAGCCGTTGCTCAAAGAGCTGCTTTCCTATGCCCGCTGGTATGAAACCTTATTGAAGGGTAAGACCCCAGATAAACAGCTCAATGCCTGTATTGAGCGCCTCAATCGATTGGAAACGACGGTCACTCGTCCGTTTTTCCTGGAGATCCTGCGCCTGCAGGCCAGCGGCATATTGAGTCTTTCTGATGTACGGGAGATTTTTACGACTACGGAAAGCTATCTTTTTCGCCGGACAATATGCGATTTACCGACCAATACGCTTAACAAAATTTTTCTGATGCTGTATAAGGAAATCATTCGGTATGATGGTACAACGGATGATTATGTGGATAAATTCAAGTATGCGCTACTCGCCAAGGGAGAGCGCGCCAGGTTCCCAACGGATGATGAATTCTCGAAAGCTTTGGTGGAGCGGCCAATCTACAAAATGAATAGCAAAAACAAGGTGTACATTCTGGAGCGCCTTGAAAATCATGGTACCATTGAGGATAAGGATATATATCGTCACTGTGACGAGGGCGTTTATTCCATTGAACATATTATGCCGCAGCATCTTACTCCTGCATGGTCAAAAGCCCTTGGCCCTGATGCCGAGCATATCCATGAGACGTGGCTGCACCGCCTGGCGAATTTGACCCTGACAGGGTATAATTCAAAATACAGCAATGCGTCCTTCGCGGAGAAACGCGATATGCCCGACGGCTTCAGAGACAGCGGTTTGCGTATGAACACATGGATTGCCCAACAGGAAGATTGGGGCCTTTCTGAGCTGGAACAGCGCAGCCGGCTGCTGGTTCAGCGTGCTTTAGCCATCTGGAAGCTGCCCGCGACCAGCTATGTCTCTTCGGATAAGCAGCTGGATGCCTGTAGCTTGGAGGACGATATAGATTTGACCGGCCGGCTGTTGGCGCGTTACAGCTATAAGAATGCTGAACAGCCTACGGCTAGTTGGGCTCAGATGATGGAACAGGTGCTTAAAATGCTGCATGCCGAGGATGCTTCCTTGCTCTACCGGCTGGCAAACCACCGCGATGCGGAAAACGAATTGCACAGTTATATCAGCTGTAACCCCAAGGATTTACGCAATGCCATGGAAATTGACGCCGGCATTTATGTGGAACGCAACACCAGCACCGCGACGAAGATCATGGTACTGCGCAAGCTTTTTCAAGCTTTTCACACCAATCCGGAAGATTTAGTGTTTTATCTGCGTGATACAACCAATGAGGAGCTTTCAGAGAAGGATGAAGGCAGCCGCTATAAATTGCGGCGCCGTTATTGGGCATATGCCCTGCCTTATATTCAGCAGGCACATGGAGGCAAGGCTTTTAGTAACTGCACCAGATCCAAGGAAAACTGGATCAGCGGCTGGTTTGGCATTTCTGGATTCTCGATCAACTGCGTTGCCAACTATAATATGGCTCGTGTCGAACTATGGCTGAGCAGCAGCGACAAAGACAAGAATAAGACGGCTTTCGACTATCTGTATGGGGTCAAGGCCCAAATTGAAGAACAGATCGGAGAAAAGCTCATTTGGCGACGCCTTGACGATCATAAGGCATCCGTTATAGCCTATGCACTGGCTGATGTCAGCATTGCCCATGAGGCGGATTGGACGCAGATGGCGAAATTCCATGCCGACTGGAGCAAACGCTTCTATGATGTGTTGGTACCATACCTGAAAGACCATTATCATCGATTGGAATACCCATCTGTGTAGTTGGGATAAGCGCATTTGTGGCGAATAGCTGCCAGAATCTTATGCGCAAGGGGCGGATAATCCCAAGCAGGAAAGATGGGCATGGTATGTCGAAATGCGAAAGTCCATGATGAAAGATCCATAGCACAGCAAAAGCATCCGCTCAGCGGATGCTTTTGCTGCTAAAAGGGGAATAGCAACAGCAGCGTGCCGCCGGTAAGCAGAAGGAGGCCGAAGAGGGCGCGGGGGGAGAGCCGCTCCTTAAGAAAGAGGTAGGCAAAGAGCACGGTGACGAGCAGGCTGAGCTTGTCGATGGGGGCGACGACCGCGGCGGGCCCCAGCTGCAGGGCGCGGTAATAGCAAAGCCAGGACAGGCCGGTGGTTAGGCCGGAGAGCAGGATAAAGCCCCAGCTTCGGCGGTCGATTGCGGCGATTTGGCGGTGCTTGCCCTGGGCAAAGACGATGGCCCAGGCCATAACCAAAACGATGACGGTTCTCAGCGCGGTGCCCAGGTTCGACTCCACCTGCTCAATGCCCACCTTGCCGAGAATGGAGGTCAGGCTGGCAAAGAGCGCGGAACCCAGCGCATAGAAAAGCCAGGCGCGCCCGGCGGGCGCGGCAGGGGCGGATGAAGCCTGGCGCTGGATCATCAGCCATGTGCCTGCGGCGATCAGCAGCATCCCCAGGAGCATATTGAGCCGCAGCGGCTCGCCCAGGAAAAGGAAGGCCAGCAGCATCGTCAGAATGGTGCTGGATTTATCGATGGGCGTCACCTTGTTGACGTCGCCCAGCTGCAGGGCGCGGAAATAGCAGATCCAGGAGGCGCCGGTGGTGATTCCGGACAAGCCGAGATAAAGCAGGCTGCGGGCTGGAATCTGGCTCAGGGACTGCTGGCTGCCTGTCAGAAATACAATGAGCCAGGCAAAGCACAGCACGACAATGGTACGCAGCGCCGTGGCCAAGTGCGAATCGGTCCGCCGAATCCCGATCTTGGCCAGGATGGACGTGATACCAGCAAAAAAGGCTGAGCCAAAGGCAAAGACCACCCACATCGAAAATCCCTCCCCATGACGCCCTGATGGCGAATCTCCTTTTTAGTATAGCACATCTGCCTGCCGGCGGTTCGGCTTATCTGAGATTCAAGGGGGAAACGTTGATTCTTTAGCCCAAATCCGATAGAATGAAGCTGATTTGAGGAGGATGGGGATATGGAGCTTCTGAAGCAAAGGATACGCCGGCAGGGCAGGGCTTTGCCCGGCGGCGTCATACAGGTGGATGCCTTTTTGAATCATCAGATCGACCCGATGCTGGCCGATGCGGTCGCGGAGGAATTTGTCCGCCGGTTTCAGGGCGAGCGTATCAGCAAAGTGCTGACCGTCGAGGCCTCGGGTATCGCCTTTGGGATCCTGGTAGCCCTGCGGCTGCGGGCGCCGCTGGTCTTTGCCAAGAAGCGCCAGGGAAGCAACCAGGGCGGAGCAGAGCGGTATACGGCGGCCGTCCGCTCCTATACCAAGGGTGGGGTGAATACCATTGGCGTATCCCGCGAATACCTGTCAGCAGCGGATCGGGTGCTGGTCATTGATGACTTTATGGCCATGGGCGAGGCGGCGGAGGGGCTTTGCAGCCTGGTCAGCCAGGCCGGGGCGGAGCTGGCCGGCGTCGGCGTTGTGATTGAAAAGGGGTTCCAGCCAGGCGGAGACCGGCTGCGGGCCCGGGGCATTCGCGTGGAAGCGCTGGCGCGGATCCTATCGATCGGGCCGGAGGGCCATATCCGCTTTGACGGCGAAGAAGATTGACACCGGAAAAAGGGTAATCATCGTCGAAATATCCCTTCAGCTCCCCTCTGGCGTGCGGCCGGAGGGGAACTTTGTCTTGATACAAGCGGCTCCGGATGAACTTCTGCGATGCTCTGGAAGCAAAAATGGGATGCGGCGGCCCATCAAAAGGGCTGCATACTCCGGCGGGCCAGAGCCATACTAGCAATAGCCTATAACTGGAGGAGGACGGAGCATGATCTTTTTTCTTGCGCTGGTGCAGCTTTTCTTTTCGGTGGTGATCGGGCTGTATTTTCTCAATCAGCTTAGAAGCCAGCGGGAGGGCAAAAACGCCAAAAGCCTGGATTCTGGCCGGGAGCGGGGACGGCTTCTGAAGATGCGGGAGATCCATCTGACCACGCCGCTTTCGGAGAAGGCCAGGCCCGGACGCCTGGATGACGTCATCGGTCAGGAGGAAGGCATACGGGCGCTGAAGGCAGCGCTGTGCGGGCCCAACCCCCAGCATGTGATTATCTATGGCCCGCCGGGCATCGGCAAAACCTGCGCGGCCCGGCTGGTCATGGCGCAGGCGAAGGCCAATCCTGATTCGCCCTTTGCCCAGAACGCGCCTTTTGTGGAGGTGGACGCCACCTGCCTCCGCTTTGATGAGCGCATGTTTGCCGATCCGCTGATCGGTTCGGTCCATGACCCCATATATCAGGGCTCCGGCGCCATGGGTGCGGCCGGCATCCCCCAGCCCAAGGAGGGGGCGGTAACCAAGGCCCACGGCGGCATCCTCTTCCTGGATGAAATCGGGGAGCTGCCGCCCAATCAGCTGAATAAGCTGCTTAAAGTGCTGGAGGACCGCAAGGTGATGCTGGAATCGGTCTATTACAGCCCCTCTAACCATAATATCCCCAGCTATATTCACGATATATTTGCCAACGGACTTCCGGCAGATTTCCGGCTGGTAGGCGCGACGACCCGCAGCCCCCAGGATATCCCTGAGGCGCTGCGCAGCCGGTGCATGGAGGTGTTCTTTCGCCCCCTGAGCGCAAGGGAGATGGCAGACGTGGCCCAGCGGGCGGCGGCCCGCTCCGGCTTCTCGCTGGATGGGAGCTGTGCAAGCCTTGCGGCCCAATATGCCGGTAACGGACGCGATGTGGTAAACCTGGTCCAGATGGCCGGAGGGATAGCCCAGGAGGAAGGGCGGGCTGCGATTACAGCGCAGGATATCCGGTTTGTGCTGCATGCGGTAGGCCGCGAAGCGGTAACGGAACGCCGCGAGGCGGAGCTGCTGCCCGGCGAGGTGCACGGCTTGGCGGTATTTGGTGCCAATATGGGCGCGGTGGTCCGCATTGAGGCGGCGGTGCTGCCGGCAGAGCCCGGGCAGGGGCGGCTCGTTGTCCAGGGGCTGGCAGAGCAGGAGCAGAGCAGCCTGCCGGGACGAAGCCTGGTCCGCAAGAGCACAGCGCTGTCATCGGCGGAAAATGCGGTGCTTGTGCTCCAAAAGGTTTTCGGGCTGCCGATGAAGGATTATGACGTTTACATCAACCTGCCGGGCGGCGCGCCGGTAGATGGCCCATCGGCAGGGCTGGCGCTGCTGACGGCCGTATATTCCGCCTACTGCGGGATCCCGGTGGACGGCAAAACGGCCATGACCGGAGAAATATCCCTGACGGGCGCTGTGCTGCCGGTGGGCGGCGTGCCGGCAAAGGTGCGCGCCGCGCTGGACAAGGGCTTTGAGCGGGTGCTGGTGCCCGCAGCCAATGCCGATCTTCCTGAGCCGCAGGTGACCGCGGTCTCCACTGCCGCCCAGGCGCTGGAGCTCATGCTGGGCGGTGCGGCTTTGCCCGCGCCGCAGGTGCAGCCGGAGGGCGTGCTCAGCGCTCAGGGCACGGTCTAGCGTCGTGAAAGTCTTGGCCTGTATACATTGCAATTATGCTCCCTTGCTGTTATAATTTCTAATAGCTATCGACATCAATCGACGACAGTAATGGGGGATTTATTTTGACGGATAAGCTTACGATTATGCCGGTCATTGCCCTTCGGGGAATGACCGCTTTTCCCTATATGCCCATGAGCTTTGATGTGGGCCGGCAGAAATCCATCCTGGCCCTGGAGGCGGCGCTGAACGACGACCAGCGGGTGCTGCTGGTGGCGCAGCGCGACGCGATGACCGATGACCCCGGGGAGGATGAGCTGTGCAGGTGGGGGACCATTGCGCGGATCAAGCAGGTGCTGCGGCCCAAGGATGATAATCTCAAGGTGCTGATTGAGGGCCTGGAGCGGGCCGAACTCCAGGGCCTGGTGGAGCAGTCGCCCTACCTGATTGCCGCGGTAAGGCCCCACAAAGCGCCGGCGCCCCAGGGGGACGAGCGGGAAAAGGCCCAGATGCGCAGCGCGGTGAAGGCCTTTGAGGAGTTTGCTAACATGACCCGCCAGGTGATGCCGGCGGCGCTGCTGCAGGCAGCGGTGATCGAAAGCCCGGATCAGCTGGCCGACACGCTGATTATGCATACCCTGCACCAGCAGGATACGCTGCAATCGCTGTTGGAGGTGCTGGATCCCTGTGAGCGGCTGGAGCGGTTCCAGGTGGAGCTGCGCCAGGAGATGGAGCTTCTGGAGCTGGAGGCGGGCATCCAGGCCAGGGTGCAGGAGCGCATGGCCAAATACCAGAAGGAGGCCTTCCTCAACGAGCAGATGCGCGTGATCCGGCAGGAGCTGGGCCAGGGGGACGAGGAGGAGAACGCCCGGCTGCGGGAGCAGCTGGAGGCGCTGCCCATGCCGGAGGAGAGCCGGAAAAAGGTGCTGGAGGAGATGGACCGCCTGGAGCGGATGCCCAGCGGCCAGCCTGATGCCAACGTGATCCGGACCTGGCTGGAAACGGTCGCCCGGATGCCCTGGGGGATCTATACCGAGGACGCCCAGGATCTCGAGGCGGCGGAAGCAATTCTGAATGAGGACCATGACGGACTGGACAAGGTAAAGGAGCGGGTATTGGAGTATTTGGCCGTCCACCAGCTGACCCAGTCGCTGAAGGGGCCGATCCTTTGCCTGGTGGGCCCTCCCGGCGTGGGTAAGACCTCTATCGCCCGGTCCATCGCCCGGTGCCTGAACCGTAAGTTTGTCCGCACCTCCCTGGGCGGCCTGCGGGACGAGGCGGAGCTGCGGGGGCACCGCCGCACCTATATCGGCGCGATTCCGGGACGGATCCTGTCGGGGATTGCCCAGGCCGGCAGCGCCAATCCCGTATGCCTGCTGGATGAAATCGATAAAATGCGCCATGACGCGCTGGGGGATCCGGCTTCCGCGATGCTGGAGATCCTGGACAGCGAGCAGAACCATGCCTTCCGCGACCTTTATCTGGATATTCCCTTCGACCTGTCGCAGGTGCTGTTCCTGGCCACAGCCAACAGCCTGGAAAACGTGCCCCGCCCCCTTCTGGACCGTATGGAGGTGATCTCCATCGAGGGGTATACGCCCCAGGAAAAGCTGGCCATTGCCCGGCATCACCTGATCCCCAAGGCTGAGGCCGCCCATGGCCTGGCAGCGGGGACGCTGGCGCTCCGCGATGAAACGGTCTATGGCATCATCAACGGCTACACCCGGGAGGCCGGCGTCAGGGCGCTGGAACGGGAGATCGGCAATATCTGCCGCAAGGCGGCCCGCGCGCAGGTGGCCCGGCCGGTCAAGCGGATCCGCATCACGCCGGATAAGCTGGAAAAGTACCTGGGGCCGGAGAGGGTATTCCCCAACGAGCTGGAGAAGGAGCCGATGCTGGGCATGGCGGTGGGCCTGGCCTATAACTCGGTGGGCGGCGATACGCTTTTGATCGAGGTCAATACCATGCCGGGCAGCGGCCAGCTTATCCTGACCGGGCGGCTTGGCGATGTGATGAAGGAGTCGGCCCGGGCTGCGATGACCTATATCCGCGCCCATGCGGCCCAGTTTAAGCTGCCGAAGGATTTCCATAAAAAGCTGGATATTCACGTGCATGTCCCCGAGGGCGCCACGCCCAAGGACGGCCCATCGGCGGGCATCACGATGGCGGTGGCGCTGCTTTCGGCGCTAAGCGGCCGGCGCGTACCCGCTGACCTGGCGATGACCGGCGAAATCACGCTCCGCGGGCGCGTGCTGCCCATCGGCGGGCTGAAGGAGAAGATGATGGCGGCCCATCGTGATGGGATCCGCAGGGTATTGATCCCCCGGGAGAACCAACGGGATCTGGATGATATCCCCATGGAAATCAAGCGGGATATTGAGGTAACGCCGGTGCACACACTGGACGAAGTCCTGCAGCACGCGCTGCTGGGAGAGGGGGAAGCGTCATAGAGATAAAAAAAGCCGTATTCCGGCAGTCCGTCTATGATCCCAGCCAGGTGAAGCTCCCGCCCAAGCCGGAAATCGCCCTGGTGGGGCGTTCCAATGTGGGTAAATCGTCGCTGATTAACGCGCTCTGCCGCCAGGGCAAGCTGGCCCGTGTCAGCGCGTCGCCGGGTAAGACGCGGCAGGTCAATTTCTTCGAGATCAACGAAGCCTTTTATCTGGTGGACCTGCCAGGCTATGGATTCGCCAAGGTTTCCCAGCAGGAGCAGGCCCGATGGGCTGGGATGATCGAAGGGTATTTATCCCGGTCGAAATCTCTGCGGCATCTGCTCTTTCTCATGGATATACGCCACGACCCAAGCCAGGGCGATATTCAGATGGCCTATTGGCTGCAGCACTATCAGATCCCCTGCACCATCGTGGCCACCAAGGCCGATAAGCTGACGCGCTCCCAGCGCAAGCTGAAGGCGGATAAGCTTTCCGACGCGGTGGGGATGACCTTCCGCACGCCGACCGTGGTATTTTCCGCCCAGGAGAAGCTGGGCATCCGGGAGCTGGAGCAGCGCATCGGTGAGATCCTGCAGCAGCCGGCTCCCCCGGACAGCGCAGGTTGATTTCAGGTATACGGATAGAAAGAATGGGCGGCCCCTTGGGGCCGCCCATTCTTTGCAGTCTCCGTTGTTTCGATACCCGGTGTTTTTGCTTTTAAGCGTTATGAATCGAGCGCCGTCAAAAGCGCCTCGTAGGCGCGGTCAAAGGCGGCCGGATCGGTTTCATAATCGGTAAAGCTGCGCATGACCTGGTCCAGCAGGCGCTGGGCCTGGGCCGCATCCCGATCCTTCAGCAGGTAGAGCAGCTCGCAATCCTCGGCGCCGGAGCGCATCTGCTCGGCGCGGAGCGACATCCAGGGCCCCGCTTCATCGCCGGGATAGCAGATATGGGTATCCCCAGGCGGAAGCAGCGTATGCCCGTCGTTGATGACGGCATTGGCATATTCATAGACGTCCGGCTGATCCTGCTGCCAGCAGTTAAAGCCCCAGTGCAGATAGCCCTCCAGGTTATAGCGGAAATTGCCCCAATGGAGCAGGCGGGTGCGCAGAAGCTCCAGATCCAGCATTCGGTTCAGATACTGCCCCCCGGGACCGCAGGCCGTATAGAACCAAAGGGCATCGCCCTCGGCGCGCAGGGCCTCGAAGGCGTCCCGCTGCGCTTCGTAGTCGGAATTCAGCGGGATAAAATAATCGACCGCGCCGCGAAGCTCCGGGTGGACCACGGCGTCAAAAATCTTCATGCCGGGCATGAATTTGCGCACCACGCCGGCCAGGATACGGTAGTTGTCAATCATGTTGCTGGCGGGCTCATCCCCCAGATGCTGTACCGCGCAGTCATACCAGCCATGCTCCCGCAGGAAAGCCGCCCACTGAGGCAAAAACTGCGCCAGGAAATGGTACCCCTCCGGCGTATCGCCATAGATGATACGGCCCTTCGGCCGGTAGAAGAGATAATAGGCCTCGTTGGTCACATAATTTTTCCCAAAGATATGCCCCAGCTCCAGGGTAGTGAAGCCCTCCTCCAGCACCATGCGGATAAAGCGTTCCATGCGGCTGAAATCAAAGGCGTATTGTCCGGGGGCCGGTTCCGTGACGGTAATAAGCGCCAGCGAAAGCAGATAATGGGTCTGGCGGGTGCGGCGCATCAGCCGCATCATCCGGCGCATCATCTCCATCCAGGCATCGCTGCCGAGCTCCAATCCATAGCGGCTGGCCATGTTGGAGGGGTCGCACCAATTGGTGATGGAAAGCCGGCCCTTTTGAGGGATGCGCGCCTGATGCACGGTGATGGTGAGCGTAAGCTCCTGGGTCTGGCTGCCACAGCGGACCGTGAGTGGACCGCTGTATAGGCCGGGCTTGCTATCCTCGGGGATGGGGAAGGCTAGATAGAGCGCGGTGACAGCGCCGTCAGCGATATTCCCTCCCCGGGCAAAGGGCATGAGCGCATCAAAAACCCGGAAGGGGGCCTGGCGGGTGGTCCAGGCGGAGGTATCCGTCCCCGGAGCGGCAGCGAAGGTATCAGCGCCGTAAGCGTTGGTATTGTACTGACAGCGGACATCCTTTAGCCGATACTGCTCCGGCTGCGGCAGGCTGCCCCCGCAGGTTATCTCCAGCGTATCGCCGGGCCGGGAGCCATCGAGAAAGAGCTGGACGGCCGCATAGCCGCCACGGGCCGCGTGCAGGGATGCTTCCGGGCTTTGGCTGGTATACCGGAAGACGTCGGGATAGATCCATTCGTTGCTGGAAACAAAAAACGCGTTCATGATCATACCTCCCTATGCATCGGGCTATGATAAGGATAGTATTGCGTATTTGCGCTCAATATGCAAGAGGGTAGGGCAAGAATGGGAAAAAATTGATGGGCGTGCACTCCCAAAAGCCAAAGCCCGCGCGGCTTGGAGCGCGCGGGCTTCGGGCGCGGCCTTGGTTAAGGCTCGTCGTCGTTGTCCAGCGGCCGGCGTTTATCCTTGCAATTGAAAAGCGGGATAACCGGCGACGGGCTGGCGGTCGGAGAACCGGGGAAGAAGTCGGGAGGCACAGGCAGCAGCTTATCCCAGCGGTTCAGCGTCGTGCGGCTTCGGTACAGCTCAGGATCATGGGGATCTTCGTCATAGGGACGCATCACAATCACCTCGAGCCTATTGTGCTTCTAGGCTGCGAAATGATACTTTGTAAAAGCTGGGCCCTTCACGGATTTTAAATTTTACATATAGGGAAGGGATGGCCGGTGAAACGCAGCAGGCGGATCTTTAGGCAGGGAGCCTATGGTTTGCAGACCTTGCAGGGGGTATAGCCCTGGGCAACCGCGCGATCCTTTGCGATGGCGTGCGCGCTCTTTTTCAGATAGCGGCAGCCGCTGCGGTGATATTTTTCGCCGGTATCGGTGATGTATACGGTTTGCCCGGACTCCGGCTCCTGAGCCGCCAGGGTGGTTGCGGCGCGGGGCGTCGTAGCCTTTGTTGCGGTGGTAGCCTTTGCTGTGGTGGCTTTAGCTGTAGGGGTAGTTTTTGTGGGGGCTGCAGCTTCCGGACTGGATTTCGCTTCTTTGGGGACCAGGGCCGCAGAGGATGGAACTGTCGCCTTCACGGGCATAGAAGCGGCGGATTCGTCCTCCTGCTGCGCTGTCGTTCGCATTGGCACGGGCGTGGTTGATTGGGCCGCAGCGGAGGGGGACGCAGACGGTGAAGGCGCGGTAATGGTAGCCGAGACGGTAGTGGATGAGCCGGTTAGGCTGCTGCAAGCAGAAAGCATACAACATAGCAGCAGGGCGGCGGTTATGGCGGCGAATCTTTTCATTTCAAACTCCTTTGATTCATGGATAAAAGTATTATAGGATCAAAAGAGCTAAAAATGGCGATTTACGAGAAACTGCGACATCAATGCGAATCGCGGCGCAGCGACAGCCCCTACTCCGGGAAGGGGGCAGGAAAACCACGGCGGAAGCGTGAGCGGGCAGAAAAAGCCCCCGGCCATCGGGCGATTGCTCGATGAACCGGGGGCTTTCTATGCAATAGGATATACGAGGGATTTGTCCAGGATTACAGGACGGTTTCCTCCGCCAGCTTCTGATAGGTGGTCAGGCGCTTGGCCGCTTCTTTCTCCGCCTTATGGAAGAGCGTATCGGCCGCATCGGGGAACTGACGCAGCAGGGAGCTGTAACGCACCTCGCCGCGGATGAAGTCCTGATAGGAGGCCTGAGGCGCCTTGGAATCCAGCGTGAAGGGGTTCTCGCCCTTCTCGGCCAGCGCGGGGTTGAAGCGGTAGAGCTGCCAATAGCCAGCTTCCACAGCCTTTTTGCCCTCAGCCTGGGACTTGCTCATGTTGATACCATGGTTGATGCAGGGGGCGTAGGCGATGATGAGGGAGGGGCCCGGATAGGCCTCGGCCTCGGTCATGGCCTTCACCAGCTGGCTCTGATTGGCGCCCATGCAGACGCTGGCCACATACACATAACCATAGGACATGGCCATCAGGCCCAGATCCTTCTTGCGGGTGCGCTTGCCGGCGGCGGCGAACTTCGCCACGGAGCCGGTGGGCGTAGCCTTGGAGGACTGGCCGCCGGTGTTGGAATATACCTCGGTATCCATGACCAGCACGTTCACGTCCTCGCCCATGGCCAGCACATGATCCAGGCCGCCGTAACCGATATCGTAGGCCCAGCCGTCGCCGCCGAAGATCCAGAGGGACTTCTTGACCATCAGGTCGGACATGGAGGCAATCTCCGCACAGAGCGCGTCGCAATCGCAGCCGCAGTCCTTGCAGCCGTTGACCAGGTTCTTCAGCGCCTCAGAGGCCAACTTGGAGCCCTCGGCGTTGTCCTTCTCGGCCAGCCACTTATCGCAGATTTCCTTGGCCTCGCCGTCAACCTTCTCGCTGAGCTGAGCAACCAAGCTGGCAAGACGCTCGCGGCGCTGGGACACAGCCAGGTTCATGCCGAAGCCGAACTCCGCGTTATCCTCGAACAGGGAGTTGGCCCAGGCGGGACCGTGACCCTTGGCATTGACCGTATAGGGCACGGTGGGGGCGGAGCCGCCGTAGATGGAGGAGCAGCCGGTGGCGTTGGCCACGATCATGCGGTCGCCGAAGAGCTGCGTGACGAGCTTGACATAGGGGGTCTCGCCGCAGCCGGCGCAAGCGCCGGAGAACTCAAACAGCGGCTGCAGGAACTGGCTGTTCTTGGGATTGGAATAGTTGAGGTTCAGCTCGGGACGCGGGGCCTTCACAGCGAACTCCCAGTTGGGCTCCTGATCCATCTGCGTGGCCAGGGGCTTCATGGTCAGCGCCTTCTCGCCCTTCTTGCCGGGGCAGACGTCGGCGCAGTTGCCGCAGCCGGTGCAGTCCAGCGGCGAAACCTGAATGCGGTACTTCAGGCCCGTGAAATCCTTGCCGATGGGGTTGAGGGTTTCCATACCGGCAGGCGCAGAGGCCAGCGTCTGCTCCGTGAAGAGGAAGGGACGGATCGTGGCATGGGGGCAAACCATGGAACACTGGTTACACTGGATACAGTTGGCCGGGTTCCACATGGGGACGTTGATGGCCACGCCGCGCTTCTCATACTGGGTGGTGCCGGTGGGCACGCGGCCGGAAGGATCGAAGGCCGATACCGGCAGCTTGTCGCCCTCCTGCGCCAGGATGGGGGCTACGACCGTATCAAAGTATTCGGTGGCCTCTACCTTTACGGGGACAGCGCCTTCGGTGGTGGTGGCCCAGGATTCGGGCACGGGGATCTCCACCAAGCCGGCAATGGCGTTGTCGACGGCGGCATAGTTCTGCTGTACGACAGCGTCGCCCTTCTTGGAGAAGGACTTCTTGATGGCGCCCTTCATGTAGCCCTCGGCCTCCTCATAGGGGATAACCTCGGCCAGCTTGAAGAAGGCAGCCTGCATGACGGTGGAAACCAGCTTGGAGAGGCCCAGCTCGGTAGCGACCTTCACAGCGTCCAGGTTAAAGAAGCGGGCATGCTTCCGGGCCAGGGCGTTCTTCACGGAAGCCGGCAGCTGCGTTTCCATCTCCTCAGCCGTCCAGGGGCTGTTGAGCAGGAATACGCCGCCGTCCTTCAGCGCGGAGACCATATCGTACCGGGTGATATAGCTGGAATTGTGGCAGGCCACAAAGTCGGCATGCTCAATGAGGTAGGGGCTCTGGATGGGCGACTTGCCGAAACGCAGGTGGGAGATGGTGATGCCGCCGGACTTCTTGGAGTCGTAGGAGAAGTAGCCCTGGGCATACATATCGGTATGATCGCCAATGATCTTGATGGAGTTTTTGTTGGAACCAACCGTGCCGTCGGAACCGAAGCCCCAGAACATGCAGGACTTGGTGCCCGCAGGAGCGGTGTCGAGCTCCTCGCCGATGGCCAGGGAGGTGCCGGTCACGTCGTCGACAATACCCACGGTGAAGTGGTTCTTGGCCGGGGCGGCGTCCAGGTTGTCGAATACAGCCTTGACCATGGAAGGCGTGAACTCCTTGGAACCCAGGCCATAGCGTCCGCCGACAACGACGTCCATATCGCGGCCCTCTTCGCGCAGGGCGGCGACAACGTCTTCATACAGCGGCTCGCCCAGGGAGCCGGACTCCTTGGTGCGGTCCAGCACGGCCACCTTCTTGACGGAGGCGGGGATGGCCTTCACAAAGGCCGCAGCGCTGAAGGGACGGTACAGGCGAACCTTGATGGCGCCAACCTTCTCTCCGCGGGCGGTCAGGTACTGGATGGTCTCCTCGGCCACGTCGCAGCCAGAGCCCATCAGCACGATGACCTTATCGGCGTCGGGCGCGCCGACGTAATCAAAGATGTGATATTCACGGCCGGTGATATCCTTCACCTTGCCCATCACGGTTTCTACGATGCCGGGTACGGCGTCATAGTATTTGTTGGCAGCTTCGCGGCCCTGGAAGTAGATATCGGGGTTCTGCGCGGTGCCCTGCTGATGGGGATGCTCAGGATTCAGAGCGCGGGCGCGGAAGGCCTCGATCTTGTCCATGGGCACCAGGGGCTTCATTTCGTCATAGGTGATGCCGTCGATCTTCTGAACCTCATGGCTGGTGCGGAAGCCGTCGAAGAAATGCAGGAAGGGGATGGAGGACTCCAGCGTGGATACATGGGCCACCAGCGCCATATCCATCGCTTCCTGGACGGAGGCGGAGGCCAGCATGGCGAATCCGGTCTGACGGCAGGCCATGACGTCGGAATGGTCGCCGAAAATGGACAGCGCATGATAGGCCAGAGCACGGGCGGAAACATGGAACACGCAGGGCATGAGCTCGCCGGCGATCTTGTACATGTTGGGGATCATCAGCAGCAGGCCCTGGGAGGCGGTGAAGGTGGTGGTGAGGGCGCCGGCAGCCAGGGAACCGTGCACGGCGCCGGCAGCGCCGGCCTCCGACTGCATTTCGGTAATCTTCATCTGCTGGCCGAAGAGGTTCTTCTGGCCATAGGCCGACCAGGTATCGGACTGCTCAGCCATGGGAGAAGACGGGGTAATGGGGTAGATGGCGGCTACATCGCTGAACGCATACGCGACATGCGCTGTGGCTGTATTGCCATCTACTGTCATTTTTTGGGGCATGGTATTTTCCTCCTTTGTATCCTTTCAAGGCTAAAGATACGCAATGGATTTGGAGACAGGGCGAAAACCGCGCTGCCTCATTAAATTATTATAAGCACAATACTCCCGCTTCGTCAAGGTGCGGGCCGTAAAATCGCGCCTTTTGTGCGTTTATTCTATATACCCACAGAAGCGGAGGCAGAAAAGGTCCGGCCGCCGGCTGCGCACCCGCTTGTTGACCGTGTGCAAGTATGGTAGAATAACAAAAAACGAAGGAAAAGAACCAGCCATGAACAGTTATCTGAGCCCCTTGGCCCAATCCCTTGTGCCCTATGTGCCCGGCGAGCAGCCTACGGACCGCCGGTATATCAAGCTGAATACCAACGAAAACCCATATCCTCCGTCTCCGGCGGTTGCGCCGGCGGTGGAGCAGATCCTCCGGGAAGGAAGCCTGCGCAAGTATTCCCGTCCTGAGTGCGAGCCGCTGCGGGAGCTGGTGGCCCGGCAGCAGGGCTTCCCCTCCAGGGATTATGTGTATTTTGCCAACGGCTCCGACGAGGTGCTGGCCTTTTGCTTTGCCGCTTTCTTCGCCGGGCGGAAGGAGCCGGTGCGTTTTGCCGATATTACCTACAGCTTTTATCCTGTTTACTGCGACCTGTTTTCCATCCCCTACCGGAAGGTTCCGCTTAGGGAGGACTTTACCCTCTCAGTAGCCGACTATGAGGGGCCGGGCGGCGGGATTATCATCGCCAATCCTAACGCGCCTACCGCACTGGCGCTGGCCGAGGATGAGCTGCGTGGCTTAATCGCCAGCCACCCCCAGGAGGTGGTCCTGGTGGATGAGGCCTATGCTGCCTTTTCTAGGTCAAGCTGCGCCGCGTGGGTGATGGAATACCCCAACCTGATTGTGACCCGTACGCTCAGCAAATCCCACGCGCTGGCGGGGCTGCGGGTGGGATACTGCATGGCCCAGCCCCACCTGATCGAGGGCGTGGTACGGGTTAAGAACTCCTTTAATTCCTATTCGGTGGACGCGCTTGCCCAGGCGGCGGCCTATCAGGCGCTGGACGACCAGGCCTACCACCAGGAGATGACGGATCGGGTCATCGCAACAAGGAACCGTTTTATGGCCCGGCTTCGCCAGATGGGCTTTTATGGGCCGGACTCCCAGGCCAACTTTATCTTTGCAGCGCACCCGCGCTTTTCAGGAGCTCATCTGGCGGCTGCCCTGCGCCAGGAGGGCATCCTGGTGCGGCACTTTGCCCAGCCGGAGCGGATTGAGCCGTATCTTCGCATCACCATCGGCACCGATGGGGAGATGGAGCAGGTGGCGGCCGCCCTGGAGCGTATCCTGGCCTGCGGTGAGGAAAAATGACCCGGAGCAGCAGCCAGGGAAAAAGGATGTCCCCGCCATCCGGCGGGCATATCCGCCCGGAAGAGGGGCAAGATAGCCGGGAAAGCGGGGCACGGGAGGGCCTGTGGATGCCGCTTGCGCTGGAGGACGCGGTTTTCCTGCAGCGGCTCAGCCGTTTTTCCGCCCGCGTCCTGTGGCGGGACCAGGAGGTGCTGGCCCATGTCCCCAACTCGGGGAGGCTGCGGGAGCTGCTGGCGCCCGGCGTACGGGCGCGCGTGCGCCCCGGCGGGGGCCCCAAGACGGCCTGCCGCCTGATGATGGTGGAGCACCAGCAGGCATGGGCGCTGATCGACGCCCATCTGACCAACGACATCCTGGAATATGCGGTACGGGCCGGCTGGCTGATGCCGGACCCCTTTGACCTGCGGCGGGAGGTACGATACGCGGGCAGCCGCCTGGACCTTGGCTGCCGCAATGGGGAGGGGTTTCATCTGGTGGAGGCCAAATGTGTAACCTTGATCCAGGATGGCCTGGCACTTTTTCCCGATGCGCCGACGCAGCGGGGGGCCCGGCATTTACGGGAGCTGGCCAGCGCGCAGCGGGCGGGGCTGAAGGGCCACGTCGCCTTTTTTGTGCAGCAGCCGGGCGCCCGGGCGTTTGCGGCGAACCGGGCGATGGATCCCGCCTTTGCCGATGCGCTGGAGCAGGCGGCTGCAGCAGGCGTTGCGGTGCATGTCATCCAATGCCGGATTGCGCCAGACGGGGTAGGGCTTTGCGGCAGGCTGCCCCTTGCCGCAAGGGACGGCACTTTTTAGCGGCGAGTTCTTGTGCAATTCATCTGCCTGCGGTATAATGAACAAATCAAAAGTCGACATAATCTGCATCAGCAGTTGGTTTATGATAGGGGGTAGGACATGGCCTACAACAGCAAAAGGCGTGTAAGAATCAAGCCCCGCTTTTATATCATCCTAGGCGTGGTTCTTTTTTTGGTTATATGGGGAATTTCTTCCCTTTTTAAGGGAATCCGGGGCGTAACGGTTCAGTGGGGCGGCCTGGAGACCGACCGTAATGTGACGGCGATTGTGATCCGCGACGAAAAGGTGGTCCGTTCAGAGAGCTATGCCAGAGTGAACTGCCTGGTAGCGGAGGGCGAGGTCGTGGAGGCCGGCGTGCCGGTGGCCGAGCTGTATACCTCTGGTTATTCGGAAAAGGATCTGCAGAATCTGATCACCCTGCAGAAAACCATCAAGGAGTACCAGCAGAACAATATCCTCAAGAACATCGTGGATGCAACGCTGGAGGAATACAACCAGAAGATCAGCGATAAGCTGGAGGAAATCTCCCAGGCGTCCAGCTCCACCAAGGTGCAGAACCTGCTGGTGCTGGAGCATGAGCTTTCCGAGCTGATGAGCCAGCGCCAGGCTTACATGAAGCAGATCGTGATGCCGGACGACCAGCTGAACAGCCTGTATCAGCAGGAGGCCGAGCTGCAGGCGAAAATCGACGCCAACAAGCAGGTGATCGGGCTGACGGAAAAGGCTGCCGTCAGCTTTTTCCTGGATGGCTATGAGGATACGCTGAACGCCGATACGCTGGATTCGCTTTCGGTCAAGTCCATTGAACAGGTGTGCAAGGAAATTGCCGCCTACGGCGATTTCCCCGGGCAGAGCAATGGGCCGGTGAACGCCAATGAGCCGTTGCTTCGGGCGGTTAACGACGAGCATTGGTATCTGGCCTTTACCCTGCCGGCTAAGGAGAACGCACTGGTCGAGGGCGCGAGCTGCGAAATGACGCTGGAGGGGTATAACGACGACCTGATTACCGCCAAGGTCCATAAGGTCAAGACGGAGGGCAGGACGGCGCTGGTCGTTCTGGAGGTGGAGCGCCCCCTGGGGGCGATGCTGCGGCTGCGGAAGATATCCGCCCATATCGGGCGCAATGCCGAAGGGTTTAAGGTGCCGCTTGGCGCAATTCGCGGCGGCGACACGGTGCGGGTGGTAACCGACCAGGGACAGGCGGATGTAAAGATCGAGATCGTTGCCAGCAATAGCTCCCATGCCATTATCCGGCAGGCTGACGGCGGCAATACGCTGGCACTGAATCAGAAGTTGGTGATGCCATGATGAATCAAGAAACAGTGGAACGGCTGCAGGCCGTACGTCAAAACATTGACCTTGCCCGCCAGGGCAGGCCGGTCACCCTGATTGCGGTGAGCAAATTTGTCCCCCCGGAACGGATGCGCCCTGTCTATGAGGCCGGGGTGATCGACTTCGGTGAGAACTATCCGCAGCATTTGTCGGAAAAATGGGAACAATTCCCGGAAGCAAATTGGCATATGATTGGACAAATGCAGTTAAATAAGGTAAAATATCTTATCGGGAAGGTAAAGCTGATCCAGTCGGTGGATCGCGCCCCCCTTGTTGATGAGATCGAAAAGCGGGCGGCATCCCGGGAAATGGTGCAGCAGGTGCTGTTGCAGGTGAACATCGGCCGGGAAGAGCAGAAGGGCGGCGTGGACCCGGACGGGCTGGAGGCGCTGCTGGCCTACGCGGCTGAAAAGGCGCACATCCGCGTGAAGGGGCTCATGGCGATCCCGCCGGCCGGCGAGGAGGCTTCGCCCTACTTTGCGGCCATGTCCCGGTTATTTGAGCGGTTCCACGCTGTGGACAGCCGGGTTGACATGGAGATCCTTTCTATGGGTATGTCCCACGACTATGAGCGGGCCATTCAATATGGCGCGAATATGGTGCGCGTGGGTACGGCGATCTTCGGCCCGCGGCAGACTAAGGTATAGGAGGCAGGTTTGAATGGCCAATAAGGGAATGAAAAAATTCCTTAATATCATAGGCTTTGGCGACGATGGGGATGAATATTACGATCAGCCGGCGTATACACCCCCGCCCCGTGTGGTGCAGCAGGATAAGCGCAGGCCTTCGGCGGCGGGTGGTTCGCGCTCCAGCGCCAGTTACGCGCCCCGGGAAAAGAGCGCGCCCCGCACGGAGAGCAGAACCCTGAACATGCCCAACATGGCTTCGGCCAGCGACGCTGTGCGCATGGTGGTGCTGCAGCCCCAGTCCATGGAGGATACCCAGACCGTGATCGATAACCTGCGCCTGGGGAAGCCGGTGATTGTGAACCTGGAAAACCTGCAGAGCGAAGCGGCCCAGCGGCTGCTGGACTTTATTTCCGGAGCGATTTATGCGCTGGAGGGCAACATCCGCAAGGTATCCAGGGGCATCTTCCTGCTGGCGCCGGACGGCGTGGATATTTCAGGGAATATCGCCTCGTCCTTTGCTTCCAATATCCGCAAATCGGATACGCCGTCACGCCGCTATGAATAAGGAGTAACGGATGCTTATGTTAACAACCATCCACGGGATTGGCCTGCAGGCGCTGCTTATCCTGGTAAAGCTGCTGCAGCTGTATTCCTATGTGTTCGTAGCCGACGCTATTTTAAGCTGGTTTCTCCGGCCGGGTAACAAGCTGCGTTCTGTGCTCATTTTCCTGACGGAGCCCCTGGTGTCGCTTTTCCGCCCGCTGGAGAGGCGGATCCTGCGTAATTCCATGTTCCCCATTTCGTTGGCGCATCTTTTTGCCTTTTTCTTTCTGCAAATTCTGCAGTATGTCCTTTACCGGATCATCATTTTCGTGCTATAGTAATGGCGATGGATGAAGCAAGGTGGCTGTCTGTACGGCTGGAGGAGCTTGCCCGCCGGGCAGCCGGGCGTTGGGTTTGCGCCTTTACGC
The DNA here is from genome assembly GCA_900542005.1 of uncultured Eubacteriales bacterium. Classification (GTDB taxonomy): domain Bacteria; phylum Bacillota; class Clostridia; order Christensenellales; family UMGS416; genus Parachristensenella. Next base: position 104,067 of record UQLW01000003.1, read on the forward strand.
TGTTCCTTGACCCGGCGCAGCTTGGCTTAGCTCAAAAGGCGGCGCGGGAGGCCGGCGCCCAGGCGGTTGCCTGGGGCGGGTATCCCGAGGCGGAGCGTCAGCTCTGCGCCTTCTTGCCCGAGGTCTGGGGTGAGGAAATCTCCTGGCCCCTGGCGGCGGTGGTGATCCGCTGGAACCGGCGGTTTGCCCAGCCAGGGCACCGGGACTTGTTGGGATCGCTGATGGCTTTGGGCTTTAAGCGAGAGGTATTGGGCGATATTTTGGTTTTTGATGATCGTGCGGTCTGTTTCGTTCACGATTCAGCCGCTGATTATATTACGGCGAACCTTGAGCGGGTGGGCGGTGCAACGGTTACCGCCAGCCGCGAACCGATGTCGGAGCTGGCGCTTCCGGAACCGGATTGGACGCCAAGATCCGCGACGGTGGCGTCGCTGCGGCTTGACGCAGTGGCGGCAGCCGCCTTTCAGAGCGCCCGGGGCGTGCTTCAGGAAGCATGCGCCCAAGGAATGGTTAAACTGAACCATGTGCCTGAAACGAGGCCGGATATCAAGGTCAAAGAGGGGGATGTGATCTCCTTTCGGGGGCATGGACGAGTGGTGCTGGAACAGGTGGGCGGAGTCACCAAAAAGAACCGGATTCATATTCAATTGTTATGCACAAAATAGGACAGGGGGAGTCTAAAATGGCAATCACACCGGAAATGATTAGTGAAAAGAGCTTTTCCACGAAGTTCAAAGGCTATAATATGGACGAGGTCGATGATTTTCTTGACTATGTTATGGACGAAGTGGATAAGCTAATCCGTGAGAACAAGGCCCTGCAGGAGGGTGGAGCCGGCGGCGATCACGATAAGCTCGTGAAGATGACAAGCGAGCTGGAAGCCACCCGCGCCAAGCTGAAGCAGCTGGAAAATGCCCGTGACCGCGGTGAGGATAACGGCGAGGCCATGGCGCTGCGCGCCGAGCTGAAAAAGGCCCAGCGCCGCATCGCGGAGCTGGAGGCCGGAGGGAATACCGACGTCAGCGAGCTGAACGCGCTGCGCGCGCAGCTGATGGCTGCGCAGACGCAGATTGCCCAGCTGGAGAGCAAGCCGGTGGGCCTGCCGTCGATGGAGGTCGATAACCTTCGGGCTCAGCTGGCCCAGCGCGAGGCGGAGCTGCAGGCTGCCCGGGATGAGCTGGCGGCCCTCCGCGCCAAGCCCGCTGCCAACGAGGCGGCGTTGGAGGCGGCCAACAAGCAGGCCCAGGAGATCATTTCCGATGCGAAACTTCGCAGCGATTTCATGATAAAGGATGCTGAGACCCAGACGCGCAAGGCTTTGGCCGCTATGCGCGTGGAGGTGGATGACGCGCAGAAGGAGTTCGATACGCTGCGCGCACAGATCCGCGAGGTCCGCAACCGCTATCTGATTACGCTGCAGAATCAGATGAGGATTTTTGAGGATGACGCGACCACACCGGAGTCCAAATAGCATACGGATGCAGCACAAGGGCGAAGCCGAGGCTTCGCCCTTTTTCATGCTGAAAAGCTGGAAGAATTTGATAAACCGCGGAAAACGAAGAGCCGCCCATCAGCTGGAAAGGGGCAAGCTGGAAGAATATGTGACCTATCTTGCTTCGCCCCGGCGGGTGATCTACAGCAACCTGCTGGCGGGCATGGCCAGGGGCCTGGGCTTTGGCGTGGGCGTGGCCCTGCTGGGCGCGATTGTGATTCCGCTGCTGAAAAGGATCGATTTTTCCCATGTGCCCTTCCTGGGCGAGCTGGCCCGGGAGCTGGCGCGGCTGCTGGAAGCCCGGCTGACGCGATAGGCAGGGCCATGGGTACAAAAAAAGCCCGATCGCTCGGGCTTGATCTATGGTACCCTCAAGGGGATTCGAACCCCTGTTGCCGCCGTGAGAGGGCGGTGTCCTAGGCCACTAGACCATGAGGGCATATGGCTGGGGAACAAGGATTCGAACCTTGACAATACGAGTCAGAGTCGTAGGTGCTGCCGTTACACAATTCCCCAACGGAAGAACAGTGATATTTTACCATGCTACCAGGCAGATTGTCAAGCGGTAAAGAAAATATTTTACCCATCGGAATCTACGGAGGGCCAAGAAGCCCATGATTTTCCCCTTTGATATGATGATACGGGGCCTGTCATCATGAAATGAGCAATGAATATAATAAGCAGCAGTATGCTGAGCGGGAAAAGGAGAATCGGGCATCTTGTACATTAAGGCTTGGTTCCGCAGCGTTCAGAAAATAGCGGCATGAAGGCCCAACGCTACAACGAAGGAGCAGGGGTGAGTCAATGACTGTATGCTTCAGACAAATACAGGCATTGCAGCAGCAATCCGATAACGTAAAAATAAAATTCATAATAGCATGATTGCCTGCAATTCAAGATTTTCATATGCCGAAGAACAGACAGACGGTGAGCGGAGATAGGGATGAAAGCGAAAATGTGCATACTTACGGTGTTCTCATTGCTTTCCTTACAAGAGTAATATCCAAAACTGTGTAATATAAACCCACAAATGAACAAATAAACATAAAGATGCCAAGAAATAAAAACCCTAATGCCTCGTTTTTTAACTTTTTGATCGTATCGTCGAACTTCAGCAGAACCCCATCTTCATTTGATAATTCAACAACTGTATTACTATGGGGATGAATCAAGAGGGTAATGTCTTCTTGATTGGAAAGTTCGCGTAGCGCGTTTCTCAATGCCGGATTTATGGATACGCCATCAATAAAGTATCTTTTATCATTAACACAATCAATGGCGATCTTCTTGATTTCCATCGGGCGTTTGGGGCGCCGTATTTCATCATAAGAAGCAAACTGCGTTTCAACCAGTGTGCAAGCCTCTCTTGTAACGACTGAATTCCAATATTGCATACCAAAGGTAAAAACACTTCCAAGAAACAATCCGGAAACCAAAAGAAAAACTGCGAGACCAAGCGGCATAGGGGGGCTTTTCATTTCGTGTTCTCCTTTGCAGTGTTGATGGATGAAATAAGCATAACACAAATGCTCATACAAGCAGAATCAAGAGATTTATACTCCGTCTATTAGTATTGTCAAATATTATCACAAAAACAGGATTCCATGATTTGTAATTAAATTGGTGGAAGCGGCACAGCTATCGGCGCAAATATCCGTGAAGCACACTTAGTTTGAAAAAACACCCTTTTGTCTACCAGGCAAAAGGGTGTTTTTTCATGGCGCGCCCGAAGGAATTCGAATCCCCGACCTGCCGCTTAGGAGGCGGCCGCTCTATCCTGCTGAGCTACGGGCGCATATAGAATTGGGGCGATCCGATTCGTACGGATCATGGCGGAGGTTGCCGGAAGCCGTTGAAGGTCCTTTTACAGAAAACGGCGCTGACGCCTGCCAACCTTATCTATTATGCCAGTTACGCGTGGATTTGTCAATCATCCTGAAACCGGAGCTGGCTGATCTGCGCGTCCTGCTGAAAGCCCAATTGACGCAAAAGAATACCACCAGATACGCTTTTGCGGTCGATGCAGCAAAAGACAGGCAAGGATGATTGCCGGAGCAGCATGACAGCGTGACGGAGAAGGGCCGCCCCCAGGCCGCGGTGCCGGCAGGAGGGCGCAAGGCAGGGCTGCGTAAGGACGCCCAAGGGATGCACCAGGCAGCAGCCCATCAAGCGGTTATGCTGGAAATAGCCGACGGCGGGGAAAAAGCGCAGCCCGCTGGCCAGGTCGGCATAGAAAAAGCTGCGGCGGCCCTGCTTGGATAAAAAGTCGGCCACGACAGGCAGGTCACCAGCCGTAAGCGGGCGCACTCCCTCATAAGCCCCTGGCTCAACGGGCTGAAGCGCCGGCAGCCAGTATTGGCTATAGCCGGGTTCCAGCGTTACCGGACCCAACTGTGATGCAGCGGCCAGCACAGCCCTACGGCTTTCCGGGGCGTGTAAGACGCTGAACCTTGCGCCAGGGCAGGGGTTCAGGGAAAGAAGGGGCGGCAGATCGGAGACGTCCTCCAGGGCGATGAAGGCGTTACGCCGCATATCGTCGACAGGGAAAAGGCACATCAGGCTGGTGCCGCTGCGGTAAACCTGGGTCAGTCCAAACTTTTTTGGGTTGCGCAAAATGGAAATGAGCATATAATGATGAATGGAACCGTTGCCCAGCGAGGCCAGCGCCTGGGTGGGCGACACACGATCAATCATTTGTTTTTCCCCAATATCGTTTTCAATCACCGTTATCATATCATGCGGCGGCAGAAAGTCCATTGAGTAAATATCCCTTTTACTATGGCTCATTCGTCCCTGTTTCGTCCAAAGCTATCCGCTACTATGGATTCAATTGCGCGATGCAGCAGCCCATTGCTGGCCAGGACGTTGCCGGTTTGCAGCGCGCCGGCTTCGCCGGGAAAGCCGCTGACCCGGCCGCCGGCCTCCCGCACAACCAGCACCCCGGCGGCAATATCATAGAGGTTCAGACCCGGTTCAATATAGCCCCCATAGGCCCCCTCGGCCACCCGGCACAGATCCAGCGCGGCGGAGCCGGAGCGGCGCATATCGCCGGCTTCATCCATCAGCCGGGCGACCATCCGCCGGATGCAGGGGGCAAGCTCGGGGTTCCGGTGGGCGAAGGCCATTCCAATCACGGTATCCCGCAGGCCGGTGTCGGCGGAGACATGGATCGGTTTTCCATCCTTCCAGGCGCCCACGCCCTGAATCGCGGTGTAAAGGGTGCCGGTCCGGGGGCAGTATACCACGCCTACCGCCGGCTGGCCGCCGCAGAGATAGGCCAGCGATACGGCATATTCCTCCATCCCCCGGATATAGTTGGTGGTGCCGTCGATGGGATCCAGCACCCACAGGCGGTCCGCGTCGCCGGAGGCGCCGTATTCCTCGCCCAAGAAGCCGTCCTGCGGGTAGCGCGCCAGGATGGCCTGGCGGATGCTGCGCTCGGTCTCCTGGTCTACCTGGGTTACATAGTCATTGTCCATTTTATGCTCAACCACCAAATGGGTTTGCGCGTGCCGGGCTTCGTCGCCCGCGGCGGTTACAATGTGGATTGCGTCCTCCAGACGCTGACGCCATGCTTCCATCTTATACCTCCAAAGGAAATAGCCATGCAGATATTAGATTTTCATACGCATATCGGGGATATCCTCCGGATCAACGGCGAATCGCTGATCGGACAGCACAAGCCCTTCCAATATGGGTTTGATCCGGATGCGCCCTTTCGCCGCATCCGGTACCACGGACAGGCCGCCGCCGAGGCGCTATACCGCCTGGAGCCCCTCGCCAGGGCCCTGGCAAGGGCAGAGCGCCGGCGTAACGAATGCGCCACGCTGGAAAACCATGCCTGGCAGCGTAACGAAGCCGGCGTCGGGCTTGCCTGCGTGATGCCCGTGGCGCCCCATGTGACCTTTGCCGCGGTGGCGGAGGCGGCAAAAAGAGAGCCGGGCCTGCTTGCCTTTGGCAGCGTCGACTTTACCCGGGGCCAGATCGGCCGGCAGGTAGAGGAGCAGCTGGGGCAGGGGGCCTGGGGCTTTAAGCTGCACCCTATTTTACAAAAAGTTGCGCCGGACGGTCAAGCGGTTCAGGCATTTTTGCAGGCGTGCCCGGACGGATGCGTCATCCTGATGCATACCGGAGTAAGCTGTTACTATGCGCGGGAGGAGCGGGACCGCGAGCGGCCGGAATACGGGGCCGTCGGACCGCTGGTGCGCCTTGCGGCCCAACACAGGCGGCTGCGCTTTGTGGCCGCCCACGGCGGCCTGGACGAGTACCGCACGCTGGCCCGGGGGCTGGAGGAGCTGGATAACCTATATGCGGATACCTCCTTTCTCCCGGCGGGCCGGCTTCGCCTCTTTCGCCGGGCAGCGGGATGGCGGCGGTTGCTCTTTGCCAGCGACTGGCCCTATGGCTTCGCGCGGACATCGCTGGCCTGTCTGGAGGAGGCCTTCGGGCGGGAACGGCCAGTCATGGAAGATATCCTATCCGGCAACGGCGCAGCGCTGCTGTTGTCGGCAAACCCGGATAAAACCCTGCCGTAACGGCAAAAGAGGAGGAAAAAAAGCATGCCTATGATCGACATGCCCCTGGAAGAGCTGAAGCGCTACCAGGGCGTAAACCCCAGGCCCGAGGATTTTGACGCCTATTGGGACCGCGCGCTGCAGGAGATGCACGCCATGGACAGCCAGGTAGAGCTGATACCGGCCGCCTTCCAGGCGCCGGGGGCCGAGTGCTATGACCTTTGGTTCACCGGTGTGGGTGGCTCCCGGATCCACTGCCAATACCTGCGTCCGGCAGGCAAACAGGCGCCCCATCCGGCGGTTCTCATGTTTCACGGATATTCCGGCGACGCGGGCGACTGGAGCGGCAAGCTGGCCTATGTGCTGGCAGGGTTCTCGGTAGCCGCCATGGACGCCCGGGGGCAGGGCGGACGCTCGCAGGACAGGGGCAGCGTGGGCGGCAATACGCTGCACGGCCACATCATCCGCGGCCTGGACGACGGCCCGGAGCAGCTGCTGTTCCGGTCGATCTTCCTGGACACGGCCCAGCTGGCGGGCATTGTCATGGGGTTCCCAGAGGTGGATGAAACGCGCGTGGGCTGCATGGGCGGCAGCCAGGGCGGGGCGCTTACCCTGGCCTGTGCCAGCCTGGAGCCCCGAATCAGGCAGGCCGCGCCGCAATACCCCTTCCTCTGCGATTATAAGCGCGTGTGGGATATGGATTTGGATAAGGACGCCTATTCGGAGCTGAAGGAATACTTCCGGCGCTTCGACCCGCGCCACGAACGGGAAGCGGAGATCTTCCGCACGCTGGGCTATATCGACCTGCAGTTCCTTGTGCCCAGGATTCGGGCGGACGTGGTGATGTACACGGGGCTGATGGATACCGTATGCCCGCCGTCCACCCAGTTTGCGGCCTATAACCATATAACGGCCAACAAGCGGATGGTCCTTTATCCGGATTTTGGCCACGAAGGGTTCCCGGGGCAGTCGGATCTCGTCTTTGCCTGGATGATGGGCCTATAGCGCCCGCCCAGGGCTAAGCGCCCGCGGCATTCGCTGCGGGCGCTTATGCTGCGGATGAAAACAGATATTCGGCCGGGCGCTTGCCATGCCGGACCCTGTCGGCTATAATGCCTGTAAGACCATATAAGGGAGTAGGAATAAGGTATGCTGAATATCGTTGCAATCGGCGGAGGCGAGTTCAAAAGCCGGGGAACGCTGCCCATTGACCAGGCGATTGTGGCCATGGCGGGGAAGGAACGCCCGCGGGTGCTCTTTATCCCCACGGCCAGCCAGGAAAGCGGCGGCTATATCACCACCTTCCGCCATATATATGGCCAGCAGCTGGGCTGCAGGACGCAGCCGCTGATGCTGGGCAAGGGGGAGCCCAAATCCCGCCAGCAGGTGCTGGATAAGGTGATGGCCAGCGACATTATTTATGTGGGCAGCGGCAACAGCCGCTATATGCTGGACGAATGGCGGCGCTTCGGCGTGGATGACGCGCTGAGGCAGGCCGCTTACGCGGGCAAGATCCTCTGCGGGCTTTCCGCCGGGGCAATCTGCTGGTTCGAGGCCTCCTGGAGCGACTATCCGCTCCTGGAGGGGACGGGCCGCTACCGGCTGCTGCCGGCCCTGGGGCTGCTGCCGGGGCTGGTGTGCCCCCACAGCGATGAGCCCGGGCGGATGGAAGGGCTGGAGCAGGCGGTCCAGGCCTGCGCAAAGCCTTGCCTGTGCCTGCCCAATGGCGCGGCGCTGTGCATCCAGGGCGGTCAATTCCGGGTCTTCCGGCTTCAGGGCGCGGCGGCCCCCCAGAAGATGGAGCCCGACGGCCGGCTGTGGACGATCCCGGAAAGCGGCGGCTTGGGGCAGCTGGGGATGGAGGCCGGGCTGTGACCGAACTGGACCGGGTACTGCGGGCACTGGCTGCGCTGCGGGCGCCCCAGGCAGCCCAGGAGGCCGAGCTGCAGCTGGCGGTGGCGGTCTGCCTGACGGATTCTGCCATTGCCTACAGGCGGGAGGCCGTGCTGGGCCGGGGCTGCCGGATCGACTTTTTGACTGACGCGGGTATCGGAATCGAGCTGAAAAAGGGCCGCCCGGGAAGCCGGAGCCTGAGAGGGCAGCTGGAGCGCTATGCCGCCAGCGAAGAGGTGAAGGCCCTGGTGGTGCTGACGCAGAAATCGGCCCTGCTGCCGGAAAGGATCGGGGGCAAGGCCTGTGTGCAGCTGAGCCTGAACCGTCTATGGGGGGTGGCGCTGTGAGCGGCGAGTGGATGCTGCCGGAGGACGACGGCTGGATGCTGCCTGAGGAGGAAGAGGAAGCCCAGGAGCAGCTGCCGGACTACCTGAAGCCGCCGGGCCGGACCGGGCAGCCGATCGGCACGGTCAAATATAACCGGCGGAAAAAGGCATGGACGGTGGAGGGCGACCCTTCGGTGACCCAGCTTATCAAGCGCCTGTTCCCCGGTGCGGACCAGACGCGGCGCGGGCGGGTGACCTTCCCGGATCATTGGCGTTATGTGGCGGATCTGAACTGGATCATGCTGCGCTTCCCGCTGGAGGTCGCGGCCCGGGACGCGGAACGCTGGCAGCAGGCTATGGATCGTGCCAGAGAGCGGATCCTGCGGCGGGACAGTTGGCTGGCCCACCCCGGCAAGGCTGAGCCGGCGCCCAGCCAGTTCCAGGGGCAGCTGACGGATTTCCAGAAGGAGGGCGTCAGCTTTCTGCTGCAGCAGGGCAGGGCGCTGCTGGCCGACGAGATGGGGCTGGGCAAGACGGTACAGGCGCTGGCCGCCCTGGCGATCCGCCAAAGATGGCCGGTGCTGCTGGTGGTGCCGCCGCATCTTGTGACCAACTGGATCCGGGAGGCGGAGCGGTTTCTGCGGGTGGAATCGGAGGACGGGGCAGTCCCGCTGATCCATGTGATCCGAGGCCTTACGCCTTACAGGCTGCCGCCGGCCCGTATCTATCTGATCCATTACCTGCTGCTGCGGGGGTGGAAAAAGGCGCTGCCGGAGCAGGGCTTTGATACGGTGGTTTTCGACGAGATCCAGGAGCTGCGCCACAGCGGGACGGAAAAGTATTCGGCCGCGAGCCTGGTATCCGACGCTGCGCAGCAGGTGTACGGGCTTTCCGGCACGCCGATTTACAATGCCGGCGGCGAGATCTATAATGTGATGAATATTCTGGATTTCCACTGCCTGGGCGACTGGGAGGGCTTTACCCGGGAGTGGTGCTACGGATATGGCAATGACATTGTGGCCCGTCCCGATGAGCTGGGCAGCTATTTACGGCGGGAAGGGCTGATGCTGCGCCGGCTGAAGGGCGAGGTGCTCAAGGAGCTTCCGGCAAAGCGGCGCATTGTTCAGGCAATCGACTGGGATGAGCATGTCTACCAGCGGGAGATGCAGCCGGTCTATGAGAAGCTCCGCACGCTGATGTCGCTGGGCGCGGAATCGGACGCAAGCCAGCAGGCGCTGCTGCGGGAGCAGATCGTAGCCGGGGAGCGTCAGGCCACGGGGCTCTCCAAGGCGCCCTGGGTATCGGCCTTTGTGCGGGCCCTGCTGGAGGCGGGGGAGCGCGTGCTGCTCTTTGCCCACCATCACAGCGTGTTCGACTGCTACCGCCAGCAGCTGCACGCCTACCGCCCTGTCTTTATCACGGGACGGGAGACCACGGCCCAAAAGGACGCGGCGGTGGAGCGCTTCATGGCAGGCAAAACGAAGCTGTGCTGCATCTCCCTGCGGGCTGCTTCGGGGCTGAATTTGCAGGCCGCTACCTGTACCGTATTCGGCGAGCTGGATTGGTCGCCGGCGGTTCATTCCCAGGCGGAGGACCGGGCGCACCGCATGGGTAAGGAGGATTCGCTGATCTGCTATTATCTGGTATGCGCCAAGGGGACCGACCAGGACATGCAGGAGGCGCTGGGCTTGAAGGTATCCCAGTTCAAGGGGCTGATGGGTGAAGCGGCAGAAGGGGATCCGATGGGCGATCTATGGGAGGCGCAGCGCCATATGGATCAGGTGATCGAGCGGCTGCGGTATGCCAGAGCGGATCACCCGCAGAGGGAGCTGGAAGCCCCGACATCCATGCAAGAGTAGATTTTTGGTATATATTGTCTATTTATGTGATTTCCCCCGAAAAATATAAAAAAATCGGAATCAATTAAAAAGTATACAAAAATACTTGCAATGATATAAAGCCCGTGTTATACTACCTCTTGGAAATTATGGAAAGGAGGCCGGCGCAATGTTGAAGATCCGCTCAGCAACGGGAACCAACGATGGATTGAAGGGAAGCGGTTTTACGTCTTTCCGATACCGGCCTGCCGTCATGTGACTGGGACTCGCATAACCGCAGGATAACCTGCGGTTTTTTTGACCCTATAAGGGGGAAAAGGCTGCAGGCGTAGGCTGTGCAGCCTTTCCTTTTTCCCATCCAATACAAGTGGGAGGCCGCCGGCGCGTTAGGGCGGCGTCCCGGCCGAAAAACGGCCCGACAAGAAAGGAGGTCGATCGACCTTGAACCGTTACCGATTCAAAGTGCTCTGGGGCTTTTCCAGGGGGTATCGCTTGCAGTTTTTCCTGGCGTTCCTCTTTGCGCTGGCCGCCACGGGCATCGGGTTTATTAACCCGCAGATTACCGGAAAAACCATAGACTCTGTGCTGGGAAGCGAGCCGCTGACGCTGCCGGAATGGATGATGGCGCCGCTGAACCGGCTGGGCGGCCTGGAGTGGCTTCGCTCCAACCTGTGGCTTTTGGGGGTTATTGTCGTAGGCTTAGCAGTAATCAGCGGCCTCATCAACTTTTACAAGAGCAAGGTCATTGCAACAGGGTCCGAGGGTATGGCCCGGAACATGAAGGAATCGCTGTACGCCCATCTGCAGCAGGTGGAGTACGATTACCATGTGGGCGCGGAAACCGGCGACCTCATCCAACGCTGTACCACGGACGTGGAGACCACCCGGCGCTTTTTGTCGGTGCAGGTGATCGAGTTTGCCCGTATCATTATCATGGCGGTGCTCAGCTTCGTCATCATGTTCCAGATGCATGTGGGGCTTTCGCTGCTGGCCATGGTGCTCATTCCCTGGCTGATTCTGTTTTCCTATCTCTATTTTAGAAAGATTCAAAAGAAGTTCACCGAGGTAGAGGTGGCGGACGGCACGCTGTCCACGGTGATGCAGGAGAATTTCACCGGCGTGCGGGTGGTGCGCGCCTTCGGGCGGGAAGCCTTTGAACGCAAGAAATTCGACGGGAAGAATGACGACCTGCGGGATAAGGTCTACTCCCTCAATAAGGACTTCGCCGTTTTCTGGTCGGTAGGCGATATCTTCTCGGCTTTGCCCACCATGGTGGTGACCATTGCGGGGCTGTATCTTACCGTCAAAGGCGAGCTTACCCTGGGCCAGCTGACGATCTTCTTCTCCTACCTGGGACAGATGATGTGGCCGATCCGCCAGCTGGGCCGTATGCTGGCGGATATGGGGAAAACCCTCATCGCGGTGGGCCGTATCAATGAGATTTTGACGCTGAAGCCCGAGGACAGCGGCGAAAATCCCCAGACGCCGCCGCTGAACCGGGATATCTGCTTTGACCATGTGAGCTTTGCCTATAAGGATGGCAAGCCGGTGCTGCGGGACCTCTCCTTTACCGTCAAGAGCGGGGAGACCGTGGCGATCCTGGGCCCGACGGGCAGCGGAAAATCCACGCTTATGCAGCTGATGCAGCGGCTGTATGACTATACCGAGGGTTCCATCCGTATCGGCGGCGTAGAGCTTAAGCAGATCGACAAGCATTATCTGCGCTCCCGCGTGGGCTATGTGCTGCAGGAGCCCTTCCTGTACTCCAAAACCATCCAGGAGAATATCGCCATTACTCAGCCGGATATAGAGGAACATTTGATCCATGAGGTGGCGCGGGTGGCGGCCGTCCACGACGTGATTACGGAATTTGAAGAGGGCTATAACACGGTGGTAGGCGAGCGCGGCGTCACGCTGTCAGGAGGCCAGAAGCAGCGGGTGGCCATCGCCAGGACGCTGCTGCCGGAGAGCGACATCCTGATCTTTGACGATTCCCTGTCGGCGGTGGATACCCAGACGGATGCGCAGATCCGCGAAGCGCTGAAGGAGCGCCGCGCCGGCACGACGACCTTTATTATTTCCCACCGCCTGTCGACCCTGATGCAGGCTGACCACATCCTCGTCCTAGATGAGGGCAGGCTGGTTCAGGAGGGCAACCATGAAAGCCTCCTGCAGCAGGACGGCCTGTACCGGCGCGTTTGGGAGATCCAGAATGCAGCCCAAAAGGAGGTGAGCGAAGCATGAGCGCGATTCGCGAAGAAGAATTTCAATCCAAGAAAGTAGAATGGGGTACCTGGAAAAAGGTGCTGCATTACGCCATGCCCTATAAGCGGGATCTTGTCACGATCATGCTTTGTATGACCATGAGCGGCATTACCGATGTGCTGATGCCCATGTCGACGGCCTTTGCCATCGATAACTTTGTTATGCCGGGCAGGCTGGAGGGATTGCCGTGGTTCGCCTTGGTGTATCTGGGGCTGATCGCCATCGCAGCGTCCAATGTATATAACTTCTGCAAGCATGCCGGCAAGGTGGAGTGCTATGTCAGCCATGATATCCGCAAGGCCTGCTTTGACCGGCTGCAGGAGCTATCCTTCAACTATTACGACAAGACAGCGGTCGGCTACCTGATGGCCCGCATGACAAGCGACGCCCAAAAGCTGGCGGATACCATCGCCTGGTCGCTGGTGGATCTGGCCTGGGGCTTCGTCTTTATGATTATCGCGGTGCTGGGTATGCTGCTGATGAACTGGCAGCTGGCGCTGTGCATCATTGCCCTGCTGCCCATTATCGCCGTGGTGGCGGTCGTGTTCCAGAAATATATCCTGAATCACCAGCGGGAGGTGCGCAAGGCCAACAGCCGCATTACCGGGGCCTTTAACGAGGGCATCATGGGCGCAAGGACCACCAAGACGCTGGTGCGGGAGGAGCTGAACGCCAAGGAATTCAATGATTTGGCGGCCCAGATGGAGCGCTCCTCTGTGAAATCGGCGGTGATCTCCGGTATGTTCTGGCCGGTGATTGGCTGCTTTGCAGCGGTAGGGACGGCCTTTGTGCTGTGGGTAGGCGGCAATCATGTGCTCTTTGGGGGCATGACCGTCGGCCAGCTCTCCTTTTTCCTCCAGCTGTCAGGCTATTTCTTCGAGCCGGTGCTGAACTTTGCCCGTATCTTTTCTGACCTGCAGTCATCCCAGGCAGCAGCCGAGCGCGTCATGGCGCTGATCGATACCAAGCCGCAGATCACCGACAGCCCGGAGGTGATCGAGCGCTATGGCACCTGCTTTGAACCCAAGCGGGAAAACTGGCCGGAGATTTGCGGGGACGTGGAATTTGAGGATGTCAGCTTCCAATACGATGGAGGCGAGAAGGTGCTGAGCCACTTCAACCTCAAGGTGCGGCATGGCATGCAGATTGCGCTGGTCGGTGAAACGGGATCGGGTAAGTCCACCATTGTAAACCTGATCTGCCGCTTCTACGAGCCCACCTCCGGCCGCATCCTGATCGACGGCGTGGACTACCGGGAGCGCAGCCAGCTATGGCTGCATTCCAACCTGGGCTATGTGCTGCAATCCCCCCAGCTATTCTCCGGTACGATCCGCGAGAATATCCGGTACGGCCGGCTGGAGGCTACCGACGAAGAGGTGGAGGCGGCGGCGCGCCTGGTAGGCGCCCACGAATTCATCGAGAAGCTGGATAAGGGATATGAGACGCAGGTGGGAGAAGGCGGCGGCCGGCTTTCTACCGGCGAAAAGCAGCTGATCTCCTTTGCCCGGGCTATCGTATCCGATCCGGCGCTGTTCGTGCTGGACGAGGCGACCTCCTCCATCGATACGGAGGCGGAGCAGCGTATCCAGCGGGCCATTGACCGGGTTCTGGAGGGAAGGACCAGCTTTATCATTGCCCACCGGCTGTCCACCATCCGCAATTCTGACCGGATCCTGGTGATCCGCGGCGGCGAAATGGTGGAATCGGGTACCCATGACGAATTGATGCAGCGTGAAGGCTACTACTACCATCTTTATACCAACCAGTTCCAGGATGAACAGACCCAGCAGGTGCTGGGCGCAAAAACCGCAGAGGACGGCCGCAAGCCTGAGTAAGGCGGCGCGCGGCCGCGCCAACCAAGCGATAGGAAAAACCGGCTCAATACTGAGCCGGTTTTTTTGACAGGCTGAAGGGCGGAGCGGTCTATTCCCAGATTTCCCGCCAATCCACGGCGCCGGGCCAGAGGAAAACCTGCCCCTTAATCAGGCGGCAGCCGCGCTCGGCCCCCTCGAGAATCGCCAGCTCCTCCGGCGTAAGGGGGTCCTCGGTGACGCAGCGCAGATTCGCAAGATAATTGGCCGGCCGGGAGGAGAAGGGGATGGGCAGCGCGCCGATGGCCACCTGCCACTTCAGGCATACGAGGGCGGGGTGGATTTGATGCCGCCGGGCAACCTCCAGCACCTCAGGCAGCTCCATATCGTTCACATCTTCACAGGTCCGGTCCCGCTCGGGCCGGTTGGGCGAGCCGAGGGGGCAAAAGCCCATGGGCTGGATCTGATGCTGCCGGCAATAGGCCAAGAGCTGGCGCTGCTGGAAGGAGGGATGCAGCTCGAGCTCCAGCAGCGAAGGCTGGATACGGCAATGGGGCAGCACCGCCTCCAGCTTGGCGACCGTCATGTTGCTCATCCCAAGGTGACGCACAAGGCCCATATCATGGAGGCGTTCCATCTGGCGCCACACCGCGATATATTCCCCGGCGTCAAAGGGGCGGGAATCGGGATTGCGGCTATCACCGTCGCAGCCCGGGGCATGATAATTGGGGAAGGGCCAATGCACGAAGTAGGCATCAATCGCCTCCAGACCCAGATCCCGCAGCGTGCGGGCCAGGGCCAGCAGCACATCTCCGGGGCCATGCATGTCGTTCCATACCTTGGAGGTGATAAAAAGCGACTCCCGCTGGACCATCCCTTCATCGAAGGCGCGGCGGAGCACCTGGCCGATCTCTGCCTCATTCCCGTATACCTGTGCGCAGTCCAGCAGCCGGTAGCCGGCCTTCAGCGCGCCATAGACGGCCTCGGATACCTGATCTGGGGAATAGTGATCGGAGCCAAAGGTGCCCAAGCCGATTGCCGGGATGGTTTCACCATCCCGAAGCCTAAAGCGGGGCACAGAATCGGGTCGTACAGCCGTTGTCACGGGGTTTGCTCCTTTCCGGCATGGGAATCCTCCGTCCCGTCGAATACCACCGCCACCTTGCCGCAATGGCCGGAAGCCATAAGCGCATAGGCCTGATCAGCGTCCTCCAGCAGGAAGCGATGGGTAATGAGATCCTCGGGATGCAGGCCCCAGCGGACCAGGCGCTCCACCAGATCCTCCATACGCCAGAGGCTGGTCACCCAGCTGCCATAGATGGTTTTCTGGCCATGGATTATGTCGGGGCTGGGCTCAAAGCGGGTGGTGCCGCCCTCGCCCACATAGGCAATTTTGCCCCATTCGCGGGTAGCCTGGATAGCCAGCGTGCGGCCGGCCTCATTGGCGCTGCAATCCACAGCCTTTTCCACGCCATGCCCGCCGGTCAGGGCGCGGATATGGGCCAGCGTATCCTCGCCGGGGGCTAACACATGGTCGGCCAGTCCCAACTGCTTCGCCAGCTCCATCCGCTCGGGGAGGGCTTCCACGCCGATCAGCTGATTGGCCCCCATAGCCCGGGCCAGCATCAGCGCGGCCAGGCCGACAGGTCCCAGCCCGACGACCAGCACGGCGTCATTGCCGGATACGCCGATCTTTTCCAGCGCTTCATATACGGTGCCAAAGCCGCAGGCAACCTGGGCGCCGTCGCAATAGGTGAGTTCGTCGGGCAGCGCCACCAGATCCTTTTCATCGGCCAGGATATAGGGGGCCATGCCGCCATCGCGCTGCCAGCCATAGGCGGCCCGCAGGGGGCTTGTGCAGGAAATCTGGTAACCCATGCGGCAGTCATGGCAAAGGCCGCAGCCGGAGATATGATAGATGATGACGCGGTCGCCCTTCTTGAAGCGTTTCAGATGGCTGCCCTCCTCCACGATAATGCCGCAGGGCTCGTGACCGGCAATGGTTCCCGGCTGGTACCCCTCGGGCCCCTTGCCCACATGGGCGCGGTAGATGCAGCGGATATCGCTGCCGCAGATCGTCGAGGCCATGGTCTGGACCAGTACCTGGCCGGGGCCGGGCTTTGGGATGTCAAATTCGCGCATTTCAACGGTTGAGTTACCTGGCAGGATCGCTCCCAGCATTTTTTGTTCCATCCTCATACACGTCCTTTCCCAACGGCTTCAATTTTGAAGCCCATTTACAATTAAATCATAGCGCTTTGGGCTAGAAACTGTCAATAGGTGGAATAGAAATAGGAAAATTCCTATTGAGTATGCAAAATTTGGTGGATCATGGGAGGCGGCGGTGACTGAAGGCAAAAGCGCCAGCCCGCAAAAGGCAAGCGTTTTTCCAGAAAACGCCTGGAAGGGAAAGGGCAAATATGATATACTAAAAAATAAGAATATTATTGGACGGGAGATGCTGCGAATGGATAGGGAGAAAAAACAGCAGATTAACAGCCTGCTGCGGGAGGCTTTTGAACCGGGGATATGGTATCCGTTCGCAAAGGTGGCCAAGTATCTGACGGAGCACGGGATCCGCAGCGCGGAGCTGGGATATGCCAAGATGCGGACGCTGTTGGAGGATATCCCGGAATATGTGACGCTGCGGCAGGTGATGCACGGGACAAACCCCGACTTTGAGCTCTGCCTTGCGGCGGGAGAAGGAGCGGAGCAGAATACGCAGCCGGGAGTGACGGCGGCCATGCCTGGGCAAACGCAGACGAATGCGCTGCCAGACCGGCTTCTGGAGCTGGCCTTTCTTCCGCCGAAAATGCTGGGTTGGCTGGCCGGCCTCCAGGGAAAGGGACAGACGAATCAACAGATGATTGCCCTGCTTCAGGAGGCCTATGCGCGCTGCGCGGCGGAGGGACGGATTGAACGGGCGGAAGGCTCGATCCGGTTCTATACGGGCCTGAAGGATGCGGAAGGCAGGGAGCTGAAAGCGGTCCTGGTACCAAACAGCATCCCGGGTCATCAACCCTGGTGCCTGACCTGCGAGGCGGTTCCGGAATCCGCCGCACCACAGGCGGCCGCGGGGACGCAGGCGCCTGCGGCGCAGGTCCGAAAGCTGGATGACCAGGCTAAAGGGGAGATTTACCGCCTTTTCAAGGAACGGCTGCCCTTTGAGACGCCGCTGCACCTGGCGATGGTGGGTAAACTGCTTTTCGATGAGGGATACGATAAGGAAGACTTTGGATATGGCAAGATGAAGCCCATGTTTCAGGATATGGCTGAATTCGTGCAGATGAGTGAAATTATCGTAGGCGGCGTACCGCAGACGATGATTACATTGCATGAAAATACCAGCCTGGCCGGCCAAGCGCCTCTGGATGGGGAGCTCCCGCGCTCGCTGCGGGACGAGGTGTTCCTGCCGCAAAAGCTTTTAGGGATTGTGAATGAGTATGCGGCCGGCGACCTGAACGCCAGAGAGGCGTTGATCGCAGGGTATGAGGCCAGCCTGCGCGACCACAAGGTGACCAAATCGGACGGACGGATCATTTTCGACACCGGACTGACTGACCGCAGCGGCGAGGCGTTGATTGCTTCCATGAAGCCTTCGGATATCCCCAACGGCCTTCCATGGTATCTCAACTATGTGGGCCGGCGGGAGAAAAAGCGCGTCCGCCGGGATTCGCCGGGCAAGATGCTGGAGCGCTTCGCTTTCCTGGGCTCCTGGGCCAGCTTCCTGGGGCAACTGGCCGATAAGGCGCTGCCGGAGGTATGGAGCTTTGAAGGCGAGGATCAGCGGGATTACGCGATTTTGCAGAAATACATTCAATATACCTTCTACCGGCTGAATCTGGAGGATAAGATCTGCATCAGCGAGGATGGACGCATTGCGGCCTTTAATACAGGGCTGGTGGACGAGCATTACGATGATATTTACGCTTGCTTTATGCCGAATCTTTCTGACGTACCCGGAGCGGCAAAATGGCGCTTCCAGGATTTCTGCACAGCCGGGGGCCGGGGAACAGGGAAATGGCTGGTCGACGCCTTTAACCCGCTGCCGCAGCCGGCCGCCTATTTTGAGCGCAAAGAGGATCTGCTCTTTGATCTGGACAAGGATATTTTACCGGACTTCCATCATATTATCGTAGATAATACCAAACGGCTGCCGCTTGACTTTCTGCGGGAGGAATTCCATGGATATCCGGAGGCAGTTGCTTTGGTGGATGAGGCGGCCAGGGAGCGGGACCGTTTTCGCCGCGAGGGTATCATGCGGCAGATGAGCCAAATGCTCGATGAAAATTCCAAGCTGTTCAACCGGCTGCGCAACCGGCTGCAGGATGCCATCGATCTGGCGATCAAACAGGTAAGGTGGAACTATAAAACGGCGATTCCCTGTTTCTTTCCTACCAGGAACGTGATGAGCCTTATGCTTCCGCTGTGTCTGGAGGATGATGGACGGGCCGATGCGGCGCTGGTGGTCGAGCTAACCCGTTCCGGCGTCTACCAAGGCCAGACGATCCTGACCCTGCAGCAGGCCTATTTAGACGCCAGGCTGGTTTGCCGGCCCAACAGCGAATGGCTGCAGACCACCAATATATCCGGCGGGGAACATGAGGAGGACGAGGAAGAGTAGCCAAACAGAAAACAAGGGGCGAGGGACATGCGCCTGCCCGATTGCTTCAACAAAAACCGGCTGTACGCAGCCGGTTTTTGTTGCGCAGGAAGCACGCGATTTTTGGCTAAATATTGGCTTAAAAGCCGGATGAAAGGATTGATTTCTCAATCATAAAAGGTTATACTTAATACGTTCGATTATAGGGCCGGCAATATAGGAGGATCAGGTATGGTCGGAGAAAACGGGACAGGAAAGTCATTTGATCATATTTCGCAACGAATCCTTTTCGGGCTGAGGCTCGCCTTTTCAAATGAGCTGCCTGAGGGAGAGGATATACCAGGGCGCGAGGCGCTGGAGGGTTGGCGCGCCGTCATGGATCGGATACTGGAGGCACTGTATCAAAAGCCTATGCTGTTGAACCTGCCGCTCGATCCGGATCAGAGCTTTACATATGGGCAATATCATAGCGAAAACCCCGCGCTCAGCAGACGCTTTTACAAAGCGCAGAAGATTGTAAGCGATTTTTATCACTGCCTCATGCAGCTGGGCGCCGGAGGCGAGCAGACGCCGGCGCATAACCTGAAAATCAGCAAAGCATGGATCAAAAAGCGTAAGATATCCTGGAAAAGCGCTTATCAGATCCTGCTGGAGCTTTCGGGTGTGAGCTGCGAGGATCAAGGCGAATCGCTTGAATTTTGCTGTCACGGCTGCCGGGAAGCGATCGCAGGATGGCAGTACTTATCCAGCCAGGCGCAAGCACAGCAAGCGCGTTTCCCTAAAGCAGGGCCCTTTTGCTTTGCTGTCTGCAATTATTCAGGCCAGTACCGGTATTGGCTTGAGCGGGCCGAGCGGTTTGCCGGCCTGCAGCCAGGCTACCTGGAAGAGATTGAGCGCATATGCGTGGAACGGGGCGCGCATGTAGAAGCTTATGGCGTATTGGGCAGCAATGAGGTCGGCTTTTATTACCGCCTGGTGCAGCAGGTCAGCGGGTTTTCCATTGAATACCACGCCCATTACCATGAAATGATTGGCTTTGCCATGGTAAATGGCCTGGGGATTAAGGCGATGCTGATGAATTTTGATCGCCTGGGTCCCCAGGTACAGGACTACTTGCTGAAAGCCTGTCATGACTGCCATGAATGTGGAGCCTGTACCAAGGGAGGAAAAGTGGCCTCCTTTGCGACGCCGGTGATCAGCGAGGGTAAGCTGCGGCGGCTATGCCCGCTGTTTATTCAGCGGGAGTGGACGCGGCTGGATATGCAATGGGTCCGGCAGATGATAGCCTTTGGAGAGATGCAGGAGCAATATGGCGCTGGGCATGCCCGGGAAGCATAAAAACTGACTGTGAAAAAGAATGGAGGCAGGGCCCTTAAAGGCCTGCCTCCATTCCCTTTGGGGTACATATATGTAGTTAGCGGGACCGGTTCATATCCACCTTTTGATGGAAGCCGGCGCGCTCCACGTTCTCATGGATGCCGCGCGCGTCAGCCTTTGCCAGCAGCTTGGTGCGGGCCTGCTTGTATTGGCGGGCGGACACCAGCAGCGTGGGGCCGGCTGAACAGCCGCCCTCGCAGGCCATACCCTCGATAAAGTTAGCGTTGAATTTGCCGCTGGTCAGCATGGCCAGCGCTTTTTTACATTCGGCCGCGCCGTCGCAGCGGTGACAGACCACCGAAGGCAATTCGTCCTCGACCTCGGAAATGGCCTGCATGACGGCGCCGGTTACGCCGCCGGAAACCGCAAAGTTTTTGCCAAAGATAGAGGAATCCTGCTCCGCCGGCTCGCACTTTTCCGGATCAATGCCCTGCGCCTGGAACATCGCCAGCAGCTCTTCAGAGGTCAAAACATAATCGGGGCCACCCTCCTGGTCGGTTTCCGTCTTTTTTGCGACACAGGGGCCGATGAACACAACCTTGGCCCGGGGCGCGTCGGCCCGGATAAGGCGGGACAGCGCTACCATAGGCGATACTGTATGGCTCATGGCGGGCAGCAGCTGCGGAAAGTGCTTTTTGATCATATTGACAAAGGCGGGACAGCAGGACGTGGTCATCTTACGGCCGGCCTGCAGCGCTTCCATCAGCTCCTCTGACTCATGCTGCGCGACGGCGTCGGCGCCTAATCCAACCTCAAGGGCTTCGGCAAAGCCCAGCTTGACCAGCGCGGACTTGATATGCCCCATAGTAGCCGTCATACCGAACTGGCCCTCCAGTGCGGGAGCGACAATTGCATAGACCGGCCCCTTTTCCATGGCGTCGATCACTTCCACAAGGCTGGAGACGTCGCTGATCGCGCCAAAGGGGCAATCGCGCATACAAGCGCCGCAGGAAATGCACTTATCGTCCTCAATAACAGCGATTTTGTCGTCATTGAGAGAAATCGCGTTTACCGGGCAAGCGCGGCGGCAGGGCCGAATCAGATCCGCAATGGCATTATAGGGGCATGCCTGGGCGCAGCGTCCGCATTCCTTGCACTTATCCGGGTCGATATAAGCGCCTCGCCCGGTCATGGAAATGGCGCCGAAGGGACAGGCGTTCATGCACTTTTTAGCCAGGCATTTTTGACAGTTTTCCGTTACGCGGTAGCGGTTGATCGGGCAGCCCTCGCAGGCGCTGGATAGCACATGGATGACGTTTGTGCTCTCCGAGCGGTTCAGGGGCTTTTTCCCCATAGCCAGGCGGGTGCGGCCGCGCAGGATCTCACGCTCCTTATAAACGCAGCAACGGAAATGGGGCTGTGAGGTCGGCACCATTTCGTGGGGGATGCGCTCAATCGCGTCCTCCGTAAGCTCGTGGTCAAAGGCGAGCTTCGCCACCCTGCGCAACACATCGACCTTCAGGACTCTTGCATCATTTTCAAGCTTTATCATGGATGGTTTATCTCTTTCTCCCTTGCCATATCAGTAATAGGTGACCTGAACGCGTTTGCCCATCTGCTTCATCAGATCCATCAGCTCGTTGAGCAAATGCATCTTGATGCTGAGATCCATGGGCAGATTGGGATTCTGATGAGCCGGATTGATGGCCTTGCCGATGAAGCAATGCAGATCGGTGCAATCCTCCACCAGAAGCCGCGCCAGCTTAGCCGCACCGTTATCTTCATCGAAGCTCGCAATGGAAGAAACCGCAGTGCGCACATCGCGGTTCTGCCATTTGCGCAGCAGCTCAACCGTGCGGTTGATGGTCAAGACGCCCTCGGTTACCAGATCCACCCCTTGAATCTCGGCGGTGGGGGGGATGAGCGGATCGGTAAACTTCAACGAGGTCTTGATCTGCCGGTTCAGCACGCGGGCGGCAATATTGGCGCTGGAGCCGCCGCAGACCACCTTTTTACCGGGACCGCGCATCCAATCCCGTATCAGCATTTCGTCTTTGGCCTTATCAGTGGGCGGGCCAGAGAACAGGTTTACCACTTTTTGGGGTACGATCTGGGCCACCAGCATGGTGGAATCGTCGCCGGGCTTGGACATGAACAGATTATCCACAACCTGGGCGATGGAGGACACCATACGGGGAACCGACAGCTTTTTTTGCGCGGCGTCCTGGAAGAAGGCGGCGACATTTTCCCACTGCCAACCCAGGTTCAGGATTGCACCAACGCCGGCGTGAATGACGCCGTCGCTGACCAGGGCGAAAATATCGCCCATGGCCGTATCAAAGCGGCATTCTCTGACCGATTTTCCGGAGATCTCCCGCACCTCGTAGGGCAGATCGGTCAGCTGGCCATGGCGGATAAATACACAGGCAGGGTTGTCGAATTCCACAAGATAGGCCCGCCCGTCATGATAGAGCTGCAGGATGCTGAAGGTGGAATAGGCGACCTGCCGCACCTTGCAGATGGGCAGCGTATGGGCAATGGTTTCTACTGCCTCATCGACGCTGGAGCCTTCCTTAAGCATGGTTACAATGATCTTAGCGGTCAACGATGCCAGAATATTGGCCTTTACACCGCTGCCCAGTCCATCGGAGAGCACAAGAATATCGCAATCGTCCTGATGAACGATTTCCACCTTGTCGCCGCAGAGCTCTTCGCCGTATTTATTGAGGCTTTTCCAATCGATATCAACGTGCATCATGGTGTCCGTCTCCATTGCCGATGATCATATTTTTCAAATGGGTCAAGGTGCTCTTGGTTTCGGCGGTTGTTTCGCCAAGCAGGCTGGCAATTTCCTGGGCCGCGACCATCTGCTTGTCGATGACCTTCTGCGCCATATCCATGGTCTCCATCCGGAGCTTATAAAGCTGCTCCTCCTGCTGGTGCTCAGCGCTGACATCGCGGATAATGGCCATTACGCCATGCTGCTTGGGCAGGTATACCAGGGTTTGCTCCGTGGCCAGGTGGTACTCCTCCAGATATACCTTTTTATCCAGGATCGTCTGATGGCTTTCCAGGACGAATTCAAAGTCGTTGGGATCCATGAACTCATACAGGTAGCGCTCGAGAGCATCGGTGCGGGTGACGTTGAAGGCTTTGCGGGCAGCGGCATTGATTTCGCAAACCTTCATGTCCTCATCGACCACCAGGATCAGGTTCGGCGTGTTGTCAAGAACGACGCCGGACATGGATTGCGCAGCCTGATACATATAGGGCATGCACATGGAAAGCTCGGCCTGATGCTGGAATACGGCAATCGCCTTTTCACGGCAGGTCGCAAAACCGCAGGAGCCGCAGTTTAGCTCATCCAGGGGCGTTTCCTTACCAATGGAACGAAGGATGGAACGAATCTGCTCCTCGGTAGGCATCTGCGTTTTGACGCTGCGGTCCACAAAGGCCTTGGCCAGGTCAATCCCCTCCGACGGGACGTCAGCGATTTCATCCCGCTGGTAGCTGTATTTGCGGACGGCCAGCTCGCCGGTAAAGCGGGCCTCGCGCCGTTTCCCCGATACGGGACCTCCCACGCAGCTGCCGGGGCAGACGCTCATTTCAATAAAACAGTGATCGAGCTCGCCCTTATCCAGCGCGTCAAGGATATCGATGCAGGAATCTGCGCCGGTTACATGCAGGAGGGAATAACCCTTGATACCGCGGGCGCGGACATTATCCAAAATACCGGCATTTGTCGGATATAGGCGGGCAAACCCTGCGTCCGTACCGTCAAAGGGCGATTCATCCAGCGCCTCGGGATCAATCCCTGCCTCGGAAAGCCAGGCGGAAAGCTCGGCGAAGGTCAGCACCGCCACGACATCGTTATCATTGCGGATATCATCCGCTTCGTTCATTTTGGCGATACATGGACCGGCAAAGACTACCAAGGTATCGTCGCCCAGCTCCTTTTTGATCATGCGGGCATGGGCCAGCATGGGGGAAACGATCGGCGTCAGGCAGTCCACCAGCTGCGGGTAATGCTTTTCGACCAAATCGGTAGCGGCTGGGCAGCAGGTGGTAATCATATTGCGCTGCGTTCCCTTGGCGGCCAGACGGACGAGCTCATCGCTGACAAGGGCTGCGCCCCGGGCGGTTTCCTGCACCTGGTAAAAGCCAAGCTTCTTCAGCGCTGTAACCATCTTCATAGGATGATCAGGGCAGAAGGAGACGAGGAAGGAAGGCGCTAGCGAAAGGACTACGCGCTTTTGCTGAACGAGCTGCTTGACCAAATCGAGACGGGTATCAATGCGCTTGGCGTGCTGAGGGCAGGCTTCAAGACATGCGCCGCAGGCAATGCAGGTTTCGGGTATGATTTCGGCCTGCCCATCGACAAAGCGAATAGCCTTGACCGGACATACCCGCAGGCACTTGTAGCAGTTCTTGCAGTTGGCCTTCATGGTCTTAATGGCATTGTTCATGGTATTATAGCCTCCCTAACACTTCTTTGTCGAAAAATGCTTCTGTATTGGCGGGACTCAGGGAGAAAAGCTGATCGTCGATCTTTACGCATACGCCCTCCGTACAGTGCCCCATACAGAAGGAGCCCACAAGGGTGACCTTGTCCCCTACGTTGTGAAGGGCGATAAGCCGTTCAAGAATCGCGATCACATCCCGCGACCCTTTAAGATAACAGGAGCTGCCAATACAGATGGTGACGTTTAACATGTTGTGCCTCCCTTATATCGTGGACGCCGATGCAGACGCCCAAGCCTACAAAAATCATGCTATTACGCCCTTAAATCTTATCATTATGTTAAATAAATGTCAATGAACCCATACAAAATGTGTCCATATTTGTCAGACCAATTTATGGCGCGCAGGCAAGCCTGGACAGAATATGTTATACTATATAAGGCAAAGATCCCTTATCATGACGGATTGGACGGGAAGAAAAGGATAGAGGACAGTACAAATGGCGGAAAGAATGGTTGTAGGCATGTCCGGCGGTGTCGATTCGGCAGTCGCCGCGCTGCTGCTAAAGCGGCAGGGGTATGACGTTGTGGGCGTTTTTATGAAAAACTGGGAGGAATCCGATGAAAACGGCGTATGCACGGCCGATGAGGATTTTGCTCAGGTGCGGGCTGTCTGTGACCGAATCGGCATCCCCTATTACAGCGTGAATTTTACCCAGGCATATTGGGATCGGGTATTCACCTATTTTTTGAACGAATACCGGGCAGGCCGTACGCCGAACCCCGATGTGATGTGCAATAAAGAAATCAAGTTTAAGGCGTTTCTAAAATTCGCCCTTGAGCTGGAAGCCAAAAAGCTGGCAACCGGCCATTATGCGCGCATCCAAGAGCGGCAGGGACGTTACCGCCTGCTAAAAGGAATGGATCCGGCCAAGGATCAAAGCTACTTTCTCCATGTACTGGGCCAGCAGGAGCTTGCGCGCGCCTGTTTTCCCCTCGGGGAACTGACCAAAAGCCATGTGCGCCAGCTTGCCAGGGAAGCCGGCCTCTCCAACGCCGAGCGGAAAGACTCCACGGGCATCTGTTTCATTGGCGAACGGAACTTCCGCGCTTTTTTGTCGCAATATCTTCCGGCCATGCCCGGAGATATTATCGAGCTGGACACCGGCAGGCGCGTCGGCCGTCACGAAGGGCTGATGTATTATACGCTGGGCCAGCGGAAGGGGTTGGGCATTGGCGGAATCGGCAGCGGGCAGCCTTGGTTTGTGGTGGATAAGGATTTAGAGCAGAACATTCTATATGCAGCCCAGGGCAAGGATCATCCCAGGCTGTATACGGTGGGATGCCGGGCGGGCGATATGAACTGGGTGGAGGGAGATGCGCCGGCAGCATGCTTTAGCTGTACGGCAAAGTTCCGCTATCGTCAAAGCGACCAGCCTGTTACCGTATGGATAAAGGGCGATCAATGCCTGATTGAATTCAAAACGCCGCAGCGTGCAGTGACGCCCGGGCAGTTTGCCGTGCTGTATCAGGGTGAAGCGTGCCTAGGAGGCGGCGTGATTGAAGGGCTTTACCGTTCGACGGATGAGCTACAATGCGCTAAATCCGAATATTAATATGCAAAAGTCAATCGAATTCCGAAATAAAAACGAACATTAGATGTAAACTACCGGTAAAATAGGCATTGCATGACATAATATCCCATGATATAATACGTTATGCCGTTGAGCGAGAGTACGAAAGAAGCCTCAAGCGAAGCGGGGAGCAGAAGCCCGGGAAAAAAGTTGACGAAAGAGATAAAAAAGCAGTTGACAAGCCTGGGTAGATGTGGTAAGATAAACAAGCTGCTCGGTGAGCGGCAAGCTCCTTGAAAACTACATAGAACCAATCAAAACGCCTGATCGAGAAATCGATTGGAAGAAGTCAAGACGATTCGTTTGAGTAAGAAAAGCGATACCGAAAAGGTATTGGAGCTAAGATTGAAACTAAGAGTTTGATCCTGGCTCAGGACGAACGCTGGCGGCGTGCGTAACCCATGCAAGTCGAACGAGCAGATTTCCTTCGGGAGAGAAGCGAGTGGCGGACGGGTGAGTAACGCGTGAACAACCAACCCTATACAGGGGGACAACAGCTGGAAACGGCTGCTAATACCGCATAAGACCACAAGGCCGCATGACCAAGGGGTCAAAGGAGCAATCCGGTATAGGACGGGTTCGCGTCCCATTAGCTAGTAGGCGGGGTAAAGGCCCACCTAGGCAACGATGGGTAGCCGAGCTGAGAGGCTGAACGGCCACACTGGGACTGAGATACGGCCCAGACTCCTACGGGAGGCAGCAGGGGGGAATATTGGGCAATGGGGGAAACCCTGACCCAGCAACGCCGCGTGAAGGAAGAAGGCCTTCGGGTTGTAAACTTCTGTGACAGGGGACGAAGGAAGTGACGGTACCCTGAGAGGAAGCTCCGGCAAACTACGTGCCAGCAGCCGCGGTAATACGTAGGGAGCGAGCGTTGTCCGGAATTACTGGGCGTAAAGGGCGCGTAGGCGGTAGATCAAGTCGCATGTGAAATACCCGGGCTCAACCTGGGGGGTGCATGCGAAACTGGAATACTTGAGTGCGGTAGAGGAAAGTGGAATTCCTAGTGTAGCGGTGAAATGCGTAGATATTAGGAGGAACACCAGT
>UQLW01000004.1 GCA_900542005.1 uncultured Eubacteriales bacterium
GATGGCCACCCGCTGCTGTTCGCCTCCTGAAAGCTGGGAAGGGAAATTGTTCAGCCGGTGGCCCAGGCCCACCTCCTCCAGCGTCTTCTGCGGGTCCTCCGGCCGGGGGCTTACCTGCCCGGCCAGCTCCACATTTTCCAGGGCCGTCAGATTCTGGATCAGGTTGTAAAACTGGAACACAAAGCCGATGCTGTGGCGGCGGTAAAGGATCATCTCCTTGTGATTCAGCCGCGTCACATCCTGGCCGTCCACCAGGATACGCCCCTCGTCCGCGGTATCCATCCCGCCCAAAATATTGAGTACCGTGGTCTTTCCCGCGCCGCTGGGGCCCACGACCACCACAAACTCGCCCTTTTCCACTGAAAAGGACATACCGTCCAGGGCGGTAATGGTCACCTCGCCCATTTTGTAGAATTTCTTTACATCGCTTAACTCGATATATGCCATAAAGACCTCCTTGGGTCAAAAGGATACAAATCCAGTAGCTATAGCTTGACATGGACAGGGCCAAAAATCAACCGGCAGTTTTCTACCCGTCTGTTCATTATCCTCTATTATACCAATCGGCGAATTGCCGCCGGGATTGAAAAGCCTGTCATCCCCATGATACAATAAACAGATTGATTATGAAAAAGGGGAGGGGGAAGCCCGCTATGCGCGCTGTTCATATCAAGCATTCCCTGCTGCTGTTGGTGACGGCCGTGATCTGGGGCGTGGCCTTTGTGGCCCAAAGCGTGGGGATGGACTATGTGGGGCCCTTTACCTTTACCTGCGCCCGCTCGCTGATCGCGGGCGTCGTGCTGCTGCCCCTGCTGGCCCTGCGCCGGCGGCGGGGGCCGGGCCAGCCTGCCGCCTCGGGGGACCGGCGCGCCTTGTGGCTGGGCGGCCTGTGCTGCGGCCTGTTCCTGGCGCTGGCCAGCTCCTTCCAGCAGTTCGGCATCCAGTTCACGACCGTGGGCAAGGCAGGCTTTATCACGGCCTTTTACATCGTCCTGGTGCCGGTGCTGGGCCTGCTGTGGGGCCGCCGCTGCAGCCTCGCCGTGTGGATCGGTGTGGCCATGGCCCTGGCGGGCCTGTATCTTCTGTGCATCACAGAGGGCTTTGCCGTCCAAAGCGGCGATCTGATGGTATTCATCTGCGCCCTGCTCTTTGCCGGGCATATCCTGGTCATCGATCACTTCACCCACCGGGCCGACGGCGTGGCCATGGCCTGTATCCAGTTCTTTGCCTGCGGCCTGCTCTGCGCCGTGCCCATGCTGATCTTTGAGCGTCCCTCCCTGGCGCAGCTGTGCGCCGCCTGGCTGCCGGTGCTCTATGCCGGCGTACTCTCCAGCGGCGTGGGCTATACGCTGCAGATCATCGGCCAGCGCGATATGAACCCCACGGTCGCTTCCCTGATCCTCAGCCTGGAGTCGGTGGTATCGGTGCTGGCCGGCCTCGTCCTGCTGGGCCAGCGGCTCAGCGCCCGGGAGTGGGCCGGCTGCCTCCTCATGTTCTGCGCCATCATCCTGGCGCAGCTGCCCGGCCGGCGGGCGGCCTCCAGCTCTTAGACGGGTCTGCACAGGCTATTTTGCGATCAATATTTTGCCTATATTTTTACCATTTTGGGACGCGCAGCGGCGCGTCCCTTTCGCTTTGTGGCGTATGGGGCCACCCGCCTGTGGGCTGGAGCCCTCCGCTGGGTAAAATCCAGGTAAAATAATGGAGCGATGATCCCATTTTTTTGCCTTTTGTGGGGAATTTTGAATTTTACCTCCGCGCCTGCCCGTCATAGAGTTGTCATCTTTTTGAAATATTCCCTTAACAAATAAAATGTGGTTAGCTGATAAGATGATGCATGTGTAAAAGATTTGTGACAAAATCCGCAGGGAGTACGGAGGAAAACGATGGAACTATCGGCAGTATTTGCATTGCTGGGCGGGCTCGGCCTGTTCCTTTACGGCATGCATATGATGGGCGAGGGCCTGGAAAAGGCCGCCGGCGGCAAGATGCGCCGGCTGTTGGAAATTCTGACCCGGAACAAATATCTGGCGGTGCTGGTGGGCGCTGCGGTAACCGCGGTTATCCAAAGCTCGTCGGCCACCACCGTCATGGTGGTTGGCTTTGTGAATGCAGGCCTCATGGAGCTGACCCAGGCAGTCGGCGTCATCATGGGCGCCAATATCGGCACCACCATCACCGGGCAAATGATCGCTACGCTGAACATGAAGGACCTGGCCCCCATCCTGGCCTTTGTGGGCGTCATCATGATTATGATGTTCAAGGGGAAAACCACCCGCGCCATCGGCCAGGTACTAGCCGGCCTGGGTATCCTTTTTATCGGGATGGATACCATGAGCGCCTCCATGAAGCCGCTGCAGGAAAACGAGGGCTTCCAGCAGCTGCTGGTCAGCTTCCAGAACCCCTTTATGGGTATTCTGGTGGGCGCCGTCTTTACCGCCATCATCCAAAGCTCCTCTGCCTCCACCGGCATCCTGCAGGCCCTGGCGGCCCAGGGGCTGATCGGGCTTGACGGGGCGATGTTCGTGCTGTTCGGCCAGAATATCGGCACCTGCGTCACCGCGCTGCTGGCCTCCGTGGGGACAACCCGGGCCGCCCGGCGCACCGCCGTAATACACCTTCTCTTTAACCTGATTGGCACCATCATTTTCGTCATCCTGGCGCTGACGCTGCCCTTGGCCCGGTGGGTGGAGGCCATCTCGCCCCTGGGGCCCATGCAGCAGATCGCCAATACCCATACGATCTTTAACGTGGTGACCACGCTGCTGCTGCTGCCCGCCAGCAACCTGCTGGTCAGGATGGCCTGCCGCCTCGTGCCCGGCAGCGACCCGGTTACCGAGCCGATGGCCCTGAAATACCTGAACGATCAGGTGATGGTTACGCCCATGCTGGCCGTGACCGAGGTGGTCAAGGAGGTCGAGCGCATGGGCGAGCTGACCCACCGGAACCTGAAAACCGCCATGGACAGCTTCCTGGACGGCGATATGGGCCGTACCAAGGAGGTGCTGGACCATGAACAGGTGATCAATTACCTGAATCACCAGATTACCACCTACCTGGTGCGGATCAATGCGCTGGCGCTGGACGACCGGGAATCCCGGCTGGTGGGCTCGCTCTACCATGTGGTCAATGACCTGGAACGTATCGGGGACCATGCGGAAAACATCGTAGAATACACCCGCAACCATGTGGAGAACGGCGTAAGCTACTCCGATGCAGCTATCGCAGAAATGCGGGACGTATCGGAGCGGGTGGATACCGTCCTGCATGACGCGCTGTATATCTTCAACCGCCACAGCGCCCTGCCCGGCGAGCTGGACCAGCTGACCGACAAGGAGGAGGAGATCGATCAGCTGACCGATCAGCTGCGCGACCGCCATATCCAGCGGCTGAACGAGGGGCTTTGTTCCCCCGAATCGGGCATGGACTTCGTGGATCTGCTCATCAACCTGGAGCGCGTATCCGACCACGCCACCAATATCGCCTATTCAGTGGCCAATTAGCCGCCCTTGCCTTGGTTTTGATCCGGCCTTCGTGGTATACTGTAATAGGAAAAATGTACCTAAGCAATGAAAGGATGGATCATCACGATGAACAGCTACTATATCATCGGCCTCAGGGTCAACCACCGCACCGGCAACGCCCTGAAGCTGCAGCAGGCCCTCACCCAGTTCGGCTGCAACATTAAGCTGCGGGTGGGCCTGCATGAGACAGGCGAAGATTTTTGCTCTGACGACGGCGTCATCATGCTGCAGGTCAGCGGCGACCTTTCCACAGCGCAGCGGATGATGGACGCCTTCAACGAATTGGAGGGCGTCAGCGCCAAGATGATGGATCTCAACTAGGCGCGGCGCCATGCAGCGCTGTCCAGGCTGCCGGAACAGGCCGGGCGTAAAGGCCCGGCCTGTTTTGTTTTAGATCCAATCCCTCCCTGCGGCGGAAGCAGGGCGCTTAAGCGGACAGAACCCCCGAATAGTCAAAAGGAAGCAGGCTAACGCCCGCTTCCTTTATTTGTTCAGGCAATGCCTCCGGCCTCCACCATCGCGGCATAGCGGCCGCCCGCCGCCATCAGCGCCTCATGGCTGCCGTCCTCTACCACCTTCCCCCGGTCCAGCACCAGGATCCTATCGGCCCGCTGGATGGTGGATAGCCGGTGCGCCACCACCACGGTAGCCCGGCCGGCCATCAGCCGCTCCAGGGCGGCCTGCACCTCCCGCTCCGATTCGGTGTCCAGGGAGGAGGTCGCCTCGTCCAGCAGCAGCACCGGCGCATCCCGCAGGATCGCCCGGGCGATGGCGATACGCTGCCGCTGCCCCCCGGAGATCCGCGTCGCCCCCTCGCCCATGGGCGTTTCATAGCCCTGGGGGAGCGCCATGATAAAGTCATGGGCATTGGCGGCCTTGGCCGCGGCCACGATTTCATCCCGGGCCGCCCCCAGCCGTCCCAGCCCGATATTATCGGCCACCGTGCCGTCAAAGAGGGGGCTGTCCTGCGGCACATAGGCGAATTGCCGCCGCCAGTCCTCCAGCGGCATCGCCTGGAAGGACTGCCCCTGGAGCCGGATATCGCCGGCATCGGGCAGGTACAGGTTCATCATCAGCCGCAGCAGCGTGCTTTTCCCGCTGCCCGATTCGCCCACCAGGGCCAGCGTCTGACCGCGTTCCACCGAAAAGCTAACCTCCTGCAGCACCCTCTTGCCGGACTCATAGCCAAAGCTTATCCCCTCGCCCGCAAGCATGGGCGCAGCTGGGTCGGGCCTGGCGTCCGTTGCCTGCGCCCGATGATCCTCCGGGTCTGCGTCGATCAGCTCATAGCTGCGCTGGGCGCTGGCCGTGTAGGCCTGCAGGGTTTTCACGCTTCCGCTCAGCGAGGTCAGCATCATGGTAATGGAGCCGGACATGCCCACGGCCATCATGATGTCCTGGATCTCAATCCTGCCCTCCAGGGCCAGCCACAGGCCGGCTGTCATGACCCCGCCCATGGCCAGCCATTGGGATATCCCGCCGCCCAGCGCCGAAAGCATCCCCAGCTTAAAGCGCTTCATCATTGCCCGGGCGATCTCCATCAGGCTGGCCCACAGCCTTTTGTCCATGGCGCCCTGCAGGTTCAGCAGCCGCACGGTCAGCCCGCCGGCGATCATGTCGTCCAGCAGCTCGGTCTTTTTGCCCTGAAGGCGCTGGATCTCGTCGCTGGCCTGCCGGTTTGGCCGCACCAGCAGCATTTCGGTGCCAAAGGCGATGAGGCTGGAGGCCGCCGCCACGGCCAGCAGCAGCGGATGTACGCCCCATACGATGGCGCAGGCGCCAATGCCGCCGATGGGGCCCATCAGGCAATTCCCCAGCTGCATGCCGGCAAGATTAGCGGCGCCGGCCATATCGTTCTCCAGCCGTGAAAGCGCGTCGCCCGTCGTACCCATCCGGATCAGCGGCATATCCAGCAGCCGGGCATAGCCCTGCCTAAGCAGCTTAATATTCATCTGGGATTGGCCCCTGGCCACCCAATAGACGCCGACGCAGAGCACCGCCATATAGACCACGAAGAACAGCGCAAAGTAAAGCAATCCTTGCCCCAGCAGGCCCATGGACCTGCCGACAGCCGCCGCCACCACCTGGGTCAAAAGCCAGCTAATCATATAATTCATGATGAGATTCTGGCTGGCGTAGACGACAAGCCCCGGCCAGTGAATCAGCTGCTGTCCGCCCAAAAGGGCTACCGTCCGCCGGATATACCGGGCGGTCTGCTTCAGCATCGCGCCCAGGGATGGATCGTCCGTCTTTTTCCTGCTCATATGCCCGCCTCCTGCTGCTGGTGATACAGCTGATAATAGAGCCCCCGGCGCTCCATAAGCGCCTGCGGCGTGCCGTCCTCCACGATGCGTCCTTTGTCCAGCACCAGCACCCGGGTGATCCCCCGCAGGGCTGAAAGCCGGTGCGTGACCAGCAGCGCGCTCTTGCCCTCCAGCAGCTGTCCCAGCGTTTCCAGCACCTCGCGCTCGGTCTGGTTATCCAGCGCGCTGGTCGCCTCATCCAGCAGAAAGAGGGGCGCGTCATGGATCATGCAGCGGGCCATGGCGATCCGCTGGCGTTGGCCGCCCGACAGGATGGAGCCCATGTCGCCCAGCGGCGTATCCAGGCCCTGGGGCAGCCCCGCCAGCCAGTCTCCCAGTCCGGCGTCCCGCAGCGCGGCGGCGATTTCCCCATCGCTGGCGCCCGGCTTGCCATAGGCCACGTTTTCCCGCAGGGTACCCTGGAAAATATGGCTGTCCTGCGACATGTAGGAAAGGCGGGTGCGCAGCTCGTCAACCCCCATCTGCCCCGCGTCCCTTCCATCTACCATGATGCGGCCCGCTTGGGGCGCATACAGCCCGGCGATCAGCTTCAGGAGGGTGCTCTTCCCGCTGCCGGAAGCGCCGACCACCGCCACCCTTTCGCCGGGCGCAAGGGAAAGCGTCAGATCCTCCATCAGCGGCTGCTGACCCTCGTATCCAAAGCAAATCCCCTCCAGCCGCACTGCGCCGCCAGACTCCCTGGCCGGGTGCAGGCTGCCGCGTTTCTCCTGCGGGGCATCCCACAGCCCAAAGATGCGCTGGCTGCCCGCTGATTGAGTCCGCACATTGGCCATCAGCTGTCCCAGCATCAGCAGGATGGAGTCCACACTGGTTGTCAGCGATACCATGGCCATCAGCTGCCCTACGCTCACCGTACCGCGGATCGCCAGCGCAATCGCTACGACATACAGCAGCATCGAGGGCAAAAAAGCGCATACAAAGCCGCAGGGCACGACAGCGCAATAGACACGGTTGCTCTTCAGGTCCAGCCGGAAGAAAGCATCCAGCTTGGCGCCCGCCCGCTGCACCATCGTTTCCTCCAGCGAGTAGGCCTTGACCGTATCCACCCGGTGCAGGGTGTCCGAAGCCAGGCTCTTCGCCTCCGATACAGCGTCCATCGCCTTTAGCCGCGTCCGCTCGATGGGCTTTGCCACCAGGGTCTGTCCCAGCACCGCCAGGGGAAAGGCTCCGAAATAGGCCAGCGCCAGCCGCCAGTCGACACTGATGATGAAATAAGCCGCCATAACCACCTGGATCACGGCGTTGACCGTGTCCGGCAGCCAGCCATTGATCAGGTCGGCGGCCATGGATGTATCGGAGCTGGCCCGTTGGATCAGGTCGCCGCTTTTCTGGCGCTGCAGCCAGCCGTATTGCGCGCCGGTGATGCATCGGGCCGTCTTGGCTGAAAGCCAGGCCGTGGTCCTGGCCTTATACCGGCCGGACACATAGGCGATGGCCACCGACGCCGCAATGCTGCCGCCGGCCAGCAGGACGATGATCCCCAGCTGGCTGGTAAAAAATCCGGCGTTCCCTGCCAGCGCGGCGTCGCCTGCATAGCCCAACAGGCGGGTAAAGCGGATCCGCAGCGCCGCCGACAGGACCATCAGGGCAATCCATCCCACCAGGCAGCCTGTTTCCCTGGTACACTCCCGCAGCAGCCGCGCCGCAACGGTGGGCAGGCGCATCCCCTGCGCTGTGTGCTTATCCTTCATTCGCTCCTCCTTTTTACCGTCCCCCTGGCCGGTAGCCGATCTACCCGAAAAGACACCGCAGCCTGCCAAAGGTTGGCCGCTACCAGAGAAATACCTCCACCCGGGCGCCATTGGAAGCTGCAACCTCTACAAGCGGGCCCCGGGCCGTAACCTGCAGCCTGGCCAGCAGCGCCAGCCCAGCCCCAAGCCCCGGTATCGCCCTGCGCCCCATGCACAGCCGCACCAGCTGCGCCACCGCCGCCGCCACCAGCCCGAGGAGCAGCAGCGGCAGGATCATCAGCGGGATGGAAAAGCCCCGGCCGCCCGGCTTCCTGATCCGCACCACCAGAAAGAGCCCCGGCATTTTCAGGCGGCTTTCTCCCTTGCGCAGCGCCCGGCAGGCCCGCCTCTGATTCAGCCGGCCCTGCGCAAGCCGCTCCAGCACCGAAAGGTTATACGCTACGCTGTTTCCCATGCATGTTCTCCTCCGCTATGGGTTTATTCCAAATAGATATGGACCCGGTCGCCGTCGGCCGATTCTACATTGACGATATCGCCGGTGCCTCCTTCGGCCGCCATTTCGTCCACCAGGCGCATGACCTCCTCCAGGTCGATGTCCTTAAGCGCGCCGCCGGAGTATTGGTTGCCGATGCTGAACCCCAGGTTCATCCCGCTTTTGATCAAGGTAAGCGGCAGCGCCACGTTGACCTTATCGCCATTGGCGGAATCCACCTTCACATAAAGCTTTGCGGCTTTCCTAGCTGCCAGCCCCTTCCCTGCCGGAGCTGGCTCCTCATAGGCGCCCATGGCTTCCAGCAGCTGCTGCCCCTCCTGGGCTGTGATCCTGCCGGCCTGTACCATTTCCAGCACTTTGGCAATCTCCTCTTTCATCATGACTCCTCCGCTCCTTTCAGTTTCTCCAGGGCCTCCTGGGTCGATATTTTCCCTTGGCTGAGCGCCTCCAGCACCTGCATCCGCAGGTCCGGGGCCTTTTCCCCGGCAAAGCCCATCGCCGCCACCAGGTCGTCCAGCCGGTTCCGGGCCGTGGGGTAGGAGATGTTCAGCTCCGCCCCAACCTCCTTCAGGCTGCCCCGGCAGCGGATAAACAGCAGGCAGAAGCTGCGCTGCTCCGGGCTCAGGCGGCTGAAGGGATCCAGCTCAAAGCTTCCCTCCACCACCGTGCCGCACTCCGGGCATTTCAGCTGTGAAACCATCATCTCATGCTGGCAGCCCGGGCAGATATTGGGTATGCGTATCGCCATGGTCATTCCTCCTTTGTTGAGGTAAGGATACCATCATGTTTAACTTTTTTCAAGTATTATTTTAACTTTATTTAATTCTTATTCATTTTTATTTATTCACGAGCGGCAAACTAAGCATAAAAAAAGCGCCCTCCTGCGAAGGCGCTCTGAAAAGGCGGATTAGAACTTACCCATGAGCTTGCGGGCAAGGCCGCCCAGCAGCGGGATCTCATACTCGGTATATCCATAGGCCTTGACGGCGGCGACGATGGCCAGCACCCAAGCCACAAGGCTGACAATGCCGATCAGCACCCCAAAGATGGCGCCGCCGCCCAGGGCCGTACCCAGCCCGACCGCCGAGCCCATAATGAGGCTGGTCGCGGAGCCCGCCAGCACCGCCGTGCCGATCAGGCTGAGGATCAGGTTCAGCAGCATATAGAGCAGCTGCAGCATAAAGGCCTGCATGGCGTGGAATTTCACAAAGCGGCTGCCCTTTTCCAGGAAATACAGAGCCAGGGGCGCCAGGAAGGCCACATACCGGATGCCGGGGATGAGCCCGATGACGAAGGCCGCCACATAGCATAGCAGCGCCATCAGGTTGGCGTCCAGGCCTCCCAGGGAGGATTTGTGCGGTGCGGTTTTGATGGGATCAGACATCTTTCTTCTTCTCCTTTTGCTTGGCCTATGCTGCCCGCCGCGATCCTTTGATCCGCGCTTCCCATCGCCCGGATGCAGGCAAGGCAGCCGCCTTTATCATAGCGGATTGGATCGATCCTGGCAAGGTAAAGGGACAAAATTAGCGAAAAATGTCCGACTCCCCCTGCTCCAGGCGGAACTGTGCGTCATAGAGGCGGCGGTAAATGCCGTCCTTCGCCGCATACAGCTTCTCGTGGGAGCCCTGCTCCACGATCCCATCCTGGGTCATGACCAGGATCACATCGGCGTTGCGGATGGTGGAAAGCCGGTGGGCAATGACCAGGGTGGTGCGGCCCTGGGACAGCGCCTCCAGGGAGCGCTGGATACGGATCTCCGTCTCGTTATCCAGGGCGCTGGTGGCCTCGTCCAGCAGCAGGATGGGGGGATTCTTCAGGAAAACCCGGGCGATGGAGATGCGCTGCTTCTGCCCGCCGGAGAGGCGTACGCCCTTTTCGCCCACCCAGGTATCGTAGCCCTCGGGCAGCGAGGCGATGAAGTCATGGATATCCGCCTGCCTTGCCGCTTCGATCATCTCCTCGCGGGTGGCGTCAGGCCGGCCATAGAGGATGTTCTCCCCGATGGTCCCGGTGAACAGGAACACATCCTGCTGGACATGCCCGATATTCCCCCGCAGCGAGCGCAGCGTAAAATCCTTGATGTTGTGGCCGTCAATGTCGATCTCGCCCTGGGTTATATCGTAAAAACGGGGGATCAGGTGGCACAGCGTGGTCTTACCGCCTCCGGAGGGGCCCACCAGCGCCACCGTCGCGCCAGGCTCCACCGTCAGGTTGATGTGCTGCAGCACCGTTTCATTTTCATCGTAGCAGAAGCTGACGTCCTTGAACTCGATCTTCCCCTTTACGTCGGTCATCGTCAGCCGCCCGTCCAGGATGTCCGGCTGCTGGTTCATGATCTCATGAAAACGGGAGAAGCCCGACATGCCCTGCTCAAATTGCTGGGTAAAGTTAATCAGCTTGTTGATGGGCTGCAGCACTAGGTTGATGTAAAGCAGAAAGCCCGCCAGCTCGCCCACCGTAATAATGCCGCGGACGGCAAAGACGCCGCCCAGGGTCAGCACCGCCAGGTTCAGCATGCTGGTCATAAAGAGCATACCGGTCATGAAGGTGGCCATGCGGCGGTAGGAGAAATCCTTCGCCTTGCGGAAGCGGCCGTTGCCCTCCTCAAAACGGGCCACCTCATAGGGCTCGTTGGTGTAGCTCTTGGATACGCGGATGCCCGACAGGCTGTTTTCAATCTGCGCGTTGATATCGGCGGTGGATTGCTGCACCTGCCGGAAGGCTTGGCCCATCTTGCGCCGCTGGGAAATGGCGAACACCAGCATGATGGGGATAATGCCAAGGTAAATAATCAGCGTCATCAGCCACTGCTTCTGCACCAATACGATGAAGGAGCCGACAAACATGACAACGGAAATAAACAGATCCTCCGGACCATGGTGGGCCAGCTCCGTGATCAGGTTCAGGTCGTTGACCATGCGGCTCATCAGCTTGCCGGTGCGGTTGTTGTCGAAGAATTTGAAGGGCATCTGCTGCAGGTGGCGGAAGAAATCGCTGCGCATATCCGCCTCCATGCGCACGCCCACCAGGTGGCCCCAGTAATTGATAAAATAATTGAGCCCCGCCATGATGAGATACAGCCCCAGCAGCAGCGCGCCGGATAGCAAAATCTCCCGCAGCATCCCCTGGGGGATATAGGTATCGATCATCACGGTGGTCAGCGACGGGTAGACCAGCTCGATCCCCGCCAGCAGCAGGGCGCAGAAAAGGTCGGCGAAAAACAAAAAGGCGTACTTTCTGTAATAGCTGGCAAAGCGTCTGAGCATCGAGGGGGATTTGGGCATGGTATTTCTCCTTTACAGAAATTGCGTTGCCTTTATTGTAGCCGGTTAACGGCACATAAAGCAAGGCCAAGCCGCAAAAATCCCCATAAAGCGCCCTAGCCCGCCGGCGGACGGTACCAGCCCGGCTCTGTCCTGGTAAAGCCGTCATACCAGGCCATCACGTCGCGGGCCTGGTTTTCCATGACCGCAAGCTCCTGGGGGCCAAAATCCAGCGCCCAATAGAGGGAGGAAAGGGTATTGCTCCCGATATAGAAGGCGAGGCAGCGCCAGAACGCCTCCGGCGGCGTACCGCCAAAGTAGCCGTCCACCATGCCGCAGGCAAAGGCCGGCGCCGCCTGAGCGCACCACACAATGCGGTTGAACTCCTCCCAGGGATCGCCAAAATCATACCGGTCAAAATCGATAATGGCAAGCCCGCCCTGATCCACCATCATATTGCCGATATGATAATCCCCGTGCTGAAAACACTGGGGGCGGTCGAGAAGCAGGTCCCGTTGGCCCATAAGATATTCGATAACCCGGCTGTCCCCGGGAAACCGTATGCCGGCTTCACGGTATCCAGCTATTTTCCTGTCGGCCTTTCGGCTGAACCTCGTATACCAGGGCTCCTGGTCCGGCGGCGCGGGAATGGTGTGGATTTTATGTAAGATTCGCCCGGCTTCAAGGCCCATTTCGTATTGGGATTTCACCGGCAGTCCAGGCACCACCGCTTCGGCGTCCTGGCCGTCGATCCAGGTATACAGGCCGTATACGCCCTCCCCGCAGGGGCCCGACTCCACCAGCCGGCACATGGGAATCCCCAGCTCCGCCACCTGCCGGAGCATAACAAAGAGCTTAGCGCGGCTTCCGCTCTTTTCCTTAGGCGTAATCCGCAAAAGATACCGCGTTCCATCGGCCGCTACCGCGCAGAATTTCTTGTCGCAGGACCATCCCTTATCAATAAGCGTCCGGCTGGTAATCCCCTGAATCAGCATAGTATGCCCTCCCTCCTTGTTCTTTGGCCGCTTGCCCCATGGGGAAAAGACGGCGTCTTTTATTTTATCCTATTTGGAGCGCCTGCCGCATCCTATGGGCCCTATTTCGTCGGTTCGCCACGAAAAAAGCCGCTTTGGCACATTTCATATTCGCATTTCCCTTTCCCATGGTATATAATGATAGAGATTACAGCGCTTGGAAAATGGCGGTTGCCTCTTGACAAGCGATGTAAAATGTTGTAAATTTAATATTGTAATGATTACATTTATATCTGCTTTGCATGCAGATAGGAAAGGAAGGTTATACTATGGATCTGAAGGGAACCCAAACGCTGAAGAATCTCGAGTACGCCTTCGCAGGCGAGTCCAAGGCCCGCAACAAGTATACCTACTACGCCTCCAAGGCCCGCAAGGACGGCTACAACCAGATTGCCGCCATCTTTGAGGAAACCGCCAACAACGAGAAGGAGCACGCCAAGCTCTGGTTTAAGATTCTCAACGGCGGCATTGGCACCACGGCCGAGAACCTGCTGGACGCCGCCAACGGCGAAAATGAGGAATGGACCGAGATGTATGCCGGCTTTGCCAAGACGGCCCGCGAGGAGGGCTTTGAGCAGCTGGCCACGCTTTTCGAGGGCGTAGCCGCCATCGAAAAGGAGCATGAGGAGCGCTATCGCAAGCTGCTGGCCAATGTCGAGGGCGGCCTGGTCTTCTCCCGCGACGGCGACCGCATCTGGGTATGTCAGAACTGCGGCCATGTCCATGTGGGGAAGGACGCGCCGGAGGTGTGCCCTGTCTGCGCCCACCCGAAGGCCTATTTCGCCCTGAAGGCCGAGAACTATTAGATCCTATTCCAAAAAATTGGAGGAATACACAATGGCTAAGTTTGTTTGCAGTGTCTGTGGCTATGAGTACGACGAGGCTGTGGGCGATCCCGATAACGGCATCGCGCCCGGCACCCGGTTTGCCGACCTTCCCGAGGATTTTGTCTGCCCCCTGTGCGGCGTGGGCAAGGATCAGTTCGAGGAAGCCTAAAGCTGACTGCAAGCGCCCCGGCAGAAATCTGCCGGGGCGCTTTGCCTTTCTCCCACATGAAGGCCCGGCTTTGCGCGCCGGGCTATTTTTCTTTCACGGGGCGGCCGCTATCTTCCGCCAGCCATGCCTGCGCCGTCTTGCGAATGGTCCCTTTATGGGGCTCTATATCCGCCCGCCCATCGATGCCGCAAAAATAGAGGCTGCCTGCCAGGGTGACGCCCATATGCCCGCACCAGTGGCGTATGCACTCGATGATATGCTCGCACTCCGCCGGCCGCCGGCCCGCCCGCAGGGCGATGGCGTAGCAGCGCTTATCCGGGCGGAGGCGGAGGCGTCTGGGATTGGTATCACCGTACGCCGTACACCGGTCGATGAACACCTTGCACTGCCCGGGTATGTCCGCCCAGTAGGAGGGTACGGCAAAGATGATCCCATCGGCCTGGTCCATCCGCTCCATCAGGCCGTCCATGCCGTCCCGCTGCACACAGCGGCCGGTTTCATAGCAGGCCTTACATCCCCTGCAATAGTGGATACCGCAGTCGCCCAGGCAGACCAGCTCGCCCTGGCTGCCCTGCGGGATCGCCTGAAGCACGGTTTCAAGGACCGCCTGGGTGGCGCCGTGGTTGTTGGCCCCGGCATTGATCAGCAGGTATCGCGCCATGATATGGCCTCCTTTTATTCCATCGGGTCCAGCTCGTCAATCCGCTTGAGGAAGGATCCGACCTTCTGCGACAGCATGGGGAACTCCGGGCCATAGGTGCATACATGAGGCGATGATTCCAGCCACAGCATGTCCTTGTCGAAGCAGTTCACCGCGCCGCGGAGGATGATCTCCGGCGCGCGGGCGTCGACCGACTGATCCCGGCGGCTTTGCGCCACCAGCATGGGGCAATGGATGCGGGCCAGCCCGGCCCGTGCCATACGGGCCAGCGTCATCAGATCGCCCACCTTCCGCACCGGCGTTACCCCGTAGCCGATGTCGTCAGGATCCGTCCGCTCCCCGGGGCCGCCCAGCGTGCGGGGGCCAAAGGGCGCCAGTACCCGCGCCAGCGGCGCCAGCTTGCTGCGTACCCGGATGGCGGCGGCCAGGGAAACCACGCCGTCGACCGGCAGCTCCTCGGCCAGCAGCAACGCCAGCAGGCCGCCCATGGATAGCCCCAGCACCACCAGCTTTTGGTGGCCCTGCATCAGCCGCAGCGCCTCCGTCCGGGCGGCGGCCAGCCATTGCTGCCATCCGCTTTTGAGCATCTCTTCCACCGTGGCGCCGTGCCCCGGCAGGAGCATGCCCCGCACCGTATAGCCCTGTTCGCCCAGGTAGCCGCCCAGCTGGCGCATCTGGGCGGGGGTCGCCGTAAAGCCATGGATCATCAGCACTGCGGTCGATCCGCCGGGCAGGGTAAAATCCCGGGCCTGGGGGTACCGGTCGGTCAGCCGCCCCGTCATGAGAGCCGCGACGGCCTCGTCTGGGCCCCGAATTTGGTCTCCAGCCGGTGGATGCTGTCGTTGGTGCCTACCACCGTCACCGTATCGCCCAGCTTGAGCATATCGTTGGGCTCCGGAGAGATATGGGTCACCTTATCCCGGCGGATGGCTATGGCGTTCAGCCCATAAACCGCCCGCATGTTCAGCTCCTTCAGCGTTTTGCCCGACCAAGCCACCGGGACCGCCACCTCCACCAGCGAATAATCCGGTGAAAGCTCGATAATATCCAGGATATTGCTGGATACCAGGCTGTGCGCCATGCGCACGCCCATATCCCGCTCGGGGAAAACCACCTTATCCACGCCGATCTTCGAGAGCACCTTGGCATGCAGCTCATTGCGGGCCCGGGCCACCAGATAGGGCACGCCCATATCCTTGCACAAAAGCGACACAAGGATGGAGGTCTGGATATCATTGCCGATGGCGACCACCACCACGTCGAAATTCCGCAGCCCCAGGGACTCAAGGGCCTCCTCGTCAGCCGGATTGGCCTGAATGGCCTGCGTCACCTCATCCCGTATATCATCCACCAGCTCCGCGCTGCTGTCAATGGCCAGCACTTCCTGATCCATGTCATACAGCGCCCGGGCCACGGCGCTCCCAAAGGCGCCCAGGCCGATTACGGCAAATTGTTTCATCCTCGCTTCTCCTTTCCCGGGGTCATCCCACGATGATCCGATCCTCGGGGTATTCAATATGGACTTTGCTGCTGCGGCTGAGCCGCCGCGACAGGGCCAGCGTCAGCGTCAGCGGCCCCA
Source organism: uncultured Eubacteriales bacterium (assembly GCA_900542005.1). Lineage (GTDB taxonomy): Bacteria > Bacillota > Clostridia > Christensenellales > UMGS416 > Parachristensenella. Next base: position 15,566 of record UQLW01000004.1, read on the forward strand.
CCCGGCCGGCAAACATGGCCGCCATCAGCAAAAGCTTGCTGCCCACCGATAGTAGAGGCGTAACGCCGGCCGAAAGGCCCACCGTCCCCAGGGCGGAGGTCGCCTCAAAGAGCAGGTTTTCCAGGGTAAAGCGCGGCTCGGCCCCCACAGGCTCCAGGGCCGTCAGCCCCAGGGTCAGCCCGGCGGCCGCGCACAGGGCTACCGCAAAGATGGCGATGGCCCGCAGCACCAGGCCCATCTCCAGCCGGCGCTTGAACACGCTGACGGAGGTCTTGCCCTTCAGCGCGGCGATCACCACCAGAATCACGCAGGCAAAGGTGGTCGTCTTGACGCCGCCGCCGGTGGACGAGGGCGAAGCCCCCAGGAACATGAGAAAGGACGAGATCACCTTTCCGTCCGGCGTCAGCGCGTTCTGGTCCAGGGAGGCAAAGCCCGCCGTCCGCACCGTAACCGACTGGAACAGGGCGTTCATCAGCTTTTTCGGCCAGCCCATGGCGGGATCCCCCAGCGATTGCGGGTTGCCCAGCTCGCTGGCCAGGAAGAAAAGGAACCCGCCGCCCAGGAGCACCGCCGTCATGACGAGCACCACCTTGGAATGCAGCGTCAGCTTGCTGAACCGGCGTTTCTTGAGAATATCCAGGATCACGGGAAAGCCCAGGCCCCCCAGCACGATCAACGCCATCAGCGTGAACATCACCACCGGATCGCCATTTAAGCTGACGATGGAATCCCCGTTGCCCAGCACGTCGAAGCCTGCGTTGCAGAAGGCCGAAACCGAGTGGAAAATGGAATAAAAGATCCCCCGGCCCAAGCCGAAGCGCGGGATCATCCGGGTGGAAAGCAGCACGGCGCCCGCCAGCTCGATGATCAAAACCATCGCGCAGATCCGGCGGATCAGCCGCACCAGCCCCTGCAGCCCGTCGGCATTCAGCGATTCCTGGATGATCATCCGCTCCTTCAGGGTAATCCGCTTGCCCAGGGCCATCAAGAGCAGCGTGGCCAGGGTCATAAAGCCCAGGCCGCCGATCTGGATCAGCGTGATGACCACGATCTGGCCAAAGAGGCTGAAGTGTTCGCCCGTCTCCACCACGACGAGCCCCGTCACGCACACGCAGGACGTAGCGGTAAAAAAGGCCTCCAGCAGGTTGGGCTGCTTGCCCGGAGCCAGGGATATGGGCAGCATCAAAAGCGCGGCGCCGGCCACAATAACCAGGGCGAAGCCCAATACGATAATTTGGGTGGGGGAGGGGCGGAACCCTCCCTTTTGCAGCGATGATTGTGTCAATGATCTACCTCTTTCCCCTGTGGGCCTTCCTGCTGCGCCGGCCGCCCGGCAAAGGCATAAATGCCCAGCGCCGCAGCGACCGAAAGGTTCAGCGAGTCGATCTGCCTGCCGTGGGGGATGACAACGCTCTGCCCCATCCCGGCAAAATCCGGCGGAAGCCCTGCGCCCTCGTTGCCAAAGATCAGGGCATAGGGCTCGCGCCGGGCGGCCGCCGCATCCTCCAGCGGCAGGGCCGCGTCCAGCATAAAGGGATACAGCGCGTGGCCGCCGAAGCGGCGGCGATAGGCCTCAAAGCTGTCGAACCGGGCCAGCCGCAGGCGGAAGGCCGCGCCCATGGAGGCCCTCAGCACATGGGGATCGAAAAAATCCACCGCCGGCCGGATAATGGCCAGGTCCTGGATCCCAAAGCCCAGGCAGGTGCGGATGACCGTACCCAGATTGCCGCCGTCGGACACATGGTGCAGCACCACATGGGGCGCATCTTCCGACAGCTCGTCGTCATATTTGTCGAACACCAGCGCCGCATAGCAATTCTCCTTGCGGGAGAGGCGCGCCAGCGCCTTGGGCGCGTATTCCCAGCGCACCGCCAGCGCCTGGCAGGCGGCCTTGAGCTTGGCCACGCCCTCGTTGGCCTCGCCCTCCGGCGCCAGCAGCAGCCGCCGCACCCGCTCCGGCCGCGCGGCCATGAGCTCCAGGCAGGGGAATACGCCCAGGCAGTAGCTGTAATCCAGGCTTTTATCGTAGCTTTCAAGTTTCGGCATCGGTTTAATCCTTTCTTTATCCCTCTATTATAGCGATTCCCCTCCAAAAGAAAAGCCCGGTTTTCGCTTTCCCCTGTTCACCGTCCGGCAAATCAGGTACAATGGGGAAAAGGAGGCGCCGCCATGTCCGGACATGAATTATACCGGCCCCGGTTTCATTTCACCCCGGAGGCCATGTGGATGAACGACCCCAACGGATTCTTTTTCGACGGAACCCGTTACCATCTGTATTATCAGCACAATCCTAAGGGCAAGGTATGGGGCCCCATGCACTGGGGCCATGCCGAAAGCCTGGATCTGATGCATTGGACCCACCGCGGCATCGTTATGGCGCCCGACGAACTGGGCGCCATATTCTCCGGCAGCGCCATTGCCGTACCGCCGGGCGCCATACCGCTGCTGCCCCAGGGCGGGGTCGCTTATCTTTTCACCCATCACGATGATCAGGGGGTCGAACGCCAAAGCCTGGCGACCAGCACCGACGGCGGGCAAACCCTGGTGAAATACCCCGGCAACCCTGTCATTGACAACGACGGCCTGCCCGATTTCCGGGATCCCAAGGTATTCTGGTACGCGCCCCTGGCCGCCTGGTGCATGGTGGTGGCCGGCGGGCCGGTGCGTATTTATCACTCCCGCGACCTCGTCCACTGGACGCTGACCCAGCAGCTGGATGAAATACAGACCGAATGTCCCGACCTCTTCCCCCTCCCCTGGCGGGGGCGCGAGCTGTGGGTGCTCAGCGCCTGCGGCGTCCAGTATTATCTGGGCGAATTCGATGGGCTTAGCTACCGCGTGCTGGAGGGGCCGCTGAAGGTGGATGGCGGCGACAGCTTCTATGCCGCCCAAAGCTGCGCCCACGCGCCGGGCCGCCTGCTGTGGATCGGCTGGATGAACGGCTCCTCTACCGGCCCCACCGATCCCTGGCGCTGCTCCATGAGCCTGCCCCGGGAGCTGGCCCTGGAGGATACGCCCCAGGGGCCCCGCCTCCGCCAGGCCCCGGCACGGGAGCTTCAGAGCCTGCGCGGCGCCTCTGTGGCCAGCAGCCTGTCTGCCGGCGGCCAGGCCTGCCTGCCGGTCGACAGCCATATGCTGGATGCGGTTATCGATTTCCCCGCGAACGGCGAACCGCCCCAGGCCGGGCTCGAGCTCTTTGCCACCGGCCAGGGCGCCTGCCGCATTTCTTATGATGGCCGCGCCGTCTGCGTCGACCGAAGCGGCGTCATGGCCTCCGACGGCCGGCAGAAGGTGCAGCCCCTGCTTGCCTTCCCTCTGCCCTGGAGGGAATCGGGCCTGCAGCTGCGGGTGGTGGCCGATCAGTCCACGCTGGAGGTATTCGGCCCCGGCGGCTGTACCATCACCTGCGAGGTCTATGGCGGCAGCGGCGAACATCTGCCCGTCCGATGGTCCCTTCAGGCGGGCTCAGCCCATCTCACCGTCTATGAGCTTCCCCTAACCTGAGACAGGAGGCGCGCCATGGAAGTATTCCTTCATCTGCTCAATTGGGGCCTTTATCTGGCCATTGCCTGGATGGCCGTCCATGTGGTGCGGCGCTGGAGGGCGCGGCGCGGCGGCCGGCGTTAAGGCGGTATTTTTCACGGGAGGGCGGCATATTGACAAGCTTTTACCAAGCCTTTTTATCCCATCATATCGACCTTACACCCCTTGGTATGGATCTGAAGGCCAAGGAGGCCCCCTATCCCTGCACGCCCAAGGGCGCGTCCATCCTGGGCTGGTCCGGCGTCGATGGGATCCATTACTGCCGGATCCGGGGCTGGGGTGAAACGGTCTTTGCCGTGGAGCCTGCCAGGGGCGCGGCCGGTGCGGTGCATCCTCTGGCCTGGAATTTCCGTGACCTGCTGCGGCTTCTGCTTTATGCCGGAAGCATGGCTGCGCTAGAAAATGCCTGGCGCTGGGACGATGGCCAATGGGCCGCCTACTGCCGTGAGCATCCCCCCGGCGAGGCGCAGCGTGCCGTCCTGGCCCGTATCGCCAAGGAAATGGGGCTTTCGCCCATGGAGGAGCCCTGGCGCTATATCCGGCGGCTGCAGGCAGAATTTGACGCTTCAGCCTTCGCTTCCACAGACCAGCCGCCCGCCGGCCGCCCCGCCCCCTGGAGGGTGTATTTTCACGGCGGCTTTGGCTCCGGCGCGCGGTACGAACGGGCGGGCCGGGAAATTCCGGTGGAAAAACGCTTCCAGTGGCTGGGCGGGGCGTGGTATATCCCATCGGTCTATGCCTGCGGCGCGGGGCTGGTCATGGATATCCTGCGGCGGGTTCCAGCTCGGGAGATCCTGGCATTTATGGCCCGATGGCAGCTTACAGCTGACGCGCAGGCGGACGCCTTTACCGCCGAGGAGCAGCTCCTCATGGAGGCCGGGCATCCCTTTCGGACAGATTACTACCCGTGCCTGCGGATAGAGGACGGCGCAGCGTTGAAGGCCTCCCAGGGCTGCGGGATATGCTGGAACCCGATCGACCCGGAGCGCAACGACAGGGACGCCGGCCGCGCCCTGCGCCATTATGGCCTGGAGCCCCAGGACGGGTGGAGCATCATGCGCTGGCGCTTCCCCTGGCCGGAGGGCCGCAGGATGGACCCCGGCCGCCTGGCCGTAACCCTCTCGCCCGGCGAACGCGCCCTGCCGGGGCCGCGCTTTTCCGTCGCCGGGCCGGGGGACCATGCCTCCTTTACCGACCCGGTCTCCGGCGGGCTCCACCGGCTGACCGTCCGCTGCTGTGAGGCCGAACGGCTTGACCCCGCTATCCATCGCGGCGCTGGCGAAGCGTGGCCCGGCTGCTTCACGGTTATGGGCTATACCGTGGATCCCCCCCTGCCCGAGGGCCGGCTCGTCGTGATGGATACCGCCGGTTCCGATCCGCCGCGGCCTCAACCGGGGCAGGCGCATTCTGCCTGCTGCGCCGTTGGAATCATTGGCGGCGCCTCCTGCCCTACCGTCCTTGGGGGCGGGGAGGACGGGCCCGAATCGGTACAGTACGCCGCCTCCGCCCTCCATTATACGCCGGCTGGGAGCATCACCTGGCGTATGGTCTTTTATCAGAGAAAAGGCGAGGATAGGACGGTCGATCTGCTTTAACCGGCCCGGCCCCTCCCGGGACCATTGGCCGATAGCGTCATATTTTGGCATACAATGAAAACATTAGACCATACCTCCGCCGCCTATATATGATAAAATGAGAGCGCAATCCACGAAAGCTACCGGAGGCCCCCAATGCGGCTTTATCAAGCGGGGGACTGGGGCTATGCCCAGTTCCGCATCCCTTGCCTGCTGGCCACCTCGGCAGGCGCGCTCCTGGCGCTCTGCGAGGCCCGCAGCAATCCCCGGTCCGATTCCGGGCAGATCTGTATCCTGCTGCGCATGAGCCTCGACGGCGGCCAAAGCTGGTCCCAGCCCCGGATTGTCGCCGAGGACGCCGGCAACACCGTAGGGAATCCCTGCCTGGTGGAGCACCTCCCCAGCGGGACGCTGCAGCTGATCTACAACGGCAACGACGGCGCCGTCAGCGAGGCTGATATCCTGGCTGGACGCGGCTGCCGCCGCGTGCTGCGCATGGAAAGCCCCGATGGCGGCCAAAGCTGGAAGGGGCCCTGGGATATTACGGATCAGGTCACCCGGCCCGGCTGGACCTGGTACGCCTGCGGCCCCTGCCATGGCCTTTGCCTGCCCGGAGGCCGGCTGGTTATCCCCTGCAACCATGGCGATACCGCGCCGGAGCCTGGCGCGCGCTCGCCCTATACGGGGCATCTGATCCTTTCCGATGACGGCGGCGCCACCTGGCGCGTGGGCGCATTGGCTGGCCCCGACGCCAACGAGGCGGCGGCCGCCTGCCTGGGCGACGGCAGGCTGTACGTCAACTTCCGCTCATACCGCGGCCAGGGCTGCCGCCTGGCGGCCTGGTCCGGCGACGGTGGAGAGACCCTGACGCCGCCGGCAGCGGATACCGCGCTGCGCGAGCCGGTTTGCCAGGGCTCCCTGCTGGCCTGGGGCGGCGGCCTCTATTTCCTAAACCCGGACGATACCCATGAGCGCCGCCGCCTTACCCTGAAGGCCAGCGCCGACGGGGGCCAAAGCTGGGCAAACCGCGCCGTGGTCTGGCCCGGCCCCTCGGCCTACAGCGATATGGCGGCGCTGGACGGCCGGCTCTTTATGCTCTTTGAAGCCGGGAAGGACGATCCCTACGGCTGGATTGAGCTGGCCTCCCTTGAGCTGGAGGGACCGGCTCATCCCGGCAAAAAAGATAAAAAAAGTGATTGACAAGCGGCCCTTCGCCATTTAATAATAGGGGAGTTTCCCTCAAGCCCAAAGATAGGCGGCGGGAACCGGCATCCTCCCGCTGCGGCTTCTCCGGCTGGATGCGATCAGACAATTGAATAGCGCACTAAACTTCCAGGAGGATACGCGCATGCGCAACAAGCTGGATTTCGGCATGCTCAAGCCCAGCAGAATGCTCCCCCGGCTCCGGGACGCCATGATCGGCAGCTGGTACTTCCCCGGCGACGAGCTCAGCCGCGACCGGATGAGCCTTATTAACTTTGCCTTTGTCAACAACGTGGTGGCCAACCTGGTGGGCGGGAACTATCTCACTGGCCTGCTGCTGCTTATGAACGCCGACGACGGCTTTATCGGCATTACCGGCATGATCCCCTTTGCGGCCAACATTGTGCAGCTGATCGCGCCCATTATCATGGAGCGCTTTACCAAGCGCAAGACCTTCCTGATCGGGTTCCGCTTTACGGCGCTGATGGTAAACGCCCTGTTTATTTCCGTGATCCCCTTCCTGCCCATCGCCCAGCAGGCCCAGCTGACGCTGGTGGCCCTGGCGCTGGTGGTGGTCAACTGTACCCATGCCATCCTAAACCCCGGCTTTGCCATGTGGCATATGCAGTTCCTGCCCAACCGCCTGCGGGCCAGCTTTTTCTCCAGCCAGTCCATCGGCGTGGCCGTGCTGGTGGCCGGCGCTACCATGGGCGCTTCCGCGCTGGTGGACGCCTTTAAGGCCCACGGCAGCGAAATCACCGGTATTATGGTGGTTCGCGGCATCGCCGTCGCGCTGGTGTTCCTGGACGCTTACCTTTTGTATCGTATGCGGGAGTATCCCTATGAATCCTCCGGTCAGAAGATCCGGCTTCGGGACGTCTTCACCAAGCCGCTGAAGGATAAGATCTATATGCGGTCGGTCGGTATCGGCGTGCTCTGGAGCTTTGCGGCCAATATCCCCAGCTCCTTTTACACGGTCTACCTCTTGCAGAATGTCCAGGTCAGCTATACCTATATAACTGCCCTGTCGCTTCTGAACATTCCCTGCATGATTATCTTCACGCCCCTGTGGCGCAAGGTCATCGGCCGCACCGGCAGCTGGTTTAAAATGATCCAGATCGCCATGACCGGCTATCTTATTCATTATGTGGTGCTATCCCTGGTTACGCCGGCCAACTATCAGTTCATGTACCCCCTGGCCATGATGATCGCTTATCCTTTGGGCTCCGGCATTACGCTGGGCTATACCAACGTGCCCTACATCAACGTCCCTGCCCAAAATGGGACCGTCTATAACGCCTTTTATTCCACCGCCTGCAACGTGGTCGCCTTTCTGGGCGTTATGCTCAGCCGCTCCATCATGCAGAATACGGAAGGCGTGGTGCTGAACATCCTGGGCACGCCCATGATCAACAAGCAGTTTTACCTGCTGCTGGTGGCCGTTATCATGGCCGCCTCCACCGTCGCAATCTATTTTCTGCGCAGGAACCTGCAGAAGCAGGGCTACGACAGCTAGTCGGCGCAATTTCCCCCTATACATCAAAACTCTCCGGCATATCAGGAGAGTTTTTCCTTGCCCGCCCGGCAGGCGCCCTGCGGCGGGCCATCACCGCATATCATCAGGAGGATGCGCACATGCGCAACAAGCTGGATTTCCGCATGCTCAGGCCCGGCAGGCTTATACCCCGCCTTCGGGACGCCATGGCCGGCGGCTGGTATTTCCCCGGCGACGGGCTCAGCCGCGACCGGATGAATCTTCTTCGCTACGCCCTTGTCAACAATGTAATCGCCAATCTGGTAGGGGGAAACTATTTCACCGGCCTGCTGCTGCTTATGAACGCCGACGATAACTTCATCGGCCTCACCAGCATGATCCCCCTGGCCGCCAACCTGGTCCACCTCTTCGGCCCCCCTATCATCGAGCGCTTTACCCGGCGGAAAAACTTCCTCATCGCCTTTCATTTCATGGCGCTGGTGATGAACACCCTCATGATTTCCATCATCCCCTTTATGCCCATCGCCCAGCAGGCCCGCCTCACGCTGGTGGCGCTGGCCCTTATCGTTGTCAACTGCACCAACGCTATCATCGGTCCCGGCATCTCCATGTGGCACCTGCAGTTCTTACCCAAAGAGGTACGGGCCGGTTATTTTTCCAGCCAGTCCATGGGCGTGGCCGTGATGGTGGCTATCGCCACCATGGGCGCCTCCGCGCTGGTGGACGCCTTCAAGGCCCATGGCAGCGAGATCACCGGCATCATGGTTGTCCGCGGCATTGCCGTAGCCCTTGTGTTTCTCGACGCGTTTTTGCTGCTTCGGATGCGGGAATATCCCTACGCCGCCTCCGGTGAACGCATCCGCCTGACCGACGTTTTCACCAAGCCGGTCAAGGACAGGATCTATATGCGGACGGTGATTATTGCCGTACTGTACGGCTTTGCCGTCAATATCCCCAGCTCCTTTTACACGGTTTACCTGCTGCAGAACGTCAAGGTGGGATACACCTATATCACTGCCCTGTCGCTTCTGAATATCCCCTGCATGATCGTCTTCACGCCCCTGTGGCGCAAGTTCATCGGCCGCACCGGCAGCTGGTTCAAAATGATCCAGGTCGCTATGACCGGCTACCTTTTCAACTATATCCTGCTGGCGCTGGTTACGCCCGCCAACTATGCATACATGTATCCGCTGGCCATGCTGGTAGCCTATCCCTTCAACGCGGGGCTTGCCCTGGGCTTTGCCAACGAGCTATATATCAACATGCCGTCCGAGAACGGCACCCTGTACAGCGCCTTTCACACTGTAGCCTATTCGGCCTCCGCCTTCCTGGGGGTCACGGTCAGCCGGGCTATCATGCAGCACACTGAGGGCGTGGTATTGAATATTCTGGGCATGCCGATGATCAATAAGCAGTTCTATCTGCTGGTGGCCGCCGCCGTTATGGGTGTTTCATCCGTTGTCATCTTTTTTCTCCGCAGAAACCTTGCCAAAGAAGGGTACGACAGCTAGCCATCTCCCAAAATGGAAGGAGCCATCCGGCTCCTTCCATTTTGCGCACTTATTGCATATAGCCTGCCGCTTGATAATCAGTCAGGGCATTTTTATATCGTTCCGTCATGGCCGCTTCTAGCTCCTCCAGCCCGCCTTGAAGCAGCCCGGCTTGAAGCGTTTCCCACGCTTCCATAAGCGCCTGCTCTGTGGGCGCAGATACCATGGCCTGCGCAGCCTGGAGGAATTGGTATTCAAGGCGATCGTAGGTTGCCTTAAGGGTGGGCGACCCATAACCGGGCAACGCCTGCCCCAAGGCGGGGTTGCGCTGAGTATACATCTTGCGCTTTATTCCGGCCCGGATGATTTGCTCCCGCAGTATCCGGTCCGCATCCCCGGTTCCCTCGGCAGCGGCGGAAGCCTGAACCGACTGCGACACCCAGCCGTTGTAAACGAACGGCCAAAGCGTCACGCCCGTTTCAACCATAACATCGGGGTTTATGACAATATCTTCAATCTCATATATCGGATTGACCGGATCGCGCTGATAACGCATTATGCCCTCGTTCATTTCATAGTGTTGCTGCTGAAGGCCCCATTGCGTCAGGCGTCCGCCTGCGTCGCTATGGAGAAATTGCATCCACAATATGGCGCGCTCCGGATGATGGCATACACGGGTGATAAAGGTTCCTCCGCCCTGGCTCTGTGCGCCGCCTGCTTTCCCCCATCCCATATCGGCCTCCTGCGCCTGCAGCGTCCCCTCAAAGGTAAGCGGCGTTTCGATCAGCGCATATGGGAAGCAATCCTCGCCATCCAGCCGGTGATAGCCTTCGGCATATAAAGATCCAATATGCATGGTGCTGCACTGGCCGCTGGCAAACCACGCCCCCCGATAGAGGGCGGAATATTCAGAAAGCAACATAAAGCCCGCTTCTGCCGTTGGATGACCGGGATCGGCGCCATATCGGAACCGTTCCCCGTTCCAGGGCAAAACCGTCTCCGGCAAAACGAGAATCCCGTCTTCCTTCCAGCGGCGCAGTCGCTGAAAGTAGTCCAGCCATGCCTCCTGGCACCAGGGCGTGCGAATTGTCCCGCTTTCTTCCTCCCAGTAAATATCCTGATGCAATCCCATCCAGACAGGCAGCGGGTTCTTTACCGCATCGCCAAGTTTAAGCGGCACGCTTATGCCCAGTTCATCCCCCCGATCCCGAACCTGATACAGGAGGCTTTCCAATCCCTCTACCGAATCGGGCATATCCGCCCCCAACCGGGACAGGATATCGGTGCGCAGGCTCATCGCATAAGACAGGGGCAGTGGAATGCTGTCATCCTGATACACCTTATCCGAGCAAAACCCGTTTTTTAGCGTATAGACATGGCCGTCCTCGCTCCGGTTTGCCAAAAGCTCCCGTCCATCGAGTTCAGCCCAGAAGTCCGGGCAATATTGCTCGGCCAACCCATCCCAGGCCCAAGACATATCCCTGTTATTCATCTGCTCGGCCTCTTTGGCGCTCGCCAGGTATACCAAATCCGGCATGTCGCCAGACGCCCTGCATTGCTCCAGGGACTGGTAGCCGTTGGGCATGACCAGCCGGACCCCTGTCAAATCCATGATGGCGCGCGATACTGCGTCTTCGCCCCATGCCGCCCGCTTCCCACCGTTGCCCCCAGATGCATAAAAATAGTTGGTCGAAAAGCTGACCGGCTCCGTCTTCTCCTGCCAGCTGGCGCGCTTCTGCTCCAGGCCGGGGGCGGTGGAGGCGGCTTCCCGCGCTCCTCCTTGGCATGCTCCGCAGAGCAAGGCGAGCACGAGGGAAAGGATGATCGAAAGGCCTCGTTTCATGTTGCCCACACTCCATTATAAGATGCCCTTTTATTATATTATTTAATGCAAAAATTTACCATGCACAATTTTTATATAGCTAATCGAGCATTTATCAAATTTATCTATACGATCAATATTTTTTATATAATATATATGTCGAATGGTATTCGACATATATTTTCAAAAAACAGAAGGGCAAAACAATGAAAGCAAAAACGTTCCTATCAACATGTACAGCGCTGGTACTGGCCATCTTTGTTTCGGGTGCGGCGCTCGCCGTTACACTCCGCGCTGCGCGCCTAACCTGCCCTCGATACGGCAGCCGATACGGAACTCACTATTCTTATTATGATCCCACCTGCCATATCACGACCTGCTGCTGCGGCACCGCCTATCAGCAAACCCATTTTGGGCCCTTCAACAAATGCAACGGTTGCGGCAAGGTTTTTTCCGATCGTTAATTCTTTGGTATGAATCACAAAAGGGAGCCTCCTTGGCTCCCTTTTCTCATCTTAATCCGCTTCTGTTCCTTCGCCCAGCGCAGCGAAAAAGAGTTCATACAGGTCATCTTCGCCGGCCAGCATGGGATGATTTTCCCCGCCGCCGTTGGTGCTTCGGCTCATGGCTGCATAGGCCGCCTCCCCAGCCTCCACCAGGGCCATGGGCGTAAGGGGACAGCCCAGCGCCGTAGCCTCCTGGCAAAAGGCGGCCAGCGGATCCGCCGCCTGCCGGGTCGCCAGCATCCGCCGGCGCACGGTATCCTGTTCCAGGGCCATCGCCAGAAGGCGGTCCCAGGCCTCGCGCGGTTCCATGGCAGCCTCCTTTATTTATGATACAGCCCTTTGGTATAATACTTAGGCTCGCAGGTCAAATTCACGCCCAGCTTCCGCAGCGTGGTTTCGTCCACGCTGGAAAGGATCACCGTTGAATGGGCCTCCGTATCCTTCAGCTTGGGCAGCTGGCTTAGCGCCAAAGCCGCCGTGGGATTGGTCGCCGCGCAGATGGACAGGGCAATCAGCACCTCGTCGGTATGCAGGCGCGGGTTATTGTTGCCCAGGTGCTGGGTCTTGAGCTGCTGAATCGGCTCGATGATGATGGGAGAAATCAGGTGGATATCGTCCTGGATCCCCCCCAGGGCCTTCAGCGCGTTGAGCAGCATCGCCGAGGAGGCGCCCAGCAGATCCGAGGTGCGGCCGGTAATAATCCGGCCGTCCTGCAGCATCATCGCCGCGGCGGTGTCGCCGGCCTCCCGCGCCTTATCCAGCGCCGCGGCCACCACCGGCCGGTCCTCTTCGGTCACCTTGGCCTGCTTCATCAGAAGCTCAGTTTTGTATACCTCGTCAGCCGTCCCGGAACCCTTGCGGTGGGCGCAGCGGGCGGCATAGTAGCGCCGGATGATCTCCTGGCGGGAGGCCGCGCACACAGCATCGTCGTCGGTAATGCAGTAGCCCGCCATATTCACCCCCATGTCCGTGGGCGATTTATAGGGGGATTCACCGGAAATGCGCTCAAAGATCGCATTCAGCACCGGGAAGATCTCCACATCCCGGTTGTAATTTACCGCCGTAGCGCCATATGCCTCCAGATGGAAGGGATCGATCATGTTCACATCGTTAAGGTCTGCCGTCGCCGCCTCATAGGCCAGGTTGACCGGATGCTTCAGCGGAAGGTTCCAGATGGGGAAGGTCTCGAACTTGGCATAGCCTGCGGCAATCCCCCGCTTATGCTCATGATAGAGCTGGGACAGGCAGACGGCCATCTTCCCGCTGCCAGGCCCTGGCGCTGTCACGACGATCAGCGACCGGGAAGTCTGAATATAGTCGTTCTTCCCATATCCCTCGTCGCTGACGATGAGGGGCACATCGGCCGGATACCCCTCGATAGGATAATGGCGGTAAACCTTGATCCCCAGGCTCTCCAGCCGCTGCTGGAAGGTTTCCACCGCCGCCTGGCCGCTGTAGCGGGAAAGCACTACGCTGCCCACATACAGCCCAATGCTCCGGAACGCGTCGATGAGCCGAAGCACCTCGGCGTCATAGGTGATGCCCAGATCGCTGCGCGTCTTGTTCTTTTCAATGTCCGATGCGTTGATGACGATGACGATTTCCGCCTGATCCTTCAGCTGCAGCAGCATCCGCACCTTGCTGTCCGGCTCAAAGCCGGGCAGCACCCTGGAGGCGTGATAGTCGTCAAAGAGCTTGCCGCCGAATTCCAGGTACAGCTTGCCGCCGAACTGCCCGATGCGCTGGCGAATGTGCTCCGACTGCATATGCAGATACTTGTCCTTGTCAAAACCAATCTTCCCCAACATGACATAGCGCTCCTTCTATCATTAACCATCCTATTATACATGAATTTTACCGCTTTGTCCCCTTGCTTCCCCATGATTCGCAAAGAAATTCACCGCGGCCGGCAGATTGGCTTGACCTGGCCCTTTCTTTTTACTATGCTAAAAAAAGAGCCGTCCTGCTATGAGCGCGGCGGTTTCATCCTGAAAGGAGGCTTTTCCATGTCCTGCATGGGCACCTTGTATCTTTCCTTATCACGCTAGCATGTGATAAGGAGGAAATCTTATGAAGTTTGAAATCAACCGGAACCTATTCCTGGCCTGTATGGGCCTTGTCATCTCGGGGGACGACAGCTATGATCATCACGATGCCGATCTTTCCCATCTGGCCGGCAGGATACGGGCCGCTGGCTTTTCCAGCGACGCCCGTTCTTGGTTCGCCCAGGCGCGCACCGGCCAGGTTGCCGTAAACCCTTACTGGCCCCGGGGCTCCCAGCTGGCGGCCGCCTGTTTCTTTATCAGCGGGCAATACCATTTCGACCTGCCGTCCTATGCCGCTTTTTTGAGGGCGTCCGGCGCACCGCCTGATCCCCTAGGGGCCGCCGATTTCGACGGCTGGATCCGCGGCTTTCCCCGTTTTTTGCGGCTACTGGATGCGCATCCGGTTACCCCGAGGCTATGGGATGATTATTGCTGCATTATACAGGCGCGCTTTCCTCTGTGGCGGTCCATGGCCGAGACGTCTGATCGGGCAGCGCAGCGGTTCTTTGGCCGGTCAGCCCCGGAAATGGTTTTCAGCCCTAACCTCTTTCGGCCTGCCATTGCGGATTTTGTGCATATCGGCTACCGGGTCATTACGATTGCCGCTTGGCCTGATGCCGAGACCATGCTGCACGAAACGCTGCATATGGCCTTTGGACGGTACCGAGAAACGATCGCCGCCTTTGCCCAAAGCCACGGTCTTGGCGGCCTGGCTGACCAGGATAAGATGCTCCGGCTTGGCTATATGGCCGACGGCTCGGCCCAAGCGGCTGCGCGCGCCCTTGAGGACTGTTTTGTGCGGGCTCTATCCGCCGTGCTATCTAAGGCCGGCGAGGAACGGCTCGCCTTCCATGTCCACAGCGGCTTCACCGGCGTGCCGCTTATCGCCTCTTATATCCGGCGCATCCAGCCCACGGTGAAAAGCCTGGACACGCTCATCAAGGCCGTGTTTTCCCATACAGCCGCAAACCGTATTTGATTGGACCTAAAAAGCGGACGCATTCAGCGTCCGCTTTTGCATGCGCAAAATCCATCCTATCCCATGGGATTCTGATTCCTCGCCGCAAAGCCTTCGCCCATCACCTCGGTCGCGGGGGTCACGATGACAAAGGCCTCGGGGTCTGCCTCGGCCACCAGCTTCTTCAGCTGCGTGACCTCCCGGTTGGAGGTTACGCAAAAGAGCACCGATTTGGATTGGCCGGTATAGCCGCCCTGGGCCTCCAGCACGGTCACGCCCCGCTCCAGGTGCTCCATAATGGCTGCCTTGACGGTCTCGCCCTGCTCGCTGATGATGTAGCTGGCCTTCGATTCGTCAAAGCCGGTTTGGACAAAGTCCGTTACCTTGGCTGACAGGAAGATGGCGGCCAGCGAATAAAGGGCCACCCGCATATCGGAGACAAAGGCGCTGGCGATCACCACGCAGATATCGATGGCAAAGAGCACCCAGGCAATGCGCACCGCATGCAGCTTCCTGTGGATCAGGCTGGCAGCCAGGTCCGTCCCGCCGGTGGTGGCGCCCGCCCGGAAGACCAGCCCCATACCGACGCCCAGCAGCAGCCCTCCGTAAACTGTGGCCAGCAGCATGTCCCCGTCTCCATGGCCGGCCAGCGTAACGCTGCCCGGCAGATAATCGATAAACAGGCTGACCAGCACAGTAGCCACAATCGTCTTAGCCATAAACTCCCTGCCGCCCTGCCGGTAGCCCAGCAGGAACAGCGGTACGTTCAGCAGGAGCGCCACCGCGCCCACCGAAGCCCCGGTCACCACATGGACCAGCGTCGCAATACCGGTCACGCCGCCGGGCGCAATCCCATTGGGTACAAAAAAGATGGTAAAGGCCCGGGACATGGCATAGCTTCCGATCGCCAACATAACCCAGGGCCATACCTGCCGGAATAGGCGATGCTTGCTGATTCGGTTCATCATCCTTCCGCTCCTCTCCTTTCCTCTGTTCCGGCCGGCAGCTTCCCCGCCTACCGGCCGGCCACCTGATCCAGCGCCGCCGGGAGCGCCCGGATGATATCCGAAGCGATGAGGCCCGCCATGCCGGCCCTGGCAGCCTCATCGCCCGCCCGCGCGTGCAGGTATACCCCGCAGCAGGCCGCCTCCCATGGCTGCAGGCCTTGGGCCAGCAGCGAGCCTATGATGCCGGTGAGCACATCGCCACTGCCGGCCGTAGCCATGCCGGGATTGCCCGCGGTGTTCAGCGCAATGCGCCCGTCCCCGCAGGCAATGGTCGTAACCGCGCCCTTGACCACCGCCACCATGCCTGTAGCTTCCGCCAGCTTGAGGGCCGCGGCCGGCGGGTCGGCGGTCACCTCGCCGGTATCCACCCTCAGCAGCCGCGCCGCCTCTGCCGGATGGGGGGTAATCACGCCCCGGGCGCCCCGAAGCCGCTCCGGCCGCCCGGCAAGGGCGTTGAGCCCGTCGGCATCCAGGACCAGCGGCAGGCCGCTGGCCAGCGCCGCCTCCACCCAGGGCAGCGCGCCGGCACCCAAGCCCGGCCCCAGCGCGACAGCGCTTTTGCCCGCCAGAAAGGCCGAAAGCTGTCCGCTCTCCTGCCCTTCCTCCACAGCGCGGGTCATCACCTCCCAAAGGCCCCGGGGCGTACCGCCCCGGCGGTATCCCCAGCTGACGAGCCCCGCGCCGGCCCTGAGCGCCGCTGCCGAGCACAGCGCACCCGCACCCATCATGCCCTCGCTGCCCGCCAGCACCGCCAGGTGCCCATAGGTGCCCTTGTGGCTATCGGGCTCCCGGGGCGGCAGCAAGCGCGCTGCGTCGGCCCGTTCCAGCTCCATCCAGGCGTCGGGCAGGGCCTCCAGGCCAATATCCGCCACCATCACCTGCCCGGCCAGCCTGCGTCCCGGATAAAAGAGCAGGCCCGGCTTTTTCACCGCGAAGGTCACGGTCGCATCCGCCCGCACAGCGCAGCCCAGTATCTGTCCGGTGCGCCCGTCCACGCCGGAGGGGATGTCCACCGACACCACTGGCACGCCGCGCCCGTTGATCCATTCCACCGCCTCGGCCATTTTCCCCGTTACCTCGCGGTCCAGGCCCGTACCCAGCAGCGCGTCCACGATTAGGGAATAGGAAAAATCGGCCAGCTCCCGGTGGATGGCGATGGCCGGGTTCACCCGCATGTAAGCAAGCGCCGCGTCGCCCCTCAGCGACGCGGGGTCGGATACCATCAGCACCTGGGGCTCAAAGCCGCCCTCCAGCAGCAGATTGGCGGCGATAAGCGCGTCCCCCCCGTTGTTCCCGCCGCCGCAGACCAGGGCGATGGACCGCCCTGGGGCCCGGGCCATCACCTCCCGGGCCAGGGCGCGGCCCGCCCGCTCCATCAGCGTGATCCCGGGCGTGCCTTGGCTGATGGCATCCCGATCCATCTGCCGTACCCGCTCCGGCGTTGCAACTGGCTTCATGGACAACCTCCTTCTACAACGGCAAAAGCCGCCGCATATTCTCCGTCGTGGCTGATGGTGATATGGATCCGGTCCCCCGCTGCCGCCGCTGCGCACGCCGCCAGGCGCACCAGCGGTTCGCCCCCCGGCCCCTGCTCCACCGACACCGCCGCAGGCGGGCACCCGGCAAAGCCAGTGCCCAGGGCCTTGGCCACGGCCTCCTTTGCCGCCCAGCGCCCGGCGGCAAAGGTCACCGGATCGCCGGCAAGCGCCATAAGCCGCTGCTCCTCACCGGTAAAAATCCGCGCTACAAACCGCGGGTTGCCCAGCGGCCGCTGAAGCCGGGCAATCCGCACCAGGTCGCATCCGATCCCCTTTATCATTCGGTGACGCCCCCGGCCACCGCAGCATTGACGATGGCCCGGGCCACCGCCTCCACCGCCGCCGCGCAAAGCACCGTCATATCCTCCCGCTTCTCGCCGTAGGAAAGCGTAAAAAGGGTATCCCCGTCGTTCATGGTGTGCACCGGGCGGATGGTCATGGCATATCCGTCGTGGGCCACCGAGGCTATGCGGTTGGCCTCGGCCTTGGTCAGGGCCGCGTCGGTCGCCACGATGCCGATGGTGGTGTTTTCGCCGGCCAGGCTTTTCGATGGTACGCCTTCCAGCAGCCTATCCGCAATACCCAGCCATGCGCCCGTTTGATCCCGGGCCCCGGCGATCTGAACGCCGCTGGTATGGTCAAATATATCGCCCAACGCATTGACCGCCACCACCGCCGCCACGGTAACGCCCGAGGGCAGCTTCAGGCTTGCGCTGCCGATCCCGCAGCCCATGGCGTAACGCTCGCCCAGCGCCTTGCCCACCGTGCAGCCGGTACCGGCGCCCACCCGGCCCTGGGTCATGGGCCCCGGGCCCGCCGCCTGGCAGGCCGCATAGCCGGCCGCCCCGTCAGGCCGCACATGGGGCGTCCCCACGCCCAGGTCAAAGAGCACCGCCGCCGGCACGATGGGCACCTTCGCCACGCCCACATCCAATCCATAGCCCTGCTCCTCGCACCAGGCCATCACCCCGGTGGCCGCCGCCAGCCCATAGGCCGACCCGCCGCAAAGGGCCACCGCGTTCACCCGCTCCACCAGATTTCCGGGCTTGAGCAGATCGGTTTCCCGGGTGCCGGGAGCCGCGCCCCGCACGCATACGCCCCCCACCGCGCCTTCAGGCGCGATCACCACGGTGCAGCCGGTGGCCGCCGCCCTGTCGGTATAGTGCCCGGCCAAGAGGCCGGGAACATCGGTAATCGAGCCGGCATAACGCATTTTTTACATCCTCCTTACCGTAACTTCGCCGGAAATTATGGAAACCGGCTCCCCTTTTTCGTCTAACCCTTCAAGGGCCCCCTGGTCGCTGACCCCGGTAATCCGCACCCGCTGGGACCGGTCCCCCTGGGTCATGGAGACCCATTCCCCCACAAGGGCCATTCTGGGCCGGTACAGCCCCGCGATGGGGGCAAAGCCCTCCTGGCTCCAGCAGGCGATGAGCGCATCCATATGATGGCATACCGAGGCGGCCAGCGAGGCGCGGTGTATCCGCTTACCCGTCTCCAGCCAGATGCTGGTGGCCGTCTCCGCCAACTCGGGCGGGAAATGCTCCTGCGTCACGTTGATGCCGATCCCAGCCACCAGGTACATTTCGCCCTCCAGGTCGGTGACCATCTCCGTCAGGATGCCGCAGATCTTTTTCCCGCCCATCCATACGTCGTTGGGCCACTTGATCTGGCAATCCCCGCCGGAGGCCTCCTCCACCGCCAGGCACACCGCCACCGCCGCCAGAAGCGTAATGCTCTGCACGCCGCCAGGCACGGCGCCGGGCCGCAGCACCAGGCTCATGGCGATGCCGGCGTCGGGCTCCGCCTGCCAGGAACGCCCCTTGCGGCCCCGACCGGCACGCTGGATCCTCGCCGTCACCAGCGCGCCGGCCGGCGCGCCCTGAGCAGCCCAGTCTTTAGCCGCCTGGTTGGTGGAATCCAGCTCCTCATAGGCCTGAACCGGCCGCCCGTCGCCCAGGCAGTATTCCAGCACCGGCTGGGTCATAAAGTCTGGCGGGCGTACCAGCCGGTAGCCCTGTCCAGGCAGGGCTTCGATCAGGCAGCCCGCCTCCTTGAGCCGGGCAATATGCTTCCATATCATGGCCCGGGTAACGCCCAGCTCGCGGCTGATCGCCTCCCCGGAATGGCACTTCCCATCCAGCAGCAGGGATAGAACCCGTTCCATTTTTCTCCTCCTTTGCGGCCTTTCGCCGCTTTCTAGTGTAACAAACCCAAAGCCGCTGTGCAAGGCAATTGCAATCCGCGCGGCGGTGCGATATGATAGATAGTATAGGTCTTTACCTCGAAATTTAGCAGAAAGTGGGTTATTCCATGGATACAAAGCAGATCGTCTCCAGAATCAGGGAGAATATTGCCCAGGCCATCGTCGGCAAGGATGAGGTGGTGGAGCTTGTCCTCATCGCGCTGATGTCCCAGGGCCATGTGCTCATCGAGGACGTGCCGGGCATGGGGAAAACCGCCCTGGTTTCATCCCTGGCCCGCTCGGTGGGCTGTACCTTTGCCCGCATCCAGTTCACCCCCGACGTGCTGCCCAGCGATATTACCGGCTTCACCATGCCCGGCAGCCAGGGGCAGTTCGAGTTTAGGCCCGGCCCCCTTATGAGCCAGATCGTCCTGGCCGATGAGATCAACCGCACCTCGCCCAAAACCCAATCCGCCCTGCTGGAGGCCATGGAGGAGCGCCAGATAACGGTGGATGGCGTGACCTATCCGCTGCCCGCCCCCTTCATGGTGCTGGCCACCCAGAACCCGGTGGAATATATCGGCACCTATCCGCTGCCGGAGGCCCAGATGGACCGCTTCTTCATGCGGATCACCATGGGCTATCCCTCGGCCCGGGAGGAGATGGATATCCTGGCCCGTTATGCCCACGACAATCCCCGGGAGCATCTTTCGGCCGTGGTCAGCGACCAGGACATCCTCGCCCTGCAGGCCCAGGCCCGGGATATTTTCGTCAGCGAAAAGGTGATGGAGTATCTGGTGGCGCTGGTGAACCGCACCCGCAGCCACCCGGCCCTGGAGCTGGGCGCCAGCCCCCGCGGCACCCTGGCCCTGATGCGGGCCGCCCAGGGCAGCGCCCTGCTGGAGGGCCGCAGCTACTGCCTGCCCGACGACGTGCAGCGGGTGGCTCTGCCCGTGCTGGCACACCGGCTGAGCCTCAAGCCGGAGGCCAAATATAAGGAGCTTACCTGTGACCGCGTCATGGCCGCCATCCTGAAGGAGGTGCGCGTGCCGGTAATGGGGGACGCAAAATGATCGTCCGCCGGGTCCTTTTCTTTGTGCTGTATGGGGTGGTTCTGCTCTTTTGCCTGGCGACCGGCTCGCAGGTGCTGTATTTTGTGCTGGCCGCCATGACCGGGATGCTGCTGCTCTCGCTGGTCAGCCTGCTGCTGGTGCGGCTGCGCTTTTCCCTGGAGGAAACGGTGGAGCCGGCTGAAACGGAGGCCGGCGCCTCCGGCAGCCTCTCCATCCTCATGGCCAATCCCTACCCCATTCCCTTCCCCCAGCTGGAGGTGGAGTATACCCTGCCGGGGCCCCAGGGCGGAGCCGCCTATGCCGCCGCCTTCTCGGTGCTGCCGCTGCAGCGGATCCGTATCCGCGAGGCGATGGAGCTGCCCTGCCGGGGCGTCTACAGGGTGGGGCTCAGGACGATCATGGTCTATGATGTGTTCGGCCTTTTCCGCATGAAGCTGCCCTATGAGCGGCTGGCCCGCAGGCCCATGCCCCAGATCACGGTGCTGCCCCGGATGGAACCGCCGGCCAGGACGGCGCTTCCCGCACTGGAAAGCCCCATCAACGCCGCCGGCGCGGCCCGCGCCACCGAGGATACCTCCTCCCCCTCCGATTCCCGGCCCTACCGGCCCGGCGATCCGCTTAAACGCGTCCACTGGAAGCTTTCTGCCCGCCAGGGCCAGCTGATGGTGAAAACCTATGAGCCCGCGGCTGTCAGCGACGCCCTCGTTTACCTGGATACCGCCGCCGCTCCGCTGGAGCCGCTGGACGCCTGGTATGCGGACGACGTGCTGACCGCGGCTGCCGTCAGCCTGGCCGCCCGTATCCTGCAGGAGGGCGTGCCGGTCCGCGTCATCTATCTCAAGGAGCGGCGCATGGAGCGGCGGCTGACCTCTCTGGAGGAGCTGCCTGCCCTGCGGCGGGAGCTGGCCGCCCTGGAGCTGAACGGCAGCCAGGGCCTTCGCAGCCTGCTTTCCCGGGAAAACGCTGCCCTGGCCGGCGCACGCTGCGCCTATGTCCTCACCCGGGAGCTGACCGGCCCCAGCGTGGATCTCATCGCCGCCCTGGCTCAGGCCGGCAACGACCTGCGCCTGGGCCTGTGCCTGGGCGGCGCCGCTGCGCTATCCGGCGACGCCCAGGCGCTCTATCACCAGCTGGAAAAGAAGCAGATCCCTATCGCCCTGCTCACGCCTAACGATCCCCCGGCCGCCCCGCTGGCGGCCCTGCTGTGAAAGGGCTGCGGGCGGGCCTGGCCCGCCTGATGGGGCTGGCCGCCTGCCTCGTCCCCTCCCTGCTCTTAAGCTGGGCGCTTACCGCCGGCATTCTTGGATTTTGGCATATCGACCTGTCCCTTCTCCAGCTGCTGGCGCCCTGCTGCCTGTGGGTGATCCTCTTTGCCCTGGGCTTTACCAATGGTCGTACAGCGCTGATCCTGCTGGCGGCAGCGGTGGCCGCTGCGTTGATCGGCCTTTTCTCCGGCGGGATTTCAGCGCTGGCCGAGGTCTTTGTCCAGCCCGGCCCCTCGCTGGCCTGGGTGGTTTCCTGCCCGTTGGCCGCCCTGGTCGTGGGGCTCTCCCGCCGGCGTGTCATGCTTCCGCCGCTGATCATCCTGACCGGCGGCGTATTCGCCCTGTTGGCCATTGTCCAGCTGCCTCCCACACTGGCGGAGGCCGCGCTGGCCTGCGTAGCCCTGGTAGCCTATACGGCCCGTTCGGCCCTGCACCGGTGGAGCGGCGTCTCCAGCGCCTCCTCCGAGGGGCAGCTGGCCCTGTGGGTGCTGCCTGTGGCCGGGCTGCTGGCCCTGGCCTGCTGGGCGCTGGTTCTGCCCCATGCCCAGCTGCCCAAGGTGGATGCGCTGGCCGATAAGCTGGACTTTCTGAACGCCTACCTCATGGATCTTGCCGGGCATACCGACCCCCGCACCAGCTTCTCCCTGGTGCCCACCGGCATGCAGCCCGATCCGCAGCAGCTGGGCGGCCCTGTGGAGCTGAGGGACGACGAGGTGCTCTCCGTCACCGCCAGCGACCCCGGCGTACTGCTGCGCGGCGCGGTATACAGCGACTATAACGGCCATACCTGGTATAACGCCCAGGCCTCCACCCGCTATAAGCTCTCTGACGGCGCCCGGCTCTCCTCCGTATTCAATACGGGCCTGCCGCCGGAAGGGGACCTGGCCTGCGAAGAGCTCTCGGTATCCGTCACCCATCTTGCCGATGGGCCGGCTTCGCTCTTTGTCCCCTTCCGTCTCGATACGCTGACCCCCTCGGAGCTGATGAGCCTGCTGGTCTACTTTAACGACCGGGGGGAGGTCTTTGCCACCCGGGATATTGAAGCCGGGCGGGGATACAGCCTGCAGGCCACGCTGCCCACCACGGATCTCAGCCAGATCAGTCAGTGGATGGCCGCCCACAGCGGCCTTCAGGATGAAGGGTATGACGCCGCCGCCAGCGCCTATCTGGGCCTGCCCGATACCCTGCCGGAATCGGTCGGAGAGGTGGCCCGGCAGCTGGCCGGCGACGCTGCCAACGACGCGGAGGCTGTCTTACGGCTGGCCCAGTATCTCTCTGCCAATACCACCTATTCGCTGACGCCCCTGGTGCCGCCGGCGGATGAGGACTTTGTCGCTTACTTCCTGGAAACCAAGACCGGCTACTGCACCTACTATGCTTCGGCCATGGCCGTGCTCTGCCGCAGCCTGGGGATCCCTGCCCGCTATGTGGAGGGCTACCAGCTGCCCGAGGGTACGCAGGCCGGCGAAACCGTCACCGTGACCCAGCGGCAGGCCCACGCCTGGTGCGAGGTATACTTTAAGGGGATCGGCTGGATCCCCGTGGACGTATCCGCCCAGGATGGCGCTTCGCCGGAACCCGGGGCAGATGCCGATGACACCGTCGATACCCAGCCGGAGCCCACGCCCGAGCCCACGCCCTACACGCCCCAGGAGGCAGAGCCCACCCCCACGCCCGACGACCCGCTGCAACCGCCGGCCGCCTTCCCCTGGAGGCCGCTGCTCCTGTCCCTCATGACGCTGCTGGTCCTGGCCGCGCTGGTTTTCGGCCCGCCCCTGTACCGGGCGCAGCGGGAAAAGCAGGCCTGCCGCACCCTTTCCGGCGCGCTTGCCTGCCATTACCAGGCCATCCTGCGGCTTCTGGGCTTTGTGGGGCTTTCACCCCAAAGCGGGGAAACGCTGGCCCAGTTTGCCGCCCGGGTCGATGAGACCATGCCCATGCGCCGGGTCAGCGCCGGCGATGTGGCCCGGGTAATCATGGATCGTACCTATGGTCCCAACGCCGAGCCTACGGACCGCGACGTTCAAACGCTGGCCCTCTACCGCGCCCGGCTGGACCGCGCGATCCGTGTGGGCCGCGGCTGGTGGTTCTATACCCTGCGCGAGCGGCTCCGCTGGAAGCGTTAGCCCCGCACCCTATCCGTCTTCTATGTGAAAGGCTGGCAGCTCAATGCTGCCAGCCTTTTCCCTTCCTCCGCTGCCGCGGCCTCTGCCCGCTTGCCCAACTACCGTATCCGGATGATCGGACGGCCTTTGACCTGCAGCGGGGGCTTGGATCAGATTGCTCAAATAAAGAGCGCGCCTAGGGCCGGGAGCCCGCTTCCCCGGTGCAGCCATAGGCGATCAGTGGATCCCCCCGGCCTACACCCAGCGCATGGGTACGGTACAGCACAATGCCGTCAAACTTCGCCGCGCACCGCTGTGTCACAGTGCCGTATAGATCCCGCACCTCGCCCAGCAGCGCGCCCTGCCCGACGGCATCCCCCGGCGATTTGCGGCAGATCCAGAATCCCTGGCTCTTAGCTTGCTCATAGCAGGTATGCACGATCTCCAGGGGCGGGTCTTCCGCGGGCTGGGGCGGCAGGATCGCCAGATGCCCTAGGAGCTGCCGCACATTCTGCTTGCAGGCGTCCACCTCCTCGGGGGTCCATCGTCCCCCGCCGCCGCGCTCTATCAGCAGCGCCGGCACCTGCCGCTGGGCCCCATAGCTATACAGACCATTATCAGCGGTGGATCGAACCATATACCGCAGGGAGAGCCCGGCTGCAGCCCGGCGCGTCAGCCCCTCGATCCTTTCGCCCGCGCCTACCGGGAAGAATACCAGCGGCGCCATATCCTCGTTCACATCGCCGCCATGCAGATCCACAAGAAGGTCCGCCCCATAGCAGCACGTTTCCAGCGCCCAGGCCATACGGCTGGCCAGCGTACCCTGGGCCGATCCGGGAAAGCAGCGATTCAGGTTTTTCCCATCCTCGGGCACCACCTGCTTGGCTCCGCTGAAGAATCCTGGCGCGTTGGCCACTGGGATCAGCATCGCCCGTCCTGCCATTTGCGCGGGATCAAGCTCGTCCATCAGCTCCCGCAGCGCTTGTATTCCCACATATTCGCAGCCATGGACGCCTGCCACAGCCACCAGCGTGCGCCCCGGCCGCGCGCCCTCCACCATCATGGCCCCAATCCCTTCCCCGCCTGGTACGGGGATTGTCAACGCCCGCTTCGTCCCCGGCGGGCAGATGCCCTTCAAGTCCATGCCTGTCGCCTCCCGATTAGTTAGTTTCGGCTAACATTATACCTCAACCATAGCCGGTCTGTAAAGCCGCCCCCTTTCGCAGGTTTGTCACGCGGCAAGCTATGCCCGCAGCGCCGCATCAAAAAAAGCCGTTCAGGATGAACGGCTTGCATAAAACACCCCGCAAGGCGGCTGCCCTGGCGCGGAGCCTTACTTTCCCTCTGCCAAAATACGCGCCACAATTGCGGCGTTCTCCGCGATTTGGTTTTTATCCCGCTGGAATACGCCGATTACGCCTACATCGCTGGGCTTCATATGGGCGTAGGCCTCCCGCAGCTCACGCTCCACGATGGCGGGATAGTCCTTGGGCTCTTGATTGTAGAATACCTGACCGCCGGCCAGCAGCTTGAATACCAGGAAGGGCTTCGGCACAGCCTGGATAACTTTGAACATTTCATATTTATCCTCAGGGAAGAAGGCCAGCTGCTTGGACTTGCCCGTGATGAATCCGCTTTGCTGTCCGCGCTGCTGCCGCCGCGCGTTATACAGGCAGGCCATATAGAAATCCACGCCCCAATCTTCCTCTTCCGCCCGCAGGATGGTTTCCGGCACATGGGTGCCCAGGCCCACCGGGACGCCGGCATCACGGATGCGCTTGAGGTTGTCCTTCAGCTCCTGCACCTTGCCGCTCTCGGTCAGGTAGTCGGTCGTGGTGCCCTGATGATAGATGGCCAGCGGCTTGGTTTCCATCATCATACCCAGGTTGATTTCCAGCGGTATGGCCGGATAGGGCTGATAGATCAGGTTCATGTTACCGCCCATATTCCGGAACTGCCGCAGCACCCGCAGGTCAAAATCGCACCCCAGGGGTACAAAGGTATTGATGCCTGCGGCCTGGGCGTCAAAAAGCATCTCCACACAGCGCTGGGCCGTGTAGTAATCCATCATCTCGCCCCCGGGCGTGATGTCAGGGATATAGGAATGGCCGTTGATGGGGTTGTCCCCCAGGATCAGCCGGGTAACCGGCGTCCCGAAAAAGTCCGTCGTCGGAAGCATGGGATGTCCCTCCTTGCCTGCGCGTGTGACGCGCTTTGGTATTCATCTTGATCTCTCAGGGCTTTGCCCTGTCCGTCCTGCAGCTCCGTTAAGCGCAGGGGAGCAGCATGACGGCCAGCTCGCCAATCGCTTCTCGGTCTGCGCCGCCAGCGGCCGTAAGCCGGTAACAAGCGCCGGTCAGTGCGTCTTCCCACTGGGCGCAGGCGGCGCCGCCGTCGTTCCAGGCAAGCTCATAGGGATAATCCAGCCAGCTAGCCTGCTCCCTGTGGTCATAGTCCGCCCTATCCTCGTGGACATTGGCCTTACCCCGTCCGGCGCTGTAACGGTAGTCTATCCCTTCAAAGCTGAAGGTCATATAAGCATACCGGCCGTCTACAATGCCATAGGTCGCATCCGCCGCCTTTTCCGGCAGGGTAATAAAAAGGTCGAGCTCCGCTTCGATTTCCCCGGGCCCCGAAACCTGCGCATAGCCCGTGGGCAAGCCCGCGCCCCCTGCCTCGGCCGGCGCTGCGCTGGTTGCGGTTAAAGGCGCCATCCCAGCGTCCCCCGGGGCCTGAGGGCCGCAGGCCGACAGTGCAGCGGCCAAGACCAGGCAGGCAAGAGCAGCCGCCAGCCGCTTCATGTCATACACCTCCCCCATACAAATGGTACCATGCTTATTTTTTATTATAAGCCCCTCCGGCCCCAATGGCAATCCATAAAAACCTGGCCTTTACAATACTATGCGCATTGCGGTATAATAGCCTCGCTCGGAGGGTATATAAGGTTATTATATGCTGGATAAGAGATGGATTGCATCCATTTTTTGTCCGGCTTTTTTTGCGAAGGAGGGTTTTCCATGTCCCAAATGAACCTGACTGAGGGCAGCATCTACAGGCGCCTGCTGGTCTTTGCCGTGCCCTATCTTCTGGCTAATTTTATCCAAGCCCTTTACGGCGCAGTGGATATGGCCGTGGTGGGCTGGTTTGCCAACGCGGCAGGGATCTCCGCCGTATCCGTAGGCAGCCAGGTGATGCAGATCGTGACCTCCCTGGTTTCAGGCCTCACCATGGGCGGCACCATCCTGATCGCCAATTATTTCGGCGCCAGCCGCCGGGAGGATACCTCCAAAACCATCAGCACCATGCTGACGCTTTTCTCCCTGGCCGCGGTAGCCTTCACGGCGATGATGGCGCTATGCGCCCACCCCATCCTGAAGGCGCTTAAAACGCCGGAGGAGGCCTATGCCCAGGCATATCAATACGTCATAATCTGCACCTGCGGTATTATCTTTATCTTTGGCTATAATGCTGTCAGCGCCATCATGCGGGGTTTGGGCGATTCCCGCAGCCCGCTGCTCTTTATCTCCGTCGCCTGTGTCAGCAACATTGTACTGGATCTTATGCTGGTAGGCGGCCTGTCCATGGGCGCGGCTGGGGCCGCCCTGGCTACCGCCGCTTCCCAGGCCATCAGCCTGGTTATGGCCGTCGTATATCTGCGCCGGCACGATTTCCCCTTTGATTTTAAGCTCAAAAGCTTCCGCCTTTCCCGCGAT
Source organism: uncultured Eubacteriales bacterium (assembly GCA_900542005.1). Classification (GTDB taxonomy): domain Bacteria; phylum Bacillota; class Clostridia; order Christensenellales; family UMGS416; genus Parachristensenella. The sequence goes on from UQLW01000004.1 coordinate 43,088, forward strand.
AAGGCGCGGACCCTGCTGCGGCTTGGCTTCCCCATCTCCCTGCAGGAATGCACCGTAAACCTTTCCTTTCTCATCATCGCAGCCATCGTCAACACCTTGGGCGTTGTGCCCTCGGCCGCCGTAGGGATTGCCGGTAAGTTTGAGGGCTTTGCCATGCTGCCCGCCTCGGCCTTCTCCGCGGCCATCGCCTCTATGGCCGCCCAAAACATGGGCGCCGGCCGGCCGGAGCGGGCAAGGGCCACACTGAACGCCGGTGTCCTCTCCAGCCTGGCGGCAGCGGTGATCTTTTTCGCCTGGGCCCAGGCCGCGCCCACCTCCATCATGGCGATCTTCCGGGCCGATCCCCAGGTGGCCGCAGCCGGCGCGGAATACCTCCGGGCCTTCAGCTGGGATTTTCTCATGGTCAGCTTCGTATTCTGCATGAACGGCTTCCTCAACGGCTGCGGCCGCACGACCTTTTCCATGGTCAACGGCGTGCTCTCCACGCTGGTGGCCCGGGTGCCCTTCGCATTCCTGCTCAGCCGCATAATGGCCTCCAGCCTTTTCGGCGTAGGATTAGCCGCCCCGCTGGCCTCCTTTGTATCCATCGTGGTGGGCGGCGTTTATATCGCCCGGGGCAAATGGCAGGGCGCCAGCCTTACCTAGCGCCCGGAATTTTCTCCCTCCGGGAGGAATCCCGCCGTTCACGGCGAAATGATAGGGTATTTCATATAGGGAGGAATCAACCCATGAAGTACGGCGTCATCTCCTGCTGCTACCTGGCCCGGATCTATGGCTATCAGCCGCCCCAGCCCTTCGACTGGGGCGCCATGCAGCGCAAGCATCTGGCGGAATTCACCCAGGATGACCTGATCGCCCTGGCCCGGGGCATCCGCGCGCTGGGCGTGGAGAATATGGAGCTGTGGTGGGGCCACAGCGATTACCACGGCAAGGAGGAATCCGACGGCATGGAGCTGGCCGAGCGTCTGGCTGCCGAGGGGGTTTATGTCCCCGCCTATACCATTGGCAGCTGGAGCAGCCAGGATCTTGACGATATGCAGGATGCCTACCGCTATGCCCGCGGCCTGGGCGCCCGGGTGATCGTGGGCGCGCTGGGCGCGGAGAACCCCGGACCAGCCCTGGAGCGCATGGCGCTGCTGGCCGACCGGTATGGGATCCCCTTCGCGATCGAAAACCATCCTGACCCCAACCTGGGTGATTTTGACGAAATCCTGGACTGCTGCCAGGCCTACCCCTGGGCTGTCGGCGTAAATCTGGATACCGGCATCGCCGCCAACATGGGCTATGACGTCATGGAGACCGCCCGGAAGCTGGGCGGCTCGCTGATTCATGTCCACGCCAAGCCGGCCCGGCCCGGTGTGAAGCCAGTGGATTTCGCCGCCCTCAACGGATATCTGAAGGAGGCTGGTTTCGGCGGCCTCGTCAGCGTGGAGTACAACGCCATGACCGACCCTACGGAAACCATCCGCAGCGTGCTCACGGAGCTGGGCGCCCTTAGCCGGTAGCCGCAGGCGGCATTGGAGCGTTCATATATATATTTAGTGTGAATTCGTTGCTATTTTTGTCATAAGCATTTGATTTTTGTCTTTTCTTGTTCTATACTGATGTTATTCCTTCGCATGCGAATGATTCTTATGCGAACAAACGAAAGGATGATCTTCAAATGTTTGGAATTGGCGGAAACAAATTTGAACGCATGGCAAAAAAGGGCGATGTCCTCAATCTGGGCCAATACTCCTCCAACCCCAAGGCCTCGGTCCGTCTGGCCGTTGTAAAGGCGCTGGGCCAGGTGGAGAATAACACCGACGCCGGCAACGCGCTGGTGGTCTATCTGCGGGATCCTGACCGTCAGGTGCAGCTGGAGGCCGTAAAGTCCATGGGCCATATCGGCGTATCCGCCGGGACCACCCACCTCAACCGCATCCGCAGCCAGGCTCAGCAGGCTGGGGATAAGGAGCTGGAAGCCGCGGCCGACGCCGCGCTGCATGAGCTGCGCAGCCGTCTGGCCCACGAGTAGCAGCATCGCCCGGCCCTGAAAGGGGAGGGAAGCGATGGAAAAAAATCAAACGCAGGACATTCTGCGTCAGCTGCGGGAGGTGCAGATCCTGCTGGGGCGCCGCTTCCGCGACTCGCTCAGCAGCGACGGTATCACCGTATCTCAGGCGATGGTGCTGTACAGCCTGGCCGAGGAGCCGGCCATGCGTCTGAGCGACCTTTCGCTGAAGCTGGGAAGCACCCCCTCTACGCTGTCGGGCGTAGTCGACCGCTTGGAGCGCGGCGGCTGGGTCCAGCGCCAGCGGACGTCCCGGGATCGCCGCGAGATTCTGATTCAGCTGACGCCCCATGCCCGCCAGCGCCTGGAGGCGCTGAACAGTCATATTCAGGAGCTTTTCACCGAAAGCGACATTGCCCTCATCAGCCAGGCGCTGGGCCGCATGCGGGACGCGCTGACTGATCCGGCACCCGAAACCCTTTCATCCCTATAGAAGAAGCAAAAGCAGACTTTGCGTGCAAAGTCTGCTTTCTTTTTTTCTTCCAAGCCTCCAGGGAAAACTGCACCAGGCCTGCCTGGGCCGGTTTGCCCATGGAAGGGCCAACCAAAAGATACCCAGGGCGATGTAGGCGCAATCGAGCGCCCGGGAGGGGGCCGCGCTCATTTTTTCCGCCCCTTTCGCCGAAGGGCCTCCAGCTCCAGCTCATTGGTCACATACACCGCGCCGGGTGCGCGCGCCTTCAGCTCCTGGATCAGCTCCTGCAGCTCCCGGGGATACAAAAGCTGCCCCCGGGAGGCGCCCTCTTGCTCCACCAGCAGCGCGCCCCGGGCCATGCGGCTTTCCGGCAGCGTCACATCGCCGGCCATGACCCGCACGATGCTGCCATACCGGATGCGGATCCGCTGCGGGCCGGCGGTGATAACCAGGCAGCCCTCCTCAAGCCTATAGCCCTCTGTCAGCACCCGCCAAAGCCCCAGGCCCAGCCAGAAAACCACCATCAGCCCCAGAACCCCGCCGGTCAGCCGGAATTGCTGGCGGTCTCCCCATATCCATAAGCCCGCCCAGACCAACGCCATGCACAGCGCCGGGGCCAGCTGGAGCAGCTGCCTGGAACCCCAGGCGGCCCGGTAGAATTTTGTCTGCATTGACAATTCCCCCTTCATCATGGGTTATTATACCATCGCCGCCCGCGGTGCGCCAGCCCGCCGCCCCGCCGAAAAAAAGCTTCCGCGCCCCTTTTTCCGGGACACGGAAGCCTGGCCTGCGTCAGTTATTGCCCCGCTACATAGGCGGAGATCTTCTCGCTATCGTCGTCTTCACCCTCAAAGTAGTAGGTTTCCACCACATAATCGCTCACACCCTTGACCATGACAAAGAGCGCCTGGCCGTCGGTAAAGGTTTGGCCGGCATAAAATTCGTTGATTTCGGGGCTCTCCGTAATATCGTACACCGAGGAGAGGCCGATATACGAAAGGCCGTTTGCCTTGATGCCGCCGCCCTCCACCGTGGTAATGGAGAAATTGACATCCACCGAGGTGATGCCCCATTCGGCCTGGGGGAAGTCGGCCGGGAAGGCCGTCTCATATTGGATGAGGCAATACTCCAGGTCGTCGTTTTCCAGCGGCTCAAAGGTCCGCAGGTGATCGGCGTTGTTGTAGGCGTCGATCGCCGCCTGCACCGTCGCGCTGTCGCGCACGATGTCGGTAATACGGAAATAGACGGTATGGTAGTCCTTATCCTGGGCGCTGTACAGCTTGGTTTCCACCCAATCGCCAATCTTGGCCGGCGCTTCCAGGGTTGTGGCTACCGGCGTAATCTCCCCGGCCGCGGCTGCGGGCGTCGTCTCTCCCCCGGCCGTTGTGGCTGCTTCTGCCGTCGTCTCCGCCGGCGTTGTCTCCGCGTCCGTCGCCTCCGCCGTCGTTTCGGCTGCCGTGGTCGTCGTTTCGGCTGCCGTGGTTTCATCCGCCGCTGTCGCAGTTGTCGTTGTCGCAGCTGTCGTTGTCCCGGCGGCCGGCTGCGAGCACGCAGCCAAGGACATCGCAGTCATCACAGCCAATGCAGCAATCAGAAGCTTTTTCATGATATCCTCCCCATCATCCCGGACCATACTGTCCCTTATCTTGGTTATCATACCATAGCGCTTCCAAAATGTATATCCTCAGATTGCTACAGCGTAGCCATTTTGTTTTATGCGCTTTGCGTATCACCGGTAGCCAGCCCAATTTTATAGCCGCAGCGGAAGCTCTCGCGGCACAAGTACGCCATCAGTGCCTCGTAACGCTCCACCATCCGCAGCAGCGCGCCATCCTCCTCTGAGGCGCCGAACTTCATCGCCGCCTCCATCCTCGCCTGATACGCCTCCTCCTCAAGCTGCATTCCCGGCAGCATAGAAAGCGCATCCTGCACCTCAACGCCGCCGGGCAGCTCGGTCATTACTTCCATTTCCCCGATCATTTCAGGATAAACCGCTGCAAACAGCGTTTCAATCTTCTCATCCAGCATCTATACCGGCCACTTCCTTTCTCTTTTCGTCCTTAGCATGGCCCAGGCAGCGCCCGCCATACCTGTCCTGCTGCAACCCATGCGCGCCCGCTGCAACCCATCGGATGCAGCGGGCGTCTTTGTTATAAATTCCTATCAATTTTAAGGTTTATTAGTATTGTTCAGTACTAGAATGCCAATCTTACCATGGTAGCGTGCTAAATTCAATCCTAATCATCATGAGAGGGGAAGGAGTTCACTCATCTATGTATCTCAGAAGGCTGAGAGATCTTCGGGTGGATAAGGATCTGGCACAGAAGCAGGTCGCCTCGTATCTTGGCATTCGTCAAACGGTCTATTCCCGCTATGAACGCGGAGTCCAGCCCATACCCCTGAGGCATCTCATCACGCTGGCCGACCTGTATGAAACCTCGACCGATTACATCCTCGGGCGGACGAAGCAGATCAGGCCCTATCCCAAATAGGCGGGCAACCACGCTGTTTGCGCGGCCTCTTTTAGGCTACCGGTATTTTCGAGATTTTTCGATATCACAAATCCCGCTCTTTCATGCCGCCGTCCTGTGCGAAGAAATCAGAATCGTCCATGGACGCAAAAAAGGCACCCAGGTATGATAGAAGGAAGCGGGGGGAGGCTTATCTCCCTATCATAGAAAAAGGATGGTATTCACATGGCTAAGCAGATGATCGCCCAGGGCCAAAAGCCCTGCATCACCGTCATTACCGCCAAGAACCCCACCGAGCAGGAAAAATACGCAGCCTGGGAGCTAGTTCATTATCTGAACCTGATGGGTTCGGTCAGCATCCCCACCGGCGATGAAACCGCCGAGGGCCCGGTCATCGCCATCGGCGCGGCTGCCGCCCGCCTGGGCGTGACGGCCGACCCGAAGCTCTCCTACGATGGCTTCACCCTCAAGACGGTCGGTGATTCGCTGGCCATCGTCGGCGGGATCCGCGGCGTGATCTACGGTGTGTATGAGCTGCTGGAGAAGCTGGGCTGCCGTTTCTTTACGCCCCTGTGCGAAAAGATCCCCTCCACTGTCGATATTGAGCTGCCCCAGCTGGATGAGACGCAGATCCCCGTGCTGGAATACCGCCAGCATAACTACACCGATTTCAACAAGTATCCCCGCTTCGGCACCAAGAGCCGCCTCAACGCCGGCAAGCTGCCGGAATATATGGGCGGCGGCATCCAGTATGCCTGGTTCGTCCATTCCTTCGAGCCGCAGATCCTGGATCCCAAGGAGTGGTATGACACCCATCCGGAGTATTTCTCCCTGGTCAACGGCAAGCGTGTAAACGAGTTCGCCCAGCTGTGCCTGACCAACCCCGACGTGCAGCGCATCGCCATCGAGAAGGTGCGCGCCGCCCTGCGGGCGCATCCTGAGTGCCGTATCATCTCCGTATCCCAGAACGACTGGGACAACCACTGCGAGTGCGAGAACTGCGCCAAGCTGGACGCCCAGGAGGGCAGCAGCGCCGGCACCCTCATCAATTTTGTGAACAACATCGCCGAGGCCATCGAAGAGGAATTCCCCGAGGTGATCGTGGATACGCTGGCTTACCAGTATACCCGCCCGGCTACCAGCCACCTGCGTCCGCGGCATAACGTATGCGTGCGCCTGTGCTCCATCGAGGCCTGCTTTGCCCATTCCTTTGAGGACTGCGACGACAAGAGCCGCTGGGTCAAGCGTCCTGACGGCACCACCAGCAACTTTATCCACGACCTGGAGGACTGGGGCAAGGTGTGTAACCGGATGTATATCTGGGATTACACCACCTGCTTTGCCCACTATCCGGCCCCCCATCCCAATTGGCATGTGCTGCAGCCCAATATGCAGGCCTTCATCAAAAACGGCGTGAAGGGCGTCTTTGAGCAGGCCTGCGGCGCCATCGGCGGCGGTGTGGATCTCAATGAGATGCGCGCCTATGTCATCAGCAAGCTGCTGTGGGACGCCAACACCGACGTGGAGCGCCATATCCGCGAGTTCAGCGACTTCTACTATGGAGCCGCCGGCCCCTATATCCGCGAATATATTAAGGTACATACCGATAAGGTGGTCAAGGACAACATCCATGTGGGCTTTAACGATCAGTGCGACCGTCCCGATCTCTCCGACGAGATGCTGGATATTTACGACGCGATCCTGGCCAAGGCCGCCAAGGCCGTGGAGGGCGATCCCATCCGCGCCATGCGCGTCAACAAGGCCCAGCTGGCGACCCGTTGGGTGCGCATGAAGAACAACGCCATGCACAAGGGGATCCACAACCCCGAGGAGATCAACCAGTTCTTCGAGGATTGGCGCGCCCATGGCATGACCCGGATCGACGAATGGGTATCCGCCGAAACCACCCACCGCGCCCTCATCGAGAATGTATGGCGCGGCACCGAATACTACCACCACTGGACCGAGGAGGGCCCGGAGCGGCTGTAGCGCTAAAGAACGGCACTAGTCTTTAGATAAGCCAAGCGGGAAATACACTGGGTGTATTTCCCGCTTTTTTATTGCATATTTTTTATACGCATCGTCCCAGGTTTCCAGGGTCGTAATCACTGGGCCCATGGACTTGCCCAACTGGTTCAGGGCATCACGCCTGCTCCGCCGCTATCGACCTTCATTCCATAGGTAGGGACAATATTCGGTCAGCCCTCCTACCTCAAAGCAGGCAATCCCTTCTCCATTGTATCATCTTCAGCATTTCACTTAGCGGCTGCGCCTCCCCTTGCCGCAAGCGGGGCTCGTCCGTCGGCTGCCGTCCCCTGACAGTTGGGCCCCAAATTGCCTGTTTTGGGCGGCATAGCCTTGTATTTTCCCAACCCGGCGGGCACCCTAGGCAGGGATGGAGGTGATTGGGGTTGGCATTGGCACTGGAGCTGGCAGTATGGCTTGCGCCGCCTGCCTGTATTGCTTTCATCCTGTTTCACCGGTACGCGCCCCGCCGGTGGCTGTCTATGGCGGCGGCCGGCAGCCTCGCCCTTATGGCCCTCTGCGGGTGGGCGCTGGGCTCGCCCTGGTGGGAGCCCGCGCTGCTGCTGGCAGGGGCCGGCCTGCTGGCCGTGGAGTGCCTGATCCCTGGCTTCGGGCCGGCCGGCGTCTTGGGTGTCATCGCGTCGCTGGCGGGCTTTTATCTCACCGCTGGCGGGCAGTATTTTCTTCTCCGGCTGCTGGCCGCGCTGCTGCCGCTGGCCCTATGCCCCCTGCTGCGCCGCCGCTATGGCCGCCCCGAGGCCTTCCCGGACCGTTTTGTGCACAAGACGGTGAACGACGCCGCCGCAGGCTATGTCGCCCGTACCGCCCGGCCGGAGCTGGAGGGGCAAACCGGCGTCGCCCTGACCGCCCTGCGCCCCACCGGGCGCGCCATGATCGCCGGCCAGCGGGTCGACGTCATCTGTACCGGCTCCTATCTGGAGGCGGGCTCCTCCCTGCGGGTATGCTCCGTCGCGCCCGGCCGGGTTGAGGTGGAGCGGCTTGCCTAGCCGCCCAGCGGCTTTTCCATCACATAATTGGTCAGCCGCTCGCCGGAGCGCTCCACCTGCTGTGCCCGAATTACCCGGTATCCCCGCCCTTCTAAGAAGGGCCTGGCCGTAATCGACGCATGGGTCGTCATCTTATCCACGCCCGCGTCTTTCTCCAGGCAGTCGCACAGGGCGGTGGCGATACCGCAGCCCTGATAATCCTTGTGCACATACAGCCGGTCAAGATAACCGCTGGCATCCCGGTCGGCAAAGCCGACAATCCGCCCGTCCGCCTCCGCCACCAGGGTGGTGTGGGCTTGAAAAGAGGCATCCCAAGCCGCAAGATCCACCTGCCCATTGGCCCAGGCATCCAGCTGGGCGGGCGTATAGTCAGCCGCGTTCACCTGGTGCACCGTATCATAAAACAGCCGTGCCAGCTCTGCCACATCGGTTGCACGGTAGCTTCGTATTGTAAACTGCAACGTATCATCCTCCCCTCGCCTGTCCGGAGCTGCCTTCCTGCTTTCCGGTTCATGGGGTGAAAAAATCCGGTAGAAAGCCGGCTTTTTTATATCCTTAACCCCTTCAGCGCTGCTGCTCTACCTCAATCCAGGTATCCGGCATAGCCAGCGCCTTGAAGCCCGCGTCCCGCATGGCGATCACCTCCAGGGTCTGCTCCCGGGCGACGGGGATGGTCCCCTCCGCAAAGAAGGCCAGCATCGCGTCGATCAGCCCCACAAAGGGATCGGTGCAGGAGGGAATATGGACGCTGGAATCCTCGTAGGCCGCGTCCAGCGCAAAGTCGCCGCCCACCGTCTGGGTCATGGTGGCGACGCGCCCATCAAAGTCAATCCACAGGCTGCGGCCGGCGCCCGATTCAAGGGCCTTGACCCGCTTGGCGCCGCCGCCCATCACCGTGTTGATCATTTCCAGCTGGTGGACGCTGTAGTTCTCATACACGCCGGGGCCGGTCGTCGCGCAAAAGAGCGGCCGGGACGCGCGGCCCAGCCTGAAGTCATCCAGCTCCCGGGAAAAGCGCAGCGCCGAGGAGGAGAACAGCGGCGTGCCGTGATCCTGCGCCCGGTCGAAAAGCCGGACGCCGCAGGCCAGATCCGGTGCAAAGGTCTTATCCATATAAACCCGCTTGCCCGATTCGAGCGCCAGGCGGCCCAGCCGCTCGTGCTCCTCCGGATGATCCGGCGACAGCACGATGATCGCGTCGCAGGCGTCGATCAGCGCCTCCTGGCTTTCCATCCGGCGCATTCCGTATGCTTCGCACCATGCGTCCGTCGTCCGGCCCCGCTCGCAGTCGGCCCAGGCATAGCCCAGGTCGAGGTCAATGCCCCGGGCCTTGGCCTGCTGCCGCAGCCAGCCGGGATAGTTGTTGGCGTGCCACTCATCCAGGAAGTAATCGATAAAGCCGAGCCGTATCATAAAAGCCTCCTTGACCAAAACGCATCCGCCAAGGCAGATGCGTCGTTTAATCCCTATGCGCCTGTGCGTTCACTCCTGGATGCGGGTAATATCCGCGCCCAGGGCCTTGAGCTTGTCTACCAGCCGTTCGTATCCCCGGTCAATATATTTGACGTTGGAAATCACCGTCGTCCCCTCGGTCATCAGGCCGGCGATGACCATGGCCGCGCCGGCGCGCAGGTCGGTAGCCGATACCGGCACGCCCCAGAGCGATTCGGTCCCTTCCACCACCGCAACCCTATCCTCCACACGGATCTGCGCGCCCATGCGGCGAAGCTGATCCACATGGCGGAAGCGCCCTTCAAAGATGGTTTCAATCACCATAGACGTACCCCGGGCGGTGGAAAGCAGCACCATGAAGGGCTGCTGCAGGTCCGTCGGGAAGCCCGGATAGGGCAGCGTTTTAATCTGCACCGGGTTAGCCCGGGGAATGCCTTTGACCCGCAGGTAATCCTCCCCCTCGATGACGGTGTAGCCCATCTCCGTCATCTTGGCGCTGACGGCCTCCATATGGAAGGGGACGCAGTTATGGATGGTAATATCCCCGCTGGTGCCGGCGGCAATCGCCATCCAGGTGCCCGTCTCAATCTGGTCGGACAGGATGGAGTAGGTGCATCCATGCAGGCTCTTTTTGCCCTGGATGCGGATGATGTCGGTACCGGCGCCCTTGACCCGCGCGCCCATGGCGTTAAGGAAATTGGCCAGATCCACCACATGGGGCTCCTTGGCCGCGTTGACGATGCTGGTATTGCCCTCCGCCTTGGTCGCCGCCAGCATTACGTTGATCGTCGCGCCCACGCTGGGCATATCCAGGTAGATCTCCCGCCCCTGCAGCGACGCGGCCGAGCAGAGGTAGGAGCCGCGGGCCGTGGTAATCTCGCAGCCTAAGGCGCGCAAGCCCTTGATATGCTGGTCTATGGGCCGCGCCCCAATGTCGCAGCCGCCGGGGAAGGCCACCTCCGCCTTTCCAAAGCGGGCCAGCAGCACGCCCATCAGGTAGTAGGAGGCCCGCATCTTCCGGGCCAGCTCCACAGGGGGCTGGTAGGAATGCACGCCCCTGGGGTCGATCCGCATGGTGTTGTCGGAAAACTCCACCTGGGCGCCCAAGGCCAAAAGCATATCCTGCATCACCCGGATATCGTTGATATCCGGCAGGTTCTCAATCACACAAGGGCCATCGGCCAGCAGCGCGGCAGGCACGATGGCCACCGCGGAATTCTTATTCCCGCTGATGGTCACCTCGCCGGTCAGCGGCTTACCGCCATGTATCACAATTTTCTCTTCCACGGTCTCCCGCCCCGCAGGGCGAGTCACCTCCTCAGGTTTATTTGTAGGGGAGGAAAATGGCTGTTTCTTTACGATGCGCCTAAGGCCAGGCGCAACCCCGTACAGAGTGGTCAGAACATTTTCTTGCGCCACATAACGATGCCGGACACCACCGAAATGCCCAGGGCGATGCCCATCACGATCCAAAATCCCAGAGGATGGCCGGCAAAGGGAATGCCCTCCACGTTCATCCCAAAGGCTCCGGTAACCAGGGTAGGCAGCGAAATCACAATCGTGACCGAAGCCAGCAGCTTCATCACAATATTCAGGTTATTGGATATAATGGACGCGTAGGCGTCCATGGTGCCCGACAGGATGTCCCGGAAGATGGCGCACATTTCAATGGCCTGCTTGTTTTCGATGATCACATCGTCCAGCAGTTCCTCATCGTCGGGATATTTCTTAATATAGGATACCTTGACCAGCCGCTCCAGCACCGCCTCGTTGCTCATCAGCGAGGTGGAAAAGTATACCAGCGACTTTTCCAGCGTCATCATCTGCAAAAGCTCTTTGTTCCGGTAGCTGCGCTGCAGCTCGGCCTGCACCCGGTTGCTGGCATGGTCAATCTGCCGCAGATACCACAGGTAGCGCGTCGCGTTGCGATAAAGAAGCTGCAGGATGAAGCGGGTCTTTTTGTGGGTCTCCACGTTGCGTACCCGCCCCTCGATGATGTCCCGGATCAGGGAAGATTCCATCAGGCATACGGTAATGACATAGTCAGGCAGATGGATAATGGCCATGGGCAGGGTGCTGTATAGATAATTCTTCCCATCCAGCTCCACCCGGGGGATATCCACCAATACCATCGTCTGGTCTTCATCGCTGCCAATACGGGAGCGTTCCTCTTCGTCCAGCGCGGCGCGGAGAAATTCCGGCAGCACGCCGGTCGCCTCCTCCACCTGGGCAAGCTCCTCCTCGGTCGGGGCGCACAAGTTGATCCAGCAGTCCTCCTCCAGCTGCTGCATCTGAACCAGCCCCTGAACACCATTCTTGTAAAAAGCCAGCATGACTTGCTCCTTTCCAAGGGCAAGCCCGGCAGGCGTCACTGTCGTTGGCTTACCCTTTCCCTATCCAATTTTTGATACTTCGCGGGTCGCCGTCCACGACAGTTCACCTCCAAATGTGATCATTCCGGCCTGCCGGCCCGAATGTCCTCATTTATTATAGCGGGGCAACCCGCCGGATGCAAGCAATTTTGCCCTTTTTCAGCCCTGAACGAAAAAATCCGGACATATCGGCGGTCAACCTGCTGTCCTACCCGCTGTAGAGAAGTAAAAATCAGCTATGCTTACATCCAATATTTTCCATATCCTCCCTCGCGCGCCCCCTTTGCTGTCCGGCGCCGCGCCTTTTCCCCTTTTTGCGGGGAAAATATCCTGGCCCGTGGTTTGCCTTTCCGCCCAAGCCAGCCGCCCCCTTTCTCGAGCGGATGAATTTTCTGCAAATGAGATTGAAAAAGATCTGCGCTTCCTCTATAATGAGGATGGATTTTGGGGACATATTTCGGGCAAATTAAATATACTTCTCATGTTGAATCAAATTTATATTTATTCTGTTTTCAATGATGGAAGCATTTTATGCCGATGCCCGCCCGGAGGGAGGCCGACCGATGAAGACCATGACCGAGCAGGGGTTTGAACCGCTGGATATGGAGACGCTGCGCAAGTATATCTATCAGCTAAAGGGGATCATGCATGTGCAGGTGATTCCTGACGACCAGGGCAACGTGACGGAGGTGCATGTGATTGCAGACCGCAGCCGCTCCGCCAAGCAGCTGGCCCGGGATATCCAGTCGGTAGCGCTGGCGCGCTTCAATATACGGATTGACCATAAGGTGATATCCATCGCGCAGATCGACGCGGAGGAGGATTCCCCCGCCCATTTTTACGCGCGCCTTACGCCGGAAGGCTTTACCCTGTCCCTATCCGCCGACTGCGCCCAGGCCACGGTAACCCTGGCCCACCAGGAGATCGCCTTTCAGGGCAGCGCCCAGGGCCTGCCCGGCGTGCGCGACCGCAACGGTATCATTGTGCGGGCTACCTTGGAGGCGGTGCATCAATACCTGGGAAAGGAAAACGTCTTTTCCCTGGCAGAGGTTAAGAATATCCCTGTAGCGGACAGCACGGCTGTGCTGGTCTGTCTGGCCGTACACGCTCCCCGGGAGCAGGACCTGCTCATCGGCACCGCTTTTGTGCGGGATGATCCGCAGATGGCCGCCATCAAGGCGACGCTGAACGCCATCAACCGGCGGCTGCCTCTTTTCCTCGATCACTGATTCCCCGGCTGTCTTGTTTTCCCCTTTAAGATCCATGCTCCGGCAAAGCGACATCCTTTTAGACAAGCGAAGCGGATATAGCATGCCCTATTAGCGTCGGGCAGAGCCTTTCGATAAGGAGGCTATATCCTGATGAAAAAGACGAAGATTGTCGCCGCGCTCACGGCGCTGGTTTCTCTGATTCTGTCCAGCGGTGCATTGTACACCTGGCGTTAAGCCGGTAGCTGCCCTGTAAGGGCCTGGCCGCCGGAGGTGGATCTTATTAACGTATCATACGGAGGTATCCCATGAAAAAAAGCGCCTTGTGTTTTGCGGTATCCATTGCCGCTGCCGGAACGCTTTTAGGCCTGGGATGCCTCTATCAATATGGGGTCGGCCTGGTTAGCGGCGCATCCCAGGGCACGCTTTTCCAGTTCATAACCCTGACGGCGCTCTTTGTCATCTGCCGGTCCTTGCCCTTATATATCACGCCCAACAGCGCCATCGACATGTCCTTTATGTGCCTCTTTGCCTGCATGCTGCTTTTCGGGCCCTGCACGACGGCGGCCATGATCCTGGTCAGCACGCCCTTTACCTTTGAGACTGAGCGCGGGGAGGGCCGCCATTTCCTCACGATATTGAATATGTCGCCCCTAAAGACGCTGTTCAACATGGGCAATCCCATTGTTTCGGTGCTGCTGGCCGGGTATGCCTTTCACCTGCTGGGCGGCGTCGCGGGCGATATTACCCTGCCCGGCGTGCTGCTGCCCGCCGCCGTGTTCGTCGCCTTGGTCATCCTGCTCAACAGCTCGATTCTCTTCGCGCTGCTGGCGCTGAACGGCCAGGTATCCTTCCTGATGGCGCTGCGCAGCGATGTGGTGCAGCTGCTGCCGACCTTTTTCTGCGCCGCGCCCATCGGCTTCTTTATGGCCTTCCTCATGAAGATGCCCTCCGGCACCTATCTGGCCATTCTCTTTATGATGCCGCTGATGCTGGCCCGCTATGCTTTCAAGCTCTACCTGGCCAACCGTCAGAGCTACTATAACCTGCTGCACACGCTGATGGCCGCCGTGGAAGCCAAGGATGAGTGCACCAACGGCCATTCCAAGCGGGTTGAGCTCTATGCGGGCATCCTTGCACGGCAGATGAACATTCCCCTCAAGCAGCAGGAGCTTATCACCACGGCCGCCCTGCTTCACGACATTGGCAAAATCGGGATCAACGATATGATCCTTAACAAGCCCGGCGCGCTTACGCCCGAGGAAAGAAACGTCATTCAGACCCATCCCGCCATCGCCGTCAATATTCTGGCCGATTCAGATATCGGGCCAGAGGTACGGGATATCATCCTGCACCATCATGAATATTATGACGGACGGGGCTATCCTGACGGCACAAAGGGCGACGAAATCTCCATCCTGTGCTACATTCTCAGCACGGTCGACGCCTTTGACGTCATCACCAGCGACCGTCCTTACCGCAAGGGCCGCTCCTATGACGACGCAGAGAAGATCCTGCTGGAGGAGTCGGGCAAGCAGTTCCATCCCGCGTGCGTCCAGGCGCTGATCGCCGCTAAGGAAGAAATTCTTCAGGTTATGGGGGAACGCAAATGATCCTGCTCTTGGGGGTTCTGCTGGGCTGGGCCGCCGGCCGGATCCTGGGCGGGGCCACCGCGCGGCTGGCCGACCCTGGCTTCCGGTGGCTGTGGCTGCCCATTGCGTCGGCCGTTATACAGATGTGCACCACGCCCCTTTCCCGCCTGATCCCGCTGCCGGCGGAAAGCTGGTATGGCTTTGTTGTCATCCTCACCTATGGGGCGAATGCGGCCTTTGCCCTGGCGAACCTTCGCCCCTTGGCCGGCTCGCTGCCCATCCTTATGGGAACGCTGGGAAATTTCGCCGTGATCGCCGCCAACGGCTGGCGCATGCCGGTTGCGCCCAGCGCCCTGCAGCTGCCCCAGCTGGTGGCCCCTGCGGAGCGGCTGGGGTATTACATGGCCGACAGCTCCACCCGGCTGCTCTGGCTGGGCGACGTCCTGCCGCTGCCGCTTCCCCTGGTCGGCGGCTATATGAGCCTGGGCGATATCCTGCTTTTCCTTGGGGTTGCGGTGCTCATCGCCGGCCGCATGCTGCTGCCCCTCTCCCAGGGACGGCACCAGCGCGCCGCCTCCACCTCACGGCCATGATAACCGCATAGCAAAAACCGCATAGCAAAGGCGCCTCCCATGAGGCGCCTTTTTTGTGCCCTGCCGCAGCCTGTCAGGGCTCGATCCATACCGGCGTACCCAGCGGGCACTGGGCCCAAAGCTCGTCCATGTCCCGGTTCCGCAGGGCGATACAGCCTGCGGTCCAGTCGCGCCCGGCCCCCATGCCGTGAATCATGACGGCCCCGCCCAGCGCCGTATCCCAGGGCGGCCGCAGGCGCCGGTCAGCCGCGCCGGCAATCAGCCGCCAGCAGGCCTCTGAGATGATCCCCTCTTCCAGCCCGATGGCGGCGTCCCGCCGGTTGGGGTAGGAAAGGCCCAGCGCCAGATAAAAACGGCTGTTGCCGTTGCGCGTGCAGACGTAATAGAGCCCTTCCGGCGTACGTCCGTCTCCTTCCCGCCGCTTGGGGCCCACCGGGCTGCTGCCCAGGTCGATGGGAAAGCGGCCCCGCAGCCGCCCGTCCTGCCAAAGCTCCAGCAGCCGCCGGGCTTTTTTGACCACGATATAGGGCCCGCGGCTGGCCGGATCGCCCCCTGCCTCCCATGGCGCCCTCATCTTGCCCCTCCCTCCTCCGGTCCGCCTCCCCCGGGGCGGAGATAGCGGCGCAGCTGGCTGGGGCTGTATCCCATGCGCTGCCGGAAAAGCCGGGCAAAATATCCCGGGTCGCCATAGCCCACCGATTCGGCAATGCGGCTGATGGGCCGCCGGGTATTGACCAGAAGCTCCAGGGCCCGCTTCATGCGGATATCCACCTGGTACTGGTGCAGGGAGCAGCCCGTGTAGGCCCGCAGCAGCCGGTTCACATGGTTCGGGTGGAAATGGAAGCGCCGGCCGATTTGGTCATAGGAGAGGTCCTCCGCATAATGGGCATGGATATAGGCGGTAATTTCGCCGCCATTCCGGCCGGTTTCCGCCTCAAGGCCCGGCCCTGAATGGGCCGCCGCCTGGGCGGCCTGCGCCAGGAAAGCCTTCAGAAGCCCGCTGAGCCGCGCCTCCCCATAGCGCCGCCGGTGCTCATACTCACGCACCATCTCCAGCATCCCCTCCCGAAGCGCCGGCTCCCTTGAGCAGTCCATCGCGCAGGGGAAGCCGTCAAAATCCTCAAACACGACCGGGGCCATAGCCCGCTCCGCCCGAAAGCGGCTGGGGTCATAGGGCCCCCGGGGATAGGGCAGGCCGCCGTCAGGCCGGTAGCCGAAATGCAGCCCGGCCAGCAGGAAGGGATAATGGGGATCCGGCAGGATATCGTGCTCCATGGCCGGCCGGTTATAGAAGAGCCAACCGGGGCGGGCGGGGCGCAGGCCCTCGGGCGTTTTGATCTCGCCCCTTCCCTCCAGCACCAGGATAAATTGGTAATCGTAAATCATCCTTGGGCCGTAGCGTTCGCCGGCTTGGCACTGGATCACGTTGGCGTAATGCACCACAGGGTTGATCTGCACAAAGGCCATACGGGCCTGCTCCATATCCCGGCCTCCCCTCATGTTCCAAAAGTCCCATTCGCCTGTTCCGTTGCTGTCTGGCTTCCGCCGGCCGCAGCTGGTATGCTAAAGGGTAAAGCGGGCCCCGGCCCCAAAGGAGGATACCCCATGGCCATCATTGAAAAAGCCCCGGAAACCATGACCAGCCGCCGCCGCGTGGAGAAAACGCTGAATTTTGAAAAAACCGACCGCGTACCGATTGATTATACCACGAACCCCGGCGTGCATGAAAGGGTGAAGCAAGCCCTTGGCGCGCCGGACGACGAGGCCCTGCGCAGGGCTCTGGGCGTGGATTTCCGTTCTGTCCACGCCCAATACCGCGGCCCCAACCGCTTTCCCGTCCTGCCGGACCGCCAGACCGACCCCGTATACGGGTTCAATATGCGCTGGGTGGAAAACCGTTCCGGCGGATATTGGGATTTCTGTGATTTCCCGCTGCAGGGCGCTGATCCCGAAACCATCGCCGCCTTCCCCGTGCCCAGTGCCGACGAGTTTGATTATACCCACCTGGACGGGTATATCCAGGCCAACCGGGACTACGCCCTTTATGCCGGAAGCGCCGGTATGTGCGACATCATCAACGCGACCGGCCGCGTGATGGGGATGGAGGACGCGCTGGTCAACCTGCTGGAGGAGGACGAGGCCACGCTGTGCTATGTGCGCCGCCGCGTCGGCATGGAGATCGGCATCCTGGAGCGGATTCTCAGCCGCCACGCCAGCGCCATCAGCTTTGTCAAGATCGGCGAGGATCTGGGGACGCAGATTGCGCCCATGATCAGCCTGCGGCTTTTCCGGCGGGTGTTCCGCCCGCTGATGCAGCAGTATGTGGACCTGGCCTCCAGCTACCGCCTGCCGGTCATGGTTCATACCTGCGGCAGCTCCAGCTGGGCCTATGAGGATTTTATCGAGATGGGCATCCGCGCCGTGGACACGCTGCAGCCCGAGGCCGCTCAGATGGATCCCGCCACCCTGAAGGCGCGCTTTGGCGGCCGGCTTTCCTTCCATGGGTGCATTTCCACCGCCGGCCCCCTGGCCTACGGTTCACCCCAGGAGGTGACCGACGTATGCCGGAGCACCCTGGAGGTCATGATGCCCGGCGGCGGCTACCATTTCGCGCCCACCCACGCCATCCAGGACAACACCCCCACGGAAAATGTGCTGGCCATGTACCAGGCCGCCCATACCTATGGGCGCTATCAAGCATAGGGCCACAATTGGCCCGGATCCCACAGGCAAAAAAGCTGCTTTCCAGGTTTGGAAAGCAGCTTTTGTCTGTGAAAGGGTACCGGCTTTACGCCTCTTCCGGCGCCTCCCCCTCTGCGGGAGCTTTAGCCTCCGCCCGGCCCCGGCAGCTTCGGGATAATAGCGTTCCAGCACCTGGGCTACCTCCCAGTCCCCTGGGGTCTCCATCATCCGGCAATAAACCTCGGCGCACTCCGAGCCCCGCTCCAGGCAGGGGCACACATCCAGCACCTTTACAAGCCGCCAGCGGATGGTCTGCCCGTAGGCATTGCGGCCGGTAATCTGCTTGCGAAGGCCCATTTCTTCCGCCCCCTGCCAGGCCTGGGCAAAGCTCTGCGCCCGGAACATGACGACGGATTCCTCATACATACGCTTATCGGGGGCAGCCTGCCCGTCCTGCACCCGGCATTCCATCAGAAGCTTGGCCGCGTACCAATCCCGCTCCCGGCCGCCTGTCATATCCATTGCCGCAAGAGCTGCGCGTAGCCGTGCAGCGCCTCCCTGGCCGGTTCAATATCCGGATGCCAGCGCAGCTCATGCTCCAGGGAAAGCCAGCCGTTATAGCCCGACAGCCACAGCCGGTTCACCGTCTCCTTCAGCGGCAGGTCGCCGCGTCCGGGCACTGTCAGCCGGTGCGTGGTCCAGGGGCCGATCGAGTCCTTCAGGTGCACATGGAACAACCAGGGCCGGATTGCGTCCAAAGTATAGGCGATCGGCTCGCCGGCATATTTATAGGGATGATGCACGTCCCACAGCACGCCGACGGCCGGGTGGTTCGCCCGCTGCATGATGCCTCTGGCATGCCTTCCGCTGGCAAATTCTCCATGGGTCTCCAGCAGCACCTTCACCCCCTGGGGGCCTGCGATGTCGCCCAGCTGGCACAGGCCCTGGGCTACCCGGTCATAGGCCGCCTCATGATTCTCGCCCGGCAGGAACCGGTCGCCGAAGACCCGGATATAGGGCGCGCCCGTATCATGCGCCAGGCGGATGTTGCCCTCCGCCTCCTTCTGGTAGGCCGGCCACCGGTCCGGCTCATGAAAATTCACCGAGGTATCCATACAGCAAAAGGCCAGCCCCCGGCGGGTCATATCCGCCAGGGTTGCCCCCAGCCGGCCCGGCTGAAGGGGCGCCAGCCGGGTGTTGTCCATCTCCTGCTGAATCCCCCGAAGCTCGATGCCCTCGTATCCTTCTTCCTCTGCCAGGTCCAGCACCTTTTCAAAGCTCAGCTCCGGGCAGGATAACGTCGTAAAGGAAAGCTTCATCCAATCACCTCTTGGTTATCATTCGCTGCCGCAGGGGAAATTCCTGCCTGGCCCGGCCGGTTTCTCGCCGGCGTGTCGGTTGCATCGCGGGGCGATATTGCGTATAATAAGTTTTCAAGGTGATTGCCAGGCGGACACCAGCCTGATAAAGGAGCGTTCCATGCGTTATCGTCAATCCAAGATGCTTCGCCGTATCTTGTTTTTCGCTTTGCTTATCCTCATCACGGCCGCGCTTTGCGTAGGCGGGTACCTTCTCTTTTTCGCCGACCGCTCAGCCGCCGCCACCGAAATGATTACCCTGGCCGGCGAGAATATCACGAAGGTTGAGGCGGTCGACGACCACCTGCTGATGGTGGATGGCGCCCAGCTCAACTATATCGACAGCACCGGCGCCATCAAGTGGTCGGCCCAGCTGCCCGAGGAAAACATGACGCCCGTCGGTTCCAGCATGCTCAACGCCGCCTACAGCGCCAACCGCGTCATGATCTTTGACAAGGACGGACGGCCGGTGCTCGACCAAAGCACCGACTATACCATCGTGGACATGGCCTGCGGCAGCGAAACCTACGCCCTGACCACCTGGGAGGAGAACCAACGGCTGGTCCGGGTCATGAAGCTGGACGCCACCGAGGTGGAGCAGCTGCGGTTTCCCTATGAAACGGTGATGGATACAGGCTTTTACACCAGCAACCTGACCCAGCTTTGGACCCTTTCGCTGGATTCCCACTTCACCATCCCCGTGGCCCATCTCAAGACCTTTAACCCCGGGCAATCGACAACCGGGAACGTCTCGATGAGCAATGAAGTCGCCTATAAGGTGCTGGCCCTGGAGAGCGAGTTTATCACCGTTGGCACCCACAATCTGCAGCGGTGGGACAGCTCTGGCAAAAGCCTGTATTCCAAGCTGGTCTATGGCTGGACGCTCATCGACATGAACGTGGATGACAAGGGCCGGGCGCAGTTCCTCTTCACGCCCTCCAACACCTCCGACGATGAATCGCCGCTGTCCTCGCTGTGGTATATCCGGATGGATTCCTCCAATACTACCACGGAATACCGGCTTTCCCTGCCGGCCGGCACGCTGTGGGCCTGCCTCGGGCCCGACAAAATTTTAGCCTTTACCGCAGAAGCGGTGCATACGACAACCTATGCCGGGGAGAAATACCGCAGCATGCCCCTGGAAGCGCCGGTCGAATCGGTGGAGGCGGTGCTCTCGGGCAAAATGGTGGTGCTCAAGACCGTCAGCGGCTGGAAGCTCTACCCCATTTCCTGACGCCGCTCTAACGCCGGCCTTAGGCCGCCCAGTAAAAAGGAGGCTCGTTTTTGAATATTATTGATTTGGTAGTCGTCATCTTCCTGGGGCTCGGGCTTGTAATCGGTTGGTACCATGGCTCGGTCCGGGCCGCGGCCAACGTGGGAGCGGTGCTCCTGGCCACGGTGATCGGCTTATCCTTTCATGGGGTCATGGCCCGCAGCGTGCTGGCCCAGCAAAAGATTGTTCCCCAGCTTATCTATTATTCCGAAAGCGATGAGTTCCTCAAGGACGTGGAAACCGTGCGCATCCAGGTGGATACCCTCACCCCCGAGCGCCTGGATACGCTCTTGGAGGATGTAAGCCTGCCCTATCCCGTGGAGTCCCGCCTGCGGACAAACCTGGAAAGCAAGGCCTTCGCCGCGGAGGGGCTGACTATGCTGGGTGAATATCTGTCCATGACCATCGCCCATATGACCGTGAACATCGTCTGCTTTATCATTTTGTTCGTCCTGTCGCTGATCGTGCTTTTCCTGGTGGTGCGGGCGCTGGATGTGACGCTGATCTTCCCGGTGCTGCGCTACGGCGATGGCCTGGTGGGCGCCGCCGCCGGCCTGGTGGCGTCCGCGCTGCTGCTCTTCGCGCTGGAGATGCTGGTGCCTGTGGGCCTCTCCTTCGTCCCCTTTGAGGAATTGCGTACCATCGTGGAGAACGCCTCCACCAGCTCGCTCTTCTATCATTCCAACTTCCTTCTCGCGCTGATGAAGGGCGTCATCGCCTAAGGAACAAAAGCCAAAAGGGCTGCCGGTTTACGGCAGCCCTTTCTTGTGGCGCTCGCAGGCTTTATCCGCCGGCGTCCGGGTCCCGCTACAGGCCCCGGCTGTTTTCTTCCGTGGGCACGATATCGCTGGTTGTCAGATACCAATCCAGCATCCGGCTCTCCATCGCCCGGATCTGCGCCTGCAGCTTCGGGTCGTTGTAGCGGTTCACCAGCTCATCCGGATCCTCGCGCAGGTCATAGAATTCATTGGGGGCCAGGGAGCGCCGCACCAGCTTATAGCGCGCGGTACGCATCATGACGCTGCGGCATACGCTCTCGGGATGCTCCTGCTGCTGGATGCATTTGGGATAATAGATGAAGGAGGGCTCCAGCAGGTGCCGGGTAGAGGGGCGCAGCGTGCCCTCGCTGCAGTGCGGCTCCCGGGGATCGTAGCCGCCCTCGCAAAATACGGCGCGCTCCGGATCGCCGGGCGCACCCATCACCTGGGGCATCAGGCTGCGGGCATAATAGGTATAGGGAGCGGTGAGCCCCGCATGGTCCAGGCAGGTGGCCATGATGTCAAACATTTCCACCGGCTCCCGTACGCGATGGCCGGCGGCCCCGCCGGGCGCGCGGATGATAAGCGGCACATGGGTCAGCACATCCTCCATGCCGCTGGGCCATTTCTCCACCAGGCCGTAATCCCCGGCATAGTCCCCGTGATCCGAGGAGGCGATCAGCACCGTCTCCTGCCGCTGGCCAGCCTCGTCCAGCGCATCCATCACCCGGCCCAGCAGCCTGTCGGTAAAGGAAACCATCCCCATATAAAGGGCCTGGATCTTGCGTAACGCGGCAGGATCGTCCAACTGCCGGTAACGCCGGATCAGCTCCATATACGCCGCCTTCCCCTGGCCAGGGGGTATCAGCGGCGCAACGTCTTGCTCGCCGTACATGCTGTAAAAGGGCTCGGGGGCCGTATAGGGGCAGTGGGGGAAGGTCAGCGGCAGAAAGAGCACATAGGGCGGATCGCCCGCCTTCCATGACCGGATAAAATCGATGCCCGCTTCCACATTGGCCCAGTCGCCGGTATCCTCCGCTGATCCCGCCATGGGCCGGTAAAGGAAATCATAATAGCCCGGCTGCCCATAATCTGCGGTATTTTCCGGCTGGGCCCTGGCCGCAGCGGGACGGTTTTCAAACACATCGGTGCTGGCGGCCGCTGCTTCGGCTGAGAACAGGTCGTTCTTTCCATAAACCCGCACCTGGTAGCCCGCCTGCTTGAAGGTCTCCAGCAGGTTGTGCTCATGGGGCTTCAGCAGGTTCCACAGCGTACGATGCCCCAGGGTATGGACATAGGTGCCGGTAAAAAGGCAGCAGCGCGAGGGCGAACAGACCGGGTTCTGCACATGGCAGTCCTCAAAGGTTACGCCCTCCCTGGATAAACGGTCAAAGGCTGGCGTCCGGACCGTGGGGTGTCCATAGCAGGACAGCGTTTTAGCCCGGAGCTCATCGGGAAAAAACAACACATAGTTCATCCGGTTCTCCTCCGTTTAGGGGCTGCCGCGCCCCGGTTGTCCCCTTTATAAGAAGCCGGGCCGCCGATAGCCTATAGCTTTTCGGCGGCCCGGGGTCGGATCCTGCATCGCGCGGCCGGGCTCTCTACAATACCTCCCGGCGGTCGCTGGCCCGGCTGCGTATCTGCCGCCGGAACTGGCTGGGGGTTACGCCGGTGAATTCCTTGAACACCCGGCCAAAATACGTCAGGCTTTCATAGCCTACGCGGCTGCATATCTGGGTCAGGCTAAGGTCGCTGTTTTCAATAAGCTCCTTAGCCGCCTGGATCCGCACCCGGTTCAGATAGCTGATGGGCGGCACGCCCATGTAGCGCTTAAAGCTGCGGCTCAGCGCGCAGGGATTGGTCATGAAAATCTTCGCCATGCCGCCCAGGGTGACCGGATCGGCATAATGCTCCTCGATAAAGGCGGCCACCTGCTCAATATCGTTTTTCCGTTTATGGCCGCCCTGGCTCATGTGGGTAATCTCACAGCCCAGGTTGCGCAGCAGAAAGATCATCATCAGCGTCAGCCGCGCCCGCATGGCGCAGGCCGCGCCGGGCTGCGCTGTGGTCAGCTCCTGCTGCAGCTCATAGAGCAGCGAATCCAGCATGAACTGCTGGTTCGAGGGCAGGCGCAGTATCCGCTCCTTGCCGTTGAGCAGCTGGGGCATCTCCGGGATATCCGCCCCATCCAAAAGCCGCTCCAGAAAATCCGCCTCCACATTGACGACCACATGGTTCTGGGGCATATCCTCCACCGCCCAGCTCTGGTGGCCCAGGCCTGGCGGCACCAGCAGCAGGTCCCCGGGGCGAAGCATATATTCCTTGCTCTCCACGGCCATGGCGCGGTATCCGTTGAACAGGTAGTAGATCTCGTAGCCTTCATGGTAATGGTGCAGGGAAGGGGCCGCTTCATCCTCCTCATTGGATCGGTAAAACATCATAACAGGCGCTTGGAAGCTGCGCAGTTCGCAGGACGGCTGTGGCAAAATTGATCCCTCCCCTCCCGTCTGATTCAGATTATATTTACATCAGACGGTTCTTATAGGGGCGCGCCGGCAGGGAAAATCTCTACGATGTTCATGCTGCAGCCCAGCGCATCCCGTACATCATTGACTATTTTAATTATATTCTAAGGGGAAAGTTCGGTCAATCTTCCTAACATGGCTTGTGCAAAAGTAAGCCATTATACACAACAAACAACCATTATGGACAACAAAAGGCGGAGCTTGTCCCGCCTTCACTCTCACAATATTGACTTTTTTGACATTTCCACCTGCCGCCTCCGGAACCGGATCAGCGCGGGAACCGGCAGCGACGCCATCACCAGCGCGGCAAGGGCCGAGCCGCAGAAGATGCAGGGGACGGCGATAAAGAAGGCCGACTCATACATACGGACCGCCGTATAGGCCAGCGCCCCCCACAGCAGGGCCGCCGCTGCCGGCGGCAGCAGCACAGCACACTGGCCCAGCAGCCGGACCAGTCCGCCGCGCCTTCGCCAGAGATAAAAAGCGAAGTACCAGGAAAGCCGGAAGGCCGCCAGCAGGCACAGCAGGGCCAACTGGGAGGCCCCCGGGGCGATCTGCTGGTTTATCAGCGTCTCCTGGCTGCTCCGGAATAGATAAAGGGCGCCTATATCGCAGCCCAGGGACATCAATACCGTAGCCAGCGCCAGCAGCGCCTCCAGCGTTTCAAAGACAAAATACCGTGCCACTTGGGTGGCGTCGGTGCGGTTGGCCATGCTCATACTCCTTTCCCGGCGCTGCGCCGGGCCCTTTTATGATGCTATTATACCACGGCCGCCCAAGGGCGCCGGGCCGGATCATTCGTATATATTTAACAGCATGCGCGCCCGTCTTTTCCGGCGCTCCGGCGGTTTGGGTGCTCTGCTTCCATAGGCCGCGTAAAAAAAGGATATACCGATTTTGCCGGGCCATGCTATAATGGAGTCGGGTTATCCGCAAAAGCGATTTTCCCCGAAGAGGAGGAACCGACCATGCTGAAATTTGCAGCAAATGGCGCCAGCGATTACATCGTGCTTGTCGATGAGGCGACCGCTTCTCCCAGCGAGATCTATGCGGCCAGCGAATTCGTCAGCTTTGCCGGCCAGGTAACCGGCGCGACCCTGCCGCTGATGACCACCTGCACCCAGCGCCCCCGGTACGGCGCGTATCTGAACCCGAAGTTCGTAGTCATCGGCAAGAATGGCTTTACCGCCGAGCTGGGCCTTGATGAGGAGATCGACGCGGTAGGCGACGAGGGCTTTATCCTGCGCAGCGTGGGCGACACCCTTGTGATCGCCGGCGGCCGCCAGCGGGGCACGCTCTACGGCGTATACACCTTCCTTGAGGATTACCTGGGCTGCCGCTGGTATACGCCCCAGGTCAGCAGCATCCCCCGGCGCAGCGACGTCGCCCTGCCGGAGCTGAACGTAACCAAAACCCCGGCCTTCCGCATCCGCGAGGCCTTTAACATGGAGAATTTTGATGGGGACTGGGCCGCACGGAACAAGGCCAATGCCTCCAACCACCGGCTGATGGCCCATCATGGCGGCGCAATCCGCTATCTGGGCGTGCATTCCTTCAACCGCCTGGTGCCGCCCGATGAATATTTCGACGAGCATCCGGAGTATTTCTCCGAGATCAACGGCGTCCGGGTCAAGGAGCGCTCCCAGCTCTGCCTGACCAACCCCGAAGTTTTCGAGGTGGCCCTGCAGAATCTGCGCAAATCCATCCTGGAGCATCCGGAGTGCTCCATCTTCTCCGTCAGCCAGAATGACTGGGGCAATTACTGCACCTGCGAAAAGTGCCGCGCCATCGACGAGGAGGAGGATTCCCATATGGGGACGGTGCTGCGCTTTGTCAATAAGATTGACGATGCCATCCGCAAGGAGTTCCCGCATATTTCCATTGATACGCTGGCCTATCAGTATACCCGCCGGCTGCCTAAGATCACCAAGCCCAATCCTGGCGTGCTGATCCGCCTGTGCACCATCGAATGCTGCTTTGCCCACCCGCTGGACGAGTGCCATGTGGACAAGACCGATATGCCCAGCAACTTCTCTCAGGATATCGCCGCCTGGAGCCAGGTCAGCCGCGACCTGTTTATCTGGGACTACACCACCGATTTTGCCAACTACCTGATGCCCTTCGCCAATCTTCATGTGCTCAAGCGCAACCTGAAGTTCTTTAAGGACCATGGGGCGATCGGCGTGTTTGAGGAAGGATGCCCCAATACCTTCCTGAGCTATGCCGGCGAGCTGCGCAACTATGTGCTGGCCAAGCTCATGTACGATATGGATCTGGATGAGAATCTGCTGATGGACGAATTCTTCTGCGGCGTATACGGCCCCGCCGCCGCGCCGGTGAAGGCCTTCTACCAGCTATGGCAGGACGCCTGTGCCGCCAGCGGCGAGCACCTCTTCGAGGACGATCCGCCCACCCGCAGCTACTTTACCCGGGAAAATCTCGATAAAGCCCGCGCGCTCATCAACCAGGCCATCGTCATGGCGCCCGACGAGGCGACGCGCCTGCGCGTGGAAAAGATCGGCCTAAGCTGCGACTTCATGGACATGGTGCAGATGGATAAGGGCCCCGCCAAGGACGCTGCGGTGGACGCGCTGATTGCCAAGTGCAAGGCCATGGGCATGCACCGGATTACGGAATGGCATACCTTTGAGCAGAGCGAGCAGATCTTCAAGGGGCAGGATGCCCAGCTCCCCAAGCCCGTCGCATAGGCGCGAGGAATCCATACGGTAACAAAAAAGCACCTTTAGCCGCCCGGTCCGGTCCGAGCGGCTAAAGGAATGACATAGGGAGGAAGACCTATATGAAATATTATCTCGGCGTAGACGGCGGCGGCACCAAGATCAACCTGATCCTCTTTGACGAGAACTACAACCTTGTCAGCGAGGGGACCGGCGGCGCCGTAACCACCAGCTACATTGACGTTTCCGTAGCCCGTGAAAACATGATGACCGCCATCCGGCAGCTCATGAAGCCCTTCAATGGCCAGCGCATCACCGTCGAGCGCGGCATGGGTGTGCTTATTGGCCCGCTGGACGTATTCAAGGAATGCCTGGCCACGGCGATGGACCTGAAGGAATACGAGCCCGGCGACGAAGGCTATATGTACCTGCTGGCCGGCGCCCTCACCGATAAGGGCGGCGTCGCCCTGGCGGGGACCGGCGACGGCGCGGTTTATATCAATGGCAAAAACCATATCTACCACTGCGGCGGCTATGGCTCCTACATGGGCGAGGATGGCAGCGGCTGGTGGATTGGCAACCGCGGCATGTTTGCCGCCATCCAGCAGATCGACGGCTGGGGTCCGGATACCGCGCTGCTGCCGCTGCTTTATGAATACCTTGAGGTGGACGACCGCAGCAAGCTTATCGGCGCCGTATACAGCAACAAGGACGGAATTCCCCATCACTCCGTTGTGGCTGGATTCGCCCGCTATGTAGGCCGCGCCGCCCATGCCGGCGACCCGGCCGCCATGTCCATTGTGCGCGAGGCCGGCGAGCTGATGGCAAAAAAGATGATCGGCTGCTACAGCATCAACCATGCCGACCCCAAGGATTTCCCCATGGTGGCCTGCGGCGGCGCCTGGAAGGTGCATCCTGAAATGCTGCGGGTATGCAATGATTATCTAGCCGAGCATATGCCCGGCGCCGAGGTGCGTTACGGCATCTTCGACCCCATCGTCGCCAGCGTCATCGAGCAGATTTTGGCCGACGGAAAGGATCCCCGCGCCTATGAGGGCTTCCTCCGCGATCAATATAAGCATTATGTAGTAAAGGTGGGATAACATGTACGTAGAAAAGTATTTCAGCGAGGTCCAGAAGGTCATGGACGAAGTCCTCAAGACCCAAAAGGACAAGATGGAGCAGGCTGCCGCCAAGCTGGTGGAAACCTGTGAGAAGGGCGGCCGTATCTTCTTCTTTGGCTGCACCCATGCCGGCATCCTCTCTCAGGAAGCCTTTTACCGCACCGGCGGCCTGGTGGTCGTCAACCCCATCCTCCCGCCGGGACTGACCTGCGATGTCGTGCCGATCACCCTGACCAGCCAGATGGAACGCATCGACGGCTATGGCGCCAAGGTGGCCGACGCCGCCGGCATCGGCGCGGGCGATCTCGTCTTTATCCATTCGGTATCCGGCCGCAACGCTGTACCTGTGGACATGGCCATGCATGTGCGCGAGAAGGGCGCCTATGTAATCGCGATCACCTCGATCCAGTATTCCGAGGCTTCCAGCCCCCGTGCCAAGTGCGGCAAGCGCCTCTTTGAGGCCGCCGATCTGGTCATCGATAACTGCGGCACCTTTGGCGACGCGCTGGTGCAGGTCGGCGACTTCCCCCAGAAGGTGGCTCCCTCCTCCACGGTCGTGGGCTCCTCCATTGTGAACGCCATTGTGGCCGAGTCGGTCTACCTCTTCCTGGAGAAGGGCATTGAGCCTCCGGTCTTCATGAGCGCTAACATCGACGGCGGCGATGCCTACAACGCCAAGATGCTGGAGAAATACAGCGACAAGATCACCTATATGGGCTCCGCCAAATAAAAGGCGCACCGCAAACCCGGCTAAACCAGCCGGGTTTTTTTATCCCGCTCTTGCTGGCAGCAAGAAAGCCATAGCCCATTCCGGAATACCTCAGGCTGGTCCTGCGGCGCTTTATGCCCGGGGATTACCCCGCCATGTTTTATGATTGCCGGAGCGGCTTTGACGTGTGGAAGATGGCCAACTATCCGCCCATACGAACCCTGGAGGATATGGGCCGTTCCGCCGGACTGTCCACCGCCGGAAGGTTTTGATAGTATCTCATAAGGAAGTAAGAAGATCCGATGCAGGAACCGGTGTGTTAAATCATGCCAGTTCTAATTGGTTTAGGGCATCCTTCCGATCTTCAAAGGAAGAGGATTTATCCCGCTTAAGGAAAACTTCTCATATTGCTGAGAAAGTTTTAATACCGGCCACTAGACAGCTTGTCCAGCATATTTTCCTCATAGTATTCCATGCGTAGTGCTTCCGCAAGCCGACGCACAGGTTTCCGGCTGCCGCTTCCTGGCTCTCCACCCATCGCTATAATTTCATTCATATAAATCCTTCAATTCCTAATATAGTAATTTGCCCTTTTGCTTCATTCTCCCATTTATGGTCGTTAAACAAATGACAGTAACAACCGTTACGATCAATTCTGTCAAAACAATTGCCCACCAAATCCCGCTTAATCCAAGCCAAAGTGGAAGCAAATACAACAAAATTGCACTTATCACAACGCCTCTTAATAAAGTAAGTGCGGATGATATCCGAGTACGCATAATGGACTGAAAGTAGAAAGTTGCCCAAATATTGATTCCCATGAACAGGAACGAAATAAAATAAGTTCTGACGATACCCGGTGCAGCCTTTAACACAGCAGGGGTTGTTTTGACAAAAAACTGTACGATCTGCGTCGGAAACAAAATGCCACCCAAAGTAAATACGATCCCCATTCCAAGAACAGTTCCTATGGAAATGCGCCGTATCTGTGAAATGCGCACCATTTGTCCCGCACCATAGTTGTTTGTGATGATCGGCTGTATCGCCTGCCCTACGCCTGTAAACATATGCTGAAACATACCGGAACAGGAAAGCACAACACTAAAAACCGCCAAAGGCACCTCACCGCCGTATTGCATAATTTGATTATTCAGAATACAGGTTAGCACAATAAAGGCAAACTCCAATACAGACGCGCTAAAACCAGATGTAACGGTTTTCCATAGTGCATTTAATAATTTCCAGGGCTTTACCAACCGCAATTTGCATTTTTTAGTGAATAAGTAGGCACACAGGATTAAAGCTTGGATTACCGTCCCCCCGGCAGTAGCAATAGCCGCCCCCGCCATGCCCATGTTCATGGGGAATACCAAAAACCAATCTCCAAACACATTAAAAACACCGCCTGCGACCACGGCCCACATCGCAAAATTAGGCGCGCCATCGCAGCGCACCATACAGGCAAGATAAGCTGATAAGATAAAAAATGGAAAAGTCCAAATTATCCAATTTCCATATTCGAGCACAAGCGGCATGAGCGTTTCGTTTGCACCGAACAATGTAAATATCTCTTCCTTAAAAGCTGCAGTCAGCACCCATACGATAACGCTTAAAACGAGTGTCAATAAAAATGACGCAGTATAGTATGCATTTGCTTTTTCTGGTTCACCTTCGCCTTGAGCCTTTCCAAAGCGTACCGATCCGCCAATACCACCTAAAAAACCAAACAGGCTTGTAACCCCTAATATCGGGAACACAATAGCTCCTGCTGCCGCTCCATTCGGCCCTACGCCCTGCCCAATTGCAACGGTATCAACAAAACTATAGATAGTCGTAACCATAGCCGAAAAAAGCGAGGGCCACAAAAATTTTGCATACAGCGTGGTTACTTTTCCTTTCAGCAAATCCATAAACGCACTCTCCTATCGTCAGATTATTGACTTTGGTCTCATATCTCTGTACTATAAAGTCTAATATGATATGAGAGTCAAGAGAGGAAAGAAGAATTTTGGATAGAAAGAGTTTGTTCTCAATCGGCAAACTTTCAAGGCTGACAGGTGTTCACATACAATCTCTGCGGTATTATGAAGAGTTGGGAATATTAAAGCCCGCATATGTCGATCCTGATAGTTTATATCGATACTACACTTTTGCACATATGCGAATAGTGGAGGCAATCCAATACTGTGCTGACTTAGATATACCCCTTAAGCGGTTTAAGGATTTTATTTTGGAAAAAGAAGAGGAGATAGACTATGCAAAGCTAATCACATATGGGAAGGAAATCACCTATCAAAAAATGCGGCGGCTGGAAACCCGGCTTCAATTTCTGGAGAGTGTGCAAGAAGAAATCGATCATGCGGAAACCTGCTATTCTAAACAAGCTCTTTCCTGCCATATGAAAGAAAAGGTTTGTTGGACAATGCCATATAACGGGACACAATCCAGTCCTGATTTCCATTCTGCAATATACCGCCTAATCTTGGACATAGAAAACAATGGTTTTCACGCCGGCTATAATCATGGACAATTCCTATTGTGTAAGGGAGATCGTCAAGAGTCCTATATTTTTATTGATCTTCGAGACACAAACAAGTCATTTGAAAGTTACCCGCAAATCGTACACCTTCCAGCCGGTGAATACTTGTGCATGGTATCAAGGGAAAGTCAAATTGAAAAAGCGCCCGAAATTTTCCCGGATTTGTTTGCAATTCAATACGATAAAATTGTTATATCAGTTGAAATGTTCACCGAAAAAGTGAATTATTCATCTCCTATATATGAAATCCGCTGTTTGCTTCCCTAAAACGATTGTATGGAACTTCTTTATAACTTGATAACCAGTTTAACTATTTATGTATTTCAATTTTATGGAAGAGTAATCCTAGCCATAACGCTTGTTGATGGAATAATCCCTAAGCTCCGAAGACCGCCATCTTCGGTAGCGGCTGCGCGCCCTCTAAACGTTATAAAATTTCATAACAAAAATTCTTTTTCTACGAAAAAAGCTCCATGTAAATGGTTTATCCATTCACATGGAGTTTTCTTATTTCCCATTTATTTGGCATAGGCCAGCTTTTTTGCGATACCCCATTATGTTGCATTTTCTTCCGGCGTTTTCACATCCCTACGCCCTTTAGCCCCTGCTCGCCTCATGGCCGTCTATATGGCAGAAAGCGCCTGTATAAATTCACTCCATGACCGAATTTGCAAGTGATCAAAGGGTATGGTCAAGCCATCGTTCCGGTGATCCTCCGATCGCTTGGCGTCCGCAGCCTCGCCCGCATAAAACACGGGGAAAATCCCCGCCCCATGGGCGCCAAAGATGTCGGCGCTGATGCTGTCGCCGCAGTACCACACCTTGTCCGCGCTGCATCCGGATTTGCGCAGCGCTATCTCAAACAGCCGTTTATCGGGCTTACGGACAAGATAATCGCAGGAGCTCATCACAAACTCAAACCCATGGCGGGGAAAAAGCCTGGCCAGCCGCTGCTTGAGCGCCTCGCTGGACCAGCCGTTATTGCTGAGCACCGCCGTCCGTATCCCCCTATCCTTCAGCGCATCCAGCATGCAGTCCGCATCCGCCATCTGCCTGCCCGGCGACGCCGCCGTCCAAAATGTCATCTCCTGCTCCAGCGGTGTCAGTGAGAACTGAATGCCCAGGCGTTCATATGCAAGGCGGTTAGCCGTTATGCAGGGGATATCACATCCCGCCGTTTTTCGTATTTGCTCCACGATCGAATAGGCCCGATCGATCTCTTGGCGAATCTGGGCCAGGGTACACCCTTCCGGTATGCGCACAGCATGCTTAAGCAGCGCTTTCTCGCCGCGCAGCGGATCCCAGTCCGGATCGTATGCAAGGGTATGCCCATAGTCAAATATTACCATCTCCGGCTTTTTCATGGCTAACACTCACTCCCGCCCTAGTCCGCCGTACCGCCCTTGCCTGGGAGGCCGCGGCCTAGCGGCTCTTGCCCCGGCCGGGCACTTCCATGGGCTCAAGCGTCCCGTCGGCCCGCTTGAGCACCACCTCATCCATCAGGTTCACGCAGGTGCAGATATGGTTAGGGATAAAGTAGAAGATCTCGCCGACGGCCGGATCCTCGCCGGGCGCCAGATCGGCCATGCCGTGCTCCTCGGAAAGGCGGGTCAGCCGAATGCCCGGATGGCCCACGCAGATACCGTAACGATCGAACCCATAGGGCTCGGTATGCAGGGGTGCATCGGCGGCGAATACCTTCACCCCGCCGTCCACAATGGCCAGATCCGGCCCCGGCCGGGAGACCACCGTCACCGCCAGGAGGGCGGAGCATTCCGCCTCGCCGCACAGGCCATATTTTATCTGCATCGCGTCGTTATACACATAGGTGCCGGGGCGCACCTCGGTCACGCCCGGTACCGCCGCGCAGGGCAGGGCCGTCGGCGTGGAGCCCACGCTGACCTCCCGGATCTCCACACCCCGCTCCCGCAGCCGCTGGGCCAGGGACGCCATCAGCTCGCCCTCCTGCCGGCCCGCCGCCTCCAGGTCATGGGTGGGCCTGCCGGAGAGCAGCGCGCCCCGGAAGGTAAAAATACCCGTTACGCGCAGCCCAGGCAGCGCGGCAATCGCGCAAATCGCCTCCTCCGCCCGGTCATAGCGGATACCCGTGCGGCGCATGCCGGTATCCACCTCGCAGCGCAGCTCCAGGACAAGGCCTGCCTCCACCGCAGCCCTGGACAGGGCCTGCGCCCCGGCCAGGGAGTCGGCAGCGGCGATGAACCGCTTCACCCGGCGGGACAGGGCCAGCGCCCGGCGGATTTTATCCTCCCCGATTAGCGGATAGGCCATGAAGATATCCTCCAGCCCGCCATCGGCCATGACCTCAGCCTCGCCCAGCTTGGCGACCGTGATACCCGCGGCCCCCGCCTGCACCTGCAGCCGGGCCCAATAGGGCGATTTGTGGGTCTTGATATGGGGCCGCATGGCGCAGCCCGTGGCGGCAATGCGGCGGGCCATCGTCTCAATGTTGGCCCGGGTTTTCTCTTCGTCCACCACCAGGCAGGGCGTATTGATCGTCATCCTAAGCTTCCCCCTAAAATGCGGCGCCGCAGGCGGCCAGGTAGTCCCGCAGCCCTTGCTGCCCATCGTCGTCCTCCTTGAATACTGCGCAGTCCTTCAGCACCTGCACACAGATATCACCCACCTCCCGGCGGATCTCAGCCCGGGCCTGCTCCAGCGCCGGCGCGGGCCGCTCCATCAGCGTCCGCATCCAGGGCAGATGCTTATTCAGCGGGTGATCGGCGCTTTCAATGTCGCTGGGCATGGCCTCCAGCCCCGCCCAGATCCGCGCCACGGCCTCCAGCTCCTTCTCCAGGCGCCCCGGCAGGATGAACAGGCCCATCACCTCAATCAGGCCGATATTCTCCTTTTTGATGTGGTGCAGCTGCGGATGGGGATGGTAGAGCCCCAGGGGATATTGCTCGCTGGTTACATTATTGCGCAGTACCAGGTCCATTTCATAGATCGCGCCCCGCCGCCGCAGGATGGGTGTGAAGGTGTTGTGGGGCGTGCCGTCGGGATCCTGGGCCAGGATATCCCGGTCCGGGTCCGAATAGCGCCACCAGGCCTCGTGCAGGTGGTCGGCCGCATCCAGCAGCCGGCTCCGGTCAGCCGTCGACAGGCGCATCACCGTCATGGGCCAATCCAGCACCGCCCCATGGATGTCCGGATACTCCCTCAGGGTAAAGGAAAACTTTTCCAGCGCCCTGGCCATGGGCAGCTCAAAGCGGCCGCCCTGGAAATGGTCATGGTTCAGGATCGAGCCGCCGACAACCGGCAAGCCCGCGTTGGAGCCGATAAAGTAATGGGGAAATTGGTCAGAGAAGTCCAGCAGCCGGTTAAAGGAGGCGCGGCACACCTTCATGGGCACATGCTCGCCCTTGAACACGATGCAATGCTCCGGATAATAGACATAGGGCGAATATTGGAAATACCACTGTTCGCCGCCCAGGGCGACAGGGATGATCCGAAGGCTCTGGCGGGCCGGGAAGTTCAGCCGTCCGGCATAGCCCTCGTTTTCCTGGCAGAGCATGCAGGCCGGATAGCCCGAGGCCGGGGCGTTTTTCAGCTTGGCGATCTCCTTGGGGTCCTTCTCCGGCTTGGAAAGGTTAATGGTGATGGTCAGCTCGCCATAGGGGCTTTCATGCTGCCAGGCGATATTGCGGGCAATCTGGTCCACCCGGATATAATTGCCGGCGCGGCACAGCCCATAGAACCAATCGGTGGCCGCTTGGATCCCCTCCGTATCCCGCAGATCAAAGAACTGGCGGCGGATCTGGGAGGGCCGGGGCAGCAGCGCGCCCATCAACCGGGTATCGTACAGCTCCCGCTCGGTCTGCGTGTCGCCTACCAGGCCGCGGGCCACAGCGTCATCCACCAGCGGCTTGAGAATGGAGGTAGCTGTCTCCGGCAGGGGGCCGGAGGGCTTTTCCTCCCCCGGCGCATCCAGCCCCAGGATATCCAGCAGCTGATTGCGGGCAAAGACCACGTCCGCTTCGTCCAGCAGCCCCCTTGCCTGGCCGAACCGCAGCAATTCTTCCAGATAATAGGTGACAGACATCATAATATCTCTTCCTTTCCCCACTATAATTTGCTATACTATGATTATAGCTTAAATTCTAACGCATGAAAAGAACCGATAGAGCCGGCAAAATGATTTAAGCAAAAAAATGCAATTGACATTGATCATGGGTATAGCGTATAATGCATTATGTTGCCTGATGCTATGTCCCATCAGTCAATAAACCTTCAATTGAAGGGGGGGTAAGGACATGTCTGAGGTCCGCGTTGGAGAAAATGAATCCTTGGAGAGCGCTCTGAAGCGTTTCAAGCGCAAGTGTGCTCGTTCCGGCGATCTGGCTGAGGTACGTAAGCGCGAGCATTACGAAAAGCCCAGCGTGAAGCGTCGTAAGAAGCAGGAAGCAGCCCGCCGCAAGCGCAGCCGCAAGTCCATGTAAGGAAACACAGCGAATGGCCCGGTAGATCACTACCGGGCTTTTTCCTGTTCGGGGCAAAGGCCCCGCTTTTTTTATTTTTCCCTGCCCCGCGCCGCCCTCCGGGCGTATCGGGCCGGGTACCACCGCTGAAACCAGGCCGTAAAGGCCCCCATCAGCGCCGGGCAAAGGGAGTTGACCGCGCCGGTCAGGTTAGCCAGCGGCGATGAAAGCAGGCAGGCGCTCCACAGCGGCGTCACGAGATACAGAACGCCCCAGCAGGCGGTAAGGATACGGTTTGTCCGCACAAAAAGCGGGTTGTCCAGCATCGCCCGCCCGCCATAGGCTTCGCAGGAATAATAGGCCGTCAGCGGCAAGGGTAAAAAGGCCGTCGTCAGCCACATCAACCCAAAGAGGGCATAGGACAGCAGCACCAGGGGCGCGCCCGGGCAGCCCAGCAGCGCCGCCAGGCTGATCCCGCCCACTGCGGCCAGGGTCAGCGCCTCAAAGGGCG
Source organism: uncultured Eubacteriales bacterium (assembly GCA_900542005.1). GTDB lineage: Bacteria > Bacillota > Clostridia > Christensenellales > UMGS416 > Parachristensenella. Next base: position 78,869 of record UQLW01000004.1, read on the forward strand.
TCATCCGATACCGAAGATAGGCCGCCGGCAGCAGGGCGCACACCGCCGCGCCCAAGGCCCCTCCGGCAACCGCATCCATGGGCAGCACAATCCAAAGCGCCATCCACGGCGCCAGCAGAAGCGGCATCATCGTGCGGCTGGGTCGGGGCGCCGCCTGGGGCCCCTGCCCTTCTTTTTCCGTTCCGGGGCCGAAGATCTCGCTCCAGCGCAGCATCAGGTTAAAATCACCCTCCACCCGATACTTGCGCTGCATCATGGCCTCGGCGCCGCCGATTGCTCCCCGGGCGATATCCTGCCACACCGTCAGCGGCGTTTCAATCCTCGTGGTATAGGGAAGAAAATCCCGCTCCAATACCTGGGATCCTTTTGCCGTCAGCACCATCTGGTAGCGCTTGCCGCAGTCGGTATAGACCATCTCCACGACCCGGTCCTTGCCCTGCCAGGAGGCGGGGTTATACAGCGCGGCCATCTGACGGGTAAAGGGCAGCGAAGCATCCCGGGATTCCTCCCCCGCCCGCTCCCCGGCCATGATCTCCCAGCTGGCGTCGGCCATGGCCTCGAACTGGGCCCGGGGATACAGCGGCTCCGCCAAGGCGCGGAGGGTATCCTCCCGGACGCCGCCCCGGGCAAATTCCTCCCCTGCCTCCGAAACCAACCGAAGGTATCCGCCAGTCCGCGCCCGCAGCTCCGGCACGCGGAAAAGCTCGCCCTGGCCGCAGTAAAGGCGGGTATAATTCCCCCGCCCCCACAGCCGGTCGAATTGGGCGTTGATCGCGTCATAATTCCCCTCGGCCGTATAAAAGCCGCAGGTGGAAATCAGCACATACCGCTTACCCGTCATATCATAGCGGGAGGGGTGCCCGCCGCCCACCGCGCCATCGGCCATAAAGGGCAGGCTCATGGGCAGCTGGCGGTCCATCAGCGCCTTCAAGCCGGAGGGCAGGCCAAAGTAATACAGCGGGAAGCTCCAGATCACCACATCGGCCGCCAGCAGCTTTTCCATCACCCCGGCCATATCGTCCCGGATGCTGCAGGCGCCAGGAGTGGCGGACCAGCAGGCAAAGCAGCCCCGGCAGGGCTGAAGGCGGAGTTTGTAGACCGGGAGGATCTCCACCTGCGCCGGTGCAGCCCGTTCTATCCCCTCCAGGAAGGCCTTGGTCAGCTGCAGGGTATTGCTGTCCTCGCCCTTGGGGCTGCCGTTGAGCACCAGCACCCTCATCGGATGGCCTCCAAACGGTCAATGCACGCCTGGGCCCAGTCCAGGGCCATCTGCATATACCGGCCGCCAAAGTCCGCCGCCATCTCCCAATAAAGCGTCGGGTAAGCCTCCATATCGCGCCCGTAGGCTTCCATATCCGCCGGGATCGAACGCATCCGCTCCTGTGCCTCCAGCAGCTGCCGCCGGTAATCCTGCAGCAGCCGGATGCTCTCCTGCGGCGCTTCAAAGCCCGAAAAGAAAACCTTCATCAGAAAAGCGTTTTTCATCGGCTGCGCCATCCCTTCCCGGGAAGATAGCCATGCCCGGAACCGGCGTTTCCCTTCATCGGTGATAGCGTACAGCTTCTTGTTGGGCCGTTGGGTCTGCAGCACAAGCTCGCTTGCCACCAGCCCTTCCTCCTCCAGCTTGCCCAGCTCCCGGTAAATCTGGCTGGTCTGCGCGTTCCAAAAGAAATTGACCGAACAGCTGAAGGCCTTGGCCAGGTCATAGCCCGTCATGCTGCCATAGGACAAAAAGCCCAGAATGCCATAGGTCAGGGACATGATTCCACCTCCTTATTATTCTATTTATAGTATATTCTACTTGTTGAATATAGTCAACCCCCTTTCATCCGGTATGGCATACAAAAGCCAGCGGCAGAAGGGCCGCTGGCTGTAACAGATATACGGCAAGACCGCGCCCGCCCTGCCAGTTGGTCCCGCGCCGGTTCTATCGCTCCGCAGCCAGAGCTTTCCGGCACACCAGCAGCGCGTGATTGCTCATCCCGGTACAGGACCCATGGCTGGCCATCTCATCCAGCAGCGGGCGCAGGAGGGCAAACCTCTCCTCGCTCATGGCTTCCACAATGCTCATAACGATGAAAAAGTCTGTACCAAGGTTCTTCAGCTTGACAAAGCCATGTCGTGCAGCCGCCGCCTCCATCTCCTCGGGCATGGTAAAGAAGAACAGCTCCGGCTGCAGATCGTCCCTGCCTTCTTCCAGAATCATTCGGTTGGCCTTTTCATTGGGGTAGGAGGCTCTGAGCTTATCATGGATACAGCCGCCTGCATAAACGCCCACCTTGTTGATGTAGGCGAAGGCCGCAATGCCGCCGGGCCTCAGGATCCGGCGGCACTGGGCAAAAACCAGCTCCCTCTCCCTTTCCGGCAGATGATACATGGGGCCCAGGCACAGCGCCACGTCGAAACTGCCGCCGTCAATCGCCGTAAGCGCCGTTGCATCGCCCACCTGAGCCCGTACGTTCTTCAGGCCGCGGCTGCTTATCTTCTCCTGCAAGATCGCAATATGCTCCGGGACCAGGTCTACCCCCAGGTAGCTCCTGCACCGGCTGGAAAAATGCATCGCGTAATAGCCGGTCCCGCAGCCCAGCTCTATGACGTCCGCCCCCTCATGAATGAATTCCTCAAGGTGGCGCTTGGTATATGCAAACTCCAGCGCTCCATAGCGCGACTGGCTTGCCCGTTTATCCTCCGCGCCGTCCCGATATTTTTCCCTGATCTTTTCCACGTTGCCCGCCATGGGTTCTCCTCCCCTTATCCGGCTTTCACCGCTCTTTTGGGATGATTCTATCATACCTTCCCCGGCTCGTCCATAAGGCCGGCGAGCTGCCTCTTCTATCAAAATACCGCCATACCGGAAGGGTATGGCGGCCATCCATCTTGACTTTATGCCGGCTTATCGCTACAGAATCTCCACGAAAAGCCCTTCGCCGCAGGCAAGCTCCACCTGCCACCGGCCATCGGTTTCCACGGGATTGGAGCCGTCCTTGCCATGTACCATCAGCCGCTGGGAACCGGCAAAGCGCACACAGGCCCGGTTGGCCCGCTCCCTTCCGGGATCCTCCATGTTTACCAGCGTAAAGGCGCGCTTCTCTCCCTGGGTAAAGCAACCCATCAGCAGGGGATAGTCGCCCTCAAAGGCCTCCACCGGGTCAAAGCGCTCCAGCGGATGATCCAGCTCCAGGTAGTTGCCCTTCAGGTTCAGCCGGTGGGAGAAGCCCGGGAACACCACGTCGATGGAGCGTTCGCGGCTGGTCAGCCCATGGCTGTTGGTCATGGCGCCCGCCCAGGCATAGGGCACATAGCGGCCCGTAAAGCGGTTCATCTCGCCGATGATCTTTTGCACATATCCATAGCGGGCCGTCTTTTCCCCGTCCCGGCCGATCATGGCGTCCTCAAAGGTTTCCTCGCCGTTGCCCGGCGTCCCATAGGTGAACAGCTGGATCACCTTGGCGCCAAAGGACATGGCGCAGTAGATCTGCCAGCGGATATCTGCCTCGCTGGGCTCCCGGCAGATATGGTTGAAGGCCAGGGTCTGGATGAAATACCACATGTCGCAGCCCCTGCGCTGGCAGGCGCGGGCCACAATCTCAAAGTTGCGCAGGTAGTTGTCCTGCAGCCAGGTCTCGCCGTCCGGCGTGCCGTAAAGCGGATAGAAATCATAGCTGATGGTGTCCAGGGCCAGCTCGTCGGCATAGCGGTTTATATGCTCCTCATAGCTGCCGCAGCCCAGCTGGTCGCTGTTGGCATAGATGGGATACAGGTTCACCGCCGGCATTTTATCGGGCGCAGCCTTCAGGCAGGCGTCCGTCAGCTTCTTCAGCCGCGGGAAATCATCCACGCCCGGTTCGTCCCGCAGCGCAAACCCTGCCAGGGCTGGATGATCCTTATAGTCCTCGATGGCCCGGGCCAGGCGGAAGGCCTGATCGGCAAACAGGCCCTGTACTCTGGGGTCAAAGGCCATCACCAGCAGGCCGTTGCGCTGGCAGGCGTCCAGGATGGGCAGCGCGTTGGAATGGTCGGCCGCAAAGCTGACATAGCCAAAATCCAACCCGGATTCCCGCACCCGGCGGCAGCGCGCCTCGTCCAGCAGCTCCTCCTCAAAGACGCACCACGCGCCAAAGACCAGCTTCTTTTTGATCAGTTCCTGGATGGGATGCATTTGTTTCCTCCTTTTGGGCGCATCGCGCCCCCTGTCATGGGTTATAAGGCCGGTTATAAGCCGAAATCCCCCAGCGCCTGCCGGGCGGCTTCATCGGCCGCCCCGGCAAAGCTGGCCAACGTGCAGGGCGTAGGAAGGCCCAGGGCCTCCGGCAGGGCAATATACCCGGCCAGCGCCAGCGGCAGCGGCGCCCGTGTCTTAAAGTGGGCCCCGTCGCGGATCCAAAGCCCCTCCCCTATCAGCCGCTCCGTCTCAAAGTAGATCCGCGCGCCAGGCTGATAGAGCCCTTGGATATCCATAACCAACCGGCCGGCCTGATGGGAGGCCGCCACGATCTCTCCGGCAACCCCGCTTCCCAGCATCACATAGTCGGAAAAATCCTCCGGATCGCCTAAAAGCGCGCCGATCGGCCGCTGCTGGGCTATCGCGCCGGCCCGCTTGAGCTGGTTCCAGCTTTTCAGCTCGCCGTCCCTCTGGATACCCGCCCAGCCTCCCGGCGTCGTGCTGTGGCACAGCACCCTGGGTTCATAGGGCCGCCGCGTTGGCTCCTGCCGGTCATGGCCCCCATACTCCCGCTCCGCCTGGGATAGGAGCGCTGGCGGGCAGTCGATCCATACATGGCGGCCCTGCCGCTCATGGTAGCCGATGAAATCCATCATCCGGAAAGCCCAGCCCCTTGAGGCAGCCGATAGCGTCAGGCCAAAGCACTGGTCCATGCCGGACATCATCTCAAAGTCCGCCTGTTCCACCACCCGCACGCGCACCCAGTCCGCCCCATAGGTCCCTTCCGGCGTAAAGGGGTTGCGAAGGGGCATGGGGCCCGGCACCTGCCGTACATACCGCATTTACCGCTCTGCCTTTCCGGAGAAAAGGCCCGGCTCCAGCAGCACGCCCTGATCCCGCAGCCGCTGCTGCAGCGCGCCTGCCTCCGGCGCGCGCCCGGCCTGGGCGCATAGGGCTGCAGCGGTCCCCGCCGCCTGCCCGGTCACCGCGCAGCTGGGGATTACCCGGGTAAGATCCCACCCCAGGCCCTTTGCCGAGGTACAGCGGCCGGCGGCAAAGAGGTTGCCATGCTTCTGCCCCCGGATGGAGGCATAGGGGATGCTGTAGCGGCCCTGGGGCTTCTTCCAGTTGCCGATCATGCCGATGGCATCGGCGAACCACAGCCCCTCATACTCCACCTCGTCAAAGGCCACCGGCGCGTCCAGCCGCCGGGTCATCCGAAGCCCATGGAAGGCCGGAATCATAAAGGGGTACAGCCCCTCGCGCCCCTGCTCCCGCTGTTTGCGGGCATGGTCCGCGATCATGCCGCGCATGGCGAACATATGCTGGGCAATATCCTCCAGGCTGGTCCCGCTATAGGTGCGGCTGCCCTCGGGGATCTGGCTGTAAAGCGGATCCGTCAGCCCGTGCAGGGCGAGCTTTGTCCCGTCATAGCTGTAATACCATCCGGTGCGCCGGTTGGTATCGTCATCCACCGTGGGCTCCCCGGCGAAAAAGCACAGGTCGGCGTCGCCGGTGGCATCCACAAAGGCCCGGCCCACAAAGGTGCGGGGGCCGCTCTTGGCGTCCACCGTCACCTGGGTCAGCCTGCCCGCCGCGCCCCCAGCCGCGGCCAGGCGCGCGTCATAGTAAACCGTGACGCCCTCCCGCAGCAGCAGCGCCTCCGCGTTGATCATCAAGGTAGCGGCATTATACTCCACCTGATAGCGCACGCCCCGGCGCGCCTCGATGGAAGCCGGAGCGGCCCAGGGCCCGGGGATCTCGCCCGGCCCATCCTGCAGGGAAAGCTTGAGCAGCTCTTCGGCGATGCCGCCGGACATCTGTACGCCTTCCCCGTCGTCCAGCGGCAGATAGATCACGATCAGCCCCAGGGTCGCCAGGCCGCCCAGCGCATATTCCTTCTCCAGCAGCAGGGTGCGCGCCCCCTGCCGGGCGGCAGCCAGGGCGGCGGCAATGCCGGCCACCCCTCCGCCGCATACGATTACATCATATTCCTTTTGATTCATTGCTCCTCCAGCGGCTTGAAGCGCCAGGTCACATCGCCTTCCGCCCGGGCCGGCAGGATAATATTGAGCCGGTACAGCCGGTCGCGGCCCCAGGCCCGGTTCATGGTTTCATCCTCGGGATAGATCACGTCCACCGTTACCGCGCTGGGGCGCGCGCCCTCCAGGGCAAGCGACAGGTCTCCGCCCCGGCAGCCGATGCGCCAGCCTTCCCCCATCGCCTCCGGCTTTTCAGCCAGCAGGAAATGGAAGGTGGCCGTCTGCGGCGCCTCCAGCTCATAGCGGTCCCGGCAGGCGAGGGCGCCGTCCAGCGTCAGCTCCCGGCGATAACGCCGCACGCCCGCTTCCCAGGCCCCGGCCGCCTCGATGGCAAAGCCCACAGCCCCCGGCGTCTGGGTCAGGGATACGCCGCCGGACCGGTATTGCGCCCCCGGCGCCTGCCCCTGCCCGCCGAAGTCGGGCAGCGTATGGAAGCTGGAGCCCATGGTCCAGATCTCATAGCGCTGGGGCGAGAAGGTTTTGCGGCTATAGGTCAGCGTACCGGCGTCAATGACGGCGGGCTCCCCCTCCCGGTACAGGATAAAGGAGGCCACGTCGTTATGGTTGTGGCTCTCTGCATTGTGCCCGCCCTTTGCCGCCAGGGTCAACCCGTTCCTCCGGGCCACCAGCACCTCGATATCCGGGAAGAAGTCCAGCGCATGGGGCGAGAAGCTGCCGCCATGGGCCATCATGGGGCCATAGGCCCAAAGCTGCTCCATGGCTGAAAGCACAGAATAGGTATGGGAAAAGGCCCGCTCCGGCGACAGGCGCGCCAGGTGAGCGCCAAAGTCCATCATGTCCGCCGCTCCCACGGCACTGCCATAGCGGTATACCAGGTCGGCGGCCGGGGTGAGGGAGGCCGCGCAATCGGCAAAATCCACAAACCAGTTCCCGCTGATATACATCCTGGGCAGGTACAGGCCCATGGCCTGCACCTTGGGATCCTGGAAAACGTCCAGAGCCCCGCCGGTCGCCCTGTGCAGCAGCGTCAGCGCGTCAAAGAAGGTGGCCGCCGCCCGGCTCCAATAGGCCGGCCCCTCGTCGCAGCCGCCGTCATCGCCATAGATGCCGGCAAAGCGCTCCATCGTCGTCAGCATCTGGCGGGCATACTGCCGCCGGACGCCCTCCGTCTCCCCCAGCAGCAGCACGGCGGCCAGCGTTGTGGAGGCGCACCAGGCCGCCCAGTTGTTCAGCGGGCCCTCAAAGTCAATCCCCATCCAGAAGCTGTAGCTGCGGCAGGCGGGGCGCACAATGCGCCGCAGCGTTTCCTCCCGGATGCGCAGCGGCAGGCGTCGGCTCATCTCGTCCAGCCTGCGCCCCATCACCCCATAGAGCACTGCCATGAGCGCGCCCGTTTCGCAGGCGAAAAGGTCCCGGGGCGAATCCGCCCCATCGGGCAGCGGGTCGGGCACAAAGCCGTCATGGCTGCCGTGGGCCGGCAGCGTCCAGCTTGTTTCCTCGCAGATCAGCCAGGCGCCGTTGACCAGCGCGTCCAGGAACCGGCCCCGCCCCTCCACGCATTCAGCGATCATCAGGTCGATCACAGCGGTGCGCCGGTCAAAGTAATCCTTCTCATAGCGGCTGCGGTTGCCGGTACGCATAAAATCCATATACCGGGTTGCCAGCAGGCTGGGCCAGGGATAATCAAGCCAGGCCTCGCCTCGCCGCACCATCTCCGCCTTTACAGGCTCCTCCAGCGCGGCCCAGGCCGCCCTGTCCTCATAGGGCGGATAGGGCGCAAAATCCCGGGCCAGCAGCAGATGCTCCGCCAAAAAAGCGTCGTCAAAGCGTTCAAACATCGCCCTTCCCCTCTTTCCGGTAGGGCCGGATGTGCTCAGCCTTGGCGCTATACTCCTCTATGCGGCTGATCCGGCCCCCTTCGTCGAAATCCATCAGGCTTACGCCGTCAAAGCAGCTTTCCCGGCCATCCCACCGGCAGCAAAAGCGCCACTTCAGGCACACGCCCCCGCGGAAGGCGCCGGCTTCCGTCACGTCCCAGGCCAGCACCCGCCCTCCCTGGGCGTGCCAGCCCGCAAACCAGGCTTGAACCTCCTCCAGCCCCCGGTATTCGGGGCCATAGCACTCCACCACAACGATATCCGGGCTGAGCAGGCCGCCCAGCGCAGCCCCGTCCCTATGGAGCCATGCCTGGCAATAGGCCAGGGCGGCCTCCGTCTTGCTATCCGCCATACCGGCATGTAAACTCATGATTCAGCTCCTTAAACAGCACGTCCGCCGCCTCCAGCAGGCCGGGCAGATCATCCAGCCCCCGATGGCTGCGCAGCCCCTCCAGCCGCGCCACCAGCCCATCCGGCAGGTGCCGCGTAATGTGCGTCCAGCCATAGTCCGGGTGGTAGGGCGTATGGAGCAGCCGGGCCAGGGTCACCAGCGGCTCCAGCACATATTCCTCATAATGGGCCAGCGCTTCCAGATACCGCTTCCGGGCCAGGTACTTGGTTACCCGCCCCCGCTGGGCGAAGGTTTCCATAGCCTCCGCCCGCAGCCTCCGCAGCCGGGAGGGCTCCAGGGGCTCCGGCGTGCGCAGGGCGATGATCCCATCCCGATCCAGCAGCACCCTGGGCAGCTCGGCCATATCGCCGCTGCGGAAGATGCAGCAGCCCTCGGCCACGCGGCTGTGCTTCTGCACGCACAGATCCACCGTCAGGTAGGGGCTCATCCCGGCGATATGCAGGTTAGCCTGCAAAATTTTGCCGTCCTGGTGGGGAATCTCATGCAGCACGTCCAAAGGCCCAATCCGCCGGGCCAGGCCGATGGCGTCCTCCAGCACCGCCTCGGCCGCCTCATCCAGCGCGTCCAGCCACAGGTCCACATCCGAATATTCATCGGCCAGCCCCAGGCCATCGGCCCCTTCCAGCCACAGGGCCCTCACCCGTCCGTCCTCCCGGAAGCGCTGCTCATACAGCTCGATCAGCCGCTGCCTGTCCGGCAGGTTACGGCCCAATGGTCCATACCTCCGACCCGGCCAGCTCCAGCTTGCCGGACCGCGCGGAGCGCAGCGCCGCATCCAGCACCACCATGGCATCCAGGTTCACCTTCATATCCAGCGTGGGGTGCAGCGGCGTACCCTTCTCGAAGTGGGAGAAGACCTCCTTAGCTAAATCGTCCCGGTCCTCCGGAAGGGGCGGGGCCTCATAGCTTTCGGATGGCTCGCCGCTATACCGGTCCTTATAGATCTCCACCTTATTGCCCCAGCCTGAAACCAACGTACCCTCCAGCCCATAGACAATGGGGCCGGAAGGGATGCCGCTGGCCACCGTGGTCCAGGAGCCCTCCAGAATGGCGACCGCCTCAGGATAACGGGCCATGACCGCCCCATAGTCCTCGGCGTCGCCATACTGGCTGGCAAAGTTCGCCTTAAGGCCGTAGGCAGCCGTGGGCCGTTGGCCCAGGAACCAGCTGGCCATGCAGGCGCCATAGCAGCAGTAATCCAGAAAAGCGCCGCCGCCGGCCGCCTCCATATGCCACCACTCGTCGCCCTTTTCCGCGTCGGTCAGGCCCTGGCCATATCCAAAGGGGCCGGTGGATGCGTTGTTCCGGTAGGTGAACTTAAAGACCTTCCCCACCTTGCCCTGGTCCACCAGCTCCTTAGCCAGGCGGAAGGCGGGATTCCAGGTGGCGGGCCAGTTCACGATGAGCTCCGCGCCGCCCACCCTGGCAGCCCGGGCCATGGCCAGCGCGTCGCCCAGGGTGGCCGCCATGGGCTTTTCCAAAATGACATGGATACCCCGGCGCAGGGCGGCTACCACCACCTCCCGGTGGAAGGCATTGTCGCAGGATACCATGGCAATGTCCAGCCCGGCGTCCAGCAGATCCAGGTAGTTGTCATAGTCGCGCTCAATGCCATAGGCCGCCATGACCGTGGCCTTGTTGGTATTGCGGGCCGAAGGCTTTGTGCACTTGGAGGGAAAGATCGGATCCAGGTCCGCCACGCCGACCCATTCCACCTTGTCAGGGAAGGCGGCAAAGGGCTTCATGTTATCGAGAATGTGCATATGGGCCACGCCCACAATGCCGATGCGGTACTTCTTGGCCATGGTAAACCTCCCAACATAGATTAAGGTTATTATAGGGCGCAACCGCCGGTTTTGTTATGGTCTCATATGACCAATCCATCCTTTACTCTGTCAAAAAGATCCCGCCAGCTGCGGCAGGAGTTCCGGTTCAAGCGGAGAAGTATAAGGGAACCCTATGTTTGGGCGCGGCCCCACCCAGGGGCCCTGCCGGGAGGAGCAAGATGACGGAAATACTCAGGCACGGAATTGTCTGCGCCAGCGACGGTTCCCTGCGCAGCTACTATGGCTGGCCCACCGTAGCCAAGATGGAGGACGGCACGCTGATTGCCGCGGCCTCCGGCGAACGCATGGCCCATGTGTGCCCCTGGGGCCGTACCGTCCTGTGGGAGAGCAGGGATCAGGGCGAAACCTGGTCCAGGACCCACATCGTACACGACTCGCCCATCGATGACCGGGACGCGGGCATCACGCCGCTGACCGATGAAAAGATGCTGGTCAGCTGGTTCACCAGCGACACCCGCATCTATCAGGACAGCGTCGCTGCCCTCCCCCCGCCCCGCGGCGACCTCTCCCTTACCGTCATCCGCGGCTGGGACGACGCCCTGGTGTCCCGTTACCAGGGCGCCTTCGTGATGACCGGCTCGCTGGGCGGCCAGTGGAACGCGCCGGTGGAAATCGGCGTCACCGCCCCCCATGGCCCGATCCGCCTGGATGACGGCACGCTGCTTTACCTGGGTAAGGCCTATTCGTCAGAGGACGGAATGCAGCGCCGTTACCGCGGCCTTGGCCACCCCCGCCCGGCTCGGCTTCGTCCCATCGATTATACGCAGCCCATCCTCTGCCTGGCCTCCTATGACGACGGTGACAACTGGGAAGCTGTGGGCCAGGTGGATCAGCTGGGGGGATTCGACAACGCCAACCTCCATGAGCCCCATGTGGCGCAGCTGCCCGGCGGCCGCCTGGTCGGCGTGATCCGCACCCAGTGGGCGGGCGAGCACCGCTTCCATCGCCCCTTCTCTATGGCCGTTACCTTTTCCGACGATCATGGGTTGACTTGGTCGCCCCTGGCCCCCTTGGATGTATCCGGCAGCCCGCCTCATCTTCTGCTGCATTCCTCCGGCGTCCTGATCCTGACCTATGGCTACCGCGCCGCCAGCGAAGGTGGCCCCGACGTGGGCAGCGGCCAGCGCGCGCTGCTCTCCTATGACGGCGGCGCCTCCTGGAGCGAGCCCGTTATCCTCCGGGACGACGGCCCCGACGGCGATCTGGGCTATCCCGCCACCTGCGAGCTGGACGATGGGACGCTGATGACCGTTTACTACCAAAAGCAGCATCCCGGGGAGAACTGCTCCATTTTGTATACCCGCTGGAAGCTATAGCCCAAGGGCAAAAGCGGCCGAATCAATGGTTCGGCCGCTTTTTTGCGCTTTATGAACCATGATGACCAAATGCTTGCATATAAAAGGGCCCGGGTGTTGGCCCGGGCCCCTGCCTAATCCAAGTTATCCACCGTTATATTGCTTCATTTCGTGGAAATGACTCATATTATTCTGGCATCTGGCGCCCCAGATAATCCACATACCAGGCCGCCGCAGGGCGCCTGCCTTCCATGAGATCGAATATGCCCCGGGCTGCCTCGGCCGCCTCGATCTCGCCCTTGCCTCCGCTCATGGGCGTACGCATCCGCCCCGGATGGATGGCCAGCACCCGCGCCCGCCCCCTGAGGATGGCCGCCATGCGCCGGGCCGCCACATTCATCGCCGTCTTGGATAGGCTATAGGGTTCAAAAAGGCTTTCATTCAGCGCAAGGCTGCCTGATTCGGAGGTGATGTGCAGAATCTGCGGCTCCCTACCGGCCTGCAGCAGCGGCCAGAAGGCTTGCGTCACCCGGATCGGGCCCACGAAGTTCACCGCCGTCAGCCGCTCCAGCTCTTCTATGGGAAATGCTGACAGGGCGTCCCGCCCCGGCGCGAAATAGCTGTCAAAGTCCGGCTGGATCACGCCGGCATTGTTAATCAGCACATCCAGCGCGCCCCATTGCCGGGCCAGCTCTGCCGCAGCCTGCTCCACCTGCTCCCGGCTGGTCACATCCATGGGCAAAAGAAGCCGGCCTGGCTCACCGCAGCCTTCCGCCCGCACGCCGCCGGCCATGCTGTGCCCCCGCCGTATGCCCTCTTCCATCAGCGCCGCACCCAGGCCCCGGGCCGCGCCGGTTACAAAAATACGCATCCTGTCCTCCTTATCCCTTTTGGGGGATTCCCCTTGGGGCCAGTTTATCCCCTGAACCTGCCTTTTGTCAAACCGCCCCTGTCCAGGCAATTCGCCAAAACAAAAAGAGCCGCTGGATCACAGCGGCTCCTGGTGCGCTTAGTAATTCGGGCGGCGGCCCACCACAAAGTTGGACTTGTAGTAGTTGGAGTTGATGTCGCTAATCACGACCTTACCCTTGCCGGAAGCGGCATGGATGAATTCGCCTCCGCCGATGTAGATACCGGTATGGGAAACGCGGCTGGAGGAGGGGGAGCGGAAGAATACCAGATCGCCCTTCTGCAGGTTGCCGATGGAGGACACCTTGGCCCAGCTGGATACCTGGGAGAAGCCCGCCGCGTTCAGGCGGCTGACGCTGACGCCGCTGCTCTTGAGGGTATAATAGACGAAGCCGGAGCAATCGAAGGTATTGGGGCCTTCGGTGGACCATACATACTTGCAGCCAAGCTTGGACTTGGCCAGCTTAATGACCGAATCCACATCGCTGCCGGAGCTGGCCGGCTCCTTCTTTTCCTCGGTCTTCTTCTCCTCGGTCTGTTCCGTCTTTTTGCTGTCGGTGCTGCTGCTGGCTTTGGCCGCCGACTTGGCGTCAGGCGAATAGAGCTTATCCAGCGTCTTGGGGCCGGCGATGCCGTCCGCCGACAGATCGTTGCGCTTCTGGAAGGCGATTACCGCCTCCGTGGTATACGGCCCATAGAAGCCGGTGGCGTCCTGCTTGAAATAATTAAGCTCAGCCAGCCGCTTCTGCAGCCGGGTCACGTCATTGCCCGTATCGTCGGGATACATGGTATAGGCCGTAGCCGAGCTGGAGAACATGCGCTTCAAGGTAGCAGGGCCAGCGATCCCGTCCACATTCAGCTTATTGGCACGCTGGAAGCGGCGCACACCGTCCTCGGTGATGGAACCAAAGTAGGAGGTGAACTCGCTCAGCTCGATATAACCCAGCTCCATCAGGCGGCGCTGTACGTCGCCCACCGCCAGGGATTCATCCCCGTTCTGAAGCACGTCTTCCTTCAGGCTGCCAGAGTAGGTTACGCCGTCATAGGCGCTGCCCAGCAGCTTCGACAGGGTAGCCGGGCCGGCTTTGCCGTCCGTGCTCAGGCCGGCGGACTCCTGGAAGGAAATGACCGCCTGCTCGGTCAGCGAGCCATAGTAACCGGTGGGATCCACATTCAGCAGTCCCTTATCGGCCAGGTATTCCTGCAGCGTATAAACGGAGCCGTCCTTATCTCCTTCCTGCAGAATCTCATATCGGCTGGCAGCCATGGCTACAGGGGAGAGAGCGGCCGAAGCCATTACGATTGCCAAGGCGGCGCCCATCATCTTCTTGTGCATGGTAATCACATCCTTTATCAGCGTTGCCTTCTTGCCTTCCGGAAGAAGATGTTACGATTATATTACATTTTTTAAGACTTTGCAACCCTTGGCGTAATTTTTTATCATTATATTAGCAGCATAATCTTCAAATTTAGGGGAAATCCCCTCCAAAAACGGAGGGTCTCTCCCAGATATTCACATTTTGGGGCGGTCGGTTATTCCAGGATTTCGTCGAACCTTCGCAAATATTTCTTGCTATTGGCAAGATTATCCCATATTAGGCATCAGAAAAGCTCCGCAGGATGCGGAGCCTTTGGGTAATAAATTGTGAAGAAACTGTTAAGCACCCGTCACAGCCTTACCGATAGCGGCCGTATGTCCTGGCCTCCTCCACCATGATCTGTGCGGCGCGGAAATCCGCGTTCGCCGGATATTCGCAGCCGGTGGCCAGGATAAAGCCGCCGCCCGGGGCATAGACGTCGATCTGCCGGCGTATCTCCGCGCGCAGCTCCTCCTCCGGCGCAAAGGGCGCCCAGGTGGGCTCGATGCAGCCGATCAGGCAGGTCTTGCCGCCATATTTCTGTTTCAGCTCCTGGGGGCTTGTGCAGTCGTCCGGCAGATGCTGGAAGGAAATCGCCGAAGGCCGGATCGACTCGATCTGCACGTCAAAATAGATCCCCTCGCCGCAGTTATGGATCATGGTCATGCAGCCGCGGGCCAGGATATAGTCAGCCAGCTCCTTCACATAGCCATATTCAAACTGCTTCCACATGCGCTTGGACAAAATGGAGCGCGAGGAAAAAAGTGTATCCAGCATAATGGCCGGGACGCCGGCGGAGATCAGCCGGTCTATATACTTTTTCAGGGTGTCCGTCACCGCCCGCAGGCCCTGGTGCACAGCCTCCGGATCGTCCAGCAGATCCATATACAGGTTGCTCTGCCCCCGCAGCATGGACAGCGTGCCCATGGGGCCAAAGACAAAGGCCACCACCGGGTATTCCTTCCCCATGCGGCGCACCAGCATATCGTTCAGCTGCACCGCCTTCATCATGCGGCCCTGGGGCGGCAGGTCGATGGCTTCAAGCCGCCCATAGTCCTCCACGTCCTGGATCAGGCACTGCTTATAATCGGGATGGGCCGCCTCGTTTTCCGGGTAGAGGATCGCCTGCCCGAAATCGGCCGCCTCCACCGACAGGTCAATCAGGGTACAGATCACATCCAGCTGGAAATCCTCCGTTGCGCGTACATACCCCTCAAAGGCAACCTCCGGCTTCAGGGACCAGTCCGGATAGCTGGCATGGATCAGCCTGCGGTTACATCCGTTGAGCAGCGGATAAACCGGCACGCGGTCCGGCTCCCGGTGCCCGATGGCGGCGACCACCCGCTCCAGCGGGGTCATCGCTTCCTTCAGCATGGCAGCGTTCATCATCATGTCCTCCTTATCCTGCTTTCCTTTATTGTAGAGAATCCTTCCCGCCGAGGGAAGCGCCCTTCTTGCGTTCTGGCGGGACAATCTTGCGCCCTTTTGCGGTGCAAGCCCTCGCCAAGGGGGTTACGCCGCCCGCCGCGCTATGCTATACTTATCTTTATAAGCGATTGGAAAGGAAGGTTATTCCCAATGCCTGATATGCTGGTTAAACTTTATGAGCTGCCGCCCCTGGAGCCTGCCATTGCCCGCTGCGAGGCGAGCGGCATCCGCATCAAGCGGGCCCTGATGCCCGAAATGGACAAGATCTGCGCCTGGGCCGGCGAAAAATTCGGCCCCGGGTGGGCGGCCGAGTGCCGCGGCTGCTTTGCCAACCGGCCGGTTTCCCTCTTTGTCGCCTACCGGGATAAGGAGATTCTGGGCTTTGCCTGCTATGATACCACCTGCCGGGATTTCTTTGGCCCGACCGGCGTGGATGAATCCCTGCGGGGCAAGGGCGCCGGCGCGGCGCTGCTGCTGGCCTGCCTCCACGATATGGCCACACTGGGATATGGATACGCGGTGATCGGCGGCGCAGGCCCCGTGGCCTTCTATGAAAAGGTCTGCGGCGCTACGGTGATCGAGGGCTCCGTACCGGGGATCTACAAGGATATGCTGTAATGGCCCGGACAGACCGGAGGGCAGCCGCCCTGCTGGCGCTGGCGCTGCTGCTGAGCGGCTGCTCCGGCAGGCAGGCCGCCGGGGGATCCGCGCCCGATCTGACCGAGCTGAAGCGCTTTGCCCGGGAGCAGCTGGCTGCCAGCCTGCAGCAGCAGGGAGTTGGCCAGTATGAGATCCTGGGCGCCTCTTGGGTAAGCCGGTCCGATCCATCCGGCCGGTTTGCCGCCGGCTTTGATGTGGATATTACCGATGCGGCAGGCCATACCCGCTACGAAAGCTACGGCGTGGTGGTGGGGCTGGATGCCAACGGCGATCTGGTGGTGTTGGACATAGGGCCGCAAACGGAGAGCGATTCCCCGTTATATTAGGATCACCGTCTCAAGCGGGCATGCCGCTGCCGCCCGCTTAAAAGCCCCGGCGTTCACGATGAACTGCCGGGGCTTTTCCCTACAATGAAGCAGCAGCGGCGCGCCCGCTGGAATAAAATGGGCCAGCGATAAATCGCTGGCCCTGGAATGCTCTATGGATTCGAGGTGGGTCCGCCGTCCTGTGGCTCCGTCGCTTCCGCCGTCGACTCTGTGGTTGACGTGGTCTGTGACGGTGTGGTGGTCTGCGACGGCGTCGTGCTGCTCGTGGTGGTCTGCGACGGTGTGGTGGTCTGCGACGGCGTTGTGCTGCTTGTGGTGGTCTGCGACGGCGTGGTCGTCTGCGACGGTGTGGTGCTGCTCGTGGTCGTTTGCGTCGGCGTGGTCGTCTCCTCCACCGTTATGGTGCAGGTCGCCGTCTTCCCGCCGTCGTTGCTTTTCACGGTAATGACCGCCTTACCGGGGCCCACCGCCGTCACCAGGCCGTTGCTGCTGACCGTCGCCACATTTTTGTCGGAGCTGGACCAGGCCACCGAGTCATCCACCGCGTCCGACGGCGAAATCGTCGCCCGCAACTGCAGGGTTTCGCCCGCCTTCAGCGTGCCGGAGGCCGCGCTGAGCTTTACCGAGGAAACGTGGGTCCATCCGTTCCGATAGGGGTTCTCCGGATCCGGGTCTGTAGGATCCCAGCCATAGTTACCGCTGGAATAGGGCGCCTTTCGGATGATCGCGGGCTTGCTGCCGCTGCCCACCGGGCTCTTGGAGGAGGTTACAATAACGCGGGTGCCGATCTTGCAGTTATCATAGATCCATTTGGCATCCTTCACCAGCAGGCGGACGCAGCCATGGGAGGCCGCCCGGCCCAGCTTGGCATAGGAGGTCAGGTTCATCAGCTTCTTACCCTGGTCGACGGTGCTGGCTGATTCAAGGATCGGGACGGAATGGAACAGGATACCGCCGTTAAACCGGGAGCAATACTGGCCGCGGGCGCCCTCCAGCCTGTGGTACCGTATCTTCTGGGAGATCTTGAAGGTGCCGTTGGGCGTGGGGCCCGAGGAACCGGTGGAGCAGATCATCTTCCGCACCGGCTTGCTGGCGTCATAGTTGCCGTTTTTATCGGCTTCATAGGCCACCACCGTCTGGGTTCCGCCTTTATACACCACCAGCACATAGCTGCCGCTGCCCGTAGTCGTCGAGGAGGAGGTGGGCTTGGGCGAGACCGAAGCGGTAGCCGAAGCGGACGCCGTAGGCGACAGCGAAGGCTTGGGCGTCAGCCCACCGGTAAGCATGGCGGAGGATACGGCGCTGCTCAGCGCCGGCGTGGTTTGTTCTTCCCCTGTCGTGCTTTCGGCCTCCGTCTGCTCCTGGGTCGTCGTTACCGCCAGCTCCACCGGAGGCGAGCTGGGCTCGGGCTGGGTCTCCACAAGATCCAGCGAGCCGTTGGCCGCACCCCTGCGCAGCCCCTGGGCCAGGGCTACCACGCAGATGACCATCACCACCAGGCAGGCGGCGGCGATGGCGATAATCTGCCCGCGGTTCTTCTTTTCCTTAAAGTAGCCCTGTATTTCCTTGATCTTTGATTCTTCGCGTTCGTTTTCCTTCTTCATTGAGCTCCTCCGGCGGAATGTGATCTATTCAATGGCGTATTACCATGGTACAATAATCCTAAATAGGATGCAATCCTTAAAAAATGCATTTCTCGAAATACCCGGCCCATCGAAGCTATGGGGCTGACCGGAGGCCTACATATATGATTAGACGCTTCTCCCCCCTAATAAAATCCATTCTTACCAGCTTTCTTTGTTTTTCTTTCGACTATGCGCTGCTCTATGCGCTGACCGAGTTCTGCGGGCTTTACTATCTTGTTTCCGCCGCGCTCTCCTTCGCCGCGGCCAACACGCTCAATTTCTATCTTTGCGCCCGTTGGGTGTTTCCCGGCGGGCTCTCCGGCGGCCGGCAGTACGCCGCCTTCCTGGCTGTCGGCGCGGTGGGGCTGGCGCTCAATACGGCCCTTATGGCGCTTTTCACCTCGGCGCTGTGCTGGCATTACATGCTCTCCAAGGTCGCCTCAGGGTGCCTTGTCTTTTTCTGGAACTACCTAATGCGCCGCCACGCCATCTTTAAGGCGTAGCATCTACCCCGGGAGCAAGGAAACCGCCTGAAAGGCTTCAGGCGGTTTCCTTTTTTATGCCCCCACCGGGCGCGTCCTAGGCCTCCCGGTAAAGCCGCAGCAGGTTCTCAAAGCTCAGCGCCGTACCGTATTCGCAGTCTTCAATGCCCTCGTACTCCACGAAAAAGTTTCCGTCAAAGCCGCTGCCCTTGATGACCGACAGGATCCGGCGGATATCCAGGTCTCCCTGGCCGACGATCGAGCCGCGCAGGTAGTCCTGGCGCACCGTGCGCAGCCAGGGCCGCCCGTGGCGCCCTGCCTCCACATAGCCGGGATCCTGGTCGCGGCTGCGGCGGTAGAAGTCCTTCATGTGGATGACGGCGGCATAGCCCACATTCTTCTCCACGGCGATTTCCGGCCGTTCATCCACGCAGGCAAAGTTCCCTACGTCCAGCTGCGCGCCAAAGTTGTATCCCTTCATGGCGTGAAGGATCGCCGCCGTGCGCTCGGAACCATTGACAAAATACATATGGTTCTCCAGCAGGATCTTAAAGCCATAGCGCTGGGCATAGTCGCACAGCCGCTTATAGGTGTCCACGATCAGCGGGAAGTCTTCGATAAAGTCCTCGGTGGTGGCTTCTTCGGCCGGGCGGCGGACAGAATTCATATCAATGCGCATGGTCGACACGCCAAGCCGGCCGGCGATATCGATCGCCTCCTTCACCCGCTTCAGCTCCGCCTCATAGGCGTCCTGCGGGATTCGGAGGAACACCGCGTTCTGGGAAAAATTATCGATTTTGACGCCGCTGTCATCGGCCGCCCGCAGGCAGCGGTCCACCAGCGAGGGATCCGCAGCCATATCGATCACAAAGGGCACGATTTCCGTGACTTCCGCACCCCTGGACCCAATCCAGGCAATCGCCTGTTCCGGCGTCCATTCGCCTTCCTCAATGCGGGTACGGATGCTGTATGTGCTGATTCCAAACTTCGGCATGCGTAAAACCTCCTTCTTTGTTCTATGCTCAATATAAGTGCGGAAATTCTTAAACTCCATAGACCAAAGTGACCTGTTCCAGCGCCGCTTTCTGTGACATGCTCCAAAATGTTGGTTAGCTAGTTTACTAATCATTGTTTTTCCCCTATAATTGTATAGATTAAGATTCTATAAAGATTTTTGGCTATCCATTAAGATTCAATAAAAAAACGGAAACGGAGGGATGAAATGGGCAAGAAACTGCTGGAAAAGCTGAAGGAGGCGCTGCTTTCGGTCATGCCGATCCTGGTCATTGTCCTCGCGCTGCATTTCACCATCGCCCCCCTGTCCGGCTCTGTGCTGGCGCTTTTTGCGGTGGGATCGGTCTTTCTGGTGCTGGGGATGAGCCTTTTCACCCTGGGCGCCGATATGGCGATGATCCCCATGGGCGAGAAGGTGGGCGAGCAGCTGACCAAATCCAGGAAGGTCTTGGCAATCGGCGCCGTATGCTTTATCATTGGCGTCATGGTTACGATTGCCGAGCCGGACCTCACGGTATTGGCCAACCAGGTGCCGGCCATCCCCAATCCGGTGCTGATCTGGACGGTAGCGGCAGGCGTGGGCTTTTTCCTGGTGGTTGCGCTGCTGCGCATGCTCTTCCAGATCAAGCTGTCCTATATGCTGCTGGGGTTTTACGGGCTGGTCTTTCTTCTGGCCATCTTCGCGCCCAATGAGTTCCTGCCGGTGGCCTTCGACTCCGGCGGCGTAACCACCGGCCCCATTACCGTCCCCTTTATCATGGCCCTGGGCATCGGTATGGCTGCGGTACGCGGCGACCAGGCCTCGGAGCAGGACAGCTTTGGCCTGGTGGCCCTCTCCTCCATCGGCCCCATTCTGGCCGTGCTCATCCTGGGCATGGTCTATTCCGGCGAGGGAAGCTATACGCCCCTGTCCATCCCCGAGGTGTCCGGCGCCGGCCAGCTGCTGTCCCTGTTTTTCGACGAGCTGCCCCATTATGCCCGTGAGGTGGCCCTGGCGCTGCTGCCCATGACAGCCTTCTTCTTCCTCTTTCAGGCCTTTGCCATCCGCATGCACCGCCGTCCGCTGATCCGGATCATTGTCGGCATTGTCTACGCCTACGCGGGCCTGGTGCTGTTCCTCACCGGCGTCAACGTGGGCTTCATGCCGGTCGGCAATTTCCTGGGCGGCCAGATCGCCCTGACGGACTTGCGCTGGGCGCTGATCCCCATCGGTATGATCATCGGCTATTTCATCGTGGCCGCCGAACCGGCCGTCCATGTGCTCAAGGAGCAGGTGGAGGAGATCACCGGCGGCACCATTTCCAAGGCCACGCTGCAGGTAGGGCTTTCATTGGGCGTCGCCGCGGCCCTGGGGCTGTCCATGGCCCGCATCCTGTATGGCTTCTCCATCTGGTGGCTGCTGGTGCCCGGATACGGTCTGGCCATGGCGCTGACCTTCTTTGTACCGGAGATCTTTACGGCCATCGCCTTTGACTCCGGCGGCGTAGCCTCCGGCCCGATGACCGCCACCTTCCTTCTGCCCTTTGCCATGGGCGTATGCGACGCGGTAGGGGGCAATATCCTGACCGACGCCTTCGGCATCGTGGCGATGGTCGCCATGGCGCCCCTTATTACCATCCAGATCCTGGGCCTGATTTACCGCATCAAGATGCGCCGGGCCCGTACCCGCCAGGCGGCTGCCGTGGAGGCGGAGATCATTGAATTTTCCGGGGAGGATTTCGATGCAGAGCACACATCCTAGCATAGAGCCGCTGCGGCTCATGGTGGCCATCATGGAGCGGGGGCGCGGCGAACAGATCGCCAGCCTTTTCCCGCCCGATCACACGCCGCTTTTGCTGGTGCTGTTGGGAAGGGGCACGGCGAAAAGCGAGCTGCTGGACTATCTTGGCCTGGAGCGCACCCAAAAGGACATCGTCCTTACCCTGCTTCCCCAGCAGGCCGCCGGCCCCTTCCTGCGCCGTATGGCCCATGACCTGCATATGGGCCGCCCCGGCGGGGGCATCGCCTTCACAATCCCGCTGACCAGCATCACCCGCTCGGCCGTCAAGGCGGCCATGGACCCGGCGTCCCCGACGCCCGACAGGGAAAAGGATGAATCCATGAAAACCGAGGAAAAATACGAGCTCATCATGGTCGTAGCCCATCATGGCTACAGCGACCCCATTATGGATACGGCGCGCGCCGCCGGGGCCACCGGGGGCACGGTGCTTCACGCCCGGGCCCTTGGCTCAGGCGAGGCCCAGCGCTTTATCAAAATCACCATTCAGCCGGAGAAGGAGCTCATCATGATCCTCACGGCGCAGGGCGACCGCGCCAGGATCATGCAGGCCATCTGCGCTATGCCCGACTTCACCACCCGGGCCAAGGGCATGATCTTCTCTGTGCCGGCCGGGCATGTGGTGGGCCTGGGCCCTGCCCAGACGGAAGCCCCCTAAGCCGCCCGCCCCATGAAACAGGCGTCCGGGACCTGCAAAGCAGGTTTCGGACGCCTGTTTTATTGATTTCCCAAATCCCTTGTCCCAATGGGGGCCCTATGCCTCGCTCACATAGAGCGCGCGTCCCCTGTGGCGGGGTTTGATGGCGGGATATTCCCCCTCCACATAGCCCAGGCAGACAAATACCATGGGCGCATACTGCTCCTCCAGGCCCCACCGGCGCAAAAGCGCCTGCAGCTCAGGCCGGGCAAAGGTCGCCTCCGCCCGGCCGACAATGCAGCTGGACACGCCCAACGCATAGGCCTCCAGGACCATATTCTCCGCGCAGACAAAGGCCGCGCCAATGCCGTTCACCGTATGGCGGGAAGCTTCCGGCACGCATACGATCCCCAGCGCCGGGCATTGATAAAATCCGCTGCGGATTGTCCTGTCATCTATAATCGAGGGCTGGTCGGTGGAAACGCCCCGGTCCCAGTTGCGGTTTTCGCAGTCCGCGTTGATCACGCCAATCCTGTCGATCAGGGCAGCGTCATCCAGCATTATGATCTTTGACCCCTGCCGGCCGCCGGGATTGGGCGCATAGAGCCCTGCCTCCTGGATCTTCTCCAGCTTTTCCCTTTCCACCCGCGCGGCGCGGTACTTGCGGATCGACCTTCTGCGCATCATCATCTCCAGCATGTCCATTGGATATCCCTCCCCTTGAGTTTTGGGCTGATGGTTATCCTTATTTTCGCTGATGCTCCGCCTTGCTGCAAGTACGCACCTTTTTGTGACCGGGCCCAGGCTGCGGCTTATGCGTCCTCCAGCTTCAAGCTGCCCTCCACGCGGAATACCGTGGTCAGCGCCTTATAGCCCGCCAGCCTGGCGCTGAGCCCGTCGCCGTTGTGGCCACCCACCCACAGGCGGTATTGCCCCTCCTCCAGCCATACCTCGCCGTCATCGTGCACACAGGCCATATCCTCCGGCTCCAGCACAAAGGTCACCTTCATTTTGTCGCCAGGCTCCAAATAAAGGCTCCTGAAGCCCTTCAAGGCCCGCAGGGGCTGGCCGTCCGCGCCCTGAGGGCCGGCCATATAGAGCTGCGCCGTCTCCCAGCCGCCGGTTTCGCCGCGGTTGGCGACGGTTACCGTGCAGGTAAGCTCTTCGCCTGCCCTGAGGCTCCCGCTGGATATCTTCAGCTGGCTATAGCCAAAGCGCGTATAGGAGAGGCCATAGCCAAAGGGGTATAGCGGCTCCTCGGTCAGATAGCGGTAGGTCCGTCCCCGCATGGAGTAATCGGTGAAATCCGGGACCTGGGAGAGGTCCTTATAGAAGGTGATGGGCAGCCGGCCGGAGGGATTATTCAGCCCCAGCAGCGTTTCGGCTACGGCCAGGCCGCCGTACTGGCCGGGATACCAGGCCTGCAGGATGGCCGCGCACCTTTCCTGCGCAGGCGCCAGCTCCACGGCCGAGCCGGTCATATTCACCAGGATCACCGGGCGGCCGGCGCCGGCTACAGCCTCCAGCAGCCGCTGCTGCATCTCCGGCAGGGCCAGGCTCGTCTTGTCGCCGTCCCCCGCGTCGCCCTCCTCGCCTTCCATGGTGGCGTCCAGGCCCGTGACCAGGATCACCACGTCGGCCAGCGAGGCGCAGGTGATGGCCTCCGCCAGGCCGGCCCCGGGCCGCTCGCCCCATGCCTCCTGATCCGGCTTGCCGGAAAGGGTGCAGCCCGGGGCATACAGCACCCGCGCCCCCGGGCAGAGGGCCTTGACTCCCTGCAGCACCGTGTAGCATTCCGATGGCTTGCCGTTATAATTGGCCGTCAGCGCCGGGATATGGTCGGCGTTGGGCCCGATAACGGCCACCGTGCGCAGCCGGTCCCGGTTCAGCGGCAGCAGGCCGTCGTTCTTCAGCAGCACCAGGCTGCGGCGGGCCGCCTCCAGGGCCAGCTCGTGGTGTTCCTCGCAATCGTTCACCTCAAAGGGGATGGCCGCATAGGGCACATGGGCGTCATCGTCAAACATGCCCAGCTTCATCCGGGCAAGGATCAGCCGGCGGCAGGACTCGGTAATAGCCGCCTCGTCGATGAGCCCCCGCTCTACCGCCTCCTGCAGCTTGGCAAAGACCGCGCCGCAGCACAGGTCGCAGCCGTTTTTCACCGCCATCGCCGCCGATTCGGCGCCGTCGGCCGTAACCTTGTGGTGCTGGTCGAAGTCCTCCACCGCGCCGCAGTCGCTGACCACATATCCCTTAAAGCCCCACTTTTTCCGCAGGATATCCTGAAGCAGCGTCCGGGAGCCGCAGGCCGGCTCACCGTTCACCCGGTTATAGGCCCCCATCACCGAGTAAGCCCCCGCCTTCACGCAGGCCTTAAAGGCCGGCAGGTAGGTCTCCTTCATATCCTTGAGAGAGACCTGCACATCCATCTCATGGCGCAGCTTTTCCGGTCCCGAGTGCACGGCAAAATGCTTGACTGTGGCCACCGCCTTCAGGTATTTGGGGTCATCGCCCTGCAGCGCCCGGCAAAAAGCGGCGCCCAGGCGGGCGGTCAGCACCGGATCCTCGCCATAGGTCTCATGGCCCCTCCCCCAGCGGGGATCCCGGAAGATGTTGATATTGGGCGTCCAGAAGGTCAGCCCCTTATAGATGCCAAAATCCCCCTGCCGGGCGGCGGCATGGTGCTTGGCCCTGGCCTCGTCAGAGATGGCGGCGGCTACCCGGGCCAGCAGCTCCTCGTCAAAGGCCGCGGCCATGGCGATGGCCTGGGGGAATACGGTGGCGGTGCCGTTGCGGGCCACGCCGTGCAGGCATTCGTTCCACCAGTTATAGTCCTCCAGGGCAAACCGGGGCAGCGCCGTGGACATATATCCCATCTGGCTGATCTTCTCCTCCAGGGTCATCCTCGATACGAGATCCTGGGCGCGTTCTTCAAAGGTCAAGCTTTCATCCTGCCATGGCTGCATGCAAATCGTCTCCTTTGCTTCGTTCTCCCGCCGGGGCGGATATGGGGGATGGCCCCTCCTTCGCCGACATATTGTGTTAGGAATCATTATACCATGATTTTTCCTGAAAAAAGCTCTGTCGCTTTTTTCGACAAGCTGGTACAATGAAAAAAACAGGTAAGGAGGAAGCAGTATGGGATTAGGCAGCTTCATTAAGCGGCAATTTCTTGACATTATCGAATGGCAGGACGAGAGCCGCGACACCATAGTCTACAAATTCGTCGTGGAAAAAGGCGAGATTCAGAACAACTCCAAGGTCGTGGTCCGGCCGGGCCAGGCCGCCGTCTTTGTCAATGAAGGCGCGATTGCCGACGTATTGACTGAGGGCACCTATCCGCTCTCTACCAGGACCGTCCCCATCCTGTCCGATCTGAAGGGCTGGAAATTCGGCACCTTTGAGAGCGAGTTCAAATCCGACGTCTACTTCGTCTCCCTCCGCAACTTCCAGAACAACAAATGGGGCACGCCCACCCCGGTGCTGATGCCCGATCCGCTCTTCGGCCAGGTCGAGGTTCGGGCCTTTGGCACCTTCGGCTTTACGGTGAAGGACCCCCAGAAATTTGTCCGGGAGATCTCCTCCACCAACCGGACCTATACGGTGGAGGACATCCAGGAGCAGCTGCGGGATTATATCGTGACCAACTTTATCCCCCTGACCACCAGCCTGGGCGTATCCGTAGCCCAGCTGTCCACGGCCTATGAGCAGATCCGCCAGGCCGTAACCCAGGGGGCCGACGATGAATTTGAGGCGCTTGGCCTGGATATTACCGCCTTTACCATCACCTCCATCACCCTGCCCGAGGAGGTCAACGAATCCCTCCGCGAGGTTACGCGGGCCAACATGATCGGCACCATCCAGAACATGGATAAGGTACAGCGCTATGAGGCCACCCAGGCCATGCGCGACTCGGTCAACAACCCCGGCATGAACGCCATCAACCAGGCCGGTATGGGCGTGGGGATGGGCTTTGGGATGGCGGGTATGATGCAGCAGACCGTGGCCCAGGGGATGAGCCAGCAGCCGCAGCAGGCTCCGGCCGCCTCCGTCTCCGGCGCCGTCCCGGCAGCGGCCGCCGGCGCTGCCGGCACGGCTGCCGCCGATATCCAGGAGGCCCCCTTCGGCTGCTGCGCCGAATGCGGCGCGCCGCTGAAGGAAAACGCCAAATTCTGCGTGAAGTGCGGCGCCAAGGTACCGCCCAAGGAGCCCGCGGTTTCCTTCTGCCCCCAGTGCGGCACCAAGATCGAGGGGCCCGCAGGCTTCTGCCCCGAATGCGGCACCAAGCTGGACGGCTAGGAGGGGGCAGCATGAAAAAACGCCGCGCCCTCCTATCGCTGCTGTCGCTTTTCGCTGCCTTGGCTATAGCGGCCATGCTTCCCCTGACGGGGCTGGCCGACGCCGGAAATTTCTCCGGCGACAGCGACTATGGCGGCTCCGACTGGAGCAGCTCTGATTCCGATTGGGATTCCGACTTCAGCTTCAGCTCCTCTTCCAGCTCCTCCTCCGGCGGGGGAGGCAGCCTCATCGGTCTTGTGATCCTGGTGGTGATCGTCGTCATCATCCTACGCGCCAGAGGCGGCAGGGGCGGCGGAAAGCCCACTGGCGGCCCCGGCGCATCCTCCGGCCCTGTACAGATGCCCCAGCCGGAGATCGACAGCGGCCTGTCCAAGCTCAGGGAGCAGGATCCCGATTTCTCCCGCGAAGCCTTCCTGGAGCGGGTTTCCAACATGTATGTGCAGCTGCAGGAGGCCTGGGAGGCCAAGAAGTGGGAGCCGATCCGCATCATGATGACCGACGCCCTCTACAACCAGTTCAAGCGCCAGCTGGATGAATACATCCGCAACAACCAGACCAACCATGTGGACCGCATCGCCGTTCTGTCGGCAGAGATAATCGGCTACCGCCAGGACGAGGTAAACGACATCATCAAGGTGCTGCTGAAGACGCGCATTGTCGATTATGTGGAGAACGACGCGGACGGCAGCCTGGTTTCCGGCGACAGAAGCCGCGAGAAGTTCATGACCTATGAGTGGACGCTGATCCGGGCCAAGGGCGTCAAAACCGCCCATGACCCAGGCGTCAGCCAGGTCAACTGCCCCAGCTGCGGCGCGCCCATGAGCGTGAACCAGTCGGGCAAATGCGAATACTGCGGCAGCGTACTGACCAGCGGGCAGTATGATTGGATCATCTCCGCGATCCGTGGAATTTCTCAGGTGACCCGCTAGCCCACACCGCAGAAGGCGGCCGAAGCTTCGGCCGCCTTCTTTTTATGCCGCTGCCCACCCGGGCGCGAAGCCGCGCTTTGCCGGGGCCCGCTTCAGCGCCGGGCATACCGGCTCCGCCATTGCTGCGGCGTCATGCCGGTGCGCCGCTTAAAGATCCGGGAAAAATACGCGCCGTCCGCATAGCCCGCCAGATTCCCCACCTCCCCGATGGGCAAATCGGTCATGGCCAGCAGGCTTTTGGCCTTTTCCAGCCGCAGCTGGCTGATGAGCCCGCCCGGCGAAACACCGGCCATGCGCTGAAACGACCGGTGGAAATAAGCCCTGCTCAGTCCGCTGTCCCCAATGAGTTCCTCCACGGTCAGGGGCTGGTCAAAGCACCGCTGGATCCGGTCCCGGGCGGCGCGGACAGCCGGCGGGATCGGGCTCTCCGAGGCCTGCGCCGTCTCCAGGAAGATCTCGCTCAGCAGCAGGCCCAGGCTGGCCTTGCAGGCAAAGGCGTCCGCCTCCTCTCCCGGCCGGCCATGCTCCTGGATCCGCCGGATCAACCCCTCCACCATCTCCGGCTTTTTCAGCTTAAGCCGCGGCGGCATCGCCCGCAGCAGCGGATTGTGATAATCGCTCTGCGCCTCCTCCGGGCTGCCGAATTCATAGCCCGCCGCCCGCTTATCATTGCCCAGCATATCCACGCACAGCGTATAGCAGGCATAGGGCGCCACGCCGCGCACCACCTGCCCCGGCCGCCGCAGGCTCATTTCCCCCGCCTTAAAGGGATAAAACCGGCCATCCACATA
This sequence comes from uncultured Eubacteriales bacterium, assembly GCA_900542005.1. Taxonomy (GTDB): domain Bacteria; phylum Bacillota; class Clostridia; order Christensenellales; family UMGS416; genus Parachristensenella. Next base: position 106,697 of record UQLW01000004.1, read on the forward strand.
GATGCCCCCGTCGCTTTTGACGAAATACTCCAGCTCATAATCGTACACCGTCCGCTCGGGCATGGCCCGCCCCGGCTCCAGGGCGTAGCCGTCAAAATAGTAGCAGCATAGCAGCGTGGGGTTCAGGTATTGGGTTGGCAGCTCTATGCATCCCGCCTCCTTTTCTTCTGACTTTAGTATACTTTTATCCTGTTGGCAAGACTTTTTGCCTACCCCTCCCGCCCGGCGGGAAGGTATAATGAAACCAGCAAAAACAGGAGGGGTTTCGCATGACAGGCAAGGAACGGATGCAGCGCATCCTGCGGCATGAGCCGGTGGACCGCATCGGCCTTTATGAACACTTTTGGAACGATACCTACCAGGCATGGCAGCAGCAGGGCCATATCGCTCCGGGCGAATCCTATGAGGATCATTTTGGTTTCGATATGCAGGAGCACTGGGCCTTTAACCTGACAGCGGACCTGGACTTTGAACGGCAGGTTGTCGCGGAAACGCACGATACCATCACCTACCTGGACGGCAACGGCGCCACGCTCCGGCGGCACAAGTTCCATGATACCACGCCCGAGCATGTGGACTTCCAGATCAAGACCCGGGAGGACTGGGCGCGCATCAAGCCGCTCCTGACGCCTGACCCCCGGCGGATTGATTTCGAGGGCTACCGGCGCCAGCGGCAGGCGGCGGCCCAGGCCGGGCGCTTTTTTGTCTGGAGCGGGATCAACGTCTTTGAGTGCATCCATCCCGTAACCGGCCATGAGCATATGCTCATCGGCATGGTGGATGATCCCGACTGGGTGCTCGATATGGCCCAGACCTATGCCCAGCTCACCATTGAGCTGCAAAAGCAGCTTTTTGAAGCCGAGGGCTATCCGGACGGCATCTGGTATTATGAGGATATGGGCTATAAGGGCAGCCCCTTTATGTCACCGCGCATGTACCGTTCGCTCATCATGCCCGCCCACATCGAAACCATCGCCTATGCCAAGGCCCACAGCCTGCCGGTCATCATGCACTCCTGCGGCTATGTGGAGCCGCTTTTGCCCCATATGATCGAGGCGGGCATCGACTGCCTGCAGGTGCTGGAGGTTAAAGCCGGCATGGACCCGGTCAAGCTGCACAGGCTCTATGGCGACCGCATCTGCTTTATGGGCGGGATCGACGTGCGCGCGCTGTATTCCAATGACCGCGCCGTCATCGACCGGGAGCTGGAGGCCAAGGTGCCGCTGATGAAGGAGGGATATAACTTCATGCTTCACAGCGACCACTCCATCCCCAGCACCGTCATGTATGAAACCTATCGGTATTTTATTGAAAAAGGGTTGTCTCTGGGGCAATACTGACCCCGATGCCAAAACAAAGCAGGACGTGCCGAAGCCTCGGCACGTCCTGCCTTTTATCCAGGGGCTTACTGCAGGTAGTTGCCCATCATGCCATCCACCGCGCTGAAATTCACCACGCTGCTCTCCTCATCCAGCAGCGCGGTAAACCACGCCTGCTTTTTTAACTCCTCGCTGAAGGCAGGCTTCTGGGTAACGTCCAGCGGCTTCTTGCGGCGGGTGTCATAGCCGTAGACAAAGCTTTTGCCCCCGGCCACGCTGCCGGTCATGCGGTTCAGCGTCTTATTTCCATATTGCTCCCGCACAGCCTTGGCCGGCATCCCCACCTGAAGGCCCCGGGGCGAGGCGTATTCCGGGTTGGAGCAGATAAAGCCCACCGCCAGCCCGTCACGATACCATACCGACAGCCTGGCCTCCTCATAGATCACCCATTTCATATCCTCGTCCTCGCTGCCCGGGCCCAGCGTTTTCTCCACGGTCTCCCTGGGCATGCCGTAGGAAACCACCGTCTTGCCCGCGCCGTCCACCACCGCGATGTCCGCCATGGAGAGCTGGTCGGGCTTAAAGGATTGGCAGGCGGCCAGCAGCCCCAGGCACGCCAGCAGCAGGGTAATGATTCCGATGCGTCGTTTCATGCTTTCCTCCCACACGTCATAGCATTACACTACCACACCTGCCTCCAAGATACAAGCGCTCCCCGGCGCCGGAGCCCAAAGCCCGCCTATGGCCGCTGTGCCGGATTACTGCTCCTTGCCCGATAGCTGGGCTACCGCCAGGCAGGCGAGCCCCAGCCCCAGCATACCGGCCGCCGAATTGGCCTCAATTTTGTTCATCAGGGAAAGGACGGCGGCCGCAACCCCCATCGCCACCGCTACCGCCTTCAAGACAAGCTGAAGGGTATCGTATAACCGGCCCGCCTTTGGGTTTCGATTCGTGCCGGCCTTCACCTGCATCAGCTCGTCCACCGATACGCCGAAAATCCCGGCAAGCCTAGCCATAGAATTCACATCCGGGCAGGCCAGATCCCGTTCCCATTTCGATACGGCTTTGTCTGTAACGCCCATTTTGCCCGCCAGATCAAGTTGGGTCATGCCGCTTTCTTTCCGCAAATCTGCAATCCTATGGCCGAGCGTCTGTTTTTTCATGCCGTTTGCCTCCCTTGCTTTGATGCCTGCAGCCTATCACATCCCCCCGCGCCGTGCAACCGACGGCTGGTTTACCCGGCCCGACCGGTAGTTTACACCCGGTTTCCCGCTGCAGCTCCCACTTTTCCCGGCATCCGGCGCAAATGTAAAAAATCGCCGGCAGCGGCGATTCAGGGAGGGCTTGGCCTAGCGCCCCTCGTACTGCCGGCGCGTTTCGTCATAGGCCTGGGGCGTGCCGATGTCCACGCACTCGCCCGGGAAAAGGAAGGCGTGAACCGGCTTGCGCCGGTACAGCCATGCGGGGAAGTGGCCCGGCGCGTCGGGCGAGTTGCCCTCTGCCAGATATTGCCGCACCATCGGCAGCGTATCGGCACGGTAGAGATACAAACCGTACACCGCAAGATCGCTCTTGGGCTCGGCGGGCTTCTCCTCCAGGTCGGTCACCGTTCCCTGTTCGTCCAGCTGGGCCACGGCAAAGCGCTTCAGCTCCTCCCGGTCCGCCATGGGCTGGGCGCAGATGGTATCCTGCCCCGACGCCGCGAAGGCGTCGTAGAAATCCTTCAGGTCAAAGGTGAAGAAATTATCGCTGACCGCCACCAGCAGCTCGTCGCAGAGCCCCGCCTGTTCGATGACGAACTGCATATCGCCGATTGCGCCCAGGCGCGTTTCGTTGTCTCCGGTGCCGTCATCCCAGATCACGGGGGTCAGCGCCCCATAGCGCGGGCGGGCCGCAGCGGCCCACTGCTCAAACTGCCCGGCAAAGCGGTGGTTGGTCACAAGATGCACCTGCTCCAGCTGCGGGATACCCGTCAGCGAGTCCATCAGGATATCCAAGAGCGTGCGGGAGCCCATGGGCAGCAGCGCCTTGGGCGTGTTCAGGGTCAGCGGATACAGGCGGGTCGCATAGCCCGCCGCAAGAATGAGCGCTTTCATATCGGTTTCCTTTCCGTTGGGGCCAGTGCCCTTTTTACCTGAAATCCACGGCAATATCATAGGAAAGCTTGACCTTCCAGTTCATGCTGCCGCTGTAGCCTACCGTATCCCGAAGCTTGAGCGCGCGGGCCTTCATCTCCTCCATGGCCGTGGTCAGCTCCTTGGCCTTCTCGGCCATGCCGCCGCCGTTGGAGGCCGCCCGCTTGGCCCAGTTCTTCTCCCCGCCATAGGCGCTTCTCAGCTCGCTGACATGGCGGATATCCGCCTGCAGCTCGGCCAACAGCGTATGGACCTCGGGGCCAAAGCGGGGCCCTGCGCCGCTGGGCGGGCCCTCCTTCCGGCTATCGGGCCCCTCGGCGCCGGCCTGCTCCGGGCCGTCAGGGAGGGTCGTCGCAGGCGCCGTGGTGGTCGCGGGCGCCGTCGGCGTTGCGGGCGCTGTCGGCGTTGCGGGCGCTGTGGTGGTCGCGGGCGTTGTGGCAGCCGGCGTCGGCGAGGGGGTGGGCGACGGCGTCGGCGTTGCCAGCGCGGCGTCGGCGGCCAGCGTCTTGGCCATAGCGGCTTCCATCTTTTCCACCGTTTCCAGGTAAACGCCGCTCTTCATGTAGGCCCATTCCCACATGCAGTAGCCGCGGCTATACTGAACCTCCTGGGGCACGTCGATGCCGTAGACCTCTCGGATCAGATCCACCCGCTTCTTCTGGTCGGTCAGCACAAAGGCCCAGTTATAGATATCCGCCGTCGCGCCGCCCATGGAGTGCATGGCGATTTTATCGGCCGGCAGGTTATAGGCGAAAAGCGCCAGCGCTACCGTCTGGTCAAAGCTCATGTTGGTGAATAGCTTCCCCTGGAAGGCCTGGACAATCTCCGGGAATTTGACCACAAGATTGCGCTCCTTGCAGGCGCTGAAAAGCGCCAGCAGCATCTTCTTCTGCCGGTTGATCCGGTTCTGGTCGCCGGCCTGGGCCACGTTTTTGCGTACCCGCAGATAGTCCAGCACCGCCTGGCCGTCCATATACTGCCGGCCCTTTTTGTAGCTGCGGCCGGCCATGGTGAAGTCCACGTCCAGATCGTATTCCACGCCGCCGATGGCGTCCACCAGCTCCTTGACCACCGGCATGGTAACGGCGTAATAGTAGTCTACCGGGATGCCGCCCAGCATCCAGCTGGCCGCCTCGCACACCTTGGGCAGGCCCTCGGGCATCCCGCCCCCGCAGTTGATGGAGGCATTGATCTTATATTTGCCGTTCACACCGGGAATTTTCGCGTAGGTATCCCGGGGAATGGAGATCATATCCACCTTGTTTTCCTTGAAATTGACCGCCAGCAGCAGCATCACGTCGGCATGGTATTCGTGCTTGCCGCCCCAGGTTTCCCGCTCCGGCGCGTAATCCACGCCCACCAGCAGCACATTGACGATCCCGTCCATCAGCGAATAATCGGCATTGGCCTGCAGCAGCTCATAGGGGCTGAGCGTCGGCGTTGGGCTGGGCGTCGCCGCAGCCGTACCGGTGCCCGGAGGCGTTGCCGTCGCCGCCGGCGTGCTGGATGGTGCAGGCTGCGTCTGGAAGGCCGAACCCGGATTCCGCATTAAGTTATAATAGTGCAGGCCGGCAAAGGTCAGGGCCAGCACTGCGGCTCCCGCCAATGACAGCGCTATAATCCGGCCTATCGTCCAGCGGAACCGTCTCTTGCCCTGCTGATCCGCGCCCTCCTCCGCCGGCTGGCCTTTAGGCTTGCTTCTCCCCCATCTGCCCATGTGTCCTCCTCCTCATTCTCGTATCCTTGCAGGTTTAGAAATACCCTTATGAATCAGACGTAACGAACAGTCCGGAAGTTGCCCGGGAAACGAAAAAAAGGGAGCATACGCCCCCTTTTTCTTTGGGTTATGCCTTTTTCAGCAGTTCGGCCTTATCCAGACGCTCCCAGGGCAGATCCAGATCCGCCCGGCCAAAGTGGCCGTAGGCAGCCGTAGCCTGGTAAATGGGGCGGCGCAGGTCCAAATCGGCGATAATGGCCGCAGGCCGCAGGTCCACCCGCTCCATCACCCGCTGGGCGATCTCCTCATCGCTGATGGTCCCGGTGCCGAAGGTTTCTACCCGCACCGATACGGGCCTGGCCACGCCGATGGCATAGGCCAGCTGGATCTCGCACCTGCGCGCCAGGCCTGCGGCTACGATGTTCTTAGCCAGGTAGCGGGCCATATAGCAGGCGGAACGGTCGACCTTGGTGGGGTCCTTGCCGGAGAAGGCGCCGCCGCCATGGCGGGCATAGCCGCCGTAGGTATCCACGATGATCTTGCGGCCGGTCAGCCCGGTATCGCCGTGGGGGCCGCCGGTCACAAACCGGCCGGTGGGGTTGGTATAGACGCAGGTAGCCTCATCCATCCACTTGCCCAATACCGGGCGGATCACCTGTTCTTTGAGATCTTCATCAATCTTTTCCAGCGTTACGTCCGGGTCGTGCTGGGTCGATACCACCACCGTCTCCACCCGCAGAGGCCGGTCGTTTTCATCATATTCCACCGTTACCTGGGTTTTGCCGTCGGGCCGCAGATAGGGAAGGGTACCGTCCTTGCGCACCTGGGAAAGGCGGATCGCCAGCCGGTGGGCCAGGGCGATAGGCAGGGGCATATATTCCGGCGTCTCGTCGCAGGCAAAGCCGAACATCATGCCCTGGTCACCCGCGCCGATGTCCAGGCCGTCACCATGGCCCTGCTTGGCCTCCAGCGACCGGTCAACGCCCAGGGCGATGTCCGGCGACTGCTCGTTGATGGAGGTAAGCACGGCGCAGGTCTTATAGTCAAAGCCGTAATCGCTCTTGTCGTAGCCCACCTCCCGGATCACATTACGGGCCACCGACTGGATATCCACATAGGCCGAGGTGGTAATCTCGCCGGCCACCATCACCATGCCGGTGGCCGCCATGACCTCGCAGGCCACACGCGCCTGGGGATCCTGAGCGAAGATCGCGTCCAGTACGCCGTCGGCAATCTGGTCGCAGAGCTTATCAGGATGCCCCTCGGTTACCGACTCAGAGGTAAAATAGCGCTTCATCATCTTATCCATCCTCCTAACCGCCTGACGGCGGTAAAAATATTGCATGCCGCAAAAAAACACCCCATCGCGCCGATGGGGTGTCTGCCTTCAATTTGGATTGTCCATCCATCGGTCAAGCCTTAGCACCTTGCCGGACGGCAGGTTGCTGTGCGGTCAACGAGCTTGTCTCTCGCGCACTCTTCATGGTGGGAATAATGATAACAGACAGGCGCTTCCTTGTCAAGGGTTTTTCCGTGGCCAAGGCTATGGATCAAAAAAGGGCCGCCCCTTCAGGCAGCCCTATGGCCGGATCGCCGGTTTATTTTTTTGTGAAGATCAGCGTCGCGCCGGATTCCTCGATATGCAGCTCATTGTCTACCAGGGTGCCGACCATATCCTCGCCCTCGGAGGTCATGGTCACCTTGTCGCCCTCAATTTTGTAGGTCCCCTCGCCGGTCTCCCCGGCGAAGTTGGCGGTAAACTTGCCGCCGTTGAACTCCATGGTCAGGCTGTCGGACAGGCCCATGCTGCTCAGGGCCTCCTTGGACAGCGTGATACCGGAGGCTTCCGCGCTGCTCAGCTCCCAGGTGCCGGTCATAGCGTCGGTTCCGCCGGTAGCCGAGGAACAGGCCGCCAGCAGGATGGCCGCCGCCAGGAACAGGCTCAACAATACAGGGGTTTTCATTCTTTTCATCGTGATCTCTCCTTCTTCACAATGGATACCCCTATTATTTTATCATAAAACCCTTCGATGTAAAGGGCCTTCGCTCCCAGGAGGCCTGAATTTCCTTCGCTTTTCCGCCTACAGCAGAAAGACAAACCGGTCCGCCCGGTATACGGTATGGTACAGCTCCAGCACGGCCCCGTCCGGCCGTCGAAGGGTCTTGCTGCTGAGCGTCAGCCCCGTGGCATAGCCTGTAAGCCCCAGAAGCTCCCGCTCGCGCTTGCTCAGCAGCCCCAGGGTGAATTGTCCATCGGCGCTGTAGAAATCGCAAAAGCCGTTCTGCCGCAGGTAGGCAAAGGACGAAGTGATCGAACCGGCATCCCGGCTTAGCTGCGGAAAATACTTTTCCGGCAGGTAGCGGGTGTGCAGGGCGGCCGGTTCGCCGTTCAGGATCCGCAGCAGCACGATCTTCCACACCGGGTCGCCCCGTTCCGCCCCCAGGCATTCATAGATCGGCCCGTTGTACCCGATGCGCTTGGCCAGAATATTTTGAGACTCATATGGAATCCCCAGCGCCTGCATTTTCTGGGTAAAGCTGCCGCCGCTAATCATAGAAAGGGGGATCTTCTCCCGGCGGCCGGCAAAGAAGCTGCCGCTGCCCTGCAGGGAGTAGATATAGCCCAGCTCCTTCAGGCGCCCATAGGCCTTGCGTACATCCGCCCGGGGTACGCCGTACCGGGCGGCCAGCTTGTTTTCGCTGGGCAGCTTTTCCCCCTTGCGGAATTTTCCCTTTTCCACCCCGCGGATGATTTCATCCACGATGACAGTCCAGTCGTTCAGGTTTTTCGTCCTCCTGCACCCCCTTCCCTTTGCGGATTATAGCAGATCGAAAAAAAGGGGACAACCCAACTGGAATTGTTTTTACTTGTTTTTTTCGGAAGATACTTGGCGCCTTTACCGGGGCTTACTATGCTGAGGATGATTTGCGGGGGGATATCCCGGTCCCTTTGCCCCGAATCCGTCCCCTCCGCAAAATCGCGTTGAAGGAGGATCATTCCCATGCACATCCGCAAAAAATGGGCTGCGCTGGCCCTTGCCTCAACCCTGGCGGCCGCTTCCCTGGCTGGCTGCTCCGCTGGCACGCAGGCCAACAAGTATGGCCTGGACGAATTCGTCATGGTCCTGATTCCCGGGGAGGACACGGAAAAATCCGTGCAGCTGCGGGATAACATGGCCGTCGCAATGAGCGAGGCGCTGGGCGTCAAGGTTACCACCTATCGCGCCACCGACTACAGCGCCGCCGTAGAGGCCATGCGTACCGGCAACGCGCAGCTGGCGCTTCTCGGCCCCTTCTCCTATGTGACCGCCACCGAGCGGGCCGGCGCCGAGTGCATATGCGTCACGGCTGAGAAGGGCACGGACGGCGGCTATCAATCCTACATCGTTGCGCCCGCCGGCAGCGATATTGAGACGCTGGCCGACCTCAAGGATAAGACCTTTGCCTTTGTCGATCCTGAATCCACCTCGGGCAACGTGGTGCCTACCAATGAGATTCTTAACGCCATGCCTGAGCTGGGCCTGACCTTCGACGACCTGCATACCGACGGGAAATACTTTAAGTCCGCCATGTTTGCCGGCTCCCATGCCGCGTCCCTTCAGGCCGTTGTCCAGGGCAATGTCGACGCCGCCGCCGTTTCCTCCGGCACTTATATAAACCAGATCGAAGCCGGCAACGTCAAGGAGAGCGACCTGAAGATCATCCACAAGTCGCCCACGATCCCCGGATCCCCCATCGCCATTCAGAAGGATCTGCCTCAGGAGCTAAAGGATAAGGTCAAGGAATTCCTGCTCAGCTACGACGATCCGGAATACTTCGGCGACGAGGAGGGCAAGGAACCCAAACGGTATGTTGCCATCGAGGACAGCGCTTATGACTATATCCGCGAGCTGAAAGAAAAATATAACCTCTCCGACTGATAAGGAGCCGTCCATGGAAAAGGTACTCAAGCTGAAAAACCTCAAGAAATATTACGGACAAACCCGCGCGGTGGAGGACGTCAGCTTTGATGTGGCCCCCGGGGAGGTGGTCGTGATCATCGGCCCCTCGGGGGCCGGAAAATCCACCGTTCTGCGCTGCATCAACCGCATGATCGACCCGACGGCCGGCAGCATCCTTTTTGAGGGCGCTGAGATGGCTACCCTGAAGAAGGAAAAGGATCTCAAGGCCGCGCGCCGCCGCATCGGTATGATCTTCCAATCCTTCAACCTGGTCTACCGGCTCTCTGTCTTTCAAAATGTGCTGCACGGACGGCTGGGGTATATGTCCACCATGGATGCCGTCCTGGGCCGCTACAGCGAAGAGGACAAGCGCAAGGCCCTGGAAATACTCAAGATGATCGGCCTGAATGAAATGATTTACAAGAAGGCCGGGGAGCTTTCCGGCGGGCAAAAGCAGCGCGTCGGCATCGCCCGCGCGCTGATGCAGGACCCGGCGCTTCTTCTGTGCGACGAGCCCATCGCCTCCCTGGATCCCAGCTCATCCAAGATCATCATGGACCAAATTCATCAGATGGCCAAGACCCGCAACATCGCCTGCATTGTCAACCTCCATCAGGTGGACGTGGCCATGGCCTATGCCGACCGTATCGTGGGGATCCATCAGGGCCGGGTCGTCTTTGACGATACGCCCGGCAAGCTGACCACCTCCATGATCGAAACCATCTACGACACGCCCATTGAGCAGCTCACCGTGGGCCTGGAGGAGGGAATCGCAGTCCATGCATAAAGGCTCCCGAATCGCGCTCGTCCCCCAAAAGGAGCGCCGTCTCGCCCTCGCCGCTTTCGGCGTCATCGCCGTGCTTTTTGCAGCCGCCACCTTCCATACCCGGTATCAGCCCTTTGAATTTCTGGTCAGCATGGAAAACTTCTGGCTTTTTATCTTCCAGGATCTGCTGCCGCCCAAGATCGCCGACTGGGGCACGATCCTGGAGGGCGTGGTGCAAACGGTTTCCATGGCCGTCTCCGCCAGCCTGATCGCCGGTATCCTGTCGCTGGGCCTGGCCTTCCTGGGGGCTAACACGACCTCCCCATGGAAACCGCTGAAAAAGCTGATCCGCCTGCTGGCCTCCCTTGGGCGCAATATCCCCAGCATGATCTGGACCTTCCTTCTGATCATGGCCTTTGGTATCGGCACCGTGGTAGGCGTGCTGGCGCTGCTTATCACCACCTGCGGCTTTCTGACCCGCTCCTTCATGGAAATCATTGACGAGGTGGGCGGCGAAAGCCTGGAGGCCATGGATGCCGTAGGGGCCGGGCGGCTCACCACCATTACCCAGGTCATCATGCCCGCCTCGCTGCCAGGCTTCATCTCCTGGCTGCTCTACTCGCTGGAGGTCAATATCCGCTCCTCCACCCTGGTGGGTGCTGTCGGCGGAGGCGGCATTGGCCTGATCATGATGGGCTACATCAAGCAGTTCCGCTATCACTCGGCCATGGGCGTCATCCTGCTGGTAGCGGCGATCGTCATCCTTGTGGATATGCTGACGAATTTCCTGAGAAAGAAGGTGCTTGCATGACCGAGCGCATCGACGCGCTGCAAAAGGGCCTGCCTGAGCGGCCCGCCGAAGGCCCCCATCCCCTGCCCCGGGACCGGAGGGGCCGCATCCGCACCAAGGATCCCGCCCGGGACCGGGTCGTGAAATGGTTTTTGATCCTCTTTCTGGCGGCCGGCCTCGCCGCGCTGTTTCTGATGAAGGTCGATTGGCTTCAATTTCTGGAAGGGGTCTCCCGCATCCCGGAGGCCGTCGGCAAGCTGGCCAAAGTGGATTTCAGCCAGCTGGGGATTACATGTACCGCGCTGATGGAATCCATTGGCGTAGCTGTGCTCTCCACCGTATACAGCATGGTGGGCGGCATGTTCCTGGCGGTGCTGCTGGCTAAGAATCTCACGCCCCTGCGTTGGCTCTCCAGCGTCCTCTCCGCCGCTCTCACCTTCCTGCGTGCTATCCCCTCCATCATCTGGGTCCTCCTGGTGCTGGTCTGCGTGGGTTTCGGCCCATCGGCGGGCATTATCGGCATCTGCATCTTCAGCACCTCCTTTTTTGCCCGCTCCTTTGCCCAGTGCTTCGAGGAGGTGCCCGAGGAAACCCTAGAGGCCCTGCGGGCCATGGGCGCCGGCCGCGTCAAAATTTTCTTCGGCGCGGTGCTGCCCTCGGCCTTTACCGGCATCCTGGCCTGGACTTCCATCAGCTTTGAAAGCAATTTCGAGGCCTCCTCGGTGCTGGGCACGGTGGGAGCCGGCGGCATCGGCTACGTCATCTCCAACTGCATGACCCGATACGCCTATGGCCAGGCTATCGTGGCTATCGCCCTGGTGCTCGCTTTCACCTACATAATGGAGCTGGGCTTTACCGCATTCAAGGAAAAGAAAGGTAGGATCTGACATGACAGACAGCCAAACCCTTACGCCCCGCCGCCTCTCCGCCATTATGGGGCGGGCGTCCGGCGAAGTCCTGCGGCAGCTGGCCGCCCCCCTGATGGAGCGGTACCCGGTCACCGTGATCCGCCGCCCGAAGAAAACGCTGGTCATGATCCGCATGAAGGAGACGGTCGCCAAGGCTGACTTTTACCTGGGAGAAATGCTGGCCTGCGAAGCCCTGGTGGAAATGGCGGGCCAGAAGGGCTTTGCCCTGATGGCCGGCGACGACATGGACAAGGTGCTGCATGCCGCTGTGCTGGACGCTGCGCTGAAGGCTTCGCTGCCGGAGCAGGCCGGTATCCTTGCAGCGCTTCTTGACCAGGAGCAGGCCATCCGCCGCCGTACAGCGCTTGATATCCAAAAGCACGCCCCGTCCAGGGTTGAGTTCAATACGCTGGATGTGGAATATTAACCGAGGATAGGGGGAATTTCCAATATGATTACTGAAGCCCGGTTTGATCCGGTTTTCGATTGCCAGCAGGTATTCAAGGCGCTGATGAACGCCCTGGCCCGACCCGGCGTTATCTTCAGCATCCAGGATAGCCTCAAGAAGCTGCCGCCGGAGCACGCGCCGCTGGTGGCCGCGGGCCTGACGCTGCTGGATAACTGGCGCACCTTCGCGGTATGGGGCTGCAGCGCCCTGTCCGGGCAGCTGCGGGAGCTGACCTATGGGCTTCCCTCGCCGCTGGAAGAGGCCGATTACATCTTTCTTCCCCTGGGCTGCGGGGCGCCCTGCCGGGAGGTGCTGGCCCGCGCCAAGGCCGGCACGCTGCCCGAGCCCCACAAAAGCGCTACCATCCTGATTGCGCTGGAGCGCTTAACCGGCGGGCCCCGGTCGCAGCTGCGCGGCCCCGGCGTGGACGGCAGCCTGGAAATCACCCTGCCCGAGGAGGGGCTGGCCTGGCTCCGCGCCCGTCAGGAGCTGGCCTTCGAGTTTCCCTGCGGGGTTGACTTCTTTTTCCTGACACCCCAGGGGGATATTATGGGCGCGCCCCGGAAAATCACAATGGGAGGGAACGGCTGATGGGTTATGTTGCGGTAACCGGCGGCCAGGAAGCCATCGACGCTTCCATTGAGCTGCTGAAGGAATATCGGTCCGCCGGCGGCACGCCGGTGGAGATCGGCGTGCTGCGGGACCGGATGGGGCTATTGATTGACCGGATCATGTCTGAGGCGGGGCTCTATGCACCGGACTACGCGGCCCTGGCGCTCAAGCAATGCGAGGGAAGCCCGGAGGAGGCGGTCTTTCTGCTGCGCGCCTACCGCAGCACGCTGCCCCGGAACTATACCTCCCACACCGTGCGCGGCGACGATATGCATATCCGGCGCCGCATCAGCTCCGCCTTCAAGGATATCCCCGGCGGGCAGATGCTGGGGCCCAGCTATGATTACGTCCACCGGCTGCTGAACTTTGACCTGGCCCAGGAGGATGAATCGCAGCTTCAGCGCTGGCGCGCGGATTTTCAGGCCCGGGCGGCGGAGGCCGGCGCGGTATCCCTGGATGATAAGGCGCCCCGCGTGCTGGACCTGCTGCGGGAGGAGGGGCTCCTGGAGGCCGTCGAGGAGGATTCTTCCGAGCCCTGCGACGTTACCATGGAAAAGCTGCCGCTGCCCGCCCCCCGCAGCGCCATCCTGCAGACGCTGACCCGGGCTGATACCGGCTTTGTGTCCGGCCTGGCCTACAGCGATATCCGCGGCTTTGGCATGTCCCACCCCACCATCGGCGAGCTGCGCTATGGCAGCCTGGAGATTGAGGTGGACTACCCGCTGGCAGAGGGCGAAAGCTGGTATGTGGGCGATATCTTCGTCACCGAGGTGGAAGGGCTTATGGGAACCCGCGCCGGCGGCGAGGGGATTGGCGTGGGCTACGGCTGCGTCATGGGGCGGAATGATACCAAGGCCATCGCCATGTCGGTGCTGGACCATGCCCTGACCCTCTCCATCGACAGCCCCACCAGTGATATGGAATTTGTCCTGCTCCATGGCGACTGCCTGGAGATGAACGGCTTTATCTCCCACCTGAAGCTGCCCCATTACGTCACCTTCCAGTCCAAGCTTGACAGCCTGAGAATGCGGAAAAGGAGCCTTGAACACGATGCAAAGCAATAACGGCCATGATTATAACTTCGCCTTCCTGGACGAGGGCTCCAAGCGCGAAATCCGCCGGGCCGTCCTCCACGCCATTGCCGTCCCCGGCTATCAGGTGCCCTTCGGCTCCCGGGAGCTGCCCATCGGCCGGGGCTGGGGCACCGGCGGCATCCAGCTGACCATGTCCCTGATCGGCCCCCAAGACCGGCTCAAGGTTATCGACCAGGGCAACGACGACAGCGTCAACGCGGTCAGCATCAAGCGGCTGATTCAGGCCACCACCGGCGTGGAAACCACCACCGACACTACCGAAGCAGATATCATCCAGTCCCGTCACCGCATCCCTGAGGAGCCGCTGCGGGCCGACCAGGTGCTGGTGCTGCAGGTGCCCACGCCGGAGCCGCTGCGCAGCGTGGATGCCCATGAGGAGGTCACCCGCCAGCTTCATGCCGACGCCGAGTATACCGGGATCTGGGTCAACCTCTTCGAGCAGCTGCTGACCCGGGGCTCCCCCTTCCGGGGGGCGGATCACCCGGTGACGGTGGACGGCCGCTATGTCATGAATCCCAGCCCCATCCCCCGGTACGATAACCCCAAGCTTCATGAGGCCCAATGCCTGTATCTTTTCGGGGCCGGCAGGGAAAAAAAGATCTACGCCGTGCCGCCCCATACCCCGGTGGTCTCGCTGGCCTTTGACGACCATCCCTTCCGCCAGGAGGATATGTCCGGCCGCAGATGCCGCCTGTGCGGCGCGGAGAACGTCTATTTCGACGAGATCTTCGACCCCCAGAGCGGCGAACGCTTCTACCAGTGCTCGGATACCGGCTACTGCCTCAAGCGGCGCAACGCACAGCAGAAGAAGGAGGAGGCCCATGGATAAAAGGACGCCCGTTATGGAGGGTAAGCACATCACCGTCCGCTTTGGCGAGGGCTGCGATTACTGCCGCGCCCACAGGGAGCTCGATAAGGGGCGCTGCCCCCTATGCCATACCATATGGGCGGTGCGCGACGTCAGCTTCCAGCTCTACCCCGGTGAAATTCTGGGCATTGTCGGCGAATCCGGCTCGGGCAAAAGCACGCTGCTCAAAACGCTGTATTTTGACCAGCCCGCCACCTCCGGCGCGGCCTATCTTTCGCTGTATCAGCAGGGGCAGGCCAATATACTGGATGCCAGCAGCCAGCAGCGCCGCTACCTGCGCAATCACCTGATGGGCATGGTCTATCAAAACCCCATGCTGGGCCTGCGGATGAAGCTGTCCTCCGGCGCCAATGTGGCTGAAAAGCTCATCGCTGCCGGTAACCGCGACGCCGGCGGCATGATTGGCCGCAGCACCGAGCTGCTGCGGCATGTGGAAATACCCACCGAACGGCTGCGCGACCAGCCCCGGGTCTTTTCCGGCGGCATGCAGCAGCGCGTCCAGATCTCCAAGGCTATCGCCAACAATCCGCCCATTCTCCTGCTGGACGAGGTGACCACGGGCCTGGATCTGAGCGTACAGGCCAAGGTCCTCGACCTGATCCGTTCCATCCAGAAGGAGCTGGGGATCGCAATGATGATCGTAAGCCACGACCTGGCCGTGATCCGCATGATGTCTGACCGCACCATGGTCATGCTGGGCGGCCGCGTCGTGGAGGAGGGGCTGACCGACCAGATCCTGGAAGACCCCCTCCATGTCTATACGCAGACCCTGGTCAGCTCGCTTTTGTAGGAGGAAGCCATGCAAGATACCGTTATCACCAACGCCGTCGTCGTCCTTCGGGACCGGGTGCTGGAGAATGCCTCCGTTTACATCCGCAACCAGCTGATCCAGGAGGTTTCCCAGCGGGCCGGCTTTGCCGCCCGCTATGCCGGCGCCCGCCTGGTCGACGCGGCGGGCGCCTATCTGCTGCCCGGCTTTATCGATATCCACTCGGATAACATCGAGACGGTGATCCAGCCCCGGCCCCAAAGCATGATCGACTTTGAGCTGGCCATGCGGGAGCAGGAGAAGCAGCTGGTCGCCCAGGGGATCACCACCATGTATCACTCCCTGACGATCATGGATGTGAGCCGGGGCGGCGGCGAGAACGCGGTCCGCCGCAACCAGCTGCGCAGTCCGGAAAACCTGAAACGGCTGATTAGCCTGATCCGCACCTTCCATGAGGGCGACCATATCATCCGCCACCGCTTCCACTGCCGCTATGAGATTACCAACACGGCGGGATACCCCATGCTGCTGGACTTCATCCGCCGGGGCGATATGCAGCTTCTCTCCTTCATGGACCATACCCCGGGACAGGGGCAATACCGGGATTTGGAATTTTTCAAGCAGCACGTTATGCTGGGCCAGCAGACGGACGCCGAGAAGGAGCAAATTCTGGCGGAGCGCATGGGCCGGGCCAAGCTCACCGCCGGGCAGCTGGCCGCAGCTGCCGATATGGCCTTTGAGGCCGGCATCCCGATCGCGTCCCATGACGACGACAGCCCCGCCAAGCTGGACTATGTAACCCAGTCGCTGCATGCCCGCATCTGCGAATTCCCCGTAGAGCTTTCGGTAGCCCGGCGGGCCCGCCAGCTGGGCATGCAGGTGGTGGTCGGGGCTACCAACGTGCTGATGGGCCGTTCCCACTCCAATAACCTGTCAGCCCTGGAGGCAGTACAAGCCGGCTGTGCGGATATCCTGGTATCCGACTACTTCCCCGCCGCCATCCTGCACGCAGTATTCCAGCTCAAGGAGCGCGGCCTGCTCACCCTGCCTGAGGCGGTTAATATGGCGACCTACAACCCGGCCCGGGCCGTCATGGTGGACGACCGTCTGGGCTCCATCGAGCCGGGCAAGTGCGCCGACCTGCTGCTTGTCAGCAAGAAAGGGCCCATTCCCGTCATCCTCGCCGCCTTTATCAATGGCGAGGAGGTGGCTACGCTCCACTACCGGAACGACTTCATCGGGGACAATGGGGTGCGCTATGATTGAATCCATCGACGCCATGGCCGCCTTTGCCCGCAGCCTGGTAACCGGATGCGGGCATAAGCTACGGAGCATGCGGCAGTCCGAGGCCCTGCAGGCACGCCCCAAGAACGGCCACAGCGATATTGTCACCGATCATGACCTATGGGTGCAGCAATACCTCACCCGTTCTATCCGGAGGGCCTATCCTACCCACAGCGTGCTGGGCGAGGAAGGGGGAGGCTTTCAGGGAAGCTCGGACTTTACCTGGGTGATCGACCCCATCGACGGCACCACCAACTACCTGCACTACGGCCGGGGCTACGCCATCTCAGTGGCTCTGCTGCGGGGCGGCGCGCCCGCCTATGGCCTGGTGCTGGACGTGGCGGTGGACAGGCTCCACGAAGGCGGCGTTAGCCCGGCTGCAGCCTCCGGGGATCAATCGCCGGAGGAGGGGATCCTCCATATGGGCTATAAAACCATGCAGCGCTTCACCCAAATGGGCGCCGACCCCTATGCCCTGGCGGTGCGGTTCCAGGGGGTGCGGTATATGGGCTGCGCCTCGCTGGAGCTGTGCGCCATCGCCCAGGAGCGCTGCGGCTTTTATGTCAGCACCCACCTGAAGCTATGGGATTTTGCCGCTGCGGCCGCTATCCTGTCCAGCCAGGGCTGCCGGCTGGCCGCAGCCGAGCTTACCAGCGGCCAGTATTTTGTCTGCGCCTTCCGCTCGCCAGCGCTGTACCGGCAGTGCGAGCCATATTTCCCCGCCCAGGCGCGCCATGCGCTCAACCTAACAGGAGGTCCATTCCATGCTACAGATTGATCAGCTTTCCAAGAAGTTCGTCATGCACATCCGCAGCGACGCCCAGATCGAGGGCTTTGACGGGATCAGCTTCCAGGCCCGGGCCGGCGAGCTGGTGGCTGTCACCGGCCCCAGCGGTTCCGGCAAATCCTCACTGCTCAAATGCATATACCGCACCTATACGCCCACCGGCGGCCACGCCCGCTATCGATGCCAGGACGGCAGCACAGTGGACCTGGCCACAGCCGAGCCCTGGGAGATTATCCATCTCCGGAGCTGTGAAATCGGCTATGTATCCCAATTCTTTAGCGTAATCCCCCGGGTGTCGGCCATTGATATCCTCACCCAGACCCAGACGGCCCGGGGTGCCGCCGCAGGCGTTGCCCGGGACCGAGCCGCCGAGTACCTGGAAAAGGTAGGCATCGCACCCCAGCTGTGGGACATGTATCCGGCCACCTTCAGCGGCGGCGAGAAGCAGCGCCTGAACATCGCCAATGCCTTGATTACCAAGCCCCGCCTGCTGCTGCTGGACGAGCCCACCGCCTCCCTGGACGCCCGCAGCAAGGAATGGGTCATGGGCATGATCCTGGACCTTAAAAAGGAGGGGGCGGCCATGGTTGGCGTATTCCACGATGAGATCGCCATCCAGACCCTGGCCGATTGGCGCTATGAAATGCGCGAGCGCAAGATGGTGCCCATTGACTATCGGATGGACTATGCGGCCCAGGAGCTGGCCGCCTATGCCTGAACCGGGAGGAGCCGTCCATGTATGACCTTCACGTCCACTCCCACTGGTCCGACGGCGAGCACGCACCCCAGGAGCTGGTGTGCATGGCCCGGCAGGCAGGCCTTTCGGGCTTGGCCCTGGCCGATCATGACACGATGCAGGGAATCCCCCAGCTGGAAGCGGCAGGCCACGCCTGCGGGCTGCCAGTATTCGGCTCGGTAGAGATCAGCTGCACCCAGGCGGACGGGCGGCCGCTGCACCTGCTGGCCTATCAGCTCCCCGAGCAGGGACGCCCGGCAGTCGAGGACTTTTGCCGCCCGATCCGCCAGGGACGTAACGAAGCCATAGCCCGGTGTACGGCCCAGCTGGCCCAGGCTGGATATCCGGTATCACTGGAGGCGGTGCGCCGCTACGCCGGCCCCGGCGGCGACCTGTGCAAGCAATACATCATGCAGGCGCTGATGGACGCCGGCTGCGGCGATGGCCTCTATGGCGCCCTTTATCAAAGGCTGTTCAAGCGGGGGCCCAAGGGGGAGCCGCCTGTCGCTCCCCTGGCCTTCCCCACTGCCGATCCGGCCGCTGCCGTGCGCTGCATCGTCCGGGCGGGCGGCAGGGCTGTGCTGGCCCACCCCGGCCAGTATGATAACTTCGCCGCACTGCCCGCCCTGGTCCAGGCCGGGCTTTGGGGAATCGAAGCCTACCATCCCAAGCACCGCCCCGGCGATATCGAGCGCTGCCTGAAGCTGGCCCATGCCCATGGCCTTGGGATCACCGGCGGCTCGGATTTCCACGGCCGCTTCGGGGAGGGCGAGGCGCTGGGCGAATGCGGGGTAGCGTCTCTCCCCTTTCTGTAACCCGCTGACCGTAATATAAAAAGGGCCCCGGCGTTGAT